>NZ_CP068083.1:2567651-3209563 GCF_016725325.1 Sphingobacterium spiritivorum
TTACGGGGAATTGTAGAGCCTCCTGTAAGTACAATAGCATCAAAAGGAGCCAGCTCCGATACCGGAACATTTTTCCCAACTTCGCTGTTGGTACGGAATACTATGCCCGACTGCTCCATAATCTCAATACGTCTGTCGATAATCGATTTATCCAGTTTAAAATCCGGAATACCGTAACGTAACAGTCCGCCGACTTTGTCATCGCGCTCATAAACAACGACATCGTGACCTGCTTTATTCAGTTGTGCTGCGGCAGCAAGACCTGCAGGACCGGCACCTATAACTGCTACCGTTTTGCCTGTTTTTAAATAGCTTCTGTTCGGTTTTACGAATTTATTTTTGAAGGCAATCTCGATAATATGCTTCTCGATCTCTTCAATAGCTACAGGAGGCTTATTGATACCCAGTACACAGGCTGACTCACATGGAGCAGGACATATACGGCCTGTAAACTCCGGAAAGTTATTGGTTGAGATCAGGATATTGTATGCATCTTCCCATCTTCCGTCATATACAGCGTCATTAAATTCAGGAATCACATTGCCCAGCGGACATCCCGAGTGACAAAAAGGGATACCGCAGTTCATGCAACGTGCAGCCTGCTCATTAAGTTGTGTATCAGAATAGCTTTTTACAAACTCCTGATAATGTTGTTTTCTATTTTCAACTGCTTCCTTTTTAGGAAGTGTTCTATCATATTCTAAAAATCCGGTTGGTTTTCCCATGACAATTGCCCCTTATTTAGCTTCTACCAATTTTTTAAGTAATACATTTTTATATTCACGAGGGAATACTTTGATAAATCTTGATTTCTCAGCTGCCCAGTGTTGAAGGATGTAATTTGCTCTTTCACTTTTGGTCAGGTGGATATGGCGCTTCAATAGGGCAATGATTGTTGTTTCGTCTTCTGTATCTAACGGATCCAGATCTACCATCTCCATATTACAGTTTTCTCTGAATGTACCGTTGATATCGTATATCCAGGCAATACCTCCACTCATACCGGCAGCAAAATTACGTCCTGTAGGACCCAGGATCAGTGCACGACCACCAGTCATATATTCACAGCCATGGTCTCCGATACCTTCGACTACTGCTGTTGCGCCTGAATTGCGTACTGCAAATCGCTCACCTGCCATACCGTTGATAAAGAGATGCCCGGAGGTAGCCCCGTATAAAGCAACATTACCGATGATGATATTTTCATGCGCGACCAATGGACTGTCTTTTGTCGGATAAATAGCCAATTGAGCTCCGCAAAGTCCTTTTCCTACATAATCATTTGCTTCACCTTCCAGTTCAAAAGAAATCCCTTTGGTATTAAATGCACCGAAAGACTGCCCTGCAGAACCTTCAAATTTGTAATTGATCGTATTATCCGGGAACCCTTCTGCACCAAATAACTTAGATATTTCATTGGAAAGCAGGGTACCCACTGTACGGTCTGTGTTTTTTACAGGGAATGTACCGAATACAGGTGTTTTGCTTTCGAAAGCCGCTTTCGCTTGTTTCAGTAAGCCCCAATCCAGTATCATACCCATGCCGTGATCCTGCTCTTCCGTATTATGAAGTGATTCACCTGCAGAATTTCTGGCTACATACAGGATACTTGAAAAATCAATTTTCTTAGCTTTCCAATGTTGGATATTTTCACGTTTTTTAAGGAACTGCGCACGGCCAACCATTTCATTGATGGTACGGAAACCAAGTTCTGCCATTGTTTCACGAATCTCTTCAGCCAGGAAGCGGAAAAGATTGACAATATCTTCCGGTTTACCGGAGAACAATTTTTGTAATTCGGGATCCTGAGTAGCTACGCCCACAGGACAAGTATTCAGATGACATTTACGCATCATGATACAGCCTCCTGCGATAAGGGCTGCGGTAGCTACACCCCATTCCTCAGCACCCAATAATGTTGCAATTACAATGTCACGTCCGGTTTTCATCTGTCCGTCAGCTTGTAATACTACACGGCTGCGTAGTTTATTTTGTACCAGTGTCTGATGTGCTTCAGCAAGACCAAGTTCCCATGGCAATCCGGCATGTTTGACCGAACTGATAGGAGAGGCTCCTGTACCGCCGTCATATCCGGCAATAAGGATAACATCAGCATGAGCCTTTGCTACACCGGCAGCGATCGTACCTACACCGGCTTTAGATACCAGTTTTACGTTGATACGAGCTTTACGGTTTGCATTTTTAAGGTCAAAGATCAGCTGAGCCAAATCCTCGATAGAATAAATATCGTGATGCGGAGGAGGAGAGATCAGTCCTACACCCGGAGTAGAGTGACGCAATCTCGCAATGAAATCGTTCACCTTATGACCTGGCAGCTGCCCGCCTTCACCCGGTTTTGCACCTTGAGCCATCTTGATCTGTATCTCATCTGCTTCTGTCAGATAGTGTGAAGTCACACCAAAACGTGCTGAAGCAACTTGTTTGATAGCCGATCGCATAGAATCTCCGTTTGCCAGCGGTATAAAGCGTGACGCATCTTCTCCACCTTCACCGGTATTGCTTTTGGCTCCGATACGGTTCATAGCAATAGCCAGTGTACTGTGTGCCTCGGTCGAAATAGATCCCAGTGACATAGCTCCAGTAGCAAATCGCTTCATAATATCATTTGCAGATTCTACTTCATCAATAGATACTGCCGTACGGTGTTTTGCAAAATCCAGCAATCCGCGAAGCGTATACATCTTCTCTTTTTGATTGTTGATCAGACCTGCGTATTTTTTATATGATTCGTAATCGTTATTGCGGCATGCCTGCTGTAATAAGTGTACGGTCTGCGGATTCCAGAGATGACCTTCTCCTCTTCTTTTCCATTGGTAGACACCACCTTCCGGAAGGAGATTCTTTTCGACTCTTGAGTTTCCGAACGCAGTCCAGTGTTTGATCAAAACTTCTGTTGCAATATCATCTAATGAAAGACCTCCGATGCGGGATACAGATCCGCAGAAGTATTGGTCTACTACTGTTTTGTCAATCCCCAGGACCTCAAAGATCTGAGCACCATGGTAAGATTGAAGAGTTGATATACCCATTTTGGAGAATATCTTTAATAAACCTGCACAGATAGCTTTTACGTAGTTTTTCTTTAAGGTATCCCATGTCAGATCGGTATCCAGATGTCCCTGTTCTTTCATGGTACGGATACTTGCCAGTGCCATATACGGGTTGATTGCGGTCGCTCCGAATGCCAGCAGACAAGCAAAGTGATGCACTTCCCAGACATCTCCTGCTTCAACTACCAAACCTACAGCACCGCGATTACCGGTTTTGATCAGATGGTGATGTACCGCAGAAACTGCGAGGATGGACGGAATAGGAGCATGTTGTGAATCAATGGCTCTGTCCGAAAGGATTAATACTTCAAATCCGTCACGTACAGCATCATCTGCATAACGACAAAGTCTTTCAAGGCCATCTTCCAGTGAACCTGATTTTCCGTCAGCTTTGAAATAGAGTTGTAAAGTTTTCGCCTGAAATACACCTGTATCGATAGAACGAAGTTTTTCCAGCTCACTTGAAGTCAGGATAGGGTGTTGTAGTGTCACACAGTGACAGAATTTTTTATCTTCAATCAGAATATTACCGGCATTACCGATAAATGTCGCCAGACTCATGACCAGTCTTTCGCGAATAGGATCTATAGGCGGATTGGTAACCTGAGCGAAGAACTGTTTGAAATAGCTGGAAAGATGTTGAGGCTGATCAGACAGAACTGCTAAAGGAACGTCAGTTCCCATTGATCCGATAGGCTCATATCCGGTAAGCGCCATCGGAGCCAGTATTGTTTCCAGATCCTCACGCGAATAACCGAACCCTTGCTGATATTTGAAAACAGATTCTTTAGATAAGTAGGTGTAGGTGACACGTGGGTCAGCCAGTTCTTCCAGACGGATTTTGTAATTATTTAACCATTCGCCATAAGGTTGCTGACGGATAAGTTCACCTTTTACCTCTTCATCTGTGCGGATGCGTCCTGCTTCCATATCGACTACAAAAATCTTTCCGGGCTGTTGACGGCCTTTTTGGATAATTAAGCTTTCAGGAACAGGTAGGGCTCCGGCTTCTGATGCAACTACAACGCGGTCATCTGAAGTAATCGCATAACGTAAGGGTCTTAATCCATTACGATCTAATGTCGCTCCGATAGTTTTGCCATCTGTAAAACACAGTGCTGCTGGTCCGTCCCATGGTTCCATAAGTGTCGCATGATATTCATAGAATGCTTTTTTCAAGGGATCCATCTGCGTGTTACCATCCCAGGCTTCAGGCACCAGCATAAGCATAACATGAGGCAGACTTCTGCCGCTGTGTAATAACAGTTCAACTACATTGTCCAGACAGGCGGAATCAGACTGGCCTTTATCTACGACAGGTAATAGAATCTGCATTTCTTCATCTGTAAAATAAGGGGATGAAAGAGAGCGGACACCGGCATAGAACCAGTTTAAGTTGCCGGTAAGTGTATTGATCTCCCCGTTATGGGCAATATGTCTGAAAGGCTGTGCTAATGACCAGGAAGGAAATGTATTAGTGGAGAACCGGGAGTGTACCAGACCAAAAGCAGATACAACACGAGGATCCCGCAAATCTTTGAAATAAGTTCCTACCTGATAAGTCGTAAGCTGGCCTTTATAAATGATAGTCTTACAAGATAGAGAGGCAATATAAATAGGGAGAGGGTATTCTTGGTGTTTTTTGATTTTCTGAATGATGAGACGTCTCAGAACAAAGAGTTTGCGTTCGAATTCTTCTGTGTTAAACACTCCTTCTGGTCGTGCTACGAAGAATTGGACAATCTCCGGTTCGGCACTCAGCGCAGTCGGACCTATACCTTCCCGGTTTACAGGCACCGTACGAAACCCAAGGAAGCGCATATTGCGTTCTTCGCAGGCTTCAACGACTGTACTTCTGCAAAGTGTATTCATTTCCGCTTCTTTTGGCAGAAATAACATTCCTGTTCCGTAATAACCGGGCTCTTCGAGTTGAATGCCTAGTGAAATACATTCTTCCCACAGGAACTCATGAGGCAGCTGGATCATAATCCCGGCACCGTCACCACTTTCAGGATCACAACCGCAGGCACCGCGGTGTTCCATATTTTCTAACATGGTCAAGGCATCCTTAACCTGGTTGTGGGACTTGCGGCCTTTAATATGTGCTACAAAGCCTACACCACATGCGTCATGTTCAAAATCAGGGTCGTAAAGTCCTTTTTTCTCTATTCTTTCGTTTGTCATCTTCTCCTCAAAAATATAATCAGTTTGCTAATATAGGAATAAAAGTCTTATATTTTTATATTATTCACAAATAAAACTAATTTATATTGATTCTTTGTTAATTAAACATGATTAATGCAATAGATTTTGTATTTTATTAGCTTAGAGCTTCTGTTATTGGAATAACATTCTGTACTTTTGGGATGTAAACAAATAAATTATGGTTATTACGACTATTGAGATCTACAGACTAAGTATTCCGATGGAGCCGTTTGTCATTGCGACAGGAACGATGGACTATGCTCAGAATACTTTTATCAGGGTAAATACAGACGAAGGAATATATGGAGTAGGAGAGTGTTCTGCATTTCCGATGATTGTAGGAGAGACTCAGGATACCTGTCTGGTGCTTGCCCGTGATTTTGCAAAATTATGGAAAGGAAAGGATCCGCTGGCTATACAGGACCGTCTTGCCGAACTGGATCTTTATATTGCCGGAAACAAAACAATAAAAAGCGCTTTTGACAGTGCATTATTTGATCTTGCGTCCAAACATGCCGGATTGCCGTTGTATCAGTTTTTAAAAGGGGAGCGCCGGGATATTACTACGGATATGACACTGGGTATAGCATCTCCTGAAGAAATGGCTGAAAAGGCCAGAAATCTTCAGCGTGAAGGTGCTGTTGTATTGAAGGTGAAACTGGGGAAAGATCCTCAGACAGATATTGAACGGATCAGGGCCATCCGCAAAGCTGTTGGTTTTGATATGCCGGTTCGAATTGATGCAAATCAGGGTTGGTCATATGAACAAGCCGTACAGGCTTTGCAGGGACTGGAACCTTTTAAAATACAATACTGTGAGCAGCCTATGCGGACATGGAATGACCATTTGCTTCCTCAGTTGCGTACAGAAACAATAGTCCCGATTATGGCTGACGAATCTGTGTATTCACATTATGATGCAGAGCGGCTGTGCCGGGAGGATGCCTGTGATTATATCAATATTAAATTTTCAAAATCAGGAGGTATTGCAGAGGCTTTACGAATAGATGCCGTTGCAGCAGAGTTTGGTATTCCATGTATGATTGGAGGTATGCTGGAAAGCCGTCTGGCTTTAGCTGCGAAAGTACATTTTGCTTATGCGGCAAAAATGGTCAGATTCTATGATCTGGATACATGTATGGTCGGACATCTGGAAGATCCTGTCATCGGAGGAGTACAATATGACGGATACCGGATCTCGGTAAGTGATACCCCTGGTATAGGAGCAGATATTGATGCGGAATATTTAAAGAAATGTGAAAGTTGGGTGATCTGATCATCCGGCTTTTGATAGTATCTTTTTACGGATAGAGAAAGTCATAAATCTTTACCCTACCTCAATCCAAATTATTACCTTTGTTGTTGCTTAATTTTTATATAATTAATAATTATCATGAGTACACAAAAAGGTCCTATTTCTCAGTTTCTTGAGAAAAATTACCTTCACTTCAATGCAGCAGCATTGGTGGATGCAGCGAAAGGTTATGAAGCGCATCTGAACGAAGGTGGTAAAATGTTAATTTCTTTAGGTGGTGCGATGAGTACTGCTGAATTGGGAATTTCTTTAGCTGAGATGATCCGTCAGGATAAAGTTGCAATTATTTCCTGTACCGGAGCCAATCTGGAAGAGGATGTGATGAACTTGGTTGCGCACTCACATTACAAAAGAGTTCCGAACTATCGCGATCTGACTCCTGAGCAGGAGAGAGAGTTATTAGATAATCACTATAACCGTGTCACTGATACCTGTATTCCTGAAGAAGAGGCTTTCCGTCGTTTGCAGAAGCACCTTGAGGACGTATGGCATGCAGCTGAAGCCAAAGGTGAGCGTTACCTTCCGCATGAGTTCTTATATCAGGTCGTAAATTCAGGTGTATTGGAACAATACTACGAGATTGATCCTAAAAATTCATGGATTGTAGCTGCCGCTGAAAAGAATCTGCCTATTATATGTCCGGGATGGGAAGATTCCACAACAGGAAATATCTTCGCTGCGAATGTAATCAAAGGAAATCTGAAAGCCAGCACTGTAAAGTCCGGTATTGAATATATGATCTACCTGACAGAATGGTACCGTGAAAACTCCAGCGGAAAAGGGGTAGGTTTTTTCCAGATTGCAGGTGGTATTTCCGGTGATTTCCCTATCTGTGTAGTGCCGATGATGTATCAGGATCTGGAGTGGGAAGATGTTCCTTTCTGGTCTTACTTCTGCCAGATTTCGGATTCAACAACTTCTTACGGTTCATATTCAGGAGCTGTTCCTAATGAAAAAATCACTTGGGGCAAATTGGATATCGATACACCTAAGTTTGTTATTGAATCTGATGCGACTATTGTGGCGCCTTTGGTATTTGCTTACGTACTGGGTCAATAGAATTAACTTTAGTATACGCTATACATGAAGAATTTGCTCACCGATAACCCTGCTGCTATCAAAGCACTCATGTCAGAGACATTGTTTTCTGCCGGGCAGTCCTTTGCACATAGACAGGAGGATGAATTTGTGGAAGCAACATCTATACAAACTCCTCTGTCTGCAGAAGTGAAAACGGATGCGACGGAGGAGTTTATTTATCAGGGAAATAAAGATAGAGGGATTGTCTTTATTTTACGTTATCAGGAATATCCGTATTTTTCAGCAGGTGCTCAGGAAGCATTTGTGAAAACAATTGGTGCTCTTCAGCTTGCTCCCTCCGATGTGGCTGTTGTCAATCTGGCTAATCCGCATAATCCGAATGATTTCAAACGCATTATGCAGTTTTTTACGCCAACAAAAATCATTCTGCTGGGCGTCGAACCGACATCTCTTGTCTTGCCGCATATCCCTCATAACTCTTACATGAAAGGTCGTGTAGCCACGGTATTTAATACCTATAGTTTTGAGGAAATGTTTGTGGATATAGAGAAGAAAAAGGCATTCTGGATAGAATTCAAAACTTTTATAGCTTCTTAAGCTCTTTACATCATCTGATCTTTTTATAAATACCTTTGCCAACTAAAGTTTTTTGGCAAACAGGGGCTTTTCTGAAATTTTATTTTTTAATTTGTAGATATGATCGAATTAATTTTTGCAACAAATAATGCGCATAAACTGGATGAAGTACGTGCTATAGTAGGGGATGCTTTTATGATCAAAAGTCTGGATGATATCAATTGTCAGGATGATATTCCCGAAACCGGAGATACCTTTGAAGAAAATGCAAAACAGAAAACAGATTATCTTGTAAATAAATATGGTTTATATTGTTTTGGAGATGATTCAGGATTAGAAATCGAAGCAATCAATAATGAACCTGGGGTATACTCAGCCCGTTATTCAGGATCTAGAGATATGGAACGTAATATCGATCTGGTTCTTGAAAAATTAGGAGGTAGTGAAAATCGTAAAGCCAGATTTCGAACAGTTATATCCTTATTTCTGAATGAACAGCAGTACTTCTTTGAAGGTACTATTGCTGGGACAATTATTTCTGAAAGGAGAGGGACGGAAGGATTCGGGTATGATCCGATTTTTATTCCGGATGGATATGAAAAGACATTTGCTGAAATGACTGCAGACGAAAAGAATGGAATCAGCCATCGTTCTATTGCAGTCAAGGCATTAACAGGCTTTTTGAAATCATTATGATCAATATAAAGCGGATAGTTTTTAAGAATAAGAATTTTAAGCTTGCCTATTATTTTAAAGCACTTTTAAGGGAGATTCCTCTTTCGTTCTGGTATAGGTCCCGATTAAAATCTAAATTTCAGGCAATCCCGAAATTTGACAGTAAAGCACTGGAAGATCGGGTGAATTATTACAATAAGCTTCAGCAGAATACTTCCCTGACATCCGCGGCTGTTGCAATAGCTGAATTTAAGATTCCTGAAAAAATCCGGGTATATTATTTTGATACGAAAGAATATGCCCGCTATTTTGATCCTCTACTTAAACTGCAGATGATACCCGGTGATGTGGTGGATATTCCCGAATGTCCGGCAATAGTGAAAAGCAGACCCATCGCCGGAGATAATAAAAATGCTGTCTTACTTAATCTGGATAAGATCAGGCACTTTAATTTTATACAGGATGATATTGCGTTTGGTAGTAAAAAGGATATGCTGATCGGAAGATTTGCAGCTTACCAGCAACACCGCAAACGTTTTTTTGAATTGTACTTTGGCAACCCTTTATGTGATCTGGGGAGTGTCGTGATGGATAATGATCATCCGGAATGGTACAGTAAGCCTATTTCTATTCAGCAGCATCTGGATTATAAGTTTATTCTGTCTCTGGAAGGAAATGATGTTGCTACAAATCTCAAATGGATCATGTCTTCCAATTCCGTAGCAGTAATGCCTCTGCCTAAATATGAAACATGGTTTATGGAAGGTAGACTGATCCCGGATTTTCACTATATACAGATTAAAGATGATTATTCGGATCTGGAGGAAAAGCTGCACTACTATATTAATCATCCGCAGGAAGCTGAAAAAATTATTGGTAATGCACATCAGTACATTCAACAGTTTAAAAACAGAAAATTAGAAGATCTTATCGCACTCCGCGTTCTCGAAAAGTATTTCGAAAAGACGAATCAAGGACTTTGATTCTTTGCTTAAACCTTTTGTCAGTATTGCAGGAAGTAATTTTGCTGTAAATGTAATGCCGATTGAAATCAATTTGTTTCCGTGACAGGTTCAGATTCCTCTTTTACCGGATTTTTAGATTCCTGATTCACTTTTTTTGGTTCAGTCTTTTGATCTGCAGGTTTTTTAACTTCCGTTTTATTCCCCTCTTTCGGATCTTTCTTTTCCGCCACAGGATCTTTAGCAGCAGACTTGCTGCCGGATGAAGAACTTGCTGCGGGTGGATTTATATCTTTTGGAATTTCACGTTTTCTGTTAAGTAAATCTTCCTTAGACACCGGGCGGTCTTCCGGTCGCCATATAAATCCGGGCAATACTTCATTCTCATTGGTCACCATATTCAATGGATATACTTTGCCATCCACCTTGCGGATGGATACATAATCCTTGATTTTTCGGTTTTCCATCAGAATTTTGATCCGGCTGCTGCGGTCATGAAACATTTCCGTGATAACTTTTTTCTCTTCATTGACCACGAAAATCATGTTTTCCGCATTCCCGTCAACAAATAAACGATCCAGATTATTGCCAGCAAAGAAGCCTGTAATCTTTCTCCCTTTGAGTTGATTGAATTTGATGGTATCCAGTACAGCATTAACCATGAACGCACTGTTCACCAATAACATATTGTCCAGACGTTGCTCCTTGATCTGCAGATAGAGCGTATCTGCAGAGATTTGCGATCCTTCGGCCCATATCATAGGGCGTCCCATAAACCTGAACATGGAGTCGGCCATGCCGTAATATACCGAATCAGCGACTGCCTGCAGGTCAGATTTGAACATACGTACATTATAATGTGCTATGATAATCCGCGTACGTGCCGTATCCAGATAAGCACTGTCTTTAGGAGTAGTCGTGACAGAGTCCGGTGATTTGGCAACTAACAAAGCTTTGTTGATCAGGCTGTCACTCTCATTTCCTTTGGGCAATACCGTTCGCTGTCTGAGCACACTGTCTGCTGTCAGGGTCTTACCGATTAGTATTTTATTCGGATCCCCTTTTTCCTGTTGTACGACAGCAGGTTTTTTAGGTGGGGCTGTGGTATTTTTTGTGATGGCTTTACTTGTCTCTTTGACTTGCTTGATCACAGTTTTGGCCGAGTCAGATTTTAATCCTTCTATATGAAGACTATCTGTTTGAGTCGAATCTGACAGACCACTTATATTGCCTGACATAGACAGGCTATCCGTATTTTCGTTACCGTCATCATCCCCGTAGTCTTCATCTGCTATTTCCTCTATGAGTCCGCCATTCCGATCGAGCTTGAAATCGAGTGCTTTATAGTCTTTGAGGAAAATAACCTTTGAATATAAGGTATCAGCTGTCATATAAGCGGAATCTACCTGCGGCTCAGGTTTGACAGTCGCGGATACCGAGTCTTTGGAAACGGGTGTGATCGGGCTGATTTCCTTAAAGGATTCCTCTTCTTTGGATTTCTTTTTTTCTACAGTTTTTTCCTTACCGGACTTTTTACCCTTCTCCTCTTTTTCTACAGGTTTGGCAGAAGTAGAGTCGCTGGTACTGGTTGAGTCTTTTTTAATCACCATTGTAACCAATGGCTTATCCGTCATGGTGATAGACTCATCCGATTGTTTATACAATCCGTACCCGCCATTGGCATAGAATTTATCAACTGTATCTACAAAAACTACATTACGGTACGCTTTACCTTCTCCTGTAGCTCTGTCATAATATAAGCTGTCTCCTTTGAGAAACTTAGAACCTTCTGTGTACAGGTTGTTTTTAGAAAAGCGGGCAACACCGGTAGCCGTATTGTAATTTCCTTTTTCCGTATACAGATTTTCGCCTTTATTTCCTTTGATGTTGGTTGGACCGAAGAAATATGTAACCCGTTGAACAGAATTATAACGCATGGTATCCGTATAGATCTTGACGTCCGGTGTTCTTACGACAACCTTATTTCTGAAATAGGCATCCTGCGTATTCTCAAAGTAATAGGCATTTTTAGAAGTAATAGTGTCTCCTTTACTGACAATCCGCCCACCACCGGTGTATGTGCCGACTTTGCTGCGCATATTGTACGTCAGGTAATTGGTGGTCAGTACAGAAGATTTATCGACCATACGCACATTACGTGTCAGCGTGGCAATCTGAGGAGCTGCGTCATAATGAAGTTTATCTGAATAGATGATCGTACCGCTGGGTTGCGTTATAACGACATTGTCAAAGGCTTCAAAAAACTGTCTGCCGATTCCATCCTCATACATATATCCGCTGTCAGCAGATAACGTACTTCCTTTGTGTTCAAAAACAGGTCTGTAATAAATAGTACGATCCGGATTTTTGACCAGGCGCATACTGGATGATGAAACCAGCTTGAGCTGATCTCCAGTAGGCTGTGGCTGTTGAGCGGATGCAAACAGACAGAAAATATATGTTAAGACAAAAAGGAATAATCGTTTCACAGCAGCAAAAATATGCAAATAAAGTGCAAATAATTGTTAAAGCAAAAATTTTCATTAAAACCAATCCCGTTTATGATAACATCCGGGAATTCAGAGTGCAATAAGATTTTATTAGAAGAATAAAATTGTCTATTTTCAAATCGAAAGGTAAATTAAGCCCTTTCCAATTTATAAACATATTATGAAAGGATTACATTTAATTGTTACCCTAAAAAAATTAATTTTTCCATATAAATAGACTTCATATAAAATCCTTACGTCATTTAAAGGATTACAGCAACTGCAAAAATCTGAGAGCTTTCTTTGTCGTTATCAAAAAAGACACACTTTCGGAAAAAATAAGCCTTAACTTTGGGTACATGAATGTGCTGGAAAGATTTCATAGATATGTAAATCAAAACGGGCTTTTTGGTCCGGATGATAAAATTGTACTGGCTGTAAGCGGAGGTAAGGATTCTATGCTGATGGCCAGACTTTTTCTGGAATCGAACTATCCTGTGATTATAGCACATTGTAATTTTTCCCTGAGAGGAGAGGAGTCTGATCTTGATCAGCAGCTTGTCGAAGCCTTTGGCGAAAAGTATGGTATTCCTGTTTTCATCAAAAGATTTGATACAGAAGCGTACGCAGAAGAAAACAAGATTTCTATACAAATGGCAGCCCGTGACTTACGTTATCAGTGGTTTGAAGAATTGCGTATTGCTCAGGACTGTGCATACATCTCGGTTGCACAACACTGCAATGATCATATCGAAACAGTTTTGCTTAATATGATCAGAGGTACAGGTCTTGCAGGTCTGCAGGGTATACAGCCAAGACGTGAACGTATCATCCGGCCCTTGTTGTTTCTCCGGGCTGCAGAAGTTACGGAGGCAGTTCGTCTTTTACAGATTCCGTACAGGGATGATCAGTCTAATTTTTCTGTTAAATATGCCAGAAATAAAATCAGATTGAAGATTGTTCCCTTGATGGAAGAGATAAATCCGGAGTTTGTACAAAGTTTTGCATCTAGTATAGACAAATTTGCAGGAGCCTATCAGCTTCTTCAGGATTTTGTAAACCCTGTTCGTGAGTCTTTATTTCAGGAAAGTAAAGTTACCGCAGAAGTGCTTATTGAAAGGAAAAGTCTGGAACCGTACCTTACTAATCCGGCACTGCTGTATGAGCTTTTTCAGCCCTATCATTTTCAAAAGAATGTACTGGAAGATCTGGTAATAACCTGGGATAATGGAACGGGACGTATTTTTGAATCTGACACATACCGCTTGTTAGTGGATCGTACACACTTGATCTTGCATCCGATTGTTTCGGAGGAAGAAACTCCGGTTTGCATTGAGGAAACAGATGAACAAGCCGAATGGAAGGGCTTTCATTTTAATATTGAAAAATCTTCTTCAAGGGATATTGTAAAAGAGAAACATATCGCCAAAATTGACTGGGATAAATTAAAGTTTCCTTTACAAATCCGAAGTTGGCAGGAAGGTGATGTTTTTTATCCGTTAGGGATGGAGGGTAAGAAGAAAGTGAGTGATTATTTCATTCAGCAAAAAATAAATTCCTTTGCCAAGGCACGAATTCCTATCTTGGTGGACGGAACGGGGGAAATTATCTGGATTGTCAATTACAGGTTAGACAATCGGTTTAAGATAACGAACAATACAAAAAAAGTATTTACTTTAGTCTGTGAATAATTATATGGAAGAGCCAAACTTATTTGTAGAGCAACAGTATCTGGGTAGAGATAAGACCTGGATCAGTGTCCGCCTGATCTTAGCGTTGTTCTGTTTTATTGCTTACTATCTCAATCTGGATCATCTGGCTTCACGTCAATTATTTTTTATTGTAGGTGTGGCTGTTATACTGGTATCGATACTGATGATGTATATGTTACATTACAGAACGGTTGTCAGGGAAAACTGTGTGAGTATCAGCGGGCTATGGACAACACGTCTTGTCAAAATAGACCTGAACAGCATCGCAAAAGTGGAAAAGAAAAAATACAGCACTTTTATCTTTAATAATCCGGTGTACAACCTGCATAAAAATGGCAAAATTCGCTTTTATTCAGGTGGTAATGATGCGATCTGGCTGACGGATAAGGACGGTCTGGTGTATGTAATAGGCACACACAAACAGGAAGAATTCTATAAAGCTGTAGAATACGCACGGAAGCTCAGAAAAGATTAAAATTTTGTTAAGTGATTTTTCTCTGACAAAAACACAAGGTATCTCTTCTATTATTTATTAAATTTGAGAAAAAGCAACGAATTAGTATGGCTCCATTATTGAAATTTTTATTGATAGCTTTCGCTGTTTATTTCATAGTAAGGTTTCTTTTCAGATTAATTTTACCATTCGCTATGCGTAAAGCGGCAGAGCGTATTATGAAAAAAGCTCAGCAATCACAATATACCACCGGTAACGGTCCGTTTGGATATCAACAGTATGAACAGCAAACACGTGCCGATGAAGGAAGAGTACGTGTAGAATATGCTCCTTCTAAAAAAGAAGAAAAGCGCAGACCTGGAACAGCTACAGCTGGAGAGTTTGTAGACTTCGAAGAGATAAAATAAGCACTTTTCCTTCCTAAAAAGGTTATCTTTGCGGTCTATGTGGTTAAAACAATTATCTGTTTTAAATTTTAAAAATTATACGGAATCCGCTTTAGAATTTTTGCCGGAAGTAAATGCTTTCGCCGGAGAGAACGGTGCCGGCAAAACCAACCTTTTAGACGCTATACATTACCTTTCCCTGTGTAAAAGTTATTTCAATCCGATCGATTCTCAGCATATTAAGCAGGGGATGGACTGGTTTATGGTACAGGGATCATTTGAAAATGATACCCGTACAGATGTAATCTCCTGTAGTCTGAAAAAGAATCAGAAAAAGCAGTTTAAAAAAAATAAAAAGGACTATCCGCGACTTGCCGATCATATCGGACAATTTCCGTTGGTCATGATCTCTCCGAATGACAGTATGATCATCACGGACGGAAGTGAAGAACGTCGTAAGTTTATGGATAATGTAATCTCGCAGACGGATCATCACTATCTGGATAAGCTTATCACGTATAATAAGGTCATGCTTCAGCGTAATGTCATGCTCAAACAAGCACGGGAAACCGGACAACTTGATCTGGGGTTACTGGAAGTATTAAACCTGCAGCTTGTAGAAGTAGGAGCACAGATCTTTGAGAAGCGTCAGCAATTCATGAAGGATTTTCTTCCTGAATTTGAAAAGCATTATCATTTTCTTACTGAAAGTGCAGAACAGGTATCTCTGGTGTATGAATCTCCGTTGATGACTGTTGATTTTCATGAATTACTGGATAGAAACCTGGAACGTGACCGGGCATTGGAAAGAACCTCTCAGGGTATACATAAAGACGATCTTCTGTTTACCATACATGAAGGGATGCCATTAAAGAAATTTGGCTCTCAGGGGCAGCAAAAATCATTTCTCATTGCATTAAAATTAGCCCAGTATAGTTTTCTTCAGGCAAGAAAAGGCTTCAAGCCATTGTTGCTGCTGGATGATATCTTTGATAAACTGGATGAAAGACGTACACGTAAACTGATGCAGATGGTTTCGGAAGACGATTTTGGCCAGATCTTCCTCACCGATACAGATTCAGAACGTGTGCAAAGAATTTTTGAGGAAATCGCACAACCAATCCGTATCTTTGATATCAAAGGAGGCGCAATACAAGATGTATAAGAAGAAGGTAGACGAAATTCATTCCAATGATGATATTGGTATAAAACAGGCTATTGAAAAATGGGTGGATACCTATCGTCTGCGTCGTAAATTTGACGAATCTTCTATTGTCAATGCATGGCCTGAGATTATTGGGAAAGCAATTGCCAACCGTACCCAGAAAATTTATATCAAAGACCGGAAGATGTATGTTAAGGTGGAATCTGCAGTAATCAAGAACGAATTAGCTCTAATGCGCAGGCAGATTATTGGCCGTCTTAATGAATATGTTGGGCAGGTTGTTATCGAAGAATTGATCATTCTTTAAAAAAAGAGTATCGGTCTATAATTCGGATAACAAGGCCAACAATCCTTTTTTAGTTCACCATTACAAATACTGCTCAAGATCCCCTTTGCCTTCACGGACAATCTCAAAATCTCCGTTGGTAAGATCTACCACAGTGGAAGCTACATTATCTCCATAACCACCGTCTATTACGATATCTACCAGATTTTCGTATTTTTCGTGGATAAGTTCCGGATCAGTGGAATATTCCAGAATATCATCTTCATCACGAATCGAGGTCGTTACAATAGGATTTCCCAGTACTCTGACGATCTCTCTCACAATATGATTGTCAGGAACACGTATACCGACAGTTTTCTTTTTGGAAGAAAGAAGTTTGGGTACCTGACCGCTTGCGTTGAAGATAAAAGTAAACGGACCCGGAAGTGCTTTTTTCAGCACGCGGAATACACTGGTGTCAAAGGGTTTGGTATATTGCGAAATGTCTGTCAGATCGTAACAGATAAAAGATAAGTTTGCTTTATCTACTTTCAATCCTCTTATCTCACATACGCGTTCTATAGCCTTATGATTGGTGATATCGCAACCAATACCATATACGGTATCTGTAGGGTAGATAATTACACCGCCACGTTTTAATACATCAACGACTTGTTGTATTGCCTTTTCATTAGGATTGTTTTCGTAAATTCGGATAAGCATATTGAAGCCTGAAATTTAAAAGATATTAAACGGTTCACGTTGCATTCCGCGTGAACAACGGATTCTTATAATATAAAAACCGTCAAAAGGCTTTAATGTTTTTGACGGTTTCTGATATGTTGTTATTCCGGATTAAAATTCCGCATTTTTTGGTGTTCTTGGGAATGGGATAACATCACGGATATTGGTCATTCCTGTTACGAATAGTACCAGTCGCTCAAATCCGACTCCGAAACCTGAGTGAGGAACCGATCCGAAACGACGTGTATCCAGGAACCATTCCATTTCTTCAGCCGGTATTCCTACCTCAGCCATACGAGCCAGTAATTTGTCCAGATTTTCTTCCCTTTGGGATCCACCTACCATTTCACCTATTCCCGGAAACAGAATATCCATCGCACGAACAGTGTTTCTGCCTAATATATCCGGCTCGTTCTGTTTCATATAGAATGATTTGATCTCTCTTGGATAATCTGTAAGGATCACCGGTTTCTTAAAATGTTTTTCTACAAGATAACGTTCGTGTTCAGATTGAAGATCTGCACCCCATTCGTCAATCAGGTATTTAAACTGTTTCTTCTGATTTGGCTTGCTGCGTTTTAAAATCTCGATCGCATCTGTATATTTGACACGCTCAAATTCATTTTCAAGACAGAATTTTAATTTCTCAATAAGATCCATCTCTGAACGGTCTGCAGCAGGTTTGTTTTTCTCTTCCTCCAGCAGACGGTTTTTCAGAAATTCGATCTCTTCCGGACACGTTTCCAACGCATACTGTATCACATATTTTAATAAGGCCTCAGCCAAATCCATATTGTCTTCCAGTTCATAGAAAGCCATCTCTGGTTCGATCATCCAGAATTCTGCCAGGTGACGGGTTGTATTGGAGTTTTCGGCACGGAATGTAGGTCCGAAAGTATAAATATTACCAAATGCTAAAGCTGCCAGTTCACCTTCCAGTTGTCCGGATACCGTAAGGTTAGTGGATTTTCCGAAGAAGTCTTCTTTAAAATCTATTTCACCGTTTTCGGTACGAGGAGGATTATTCAGGTCTAAAGTAGTGACACGGAACATTTCTCCAGCACCTTCAGCGTCTGAACCGGTAATAATAGGAGTGTGCATATAGACAAAGTCTCTTTCATTGAAGAAACGGTGTACCGCAAATGACAATGCATTACGTACTTTGAAAATAGCATTGAATGTTCCGGTGCGGAAGCGCAAATGTGCGATTTCACGAAGAAATTCTAAACTGTGTTTTTTGGGTTGTAAAGGGAATTTCTCGGGATCTGAATCTCCGATCACATCAAGTTCCGTTACTTTGACTTCGACCTTCTGGCCTTTTCCCAGAGATTCGATCAGAGTTCCTTTTACACGTACAGCAGCACCTGTAGTGATTCTTTTTAATAACGCATCATCCGTATTTTCAAAATCAACTACTGCCTGGATATTATTGATTGAAGAACCATCATTGATCGCTATAAATTGATTGTTACGGAAGGTTCTTACCCATCCCTTTACAATGACCTCTTGCCCAAACTCAGTGGCATTCAATAATTCTTTAATACGTGTGTGTTCCATTTTGTTGTTAGATATTAATTGGAGCTATTTTTCAAAATAAACTCTTGCTGTTTTTTAATTCTGCAGCTCACAAAAATAGCTTATAATTTGTTAAAATCCTTGATTTATTTATAAATACGGGAAGTGTTGTTATCAAAAAAGCCTCTGATTTAAGTCAGAGGCTTTTGATATAGTGGTAAAAAAGGAATTAACCTTTTAATACTTTAGTTACTAAATCTGCAGCTTCTTTTAATAATATAGCCGAGTATACTTTAAGTCCTGATTCATCGATCAGTTTCTTAGCTTCTTCCGCATTTGTTCCCTGAAGACGCACGATGATAGGAACCGGAATATTTCCAATTTCCTGATAAGCATCGATTACACCCTGAGCAACACGGTCACAACGAACGATACCACCGAAGATATTGATCAGGATCGCTTTTACATTAGGGTCTTTCAGAATGATATTAAATCCGGCTTTAACTGTCTCAGCATTAGCAGTACCACCTACGTCAAGGAAGTTAGCAGGCTCGCCACCGGCAATTTTGATGATATCCATTGTTGCCATAGCAAGACCGGCACCATTTACCATACAACCTACGTTACCGTCAAGTTTTACATAGTTCAGGTTAGATTCACCAGCTTCTACTTCAGTAGGATCTTCTTCTGTAACATCACGCATTGCTGCATAATCAGGATGACGGTATAATGCATTCTCATCCAGATTTACTTTAGCATCTACAGCCAAAATTTTATCGTCAGAAGTTTTTAATACCGGATTGATTTCAAACATTGAAGAATCTGTAGCATCGTAAGCTTTGTAAAGTGCAGCTACGAATTTTACCATTTCTTTATGTGCAGGACCTGATAATCCTAAGTTGAATGCAATTTTACGTGCCTGAAAGCCCTGAAGACCAACTTTAGGGTCAATCTCTTCTTTGAAAATCAAGTGAGGAGTTTTTTCAGCTACTTCTTCGATATCCATACCACCTTCAGTAGAATACATTACGATATTGCGGCCTGTTGCACGATCCAGCAATACGGACATATAGAATTCTTTGGTTTCGCTTGCTCCCGGATAGTAAACATCCTGTGCAACTAATACCTTGTTTACTTTTTTACCTTCAGGACCTGTCTGAGGAGTTACCAGTTGCATACCGATGATATCAGTAGCTCTTTGTTTTACTTCATCCAGATTTTTAGCCAATTTCACACCGCCACCTTTACCGCGACCACCTGCGTGAATCTGAGCTTTTACAACAACCCAGTCCGAGTTGTAGTCTTCTTTCATCTTTTTAGCGGCTTCCACAGCTTGCTCAGGAGTGTCAGCTACAATTCCTTCTTGTACAGTAACACCAAAACTTTTTAGTATTTGCTTTCCTTGATATTCGTGAATGTTCATTTTGACAATTTTAAGGTGTAAAAATATGGTTTTTAACTTTAAAGGTCAAGTGTCTGTCGTCTTTTTAATGTTTATTTGATAAAAATGACGAAGGCAGACTTTAGACCGGGCGTTCTATTCGCTAATCAACCCTATTTTTATTCCTGCCAGGACGGACAAAAATTAGTAACTTCGCTGTATGATGTTACAAGCAAAAGGAATCTATAAATCCTACGGCGACCTGTCTATTCTGAAGGGGGTAGATCTGGAAGTCGACAAAGGTGAGATTGTGACTATAGTGGGCGCTTCCGGAGCCGGAAAGAGCACATTATTGCATATTATCGGTACATTAGATCGGCCTGAATCCGGAGAAGTCTGGATAGATGGCGTGAAGGTCAGCGGGTTGAATGAGAAGAAACTCAGTGCTTTTCGCAATAAGCACATTGGGTTTGTCTTTCAGTTTCACCATCTGCTTCCTGAGTTTACGGCATTGGAAAATGTTTGTATCCCGGCATTTATAAATGGAGTATCTAAAAAAGATGCCGAAACAAATGCTATGCAACTGCTGGAGATGTTGGGTGTGGCTCATCGCGCAGGCCATAAACCGTCAGCTATGTCAGGCGGAGAACAACAACGTGTATCTGTAGCCAGAGCATTGATTAATAAACCTTCAATCGTACTTGCAGATGAACCATCCGGTAATCTTGATTCCGAAAATGCAGCAGCCTTACATCAGTTGTTTTTTGATTTAAGGGATAAAATCCAACAAACATTCGTCATTGTAACCCATAATGATGAACTGGCCAATATTTCAGACCGTACCATTCATATGCGTGACGGAAACATTGTTTAAAAAATGAGTGAGAAATTATTAATAACATATGGTACCAGAGGACTGGCGCAACGAATTGCCCGTCTGATAGAAAGTAAAATAAGTGTACAACTGGCTTCTTCTGAAGAGGTACCCGGGATTTTGGTGTCTTCAGGCAAGGTGCTTCAGATTCCGGCAGGAGGACAGTCAACGTATGCGCATGAAGTACTTAAGGTTAGCTTAGATCAGGATATAAGCTATATACTTCCTTTGGGGAAAGAGGAGATAAATGTATTGGCAGAGGCGCAGATATTGTTTGAAGAGTATGGTATCCGGTTGTTGTTGCCGGCAAAGGAGTTGTTATCTGATATTTTTGTGCTGGAAGATCCCGACAAAGATATGGCTATAAATATACTCCTGAATGGAAAAGATCTGCTGACAGAGGAGCAAATCAGGACTAGCAATCTCTCCGGAGCTTTTGTTTTGGCTGATTCAGAAGATGAGCAGGCATTGTGTTTAGTATCAGCTAAAGGCTAAGAGATGAAAAGTTACAAGGAATATCCGGCAGACAAGAAAGTATTTTTGTTTGAACTGGATGATATACTCTATCCGAAAAAAGATTACATATTGCAGGTATATTATCTTTTTTCAAATTTTATTGAATTCACAGAAACAACACCGAACTCCAAAAGTTTATTGGCTTTTATGCAAAAGCAATATGAAGAACATGGAGAAGTGGGAATGTTTGACAGTGTAAAGGAAAAATTCGGTTTGGATGAACAATACAGAGAAAAATTTGGTCGTATACATGTGCAGGCTCATTTACCCCTTAAACTTTTGTTATTCCCGGAGACGATACAATTGTTACAAGATCTTCAGAATGCAGGTAAACATGTGGCCGTTTTAACAAAAGGTAATCCACTCGAACAACTGAATAAACTTAAGCATATAGATTGGCAGGGATTCGATAAAGGAATGAAAGTGTATTTTATTGATGAGTTGAATTTCAGAAATATTGACCCGATTAGTTATATTGCAGATGAATTTAAGATTCAGCCTGAAGAAATAGCTATAGTAGAATAGACAAGTTTTACGGATTATATTTCCGGAAGATGCTAATTGTTGACGATTATGAAAAAAATATTTCCGGTATTATGGGTGCTTATACTTTTTACCTCTTTATATAGTTGTAAAAAGTCAGATAACCCTGATAATAAAAGCGATACAGAAGAAGATATGATCAAAGATTCTGTCTTTTACTACACTAAAGTTCTTTCTCTATGGGAGGGGAGCATGCCTCCGCGTAATGTCAATACGTTAGATGATAAGGGAGTCGTACGTTCTTATACAAAAAACTACGCTACAGGAGAAGAGGTATTGAATTATATGATGGGACTCACACCTTTAGTTAATGGCCGGCCGGTAGATAAGTATAGCTTTATCGATAGACAGGGGACTATAAGTGGCGAGATCGAAGAAGGAGTCAGTACAAGCTATGGTATGTATGTGTTTTATCTGCAGACAAGTGCCTCAGGCGATAATGCAGATTTATATGTACGGATGGTAGATAAGAACTCTCCGGCTTATCAGGCAGGTATACGTCGCGGAGATCGTATTCTAAGTATCAACGGACAGACAAATATTGATTATAATACTCAAAAATCCCAAAATTTTAAACTGATAAATGATGCGATCAATTCCAGGAATATGACCATCAAATTTGTATCTCCGACTTCAGTCACTACAGAAAAACAAATGGTGAGCTCTTTGTATAATTTTGATCCTGTTCTGGCAAGTAAAGTTATTGATCAGAATGGTAAAAAGATCGGCTATCTTGCTTTCAGCTCATTTGTTGCTATTTATAATAACAGGATTCCAACAGCAATGTTAAGTTCCTTCGAAAATATTTTCAGTCAGTTTGAAGGACAGAATATATCTGAACTTATCGTCGATCTGAGATACAACGGAGGGGGCTCTGTCCAGACAGCGGAGTATTTGGCCAATCGTATCGTACCAGCCTCTGCGAATGGCAGGCGTATGTATTCCTACAAACTGAATCGCAATCTGGAAGCCTGGGGATGGGGGAAAGATGGAGGAGAGTTTGGTCCGGTCAGTTATGCTAAAAAGGGAACACTTAATCTCAATAAAGTATACTTTTTAGTGACCAAATCTACCGCTTCGGCGAGTGAGCTCCTGATAAACTCTCTAAAACCATATTTTAAAGATAATCAGAAAATGATCGGTACATATGGTGAAGACAGCGGAGGCAATCCTGTAGTTGAAAATACATTCGGTAAACCTGTAGGATTCTTTAGGTATACCATAGGAACCACTGACGTAGATTTGTATGCAACCTCATTTCAGACTGTAAATGCAGACAATTATGGTGATTATTTTGCCGGATTAACGCCGGACAGAAGTACATATGAAGATTATTTCAAAGATTTTGGTGATCCGCAGGAAAGGATGATTGCCGAAGCACTGCATTACAGTCTGAATGGAAGCTGGTTGTCCAGTACTTCTAAGACAGCACTGGCTTCTGTCAATAAGTTGCGAAATGAAAAATATATAAACCGACAGAGTATAGATGTCCGCGCACATGCAAATGGTATGTACAAGTTTCAGACGGGACGGTTAAAATAAATGTAAATGTTTAAAAGATTCCTTACTTTGCAAGTAGGATTGATATAGAAAGCTATGAAAAAAGAAAAACCGGCCACAATAAAAGAAATAGCCAGAAAGCTGAAGATATCTCCTTCTACAGTTTCCAGAGCGCTGAATGATCATCCGAGTATTGGGTTGGTAACCACGATGCGGGTGAAAAAAATGGCTGAGGAAATGAATTATGAGCCGAATCAGACTGCTATTTTCTTTAAACAACGAAAGACATTTACAATAGGTGTAGTATTACCCAGTCTTTCCGAACCCTTTTTCTCTGCTGCCATCAGTGAAATCGAAAACTTTGCTAATGAGCGTAAGTATACGGTGATCATGGGGCAGTCGATGGATGATGCAGAAAGAGAATTACGGATCTTGCAAACCCTCAAAAAACATCGTGTTGACGGCGTATTGATGTCCATAGGAAAGAATACCAATTCTTTTGATTTTATCAGGAGTATGGAAGAATCGGAGATTCCGGTCGTATTTTTTGACTGTGTTCCTAATCTGAATGATATTGACCGTATAGAATGCGATCTGGCTACAGGAGTATATGAAGCTATCGATGCTTTTGTATCCCGCGGACATCAGAAGATTGCCCTGATCAACGGGCCTGATACTCTGTTAGCTTCCGAAGAACGTAAACTCGCCTATATAAAGGGGTTGAGAAAGAATGATATTGCATTTGACGACCGTTATCTCGTCAATACGGATCTTACTGAAGAAGGAAATGAAGAAGCGATGAACAAGCTCCTTACTCTATCGGACAGGCCTTCGGCTATATTATCTTTCAATGACTTTGTCACGCTGGATGTTATGAAATTTGCGAGACAGAGAGGCGTATCGCTGAACAGTGATATCCATTTTATCAGTTTTGCCAACTATCCGTTGTGGAAATATATGGAAAATCCTCCAATGGGAAGTATTGAGCAGTTTCCCGATCAGCAGGCTAAGAAAGCAGCAGAGATTCTGTTTGACCGCCTGGAAAATAAGGAGGACTATAAGCCTCAGCAATTTATATTTAAGTCCCGCTTAATATTGCAATAGACAATATAGGGCTCGCTAAATAATGCTATTATTTCGCTTCCTGCCCAGAAGTATAAAAAACTAAAAAGGCATTCAATTTCTTGAATGCCTTTTTTATGGGGTAGGTTATTGCCTACAAGTGGATCACTTCACCATATGCATCAGCACAGGCTTCCATGATCGCTTCACTCATGGTCGGGTGAGGATGTACAGACTTGATCATTTCATGACCTGTCGTCTCTAATTTACGGGCTACAACGATCTCTGCGATCATTTCAGTAACATTAGCTCCGATCATATGTGCACCTAATAATTCTCCGTATTTCGCATCGAAAATTACTTTTACAAAACCGTCTTTAGCTCCGGCAGCAGAAGCTTTTCCGGATGCTGAGAATGGGAATTTACCAACTTTTAGTTCGTATCCCGCCTCTTTAGCTGCTTTTTCAGTGTAACCAACAGATGCAATTTCAGGTGAACAATATGTACAACCCGGGATATTATTATAGTCGATGGCTTCTACATGAAGACCTTTTATTTTTTCTACACAAGTGATTGCCTCAGCAGAAGCAACGTGAGCCAGGGCCTGACCTTTCACGATGTCACCAATAGCATATACACCTTCTACATTTGTTTTGTAGAAATCGTCTACCAGTACACGACCTTTATCTGTTTTCACACCTGTCTCTTCTAGGCCGATATTCTCGATATTAGGGGTGATACCTACAGCAGAAAGTACAATCTCTGCTTCCAGAGTTTCTACTCCTTTAGCTGTCTTGATACTTACTTTGCTTAATTCTCCTTTGGTGTCTACAGACTGAACTTCAGATTTTGTTAAGATATTGATACCTGCTTTTTTGAGGCTTTTTTCCAGTTGTTTGGATACTTCTTCATCCTCTACAGGAACGATACGATCCATGAATTCTACGATAGTGACCTGAGTACCCATCGCATTGTAGAAATAAGCAAATTCAACACCGATTGCTCCTGAACCCACTACAACCATTGATTTTGGTTTATTTGGTAAGGTCAATGCCTGACGGTAACCAATAATTTTTTTGCCATCCTGTGGTAAATTAGGTAATTCGCGTGAACGTGCTCCGGTCGCCAGAATTGTATGTTTGGCTGTATATTCTTTTGTCGCTCCGTCAGCTCCTTTCACTTCTACTTTACCACCTTTTTTGATTTTGGCAGTACCATTGATGACATCAATCTTGTTCTTTTTCATAAGAAACTGGATTCCTTTGCTCATACCATCAGCAACTCCGCGGCTTCTTTTGACAATCGCATCAAAATCTGCTTCTCCGCCCTGAACTTTGATTCCGTAGTCTTCAGCGTGATTCAGATATTCAAAAACCTGTGCGCTTTTGATTAATGCTTTTGTAGGAATACAGCCCCAGTTGAGACAGATTCCGCCTAATGATTCGCGCTCAACGATCGCAGTCTTAAAGCCCAATTGAGCAGCTCTGATGGCAGCAACATACCCCCCAGGACCACTTCCAATTACAATGATGTCGTAATTCATATGATATAATTTGTCTTTTTTAGTTATCCGTAATTTCCGTTCTTCTTTATAAATACTGATTTATTCCAATCCCGGATACTGCAGATAATAATTTCTGTAGTTGATTTAGTGATGTGCGTTCATGACTAAAAATGAACACACAATCTCCTCCAAATGTACGTATTATTTTTTAATCTGCCATGTAATGGAAATGCAATTGTTTGCATACAAATGCATTAAATCCATTCGTAAAGGTGTCATTTGTCAGTTATTAGTCAAAGAGAAACATAGTCAGATCTTTGTGATCAAATTAGTATTACTTTTGAAGTTTGAAGATATTATTATGCTAAGACTTTTTAGACAAATCGCTTTATGGGAAGCGATCTCCACCATTCTCCTTTTCTGTTTTGCGATGCCTCTGAAGTATTTCGCAGATATCCCAGAAGCTGTACGTATCGCCGGATCTATTCACGGTTTTTTGGTCGTCATATTTGTAATTATGCTCGTCGCCTGTACAGTAGAGTACAAATGGCCCTTAATTAAAGCTTTGAAGTATTTTGTGGTCTCGATGATCCCGGTTGCTTCTTTCTGGGTAGAATTGGATCTGAAAAAAGAAATTACAAAAAATGCTAAAGGAGTTGCTTAATCAGCTTCTCCTTTGTTAATCCGTTCAATACCCATATAGGCATATGTAATTTCTGTTCTGCCGTGCGGAGTAGGAGTGCCTTCCTCATTCAGGTTTACAAATACCAGTTTTTCAATTGAAAGTATGGTCTTTCTGGTGATTTTATTCCTTACTTCGCATTTCATGGTCAATGATGTCGTGCCAAAGGCTATTGCTTCTATGCCGAGTTCTATGATATCTCCCTGTCTGGCTGAACTTACAAAGTTGATTTCTGAAATATACTTGGTAACTACAAAAGGATTGCCCAGTTGTACTATTGCATATATTACTGCTTCTTCATCGATCCATCTCAGTAATGTCCCTCCGAATAATGTTCCATTCGGATTGAGATCCTCAGGCTTGATCCATTTTCTGGTGTAAAAATTCATGATTTACGTATTTAGAGTTGAGGTGTGTATAGGGATAGTCGGGTTTAGCTCTTCGTACGGAGTTGTATAGTGGAGATATTGATTTCTGTACGCTGTATTTATTCCGGATGGTAGATTCCCCGATCTGTTTGATAAAAAAAGAAGGGCAAATAAATCGCCCTTCTTTGTTATATTGTTTAAGCGTGTATTGCCCTGTTAGCAGTTGCTGCCAGAGCTGCCTCTTTAAGTGCTTCTGTGAATGTCGGGTGAGCATGGCATATACGACCGATATCTTCTGCTGAAGCACGGTATTCCATCGCTACTACCGCTTCTGCAATCATATCTGCAGCACGAGGTCCGATCATATGTACGCCTAATACTTCGTCAGTCTCTGCGTCTGCCAGTACTTTGATAAATCCATCGGTGTCTCCGGATGCCTTAGCACGTCCTGAAGCTTTGAATGAAAATGAACCTGATTTATATTTTTTACCGGCTTCTTTAAGCTGCTCTTCTGTCTGACCAACAGAAGCTACTTCCGGCCACGTATAGACTACACCCGGGATCAGGTTATAATCAATATGCGGTTTTTGTCCTGCTATTCTTTCTGCTACAGCTATACCTTCATCTTCTGCTTTGTGAGCAAGCATAGCACCTTTGATCACATCTCCGATAGCGTAGATGCCCGGAACAGTTGTTTCCAGGTGATCGTTTACCGGGATTTTGTTGCCTCTTTCTTCTGGCTGTATACC
The DNA here is from genome assembly GCF_016725325.1 of Sphingobacterium spiritivorum. NCBI lineage: Bacteria > Pseudomonadati > Bacteroidota > Sphingobacteriia > Sphingobacteriales > Sphingobacteriaceae > Sphingobacterium > Sphingobacterium spiritivorum. The sequence continues at coordinate 2,595,406 of NZ_CP068083.1, forward strand.
AATGTTTTCCAGACCAAGACCAGCTGTATATGCTACGCGACCGACAGAAACGATACAATAATCACCTTCTAATGAGATTTCCTGACCTTTAGGATCTTCAGCAGTAACGGTTACCTTTTTACCTTTTACAGATGCACCGGTTACTTTGTGACCCAAAAGGAATTCCATTCCTAAAGACTTTTTCAATACACGTTGCAATTCTTTACCTAATCCGCCATCCATTGTGCTGATGATAGATTTAGCAAATTCTACAACTGTAACTTTTGCACCAAGACGTGCATATACAGATCCTAACTCAAGCCCGATTACACCACCACCGATGACGATCAGATTTTTAGGGATTTCTGTTAAAGATAAAGCCTCTGTAGAAGTAATGATGCGTTTCTTGTCTACCGGAAGGAACGGTAAAGCCGTTGGCTTAGAACCTGTCGCGATAATGACATTTTTAGTCGTAAGTTGTTCAGTTTTGCCATCTTCTTTAGTAACTAAAATGGTGTTTTTATCTACGAAAGAACCAACTCCCTGAAAACTGTCTATTTTATTTTTCTTAAATAAATAAGTGATACCTGCTGTGTTTTGAGCAATGACATCGTCTTTACGAGCCATCATTTTTTTAATATCAACCTTTAGATTACTTAGGCTAATCCCATGACCTTCGAAGCTGTGAGCAGCATTGTGATAATGCTCTGAAGAGTCTAATAATGCTTTGGAAGGAATACATCCTACATTAAGACAAGTACCTCCAAATGTACTATACTTTTCGATTACGGCAGTTTTTAAACCTAATTGCGCGCAACGGATGGCAGCCACATATCCACCTGGCCCGCTTCCGATTACTATTACGTCGTATTGCATAAAGTTTGATTTTTATTTTGCTGCCAAAGTTAATGATTATTAATACTATTCGTAAGGAACAGCGTAAAATAAAACGGTTTTTACACAAAAAAGACACCCCGGAAGGTGTCTTTTCTTATGTTGTTTTTACAGTCCGGTTATTCTGCAACGATTTTACCTTGCATAATACCGAAGTGACCCGGAAAACTACAGATAAAAGAGTAAACACCTTTCTCTAATGTAAAGGTAATTTTATCTGTTTCACCCGGTCCCAATAATTTTGTGTGTGCAATAATAGATGAAGCAGAAGATTTGGGAATATATTCGCTCGCTGCTGCTCCGGCTGCTTCACCACCAAAAGTAGCGATATCAGTACCTGGCTTAAGGATTACGACGTTGTGTCCCATTGATTCTTTCGGCTGTTGACCTGCATTTTTAAAAGTCAATTCCACAGGCTCACCAGCTTTCACGCGAAACAGATCTTTGTCATATTTCATCTGATCATTTCCTTCTAAAGAAAGGGTATTCGAAATCGCTACATTTTCGATTCCAGGAACCGTTTCTTCAGTTGTCTGAGTTTCTGTACTTGTTGTTTCTGTATTCCCTTCTGTCGAAGTTTTTTTGCTTTCACCGCCACAAGATGCAAACGCTACAGCAAGAGCTAAAGCAGGAATAATAAATAATTTTTTCATTGTGAACTATGTATTTAAACTTTTATAAAAATATACAATATTTATGGTTTATCTAAATTATCAGTTCTTGAAGTCTAACTTAATTTGCTTTTTCTTCTCGATGACTTCAATAATACGATTATAAAGATCGATTGCATCAAAAGGTTTTCCGATTACACCGTCTGCTCCAACCTCATATGCTTCTGCCTGTTCTGACTCTAAAACAGATGCGGAAATAGTGATTATAGGCGTATTTGCCTTGACAGGGTCTGCGTGATTCTTGATTTCCCTGATCGCTTCAAAGCCACTCATAATAGGCATATGAGTGTCCATCATGATTAAGTCATAATTTTTATTTTCTACATTTTCCAGTGCGGATTTTCCATTTTTGACAATATCCACCTCACAATCCCAGCTTTTCAGAATATGGGAAAGCATAAAACTATTGAGGTCATTGTCCTCTGCAATTAAAACTATCAAACGCTCGAATTTAGGTAATTGGGTATATAGTTGCTCTATTTTTGAGTCTGTCACATCATAACTCTCGGCCTTTTCAAACCAACATTGAAATGAAAATTCACTGCCTTCATTATACACACTGGTGGCGTCTACGGATCCATTGAAAAGATCAGCAAGTCGTTTGACAATAGCCAATCCGAGACCTGTTCCACCAAATTTTTTTGTAATACCATCATCAGCCTGCTCAAAGGCCAGGAATATCTTATTCAGTGATTCTGCACGTATACCTATTCCTGTATCTTTCACACTGAAGCGTATAAAATAACTGTTATCTTTTACTTCCAGAATCTTAATACTTAATGTTACCTTTCCCTTTTCGGTAAATTTCAAACCATTAGAGATAAAGTTGCTCAGTATCTGTTGCAGACGCAATGAGTCCGTCTTGACATAAGTAGGTAGGTCGCTGTCAATATTCATCTCAAATTCAAGATTCTTATTGGCAGCCTTTATTTTGAATATTTTATTGAGATCATCGAATAAATCCTGAAACACAAGGTTTTCGAATTCCAGTTTCATCATTCCGGAGTCTATCTTCGAAATATCAAGAATATCATTGATAATTAATAATAAGGAATGTGAAGCACTATCGAGCCGGTTTACCCAATCCTTTTGTTCACTGGATAGCGTAGAACTGCGGAGCATCTGCGTGATTCCCATAATTCCGTTGATCGGAGTACGGATCTCGTGACTCATATTGGCAAGGAAGATCTCTTTTGATTTTCTGGCTTGTTCAGCTTCTTCTTTAGACCGGATCAGTTCCTGTTTGGATTGTTCCAGCTCCGCATTTTTTTCTTTGATCTGAAGCTGGGTCAATACCTGTTGCATAAAAGATTTAACTTTGGCTATCGTAATTTCCGGACTTAAAGGCTTGTAAAGATAGTCTACTGCCCCGCTGTTAAGACCCTGAATCAGATATTTATCTTCTTTTGATATAGCAGTCACCATTATTGCAATGATTTCCCGTGTTTTGGGATTACTTTTGAGAATGGAGACAAATTCAAAACCATTAATTTCAGGCATTTGAACATCAATGAGCGCAATTGCGATATCCTCTTTCCAACATAGTCTCAACGCTTCATTAGGATCCGAACTGCTTAGGATATTTAATCCCTCAATATCTTCCAGGAGAGCTTTTAAACTAATGATGTTCTCAATTTTGTCATCTAAAATTAACAGATTTAGCTTTTTCATGTTACTAATTCTTGATATTTTGTTTGTGTAGATCTAATATGAAATCAATAATTCCTTTATTATCCATAATATGATGATAAGCCCCTAGCTTTATTGCAGATTCAGGCATAGTTGATATTTCAGCTATAGCAGGGTTCTGTACAATACATGTACCATTCATTTTTTTGATATAGGCTAATCCGTCTGCACCATCCTGATTGGCTCCGGAGAATAAAAAACCAAAGGTGGCAGACTGGTAGACATCTGCAGCAGATTCCATAGTGACATCAATAGAAGGTCTGCAAAATTGTACAGGTTCAGATGAATCGAGAGAGAATGTATAATCCGGTTCTACCAGTAAATGATAACCGGGAGGAGCAAAGTAAGCTACTCCGGCCTGAATATGTTCTTTATCTTCAGCAATCTTGACCTCGATTTTGCATTTTTTGGATAAGCTGCTTTCTATATTGGTTTCATATTTTGCATTGCGGTGAAGAATAACGATAACCGGAACAGACATGTCTGCAGGCAGGCATTTCAGGGTTTCCACTAAAATACTGTAACTCCCGGCGGATCCAGCTAATATGATGATCTTTTGCTGATTCATATCTCTCTCGTACTATGCAATTTTTTGGTAAATATTATACTTTTTGTTGATCAGTTTAAATTTGGATGCTATCTCCTGATGATGTAAGGTTTCCTTTGAACCCAGACAAAGAAATCCGAAGAGACACAAAGATTCATAGAAGAGTCTGATCACGCTTTGTTGTAATTCCAGATCAAAATAAATCAATACATTCCGGCAGGTAATAAGTTGAAATTCATTGAATACTCCATCTGAAACCAGATTGTGTGAAGAGAATAAAATGTTTTTCTTGAGATCATTATTGATCGATGCGGCATCATACATTGCTGTGTAATAATCAGACAGCGAGTGGACCGTCCCGGATTTCAGAAAGTTGTCTGAATAGTCTTTAATCTTTTGAAGAGAATAGATACCTTTTTTTGCCTGTTCAAGTACAATATTATTAATGTCTGTGCCATAGATAAAAGACCTTTCGTATAGTCCCGCTTCTTTCAAAAGAATCGCTAATGAGTATACTTCCTCTCCTGAGGAACAACCTGCACTCCAGCTTTTGATTCTTGGGAAAGAGGCCAGATAAGGAAACACATCCTCTCTCATAGCCTTGTAAAAAAAAGGATCCCTGAACATTTCAGTCACATTTACGGTCAGTTCAATTATAAAATGATTGAAATAGCCCGGAGTATTGACCAGTGCTGTTTTTAAAGCCACCAAATCCATTCTGTCTATTTCCATAAGACGTGTTACTCTCCGTTTCAAAGACGCTCTGGAATAACCGGAAAGATCCATGCCATTTACATTCTTTACTAATTCTATTAATTCTTCTAATTCTGAAAATGAAATCATCTTTCAATCTAACTTAACCAAACCCGCATTAATGATATTAGTTTGTCCAGATCTATGGGCTTACTGATATAGTCATTAGCACCGATCTGTATTGTCCTTTCCCGATCCCCTTTCATGGCTTTAGCCGTGACAGCGATAATAGGAAGCTGAGCAAACTTTTTATTTTCACGTATCTTTTCTATAGCCTCAAATCCATCCATCTCAGGCATCATAATATCCATCAGCACCAAATCAAAATCCGGATACTTATCCAGCAACTGTAAAGCTTCTCTACCGTTATTTGCAATCTCAATCTGCATATTATAGGCCTCAAAGGCGGTACTTAGTGCAAAGACATTACGCATATCATCATCCGCAATCAATACTTTCTTTCCGGCAAGAGCTTTCTCCATGATCACTTCCCCTTTGGTATGGGTAGGTATTTTCTGACTTCCCTTATTGCTTTTGAGTCTGTTAAGAAATAAGTTGACCTCATCGATCAGACGGGTGTTGGACTTCCCTGATTTAAGGACCATAGCTTGGGTATGTCTTAAAATACGCTCCGTGCTTTCCTGAGACAATTCCATAGCCGTATTAATAATAATAGGCGTATGCTGATAAGTATCAATCGCTTTGATATCATCCAGTAACTCCAGACCAGACTTGTCAGGAAGATTGATGTCCAAAATAATACAGTCGTATGATTTTTTCTCCGCCAGGATTTCCATAGCCTCATCTGCGTTGAATGCCTGATCAACCACGGTATTGCGCTCGTTCAGAGAGGATTTGATAAAATCACTTTGTAAGGTATGATCCTCAATGATCAGTACGCGTTTTAGAGGAGTGGAGATAAGTGACTTGATCGTTTTGAATGCGTTTTCCAAAGAATCTTCAGTAACAGGTTTTCTCAAAAAACCAATAGCTCCTTTGTTGATAGGCTCATCCTTATGAAGAGAGGCGGCCGACATCATGTGTACCGGGATGTCTTTGGTATTGTCATCGTTTTTGAGCTTTTTCAATACTTCCCATCCATCTATTATCGGCAGCATAATATCCAGAATAATTGCATCCGGTTGCGTTTGAATTGCCATCTCTAAACCTTCTTTGCCATTATAAGCCACACTTGGATCAAATCCATGCTCCACAGCATAATCTTTCAGAATCTCAGAAAAATTGACATCATCTTCTATAATGAGTAATCGCTTTTTACTTTTTACAGAAGCGTCTTCTTCAATAGTGACAGGGCTTGTATCTCTGATTGGCTCCGGTGCGATCGTTCTGTTTTCAGGTTCTGTAGAAGTCTCATTTTTTTGAGCAGGTCTGTAAGGAATGATAAAAGTAAATGTGCTTCCTTTGTCGGGTTCACTTTCTAAGGATATGCGTCCGCCAAGCAGCGTTGCAAGTTCCCGGCAGATAGATAATCCCAGACCGGTACCGCCATATTTTCGGCTGGTAGATCCGTCTTCTTGTTTGAAAGCCTCGAAGATTAGTTTTTGCTTTTCGGCTGCAATACCAATTCCATCATCCTGAACGATAAAATGAATGTTGCCGTTAACGTGTTTATATGTTAGTTCAATCTTACCTCCGTTTAAGGTGAACTTGAATGCATTGGAAAGCAGATTTTTGAGTACCTGCTCCAGACGGTATTCATCACACAAAAAGGCAACAGGAGCTTCCGGATCAATAGTAGTCTTGAAATTAATGGATTTCTCTTCTGCAGAGATTCTGAATAATCCCTCAATATTTCTAGTCAATGAATGGATATCAATTTGGTCTTCGACCAGATCAATCTGCCCTGATTCGATTTTTGCGAGATCCAGAAGCTCATTAATCAGATGAAGTAAATCTGATCCTGCACTATGGATAACAGTTGCGTACTTTATCTGATCTGTATTGAGATTATGATGTTTATTATCCTTCAGTAATTTGGCCAGGATAAGAATACTGTTGAGAGGTGTCCGGAGTTCGTGGCTCATATTAGCCATAAATTCAGATTTGTATTTACTTGCCTGTTCTACTTCGTTGATTTTATCTGTAATGTTTTTGCGGGCTTTGTCAAGGTCTTCATTTTTAAGTTCCAGTAATTTGGCTTTTTCTTCCAGCTCATTATTCGTCTGGGTTAACTCCTCCTGCTGCACACGCAATTCCTCTTCTGAAGCTTCCAAAAGATTGGTTTTATAGATAAGCTCTTCATTGGTTGTACGAAGTTCTTCCTGCTGCGCTTCCAGTTCTTCTGTTTGTTGTTGCAGTTCTTCAAACATTTCGGCCATCTTATCATGTGCCTGAGTGACCTTGATCGCGATTGCCAGTGTATTACCTATCTTGTCGAGATAAGCATTTACTTTGCCCTTCTTCTCATCGGAATTGTTAATGCAGATTTCTAATAAGCCGACTGTCTCGTCCTCATAGATAAACGGAATGATGTGAAGATCGCTCACCAGATTGCCTCCAAGAATACTATGACCTTTCAATAGGTTGTTATCCACTGCTGCAATTACTTTATGCTGCTGATGGACAATGACTTCTCCGGCCAAGCCTGTATTTGTGTCCAGATATTCAGGTACAGAATTCTGTTCGATACCAAAGGTTCCTGTTAATTTGAAACCTTCTCCTTCAGGCAATTTGAAATATACAACTCCTGCGAGTGCATGGATAGTTCTGCATATACAGGCCAATGCATAGTTACCTAATTGCATTTCATTGTAATTGCCTCTTACTTCTGAATCCAGTAGCGACAGTTGTTCCAGTACCCAATTGGATTCTTCTATCTGATCCCCTAACAATTTGAGCTGCTCAAAACTTTCCTGTTCTTTTCGTAATGCTTTCCGGAGTACGGAGAATACCTGATTCACGCGTACGAAAAGAAAGATCATAATTCCAAGGCCAAGAATGACAAATCCATAGGTTACAAAACGGCTTATCTTCAGGTGATCATTATTTTGCTTGATGTATTTTGCACGGCTATCTACTACAGAGTTGATTATAGTTGTTAGCTGTTTGTGTAATTGATCATAATCCAGAATAATGTCTTGAATAACAGCGTTTTTGTTGATTTCGACATCCCTTCTGAGTTTTCTGTTATCTAAAAACGTCTCGACCTCAGCCCTGAAGGCAACTTCCATCCGGTGACTGGGTGTGTAAAATTCGGTAGTCTGAAAAAGTTCATTTAAATCTTCATCAATGATAAGGTGCTTGTTTTTTATAATATCCAGCATCCTGGGATCCTCACTATTAGCGTATAACAGTTTGTTGTTATTAACGATGCCCAGATTAATTTCTAAATTATTGATGGTGTTGAATTTGTGCTCTGACTGCCCGATTATTTCATCATTAAACCGGATACTTCTGTCAAAGGAAATAAAGAAGAATACTACTGCAAACAAAATCATTAAGAATGCAATAACAATTCCTATCGTGACCTGAGTTTTAAAGTTGATTTTATTCATTTCTCAAAGTAAGAATAAGATTAAATAAGAGACCACCTGCATAAAGTCTGGCTCTTAGCAGGCAACTCTTTGTCGTATAAGGAATGGGTATCAGTCGATTGAATTCCGAATTTTTTGATATTAAATATCGTTTCAAATTCAGAATAACCCTCCCCACTCATTTGAATTTCATAGTAGATAGTCGTTTTTCTCAGGTTAATATCAATGCTAATTGCAGATATTGATTTCCCCTTAATTTTTTGACGGTACAAATTAGGTTGATCCCCAAAAACGATACCAAAGATAGTTTTTCCTTTTCTAAAAATTTGACTAGAATGTGATATTAATTTGTTCTTTAAGGCTGTTTTTCTACAATTATTTCGTAATTCATTTTCTTTGAAGTCTGAAAAACCTAAAAAAAAGCAAGTTGCGAATGCTGTTAAATGTGTGCCTGCATCTTGTTTTTTCTTCATAAAAAGTAGTTTTATTATGTTATTACGGCATAAATGTAACGGAAGAAGAGAGTCTGAAGCTACATAGGATGCCTGTTGAAGGAAAAATCTATGCAGAAAGGAGGGAGCCGCAGATAATTTTTCAGTAATCCCGGAATAACGATCGTCATGCAGCAAAAGCCATTTCGGCATGTGGACCCGGATGAATGCATTCATCCGAAAGAACCAATACTGAAGAACGCTGTATTTATACCATATTCTGCTTTTCAGAATAGAGGCTTGGTATATAGAATCAGGGTTTTGAAATCCCGATACTGCAAAAGAATAATGACCAAATACTACCTGGTTTGTATTATGACCAAAAACAGAGAAAATATTCATTTTTTGACGCTATATAAGATCAATAATCCGGTTATTACATATAATTTATAGAATATATAAAATTACATTATATTTTTTGTGTTTTATCCTTGTGCAAATTTTTTTTTGTTTAACATATCTAATTGTAAATCAGTTGTTAATGTTGTTTTTTTCTTCTTCGGAATTAATGAATAAATCGATCGGAAGAGAATTAAATAAATTATGTTATCTTTAAGGAATCTGAAATTAAAAAAGTTATGAATCCCGAAATTTCCTTAGTATTATTTATTATCGGAGGCATTGTTGCCTTTTTCCTGTTGCTGTATCTTTTGCCTGTCAATTTGTGGTTCACAGCGCAACTATCTAATGTGAAGATTAGTTTGCTAAATCTTGTGTTAATGCGGCTTCGTAAAGTACCACCTTCTCTGGTTACAAACGCGATGATTACCTCAACTAAGGCCGGTCTAAGAATTACCTCAAATGATATCGAAACCCATTATCTTGCGGGCGGCAATGTCAATAAAGTAATCAAGGCACTTATTTCAGCCGATAAAGCGAATATTCCACTGGACTTTAAACTGGCTACTGCTATTGATCTGGCAGGACGTGATGTGTTCGATGCTGTGCAGTTGTCGGTGAACCCTCAGGTTATTAATACTCCTCCTGTGGCTGCGGTTGCAAAAGATGGTATTCAATTAATCGCTAAAGCGCGTGTAACCGTTCGGGCTAATATTAATCAATTGGTCGGGGGTGCCGGAGAGGAAACTATTCTTGCACGTGTAGGTGAAGGAATTGTGACAACTATCGGTTCGTCTGCTAATCATAAAGAAGTTTTAGAAAATCCGGATCGTATTTCTAAAACAGTACTATCAAAAGGACTTGACTCCGGGACAGCGTTTGAGATCCTGTCTATTGATATTGCAGATATAGATATCGGCGATAACGTAGGGGCTAAGCTACAGACGGATCAGGCAGAGGCAGATCTTAAGGTTGCGAATGCAAGAGCTGAGGAAAGAAGAGCAATGGCCGTTGCAACAGAACAGGAAATGAAAGCGAAGGCTCAGGAAGCAAAAGCAAAGGTAATCGAAGCCGAATCTCAGGTTCCATTAGCTATGGCTGAAGCTTTTCGTAATGGAAATCTGGGTATAATGGATTATTATAAAATGCAAAATATACAGGCAGATTCTGATATGCGATCGTCCATAGCCCGTCCGGGTTCTGGAGATAAAGGGAGCCAGAAATAGGCTGACCGAATTGTAATAGAAATATTATAAAAATAATCAACCGATTGCTTAAACCGCAATCGGTTTTTTTGTGCTTTCAGACCATTTGATGAAAGGGGAATTAGAGATGTTTCCTCTATATTTAGCTCAGATCTAATTATGTTTCTGAAATATACATGTAGCACAACTACCCAACTACCGATGAATAGAATTTAGATCCACCAACTCGCAGATGACCATTAAAAATCAAATTGCATATATGAAAAAAATAATTCTGTTTCTATTCTTAGCACCTCTTTTGACATTTGCACAGCAGATTGTCGAAAAGGGTTCAACTAAATTTTTTCTACCGATAGCAGGTAATACATGGCAATATCCGTCTTTACCGGATGGTAAAGGTCTGATAACGGATGCTGGTATCCAATCCTGGAATGACCCTGCAATATATTTTAAGACTTTCGTTCGCTTTGCTGAAAAGGGAAGTTTTGATTTGAGTGTAATCATTGATGCTGTAAACAAAGGAGGAGAATATGAGATCAGCATCGGACAACAGAAAAAGAAAATCACCGTAAAAAATACAGGCGGCATAGATCTGGGGCAATGGACTGTGAATGATTCAGGATATTATGCTCTGGTACTAAAAGCCCTAAGTCCTAAAACAAACTTTGCGGCCATTAAAGGTTATGAGATTTCAGGTAAGGAAGCTTTTATTGCTTCTGCAAATTTTGTTCCCAATAATGAGGGAAATTTCTTTTATTGGGGACGGAGAGGACCTTCTGTACACCTGGGTTACAATCAGCCGGAAGGTAATGTAGAGTACTATTATAACGAAGTGACTGTAGGCAAGGGAAATGATACGGAAGGATCATATTATATGGCCAATGGCTTTTCGGGAGGTTACTTTGGCATGCAGGTGAATAGTAAGACAGAACGGAGAATTCTCTTTTCCGTTTGGAGTCCTTTTACAACAGATGATCCCAAAGCTATTCCGGATGATCATAAAATAATTCTGAAAGCTAAAGGCGAAGGCGTCAATACAGGTGAATTCGGAAATGAGGGCTCGGGTGGGCAGAGTTTCCTGCGCTATAACTGGATTACAGGTAATACCTATAAATTCTTGTTAAGAGGACGCCCTGTTGCAAATGATTATACAGAATATACTGCCTGGTTCTATGCTCCCGAAAAGGGGAAATGGCAATTGATCGCGCAGTTTGAAAGACCTAAAACAAATTCATATCTAAAAGGATTCCATTCTTTTCTGGAGAACTTCAACCCTAATCAGGGAATATATGAACGTGTCGTTAAATTTGATAATCAATGGGTACGCAATCAGCAGGGTAATTGGATAGAGTGTACAAAGGCAAAATTTACAGCAGATCAGACTGCCCGGAAGGGATATCGTCTTGACTATGCCGGCGGAGTAGCCGATGGAGCATTTTATCTGAGAAACTGTGGTTTTTTTAAGGATAAAACGGTGGTTGATTCCCGTTTTGAGCGTCCTTCAAAAGGCAAAGCTCCTCAGATTGATTTAGACAAGTTGCCGCTGAAATAGGATCTGCATTCTAATGTAGTGAATTAATAAAGTAAGAATAACAAAGAGAGTCCGGAAATTATTCCGGACTCTTTTTGGTTGAAAATTCCAGTCCTTTAGTTTGTGTGAAAAAATCTTATGAGTATAAGATGTATTGATATCTACCTATGCAAGTGAGTAGTAACGACTAAAGTATTTCAACAGTTAAGATTCGTACTGGTATGGTATTTCCTCTTAATTTTATGCTAACCCTCTTTACAAAAGAGAGGAATTTATAGCTGCTATAACATTCGATGTCATTTTAAATAGGATGAAATCGTTCTTTTAATTTACCGAATAGTAGTAAGGGTCTGGATGCTGGTTATTTGTTTTGTAAATTTTATATTAGAAAGTGAATGAATATTTGTAAAAAATGCCCGATTCCCTGACTTATCAGAATATTTTTGGGTTTTGATTTTCTGTTTATATAGCAGGAAATCCGGGCAAAACACAACACACTTAATTTAAATCTTTTTTTGCTGTTCGAACTATGTAAGTAATTTATTGTTATATGATCCGAAAATGGAGTTTATTATTTTACTCTAAATTACAGGCTTACAGATTTTTCTGTTATTCGAAACAGGTGTTTTTTAACGGTAATAATACTTTGTTTAAACATATATCCGATGAGAAATTGAATCAATGAAGTGATTATTATTCTTATGTAGTTAGAAATTATAGAGAGATATTTCTAATATATCATACTATAGTTTATCCTATTATTCTCTGCTGGCGCTCAATATAGCACACGCCACAGGCGTGCGCTAACTAAAGGCGCATAGCTTATTCTTTACTATAACTTCTTATTATTTAATACTATGCTAGCGCACGCGTTCCGCATGAAGGCTTAATTATAGCGGAGGAGCATTGCTTTTTGACATGACGCATCGGGCTATTTCGGAATTCCATACATAGCTGCTCTTAGGATAGTTTCCCGTTGAGTATACCCCGTTGGATCCTGTACCACCTGAAAGATTACTCAAACCTAAATACAAGGCATAATTACCCTGATTACTGGCAGTAGATGATGATAAAAATGTGGTGGCCAAGTTTGTATTATTTATTTTTGCCCCACCTTTACTTGCAAGCTGAGTATCAATATTCTCTCTTTCGGAAGGAGAAGCTGGAGGAACAAGCTGAATAAGCTCATTGTATGTTGGTAGCCGGTAGCCTGGGCCCAGTGCAGCACAGCTCTCCGCATATGGAGTACCGGGCTTCTGCGTCTGAGATGCATCCATATTTACATGTAGTCCGTATTCTACATTAGCCCGTTTATGCCAGGGGACTTTTGTTCCTGACAGATTACTTCCACTAACCAGAAACGGTAGCCCTATATCTATCGGTGGAGGGCTTTGAATAATGGTGATGATCTTTTTGATCCGTCCGGCATTGACCGCAAGTTTTGCGACACGGACTCCCTGTGGATAGGTATAAGTTGGAATATTTAATGTAAAAACTGCCTTTTCTGGATTGTTTTGACGCGTAACCGTAACCCAATTCGGGATGTCAGTGAGTGTCATGGCAGCCAAATCATTGGTGCGGACCTCCAGCGATAATGTCTTGGCAGAACGCGCTATGGTAATGCTGTCCATGCTGACCTTCAGGTAATTCAAAGTAGAGTTGGTTTCAGGAACATAACCCTCCTTCCATTCGACAACGGTCGCATTTATATTCATGGACTTGCTGCTCCATGCTGTAGCCTGAGATCCGAAACCGTCACCGTGTACCTTGCTGATATCAATGGTGTAGCGATGGTTGCGCAGTATGGGAAATGGTTTGTCCTGTTCATCTGCCAGATCTATACGGTAATAGGTGGTAATAGCGCTACCCGCATATTTCCCGGCTATTACCAGTCCGGTCGCAGTGCTTTGCCCGATATACTGAGCTGCAGCAGCCTCAAAAAGAAAAATGCTGTTTGATAATTCAGTAGCTCCGGATACATAGTTTACTGCTGTCAATGCAGTAGTGCCCGTGACCAGACTAGGAGCCGTTACGCTACGGCTAGCAGCATCGTAGTTGGCAGGCAGTGGTACTACACGACCCTTGTTGGGCATATTGTATACATACACCCGTTCCATCACAAAATCAGGAGCACTCACAGTGACATCTATAGCGGCCAGACTGCGTAGCATGCTGACATTAAAACCGGAAGTATTGTTGCTGATACCATTTATGACCGTACTTTCGCCCCACATGGACAATGGGGTAAAGTTGGTTGATGAGTTGGCATTCCAGCCAGCGGTAATGGTATAATTGATACTGCTCAGCAGGCTTTCCTTTTCGGTATTTGTCGTTGCTTTTTCGGGGATAGCCTGCAATTGTGCAGCGGCATTGGCAATAAGTACAAAGCGGTATTTGTCTTCACTTTTGAGCAGATCGACATGAAAGTTGACTTCGCCGGCTGTTGGACTGGGACTCAGTAATACCCCTTTTTTGCGATAGGCATAGTACTCTTTGCCGTCATCAGCCACTTTAAAAGCCAGTATATCCAGCGTATGGATAGTGTTTTGATCGACTTCACTGATAGCGTAGGTACCCGCCTTATCGCTTTGCTGCGGTAGCAACAGACGTAGTGTGACCTGCTGTTCGTCTGCTTTGTTGATTTCTTCCGGGCTGTTAATCTTCTTGCAGGCAGAAAGTGTTGTGATAAACAATATGCAGATGATTAAAAAAAATCTTTGTTTCATGCTGTTTTAATATTTTTAAGCTAACAACTAATTTGATAGTTAGCATCAGATCTTAAATTCAAAGTATCAATCCGTTTGATATAGTCTACAAAACCAATCAAACGGATTGATAGGACTATGTCAGGGTATATCTGGTAAGGGATTAGTTCCATACCCCTGATAGACTTTTATTTTAGCTCTTATTTTCCCTGCGATAATGGTGACTGTTCCGTATCGTGGTATTGGATTACCTTCATTAATAAGAACACTTATATTTGCGTTATCTGTACCGATATTAGGAGTCACTAAAATCCAGGGTTGATCACTTGTCCATTGCCAGCCTCCCGGGACATTCGTTTTTATTTTGTAAGGCTGACCCGTAGCAGAATGTGTGTAAGTAATAAGATCTGTTTGCAGCCCCAGATAGTAATGTTCATCAAAGTATATAATGGGCAGTTCATTCTCATTTATTGTCAACAGGGAAACCTTCATATTGGAAGGTTTGGCAGCCAGAGCCAATTCCTTCGTGGCATATCCTTCTCCGTCAACTCCCATGATATTGAAAGTATATTTATGGTTGCGTAACACGGAAGCAGAGCTCTGCCAACCATCCAAAAACTCGACCTTGTAATAGGTTTCTGTGCTGCTGCCACCATACCTACCTCCTATGATGAGACAGAGTGATTTGGGTGAACCTGGGGTCCAAGTAATTGGAGCATTCTCAAATAAATAGATCTGCTGTTCGGAGCTTAGTGCTTCTGTAGTATATACCCATGGAGTGCTGCTGATAGGGAATGAAGTATACATTGATGGATTGGTTACATATGTTCCTAGACCAACGAAATTCTCAGCGAAGGGCACTATTTTGCCAGTGATGCGGGTGTTGTACACACTGATACTGGTCATGGTAAAATCAGTAGTCAATTCGGGTCTTACCTTTACATCTACCCTGGCCAAACTTCGGAGAAGGGGTGCGTACAATGACGGAACTTTATCGCTAATAATTATATCGTTAGTTTCGCCCCACATGGGAAAGAGATCATAGTCTTTGCTGGAAGTAGTATTCCACGGAGTAGGTTTATTGATCAAAAGCTTATCTGTTACTGCTGCTTTGCTCTCATTTATTCCATAACTGATCCCATCTACAATTGCTTTTGCATTGGCAATGACCACAACACGATAGCGGTTCGTCGCATGTGTCTGTAGTGATACCTGAAATTGAACAGTATTAGCCGTTAGCTGTTTGATATTCCTTCCCCGTACTCTGTAGGCATAGGTCTCACTGGATCCATTAACCAAAAATACAAGTACATCAATGGTACGGATCTTATTCTCTTCATTTTCGGTGATGGCATACGTGCTGATATTCTGTGACATGCCGGGCAGCGCTACAGTAAATGTTATGTCCTTGGTGTTGTTTGTTCCGGTTGTTGTATCATCAGTGATGGTTTTTTCCTTGCTACAGGAAAGCAGTGTAATCATGGAGATACACATCAGCAATATCGGTAGTCGTATTTTTTCCATCTTTTTGTATTATTGATCGCCGTTTATAGCAACTGGCTTTTATGGTGACACAGCTTTTTAAGCTTATTACGCAATTTTTGCTGTGGGTTATTTTCTGATTTTATATAGAACCTTCAGATTCGATAAGTTTCCATCCGTTAATCAGAATGGTAATACTTGCCTCTGTAGGGAATTTGCGAACAATCTGCAGATTAATAGCGGGTTCACAGTTAAGGTTGAGCTGGGGAAGTTTTTCCATCAGTTCCTTTACACTTGCACTGAATACATCGGTTCCTGTGTCCATATCCCTGATCGTAATTTTCGGGTTACGGTCTTCGAGTCTCCAAAGCAATCCCGTTTTGCCGGTATATGTTGCTGTCGTGGGATCTTCCTCAAGATCAGTCATCGTATAATGATCATCAGTGCTGAGCAGTTCAGCACTTTCAAACTGGCTCACTGCAGCATTATGACTTATTCTGACCTGATATCGCTTTTGAATATCATATTTTTCTACAGAGACATAAAGTGGTTTGGTTATGTTTCGCAGATCAATTCGTTGTGCCGGTGTATATGTTGCGGTTTCAGAATTCACATTTTTTAATACGCCATGGAATAATACCTGATCAGACATGACTTTTAGACCGTTTTTGAGTGTGAATGAAGGTACTGTCAGTTCGTCAATACGTGTTTCTCCTTTTACAAGTAGTCTGTCTTCAAATTGTCCCTGTACAGTTCCTGCCCATGCGATGAGTGTATGATTTCCTTCTGGAAGCGTTACCCTGAGGGTTTGTTCCGGAGAGAATGTAATATTTTTTTCTGTAAATCTATCCACAAAATAGCCTTTTTCGTCAAATGCGTAAACAACAATACTTGCAGTACCCGTATATACGACTTTGTCCGGACAGCTCCCTGCTTTGTCTGTAAAGCTCAGCATTATATCAAAGGTGTATTGTGACAAATCATCTTTTATACAGCTGTTTATGGTGACCATCAGCATGGTTACTATCAGAAGCTGTATGTAAATGTGCTGTAGATATCGTTTCATCATTTCCATCTGTGTATCATGCTGTTATTTCGTCCGTTTGTTTTTTTGTTATTCTATAAGATTAGATTAAAAAGGAGGAAGTGAGTTTGTTCTTTCTCCCTCCTTTTTTCTACAATTGTTCTTTATATTTCGTGTTCGCTTGTTATTAGTTTCCAAGGTGTAATAGAGATCGTAGCCTCTATATTTGCATCTACGTTTCCTGGTACGATAGGTTTTTCCGGATCAACAGGATTTGTCGGTGTTACGCCTCCGCCCGGATTACCTGGTGTTCCAGGTTCGCCCGGTACTTGTCCTTCTTTCGGTGTACCCAAACCGTTGATTTTGGTAATTTGTGCATTAAAGAAGGTGTTACGAAGTATACCTGCTTTATTGGCTCCGGCAGCCTGATCCTCATTGAGGTACAAACGGTAGTAGCAGAGTCCATTTTCATAGGTAAGTACAGCTGATTGAGAAACCGTAGTGGCCACTCCGTTTACAGTTTTTGTTACTTTATATTTGTCGCTGGCTGCTTCTTTGTCCGCCTCTGTTTTGCTCGCAAAATACAACTGGTGCATATATAGATTACTACCTACCTGTCCAAATACAACATAAAATGTTCCGCTTGCTGGTAGGGTACCATCACTTACTGTAGTTGGGGTGAATTTTGATCTGATCTGTATATAAGTCAACTGCGTGTGCTCACTTTTTTCGGAAGTGTTTTCAGGAATATATACCGTTTTAAGTGCATTTGTAGCAGTTCCTTTTGCATCTACAGGCTTATATTCATTACTAAGTACGGGTTCAAATGCAGCATTATAGCCTGCAGCATTGGCAGTGCGATCAATAAATGTCCAGTTGGCATCTTTAAAGTCAAACAGATTACCTATAAATATCTGCTTGTTGCGCTGTCCCACAGTATACTGAAGATCAGATACCGCACCTCCTTGTGTATTCAGACTCAGGTTGGCTCCCTGCAATATACCTGCTTTGGCCAGTAAACGTGCCACCGGAATGCTGATCTTATTATCCGGATCGTTACCTTCTTTAATAGTCAGTGATGCTACAGCCTGATTGAACATCATTACGCCGTCATTAGCTGTGGCCAGTTGCGCCATATTGACAACGTAAGGAGACTGCATAGCTGAGAAGTTTGCTTTTAGCTGGTCGGCGAGCGACTGAGGTAAGTTGATGCCGATGTAAATCCTTTTTCTTCCTGTTTTCGTTTCGATGGTTTTTGGTGATGAGAGATTGGCTTCCGCACCAGAAAACCTTTTATATCCCGCAGGAGTAAGTCCTCCGTCCTCATTGTACAGAAATACGTCAATAGTCGTAATCTTTGACTCGTTTGCGGTACCGTTATCCGATCCTACTGTACTGGCATAAGTCCCGATGTTGGCAGAGGGGGTAATATTAAGGGTTACACGGGCATCTTTTTCGTCCCCGGGTACAACAGGAGAGGGCTCTCCTCCTTGTTTTTTACATGATGCAAGGGTTAACCCTGCAAGAGCGATAATGGCGTACTTTTTCATACTCATTCTTTTTGGTGTTAAATTATTATTCTTGTTTTCTATATTATGTGTTAATTTCATATACACATTGATTCTGCAAGGTTCTGATCAGGTCAATTATGAATGCTGATGTTATGCTGTGTACAAATCTGATTGTCAGAATATTCCACCTTTACCGATGCTGTTTGCTTAGTCTAGAGGATAAAATAATATCCTGTTTTGAAATTGTGATCCGGCATTTTCAGAGAATAAGGCATCTGTTTTTCTTTCGGATTTACATTTCCTTAGGATTCTGTATATCCGAATATGGAAATAATAGGAAGTCAGTGTGTTATTAAAAAATGTTGTGTCATGTTCCTCAAGATCTGTTTACTGGAATTCAGCAAAACAGAAATTTTACTGTTTAAAAACTATCGGCTCACTTGAGTTTAGTAATCTGTGAATGTTTGTGTCCTAAGCTTTATTATGCTTTGATGCATGTCGTTAATTAATATTTTTTTCAATACAAATATCCATAATCAACACGCTGAAGGCTATCCCGACTAATCTTAAAACTATCGGGATCGTTCATTTTTTAAGAACGTGTGGAGGACATCAGATTCTTCTTGCCCTGTATAAGGATCGTCCGACGGTGCATAAAGTTGTAAGCATTGCCGTATGAGTGCATATTCTGTATATCATGTCTGAAGACGGATAGTATATAGCCCGGTTGTATTTGCATTCTATTTGGAATCTCTGAGATCTGTAATTGTATATTTTTGTGCTCAAATGTTCGAAATGAATGGTTTGCAAATAAAAAAGTTCGTTAAAGGGGAGGACGGTACC
Source organism: Sphingobacterium spiritivorum (assembly GCF_016725325.1). NCBI lineage: Bacteria > Pseudomonadati > Bacteroidota > Sphingobacteriia > Sphingobacteriales > Sphingobacteriaceae > Sphingobacterium > Sphingobacterium spiritivorum. The sequence continues at coordinate 2,614,564 of NZ_CP068083.1, forward strand.
GTGTGAAATGTGCTGTGAAATTTATAGTTACGGAAAAGTCGGGTAGTGGTTACGTAAAAGAATTTATAGGTGACCGGTATCTGTGATAGCAGATTCGATGGATTGGTTACAATGATTAACTCGACCTTTGAAGAGAATATAAGACTCGCTTAAACATACTGGATGTATATTAAAGACGATCAATAAATTTTATTTCTCAAACAGTATTCTGTGTAGAGCCTATGTGTTATAGTCTGTATACCAGTGAAATAGAGAATTTATTCGGACCTATATAATTGTAGGTTTCTGACCTTAGCTTTTCACTGTATTTTAATTTCTTGTATACATCATGTTTCATATTGGCGTAACCAATCCCCAGAGAGGCTTCAGCACCAATTTTATCACTAATGGTCAGCTGATACCCTCCGGCAATACCAACCCCGAAAAGATATCCCTGGTAATAATTATCTTTAAGTGATTTGCTAAGTGATATATAACCCGCATTGTAGTTAGCGTAATTGAGGTTGGCTCCGGCAAAAAATCCCTCAAAAGCTTCACCCTGCATCCACATTCTGAATTCAGGTTGTAGGGCGATATGTCTGAGTTTAGTGTTGCCAGCATATTTTTTTAATGAATTGTAAGAGACGGATGTATGTACAGTAATTGGGAAATCATAATCTTCGTTGATAATGGTTTCTGCTGCTAAATTGATATTACCGATAGCCAATCCTGCTATATTGCTCTTGAATACCCAGCTGCCGCCACTGTTATTATATCTGCTTTTAGGGAACTGCGCAATCAGGAGAGAACAATTTAAAATCAGGCTTAGTAAAACAAGGATTGATGCTTTTGGTTTCATATGATGTGATGTAAATTCTGTTTTTATATTACGTGATCAGACTGATCCACATTTGAGGCGAATCTTTCAGGCTAGTTGTGTCCCTTTTATTGCAAAGATTGGGAATGATAAAAGATTAAAATGTTCCTATGGATTTTAAAACCAATTGGATTGATCATTTCTATATTTAGCTTAATAGAATCAGATAAAGATGTTTTAAGGCTTTTTGTGCGGATAGCTATGTACGTATTAGGGCACTAGAATTTGGAAATATGGGGTAATCAGGTTTAATATGGTTGGCGTTTGTTCGAATGAATATGTTTACCAGCATAAAGGTTTTTCTATACAGTACTGATATGGAGCCTTATCGGCTAATAATTGTTGTATTCTTAAGATCCGGTATGATCCCCCCCGGATCATATCGGATATCCAATTTTAAAGGAGAGAAGAACAATTTTTCTGAATACATATGCCATTTGTTTACAATACCTCCTGAGCCTTTAAGTCTGATAGTACGGATTCTATCTGAGAAAATGGTGCGTCTTTAAGAAGCACTTTCTTGTCTTTATCGATAAGGTATAATGAAGGTAGCGCGCGCAGGTCATACCGTTGCTGATTAGATATCTTATCGTTATATCCATTGATCCAGTCTGAAGGGAGTGATCTGATGTAAGATGACCAGTTTTTTTGGGATGGTTCGGTACAGATGGCCAGAATAGCGAGTCCTTGACGGACCGTTTTAAATTCGTTTAATATACGGCTCTGTATCATTTTTTTTGTTGTTTCCTCACAGAAGGGACAGGTGGGGTTATAAAAATATAAGAGTGTATAGTTGCTTTTTGTAGTAAACAGAGACGCTTCTCTTGATTTGCGTGTGATGTATGTGAAATCTTCTGCAGTTTGGTTTACATTGTTCCTTGAAATTATATGGAGCTGGTATCTGGTACGCACCAGAAATATATCCTCAATCCCTGGAAATGTAAGTTTATATTCCAAAAAGGTAGCATACAGTTTGTCATTCCGAAGAGGAGACAGCGGATTGTAGAGGTAGTTCTCTATCAGATCCCCCACTTGTATAACTAAGGTGGATGAAGTTACTTTTCTATTCAGAAATCCCCTCATTGTTTCGTTAGCCATTGCCGGTGGGAACGTTTGGAGAAGTAGCAGATAGTCTTCCAAAGACTCTTTAAAGCCTTCTAGTCCGATGTCAGAAAGACTATCCGGTAAAGGTATATCATCCCAATAATGTTTAGCAAGATAATACTTATGTTCCTGTCCGTGAATAGAAGCACTAAGACTATCGGAATCTTTTTCTTCCTGTTCATGAATCGCCTGATTCGGAGATTGACAGGAAATGATAAACCCTGCATACAGGAGTGAAAAAAGCAATTTTTTCATATTCACTTTGAGCAATTATGGATTAATTTGGGTATCTGTTGCCCACTTTAGTTTTGCATATTCGGTATTGAGATACAGAAAACGGGCCTGTGGTATGTAACTTGTAAGGCCGCTATGTGTCCGGATAATAAAACCATTTTGTGCTAATAAAAACTGTGGAGTTGACGATTTAAAAACGATGATCTTGTCCAGAAGAGACTGAAGTTTTTCATGGCTTTCCACCGGAGCTAATCTTTTATAATAATCTGCGAAATCAAAAAACAGTTTGTAGTTTGTGTATCTGTCAAAATGTTGTATAAGGCTTAGGTCATTTAATGGTAAAGACCCGGAGACATTTGTGCGTACCCATCCTGCCAGTTGCGGCAATGGTCTGACATCTATCAGCGATATAGTAGCTGACCGATAGTCGCCACGGAGGCCGTTGTAATAAGCAAATACCCGTTGAGAAAAACCTTTTAAGTCCGCTTCTTCTTTATAAAGGTAGGGAAGGAGCTGTGCATATATAGGCGTAAATCCCGGAGAAAGTATTTCTGCAGACGAGGCTACGACGTATCGCGTCTTGTCTTTAAGTTCGTACAGTACCTCTATCCCTGTCATAAAACAGGATTCAAAGATTATAAAGTCAAAGCTGTTATCGGGCAAAGCTGTGGCAAAATCTCGCAATTCCAGATCATTTTTGTCATCCTGCAATAGTGTTCTCGGCTTGAGTAGTGTACTTTGAGGCAGCCAGCCTGAAGCATGTGAAAACATGATCAGTCCATAGCTTTTGGAAGGGGCTGTCTTCCTGACATCAGCTAATACTTTGACAAATATATTCGCGTCTGCCGTATTTTGTTTTTCATAGATCTTCCACACTTTTTCGACCACCTTGCCAGAGGAATTTGTAGTAATCTCTAATAAACGGGGGGTGGCATCCTGTACTGCCTGATAGATAAGTAATCTCCCCATATCGGCATTATATCCCTGTTTTAATGCTTCGATTTTATCGTATGTTTCATACTGCAGGTTATTGTTCCCTCCCATATACACGAGAACAGTACGGGAGATAGCAGCATTTTCCGGAATATCCGGGGAGTCTTTGCGACAACCTGAGAACATCAAAAGGTAACAAAGGCAAAATAGAATGTACAAAGTTTTCATGTTTTTTTTGCTTACATGGGTTTAGGAGACATCACTAGCATTTTTATTTTAGACCATATGGCGATAGCTTCGTTGTATTATCCTGTTATGGAGATCTGAATATGGCTTTCTTTTTATGATGATAGTAAACCGTTTTTTATAATTTAAAAGAGCCGGTTTATTTATGCAGTCTTGCTTTTACAGCTATTTATATTCAGGCGACAGTAACCTGTGTCTGCGCTATAATCAATTCTTTTTCTTTAACATACTGTCTTGGTGATATACCATAGTATCTTTTGAATATTTTTGAAAAATGGCCTAAATTGGTATATCCGACATCCATACCCGCTATTGATATACTTACTCCTTCAAGAATCATTTGAGCTGCTTTTTCCATACGGGCGTCCAGATAGAACTGTGAATAGTTCTTGCCGAAGATGCGGGTAAAGGATTGTATAAATTTTGTCTTGCTCATGTTATGTTCGCCGGCTAAGATCTCGAGAGGTGGCCAGGGTTTGTGCAGCTGACGAATCAATCTTTCTTTGAGTTTAGTAAAGGGCTCACTTCCTAATGATAGTTCTTTATTTAGAGCCTGTTCACGGATATAAATTTTTCTGAAGAAATGAGCAAGGAGGCTTAGTGTTGCGCCGTGTATCTGAAACTTGAAAGAAGAAGGAGTTGGTAGTGACATATGGAGTATTTCGTATGCCGTATTGAAATCCACCAAGTCCATATTCAATAAGCCATGAACAGGAACGTTATCCTGAAACTGTTGCAAAACATGAGAATCGCATGTCTCACTGTCTGCATTATGGGTAATCCAACGCCTGTCAGCAATGAGAATAAGGAATTTGATATGATCACCCTTATGTATATCTGTCTGTAGTCCGGTTCCGGAAGAAGAATAAAGTACAGCTTCTGAAAAGGGCAGTATATAATCTGTTTTATTTTTATTGGCGCTGATTGTACATTCCTGACTTTCACTCAGGTTGAGGTGTATAATGAACTCCTCGTTTTTGGGATCAGGGCTTCTGTTTATTTTCAGATTGATATGAAAGATACAGTTTACTCTTAATAGGCTGAGTCCGTCTCCAAAAGTGATCACTTCAAACATTCCCTCACCTATAGCAGGATGTAATATTAAATTGTTATCCCTCACTTCATTTACATGTCCGGTCATTTCGCTGAGTATATCTGAGAAATTCCTGAGCCAGCGATCATCTGTTGTTAGATAGTAATCTAATTTAAATGTCATGATAATTGTTTATTTGCCTGAATACAAAGTTACATTGTCAGTGCCTTGCAATAGGCTAGAATAAGCTAATTAACTGTTGGAATAAGACTAATTATGAAGGTTTTATATAGATATATCCAGCTCAGAGGGTCGTAAATATTATGCTAGTGACTGATTGTTTGTCTGTATCTGCTGGGTTCAATATGAAATATCTGTTTAAATGTTTTTGCAAAATGGCTGAGATTTGAGAACCCTACCTTTTGACCAACCTCTGAAATGGGTTCGCCGGTTTGTAAAAATTCAGCAGCTTTTTGCATGCGGATTTCCATCATCATTGTATGGTAACTTTTGCCATATATATTTTTGAAAAGTGTTATAAATTTAGTGCGGCTCATCAAACATTTATGTGCTATAAGGTTTATTGTTGGCCAGCTGCTGTTTAGGTTTTTTTCCAGCTTTCCGATTACACACATAATTCTGGATACATCTGAAAAGTCAGCATACTGAGAAGGTGTATCCTCCTGCAGGTGTCTTGTAATAAAATGTGAGAGCAACTGGAGTACTTTTCCTTTTGTCTGAAGTCGTGTATCAGTCTGGTTGTCTTTTTCCTGCAGCAAAGCAAAAGCCAGAGACATTTCTTCCATAGTAAGGTTGAGCATACCCTGCATCGCTTTATTTTTAAGAAAATCCTGTATCAGATCCTGACCTATATCCGTGCTGTAGTTTAGCTGTTTGTTTATCAGCCAGGATCGGTGTATGATAATGGTAACCCACTTAGACCATTTCCCTTCAGGAAGTTCCAGTTCTGCTGATTTTCCGCTGCTGGAATAAAACACTGCTTCCTCCCAGTCAACGCCGACATCGGTTTGCTGTCCGTTGTCTTTTTTTATAATGAATGAAGATTCACTAAGGTTAAAATGAATAAACAGATGTGTATTTGAATGTATACTATTTCGTATAAACTTAACCGGATTTTTGAATCTGACATTTGCTTTGAACAGACCCAGACCTGTACTGAGTTGGGACATAGATATTGTGCCTTCTCCTATAGAAGAGGGTAAATGAATACTGTTGTTCTTTGGTAGAATCGTATCCTTATATACCTTTGACATTGCCTGAGCGAAATCATGTAGACAATCTTTTTCACTGTTCAGATATACATTAACCTCAGATACAATCTTATCATCTTGTTTTCCGGTGTCAAGTCCCAGATACTGAGCAATTATGATCTCGTCTTTTTCAGGATGGCTCTTTATGGACAAAGAAGTACTCTCTCCCATACATTTTACTTTTAACTGCTGGGCTTTACTGTCTTGTACAATTATGAAAAAACCTGCACTTTCTATTTTAGCACCGTTATGAACCATATCCGAGTGCATAAATTCAAGAGGAAACAGAACCGGACTTCCTTCAATAATAATATATTTTTTTATTTTCATACGCTTTCACACATTAATATCTTATTGATTAGTACAAAGTTATGTCGGATTATTAGGTAAAGAGGATAGTATAAGGTATTAAAATACTATATTAAGGTAGAAATAATTGGATTCGTAATTCTTGCTCAGAATCTCAAAAATAGGAGAGTAATTTTAGCACTTTTCCTTTTGTCTGCAGCCGCATATATGTCTGTTCGTCCTTTTCCTGCAGCAGCTCAAAAGCAAGTACCATAATTTCCATAGGCAGACTGATAATGCCTTGCATAGTTCTGTTTTTCAGAAAATCATGAATAAGCCCACTTCCAATATCAACTTTATAATTTAACTGTTTGTTTATCAGCCAGGAACGGTGTATGATAATGGTTATCCACTTAGCCCAATTGCCTGCCGGGACTTCCAGTTCTACTGATTTTCCACTGCTTGAATAAAACATTTCTTCTATCCAATTGTCTCCAACATTCAATTGTTTCCCATTGTCCTGTTTTATAAAAAACGGGATTTCACTCATATTGAAATGCATATATAAATGTGCATTTGAAGGAACGACACTGCGTAAGAAGTTTACCCGGTTATTAAACTTTACTTCAGCCTTGAAAAGAGCAAGACCAACACTAAGCTCCGACAGAGACATATATCCTTTACCCACAGACGGAGGGAGGGTGATACGGTTATTGCGGGCATGAATCAGCTCTTTGTATACCCTTGACATAGCTAATGCAAAAGCAGAGAGGCATTCTTTGTCACTGTTGAGATGGGCTTTAATAGCAGGTATGACTTTCGTGGCAGGTTGTTCCGGATTCAGTCCCAGATAATTTGCTATGAGTATCTCGTCCGTTGACGGATGGCTTTTGACGGAAAGCGAAGTACTCTCTCCCATACATTTTACCTTTATATTTTGATCTTTATCGTCTCTTATAAGAATGAATGTTCCTGCGCTATCTATTGTTGTTCCCTTATCAACCATATCTGCATGCAAAAATTCAACAGGAAAAAGAACAGGCTGTCCCTCTATGATGATGTATTTTTTGATTTTCATAATTTCCTTTACGTTAATATCTTATTGAAGGTGTAAAAATAGGATAGATAACAGTGAAGGAAGGATAAAATAGGATATTAAAGTACTATATTAAGATGAAATTAAACCTATTCTGTTGATTTTACAAAATTTTCACCAGGCTGAAGATTGAATTTTTTTCTATAGGCGGCCGCAAAATATCCGGACTGATTGTATCCCAGTTCCAGTGCCACTTCTCTGATCGATCCAAAAGTTCCACCGTTAAGAAGATCCTTTGCCAATAGTAATTTTTCACTGAGAAAGAATTGCTGAGGTGTATCTTTCATAATCTTTTTAAACAGTGTTTTATATTTGGAAGCTGACATGCCTGCTATTTCGGCCAGTTTCTGTATACCGGGGAAATCCATCTGTAAATCCTTTGTCAGATAGGCTATACTTTTATCCATGTTCTCTAAATCCTGCTGTGGTAATTTATATAGCTTATCATCATACGATCGTATGCGTCTGATCAGGTTGGTAAAGACTTGTAGGGAAATCCCTCTTAAAAGTAATTCAAAAGCCGGATTAGCAAACGAACGGTTTTTTAAATCATTTAATAAGAGCTGTGTAGTGCTCTCCATATGCCTGTAGTAGGACAGGACTTTTTTTGATTCATCGAATATTGCCTCGATTTCCTGTACGGGTTTAGATGCGGCCAACATCGATTGTAATAAGGGTTTGGATATAAAAAGTCTGAGATAAAAGTTTCGTTTACCAACTGCCGGAATAAAAGTACTCTCCACCTTACCATCCGTAAATCCCATCCCGAATTTAGAAGAATAACCAACCCGGTGATCTGTACCATCAATAATATGCTGATTAAAGTTGTCGCTGATATCATAATAAACCACATACATATCTTCTTTGGTAGGTATGCGCGTTACTTTTACAGCTGTAGTATAGACAACATCAACCAATTGTATAGAAAAACCAGGCATGATTTCTAAGAATATAGTTTCACCATAACCATGTTGTTTGGGAAGAGTACTCCGTTTATTATCAATGATATCGGTATCAAATGCATGAGCTAACTGATACAGCCATTCAGGATTCAAACTGTAGGTGTGTTTAATATGTCTCATTACATGTGTGTTAGATAATCCTTTGGAGGTATTCCGTACAGTTTTTTAAACTGATCTGCAAAATAGGATGCATTAGTGAAACTATAATGTGCTGTCACTTCGCCTATGGTATGTTGTCCTGTTTCCAACATTTGTTTTGCATAGGTTAGTTTATTCTGAAGAAAGAATGCATTGGACGACAAGCCTGTTATTTTTCGGAATAGGGTCTTATATTTCGTTTCAGACATCATTGCCCGTGCCGACAATTCCTTTATGCCCGGGAATGGAGATTCAATCCGGGTAATCAGAAAGGATTGCGAATCAATTATTGAAACCAAATCTTCTTTTACTATTTTTTCTAAAAGAATTTCCTGATTCATTGCCTGATCCAGATAGTCACTCAACAGGTTATACACCGTGCTTTTGACAACAATTTCATAAAGAGGATCTTCCTGATTTGTATTTCTTAATTCGTTTATCAGCCACCAGGCTTTGTTACTGGTGCGTCCATATCGTAAAAAAGTGTTTTTTTCAGAATCAAACATAGTGTTTAGGATATCCCTGAACTGAGGAAATTCTGAAAGAATTCGCCTTAATTCTCTTTTATCTATATGAATATCTATACTATATGTTTTACTTCCTTTTTGTACAATATAATCTGCGTCAAGGCTGCTGTCATAAAATGCTACATTATAATCCCATCGGCCAACAGGATTGGCAACATTATCCAGGATATGTACAGCGTCACCTTCAGTAAAGTCAAAGTGAAGAGTTACAAAATTGTTTTTCGAATTTCGCAGGTAGAATATAAGGGATTGGTTAAACACTGCGTCAATTATAAAAGTAGAAATAGATTCGCTGACTTTTGTAAAATAACAGGTGCCTTCCAGTACTTCTGTTGGTATCTTTAGAAATGACCCTTCTACTTCCCCTCCCAGTTTTTGGGCAAGGGGATATATCCAGTAGGGATCTACACCATTCTCATGAATAATTTCCATGTCATCAACTGATTTGGTTTTCAAAGGTAGTATGACTGTTTAAATTAAATAATGTAATATAGAAATAGTGTATTTGTTTTGTTACAGCGCCTATTTTATGGAATGAATCCGATGATTTTGACTTTTTAATGACATTTTCTTTTGTTTTGCTTAATTTTGTAATTCTTTGTAATACAATGTTTTAGAGTTGTTGTTTCCCTTTGTAAGGAGCTTATTTTATTTACTCCAGAATCAACAATATACAGAGCATAAAAATTAGTGCAAAGCTCTAATATTATAGTTAATCATCAATATATTTTGGGTTTTCACCAATTTGGGGATAGTGAGGGAAGAGATTCGCCCGATATTCCTTGGGAAGCAAACCGAAATGCTTTTTAAACTGTTCTGAGAAATAAGAGTGACTGGAGTAATTCATTCTCTTTGCGATTTCAGCTATTGAAGAATTTTCCAGTTCCATTATTTTTCTGCTAAGTTCCAGTTTGTTTTTTATAAAAAAGTTGTTTGGACTGAATCCTGTAATTTTGCGGAACAGATGTTTAAATTTGGATTCGGACATGTAGGCCATGGAGGCCAACATCTTAATACCCGGAAAATTTTTGTCTAATCGCTGAATGATAAGTTCTTGTGTGAGCAGTATTCTTGTGATATCAGCATCTTCCAGATCTGCAAAACTTCTATCCTGATTTGTGATTTCATCAAATATAATTCCTAATAGGGCATACATAGCACCGGTAAGAAAATAATCAAAACTCACAGAAACAGGTGATAAATGCCTGATTTCGTTCAGTACATTCCATGCTCTTGGATTGGCCCTGCCAAATTTCGCTAATGTGTTTTCCAGCTTATATTTTTGAGACGGATCAGCGGTATGAGTTTCGAAAAGTTGATTCAGCGCTTTTTTCTTTACAAAAATTGCCAATACACAATTTTCTGAACCCGCTTCAATGACAAAGTGATTTTTGTCTGCACTGTCCAATAAGACAAATCCATAATTCCATTTATGGTTTTTATTATTATTTAATAGGGTTATTGTGCCAATACCTGAACAGAAGATAAGAAAGAAAAAGTCTGGCTGTGTATTCTCCAATGATTGAATGCTAATAGTTTTGTAATATTTTCCATTAGAAAACCAAACTGAAAAATTGGAATCCACTTCAAGTAAATAATTTATTCCCTGATACATACAGGGAGGTATTTCAACAAAATTACCCTGTATCTTTCCATTTAGCTGTATAGCTAAATCTTCTTTCCAATTCGTCTCTACACTAAATCTGCATTTTACTTTTAACATGGTTAATTTCAATTTTATTTGAATAAAAAAAATCAGGAAGACTTCTTCCGAACAATTACACTACCAGGAAGGATGCCAAATTTGCTTCGGTATACAGCGGAGAAATAGCTGGATTTGCTATAACCTAATTCGTAAGCAATTTCTAATATGGAATTATAATCTCCGCTAAGCAATAGCCGTTTAGCGAGGAATAACTTTTCTGTCAGAAAGAAGTTATTGGGGGTGTCGTTAAAGATCTTTTTAAAAGCTAATTTGTATTTTGATTCTGACATTCCTGCCATCCTGGATAAAGTGCCGACGCCTGGAAATTTTAACCACAGTTGTGTTAATATGTATTCCTGAGTAGCCAAGATTCCTTTGATTTCTACTTCCGACAGTTTGAACGAAGGATAGCTTATCTTGCTGAATCCTTCTATAAGTAAGCCAAACAAGCGTAAAGAAGTGCTCCTGAAAAAAAGTTCGTAAGACGGATCTTTATACGATTTTCTTTTAAGCTGATTAAGTAATAATTTACTGCGACTGTCTATATGCCCGTAAAATAATAAAGTATTGTGTTCAGGGTCAAAATAGATATTCTTATTACTCTTTTGAATATGATCCTTAAAAAGCCTTATTAAAAGTTCTTTGCTAACCAATAAACACAGCGAATACACTCTTTCACCTAAAATAGGTATGTAGGTACTTTCTACAGATGAATCGACTATTCCCATATCAAAAGGAGAATTGAGACCAACCATATGACCGACACCATTTACAATATGAGTACTAATATTTTCACTCAAGTCATAATACACGAACACCAAATCATCTTGCTTTGCTTTCCGGCTAAAGAGTATAGGTTGATGAACAATCATATCTCTCAACATGACGGATAACCCGGACATTAATTCTAAAAAGTAGATCCTTCCTTCAGCAATTTCCTCAGAAAGGTGGATTATTTTATTATCAACTGGTTTGATGCCAATCAGATTGTCAAATTGTTGCAGCCATTGAGGTGTAAGTGTATATGTAAGATCTAACTGTATTTTTTTCATATACGCTATACTGATAGTTGTGTGTGCAGTTTCCTGCACATAATGATTTACATATGCAAATTTCAATTAACTAAAAACAGTAAAAGGAAAGGAAAGGATATTTAAATAACACAATAGGACATTTGCTTATATAGGTCTTATTGTGGTGATTAATTAACTTGTTGTGCCTTTTGGTATTATTTGTGAATATTTTTTACAAATATTTTTATTTCGAAATTATATTTTATTTTAAATTAAATTTATTATGTAGAGTATATTATTTTTTTGTTATTTAAGTGGTTTGTTTAGCTGTGGAATAGTACGGATTGCTGTTTAGTATAACAAAAAATATATGTTACCTTTTGTAAAGTTGATAAGGATTTAACAGGTTTACTTATCAGCGTGATATCTCTGTTGGTGTACTTGACAGCAATTGGGTTTGTTGGTGTCCCCACTAACAATAAAGTAAAAGTCTGTGGTTAGTATTGGATTCCGTAATCAACCTCTCTCCCGATACATCGGGCTCTCCTTGAAAAGGAGAGAGCAGGGTTTTGCCGGAAAGTTCATTTTTATTTATGGCGTTTGTTGGTGTCCCCACCAACAATGAAAGTAAAAGTCTGTGGTTAGTATTGGATTCCGTAATCAACCTCTCTCCCGATACATCAGAATCTCTCCTTGAAAAGGAGAGAGAAGGTTTTTTGTGAAAGGTATAAAAAAACAAAACCCTGACGATGGGCGCCAGGGTTCGTTACTAACCAATTATAAACCTAAATTATGAAAAGACATTTTAATGGTTGTTCTGAAAACAACGGATAATTCTGAATTATCTTCTGCAAAGATACATATTAAACAAGGATTGTTCCAAATAATTTCATCTAAAAGTTGTGTTAACAACTATTTCTTGACATAAATTTGATAGTCTGTCCAGAATGGATAATAAAATGTCCTTATCAATCTCTTTTCGGGGGACGGCATTCTGATTTTTAATTTTTACTTTTGATAGAAAAGATTGAAATATGGTTTTACAGGAATTGGCTAGATTAAAAGCTATTGTTATAGATGTGGATGGTGTATTGACAGATGGTACGGTACAGGTTGATGAACATGGAGAACAACTGCGTACTTTTAACGTAAAGGATGGATATGCTATGCATCTGGCGATGTCAAAAGGATTACAGATTATTGTGATCTCAGGTGGGAAGAATGCGGGTGTGCAAAGACGTCTGGAAGGATTGGGTATACAGGAAATCCATTTAGGTGTAGCAGATAAGCTGACATTGCTTCAGGATATTATGCAGCGGTTCCGCATTGAATTGCCGGATGTGATGTTTATCGGAGATGATATGCCGGATTACAAATGTATGAAAGCTGTAGGAGTAGCTGTCTGTCCTGCAGATGCAGTAGAAGAAATAAAGCAGATCTCTCATTATGTTTCCGGCTTAGGCGGGGGCAAGGGAGTGGTTCGCGAACTGATCGAAAAAACGCTCAAACTACAGGATAAATGGTATGATGATATGAATGTGAAAAGTGTATAATCCATGCTTAATAATTTAAAGAATATACCTGTGATTCTGGGCTCCCAATCCCCCAGAAGAAAGGAATTACTGTCTGGAATGGGGATAGATTTTAAAGTTATTGTCAAAGATACTGATGAATCCTTTGATCCGGAATTATCACCGGAACAGATAGTGCAATCTATTTCGGAGAAGAAAGCTACTGCATTTAGGAATGCTGAATATGAGAATCATTTGCTTATCACTGCTGATACTATTGTGGTCGCTCATCATAAAATCCTCGGTAAACCGCAGGATCGGGATGATGCTTTTCGTATGCTGTCTATGCTTTCTGATTATACACATCAGGTGATGACGGCTGTTTCTATATTGTGGAAAGGAGAACTTCGTACTTTTGTAGAACGTACGGATGTGGTTTTTCCTGAGCTGTCCAAAGATGAAATAGACTATTATATCGAACATTTCAAACCTTATGACAAGGCCGGAGCATACGGTATACAGGAATGGATGGGGCTAGTGGCTATTGATCAGATTAAAGGATCCTATACCAATGTGGTGGGGCTTCCCACTGCAAGGTTGTATCAGGAATTAAAGAATATCAAATAAAAAAAAGGAGCCTAGCTCCTTTTTTTTATTTGATAAAGTATCGTATTCCTGTGTAAAACAATCTTCCGGAAAGTGGCCCCCATAGCATATTGGTGTCAAAATAATTCCCGAAGGGATCGTCATAGGCCAGAATGGGATTTTTCTGAAAATAGTTGGTGAAATTTTCTGCTCCTACATAGATGTCAAAGTTTTTGGATGCTCCAAATGTTTTGCTTATCTGTGCATTCATAGTCGCATAAGCAGGTGAATATTCTTCCAGCTGATATGGAGCCGGGTTGGTTGCGGTAGAAGGCAGTCTTTTCTGACCAACAATATTTAAGGTGTAATCAAAATTCCATCCGCTTTCCAGTGTATATGCGAGATTCATAAAGCCTCTGTGTTTGGCTAATAAAGGCTTGCTTAACCGCTGATCTCCGTAGTCTGTCTGAACATCCAGCAGACGGTAAGCCATGCGTGTTTCGAATCTTGGTGCAGGCATAAACCTGAGTTCAGCTTGCAAGCTGTTGGAGTATGATTTACCCGTAAGATTGTAAAAGGCAATTTCTCTTGGGTTTTCATAATCTACGACTACCTGATTCTGGAAGTGATTGGAAAATAGTTCCATCGATGCTGTAGCTTCTCTTCCAAACATACGGAACGTCTGGTCTATACTTAATCCCGTATTCCAGGATACTTCAGGACGGAGGCCGTACGCTTTATCAAAACGATTTTCGGACCGGATCACCAATGCCCGGCTACTTGCGAATACGGACATATTCTCTGCAAATATATTCGCAGTACGTTGTCCTCTTCCGGAGCTTAACCGTAATGTCGTACCTGTGACGGGCTGATATCGAAGTTGTGCACGTGGTGTTCCAAACCATCCATACAGCGAGTTGTAATCAGCTCTCATTGCCAGTATGGCATCAAATTTCTCATTCGGACTATACGTGTATTCCCCAAAAGCTCCTGATACAACTTCTTTGCGCAGATAGCGGTCTGTGCCTGCAAGTGTCTCGTCCACATTGTCATACGTCAGTGTAAGTCCTGTCCGGTATTTATGGGCTACTGTGCCTATAATGTCCTGATAAATCAGGTTTGCATACCCGTTTTTTTGTTCTGCATTATAGGTGCGTGTTCCGAAATAATTTTTTTGATCGTAGTATGTTCCGGATAGCTGCAAACCTATACTCCGGTGAGAATTGCCTTCAAATACATAACCGATCTTTGCAAAACCTTCGTATCGGTTAATGTCAAATCCCAGTCCATACCTGTTTGTGCTAAGCTTATCTGTTTTTTCATCAAAATCAATTTGTCCTCCGGTACGGTCATCCTTTAAATATTTGACTCCGAACTGTGCAATAAGCCCTTTTCCATTCTGATAGGTCCATCTGTTGACTCCTGAAAACACATTACCGGCAGGCAGGTCACGAAAGCCGTTATTGCTGAAATTCATCCCTTTATTGTACATAAAATTATCATGTAACAACAAACCTACGGACCAGTTGTCGCTGATTTTTTGAGAAAGGTTAAGGTTCAGATCTGTACGTCCCATATTGTTTGCGTAGGCGTTGAAGTAAAGCTTTTCTGAATTTTGAGGTTTCTTCAGTTCTACATTGATCTGTCCGGCCATACTCTCATAGCCATTTACTACAGATCCTATTCCCTTACTGATCTGTATAGATTCAATCCAGGGACCTGCGATACTATTCAATCCGAGTGGAGTCGCTAATCCGCGGGGACCAGGTAGGCTCTCTACGGTGAGTTGTGTGTAAATACCACTCAAGCCCAGCATTTGAATTTGCTTACTTCCGGTGACAGCGTCATTGCTGATTACATCTACAGTAGCGTTGGTTTCAAAGCTCTCACTCAGATCACAACAGGCCGCCTTAAATAATTCTCTGGAAGTCAGTACTTCCACACGTGCGGGATTCATGTTGGATACATAACTTGTCTTACGGGAACGGGATACAACGACCTCAGCAAGCACATTCTCTTTTGCATGTATTACGAGAACTTTATTCAGATCAGTTACTGTTATTGTATCAGATTTCATTCCGGCAAATGAAATGATAAGCTTTGCTAAACCCTTTTCATGTCTGATCTTAAAAACTCCGTTTTCATTGGTTAATGTCTGACTGTCTTTTTTCTCCAGCCATCTCACATTTACCGAGGGGATAGGGGTCAGCGATCCGTTTTTGCTTTCCTCTACCACTACTCCCATTACTTCATCTTTGCTTTTCCCTGCTACAGATACATTTTCCGATCCGTTTTCTTGCAAACGGTCGTGTTTACAGCATTCATGGAGACTCTGGTAGGCTTCATCGTTTGCTCTCATACCTTCTGTATCGTGTCCGACTTCTGCTATATTTTTCTTGATCTGTCCCAGTTTAATCTTGGAAGAATCGTAGGTGGCGGTCAGTAGGCCTGTGTTGATATCCCAGACAGCAGACTTAACACCTGCTATATGAGCTGCAGCTTCTATTCTTTTTTTACACATGGCGCAGTTTCCGGCTACTGCAAACGTAATTGTACTGTCGCGGCCAACTGCAGAACCTGTATTAGCTAGGGATACCGGATCTGTAGGCTCTGCTGCGAGACGTTCATATTTACAACATTCATGAAGACTGTCATATACTTTATCATCTGCTTTTACTTCTTCCGTATCATGTCCTGCAGCTGCGATATTCTGCTTGATCTGCAACAATTTTATTTTGGAACTGTCATATTGAAGAGAGACTATTCCGGTGCTTTCATCCCACGTTGCTTGTTCAACACCTTTTGTAAGGGCTGCCTTTTCGATTCTTTTCTTACACATTCCACAGTTACCGCTTACTTTAAAGGTAGCTGTACTGTCTTGTTTGTGATTTGACATTTCCTCGGGTTCGGTAATGGGGGGCGGAGCCGCTTGTGTACGTTCATACTTACAGCATTGGTGAAGATTATCGTAAGCCTTTTGTTCTGCTTTTATGCCTTCTGTGTCATGACCAACCTCCGCAATGTGTTGCTTAATACTGTTTAATCTGACCTTCGAAGGGTTATATGTTACCGTAATTGACTCCTTGGTTTTATTCCAGGATGCCTGATGCACTCCCGCAGTAATAGCAGCTTTTTCAATTCTTTTTTTACACATTCCACAGTTTCCTTTTACCTGAAAAGTAACAGTGGTATCCTGCCTGCCTGTCTGTGCAAATACAGGCAACGTTACCATTGCACACAGCAACAGTAGTATATTGAATACTTTCATTTTTTAATCATTAATTGTACAAATAAAATACAGGAGTTCTTCTTTATGTCAGAAGCCTGTTTAATATGGGGATACAATTAATGCTAAATCCGGAAATTACAATGGAGGAGATAACTGTCCTGCTGTCGGACAAGTGCTGTGGTATCGGTTTGAGCAATTTGATGCTCAATTCCCAATTCTTCAAAAATATTGAAATTATAAACCCAGAATAACGTAATTATTGATGGTGTAAATAAATTAAAATTCTTGATCTGATTATTATTGGAGTAATAGTTGTCTGAGGCTTTTTCCAGATCAACGACGACATCTTTGCAGACATGCTTCTTTTCAGGCTTGGAATCTGTATGACAGGATCCGCTCTTTTTGGTTGATTCGGAAGATGACTTCTTGGTACAAAGAGGACAATTTTTGTGTGATGATTTGTCTGAAACGGAAATAATATGTTCCTGATCATTACCGCAGATATGGAAATAAAAGGATGCTCCACTCGTGGTAAGCGAGTAAATCAATACTAATACGGTGGCAATCCATTTTCGCATAAGTTACAAATATAGTAAAAAAATCAGAACTCTGACTCAAAACCAAAGATGTGACAAAAAAGTTATCCCAGTACAGACTTATCCCAATTCTTTCCTAAATTGAAATATAATTTTGTAGTATTAAATAATTAATATAAAAATGCAGACTATGAAAAAGATCATTTTAACACTGGCAGTAGTATGTGGTATGCAATTTGCATTTGCACAGGATATCAAAGAAACTCAGGTACCGGCAGTAATCCTGAATACATATAAGCAGCATTTTAAAAGTGCTAAATTCAGTGATTGGGAAATTAAATCAAATGGTATGTATGAAGTCGAATTCAAGACGAGTCTGACAGGTAAAGATCATACAGCATTGTTCACTCCTGAGGGAAAACTTTATCAGCATAAGGAGGAGCTGGCTGCTAAAAATCTTCCGGCAGCAGTGTCCGCTTCCATTAAGAAGGACTTTAAAGGATATCGCATAGATGATGTAGATCGTATAGATCAGCAAGGTAAAGTAACCTATAAGGTGAGTCTGAAAAGCAATGCTCAGGATTATGATGTGGTATTCGGAGCAAATGGTTCCGTAATCAGTAAAAAATTGGATTAATCAGTTTACAGATATATAAAACAAGAATATGAGAAAATTAATAATTGCACCTCTGATGATATTATTGACGGTCTTTGTGGCTTGTGATAAGGATGAAGTAATGGATCCTACTAAATTGCCTTCCAAAGTACAGGATTATATTGCGGTACATTTTTCTGATGCCCATATCAGTAGGGTAGAACAGGATAAGGGGGATAGTAATTCGTATTACGAAGTCTATTTATCAACTGGTTATGAACTGGATTTTAACAAAGCCGGAGATATTTATGGAATTGATGGTAATACAAAAAGACTTCCGGATTCCGTTATTCCTGAAAAGTTATCCACATATGTTTCTGTAAATTATAATAATTTTTTTGTTGTAAAATGGGAATTAGATCGAATGGAGCAGGAAATAAAGCTTAATAACGGAATAGAACTGGTGTTCGATCTTAACGGAGAGTTTAAAAATGTGGATAAATAGCGTCGGCTGATTTTTGTGATTTTTTTGTGTCTTGTTTATATTGGTTATAACATTGAATATAAACCAAAATACAAACCTAAAATTGAACTGTAATGGAACAATTGATCACAAACCCTACTGTCCTGTTTATATGCACCGCGCTTCTATTAAGCTCAGCAGTTGCTTTATATAAGGTATACTCTAAATTAATCAAAAGAGTATAATCAGGTATTAAAAAAGAAAAGCCCGATCCGGGCTTTTCTTTTATGCTTTCAAATCTTTTATAAAACCGGGAATTTTTTCCATGTAGTTTTCCTGAGCCAGTAATTTGACAAAGGCACTTCCTACTATAGCTCCATCGGCAATAGAAGTTGTCCGCACAAATGCTTCTCTGGAAGAAATACCAAATCCGACAATTAGGGGATGTTCCAGTTCCAAAGCTTTGATACGATTGAAGTATGCAGTAGTGTCATCACCTACATTAAGGTTATTGCCTGTCACTGCATTAGAAGATAAAAGATAGATAAAACTGGTTGATAGGTTATCTATTTTACGAATCCGTTCATCAGAGGTCTGTGGTGTTACCAGAAACACATTGCTGATCCCGTATTTTTTAAATATATCCTGATAGAGTTCTTCATACTCATACATCGGAAGATCGGGGATAATGACTCCTGTAATACCGGCCTCCTGACACGATCTGCAGAAATTTTCAACGCCATATTGCAATACCGGATTGACGTAACCCATCAGGAAGACGGGTATAGTGACCCGATCTCTCAATGTACGTAGCTGCTCGAAAAGTTTATGCAGTGTCATTCCGTTTTTCAATGCTTCCTCAGAGCTGTGCTGGATCACAGGGCCATCTGCCACAGGATCAGAGTAAGGGAAACCTATTTCCAGAAAATCTGCTCCTGATTTTTCCAAAGCTTCTGCTATTTCTACTGTACTTTCCAGCGTAGGATACCCGGCTGTAAAATAAATAGAAAGTAAAGGTTTGTCTGTTACAGAAGCGAATGTATATTTTTTCTCGTTCATAATTTAAAATCCAAAGTATTTCATATAATTATCCAGATCCTTATCGCCACGTCCTGATAGACAAACGACTACAGTCTCAGAACCATCAAAGCTCATCTTCTCCAGATGTGCAAGTGCGTGTGAACTCTCAATGGCCGGAATGATACCTTCCAGACGGGTTAACTGAAGTCCTGCCTGCATAGCCTCTTCATCAGTTGCGCTTACATATTGTCCACGCCCGCTTTTGAACAACCAGGCATGCTGGGGTCCTATACCGGGATAATCAAGTCCTGCAGATATAGAATACGGTTCGATTACTTGTCCGTCCTCGGTTTGCATTAATATGGAACGGCTGCCATGCAATACCCCTTCTTTTCCTAAGACCGTCGTAGCGGCTGTTTCTCCGGACTCAACACCATGTCCTGCTGCTTCTACTGCTATGATTTTTACATCTTCTTCATCCAGATAATGGTAAAACATACCCGCTGCATTGGATCCTCCACCGACACAAGCCAGTACATAATCCGGATTGGATTTTCCTGTTTTTTCCTTTAACTGTCTTTTCGTTTCTTCAGATATAACAGACTGGAATTTAGCAACCATATCCGGGTACGGATGTGGTCCGACCACTGATCCGATAATATAATGCGTGTCTACGGGATTGTTTATCCAGTCTCGCAGCGCTTCATTGGTTGCATCTTTTAAAGTCCGGCTTCCAGATTTTGCTGCTACAACCTGTGCACCCATCATTTTCATACGGGCCACATTAGGTGCCTGACGCTCGATATCGACTTCACCCATATATACGACACATTCCAGTCCTTTGAGCGCACATACTGTAGCTGTAGCGACACCGTGTTGTCCGGCTCCGGTTTCTGCAATAATTCTTTTTTTGCCCAGGCGTTCAGCAAGTAAGATCTGACCTATTGTATTGTTGATTTTATGAGCACCGGTATGATTCAGATCTTCTCTTTTTAAATAGATATTGGCACCATATTTTTCCGAAAGTCGTTTTGCCAGGTAAAGAGGTGAAGGCCGCCCTACATAATCACGAAGCAAAGACTGGAATTCTTCCTGAAAACTTTTCTCCTTAATTATGCTGAGATATTGCTGACGTAGTTCTTCTACATTTGGATAAAGCATCTCCGGAATATAGGCGCCTCCAAACGGCCCGTAGTATCCTTTTTCGTTAACTTGATATTTGCTCATTTTTAATTGTTTTCACTACTTGTTTTAATAATTCTGTTTTTTTTAATCCCGGTTCTGACTCAAATTTTGAATTCAGATCAATCGCATATAACCTTTTATCATCTGTTAGAAGGGCATTGCTGATATTGTCAGGGCCTAATCCTCCACTCAGAAAATAAGGTTTCTGCAAAGAGTAATTCTGCAGAATATCCCAATCGAACGTTTTTCCTGTACCTCCATGCTGATCACTTTTTGTATCAAAAAGGAAATAGTCTGTGACCTCTGTATATTCATTAAGGGTTTTCCAATCAAAATTGCTGTCTATCCCGAATGCCTTGATGACAAGGACTCCGAATACTTTTAACTCTTCACACAGGTCCGGAGATTCTGTCCCGTGTAGTTGTACTGCATGAAGTCCATAGGACCGGATCTTATTTTTGATGGTCTCGGCGGAAGCATTTACAAATACTCCAACACGTTGTATGCGATCAGGGACATCAATATCGGAAGCAGACAGATTTGCTATATAACGCTTTGATCCTTCATAAAAAATGAACCCCATATAATCGATATTCAGCAAACCTGTTTCCCGGATATTCTCCGGATACTTCATGCCACAGATTTTGATTTTTACGGGATGATTCATTAGTTTATTAATTTTTTGAAAGAACTCAGCGCTTTTTTACCTAACAGCGATTCTTCAGCTTCATAATAACAGTCGGCAAATGTTTTCTCCGGATTAAATGTTTGTATGGCAATTGCCGCATTGCTCAATACCACATTCTGTTGAATGTCATTTCCTTCTCCGCTGAGAATATCCATAAAGATTTTACCAGCTTCTTCTACCGTATCTCCTCCAGAGATTGCTTCAGGATGTATTGGCTCGAATCCAAGCTGTGCTACTGTATAATAATGCTCTCCTTTATTGTCTATTACTTTGAAGTCTCCGGTAAGGGAGATTTCATCATAGCCATCTAAAGCATGCAGTATTGCGTATTGTTTGTTCGTGTTTTGATATAGATAAGCATACAATCTGGCCAGTTCAAGACTGAATACGCCTACAGATTGAAACTGTGGATTCGCAGGATTAGTCAGGGGACCCAGCATATTGAAGAATGTTTTTACACCCAATGCACGTCTGATAGGAGCCACTGTTTTCATTGCCGGATGAAAGAACGGGGCATGCAGGAAGCAAATGTTAGCCTCATCGAGCTGCCTTCGTATTTCTCCCTCATCATTTGTAAATCTATAGCCGAGATACTCCATGACATTGGAAGAACCACATCCTGATGATACACCTATGTTGCCGTGTTTGGCGACCTGATATCCTGCCCCTGCTACAATAAAGGAAGCTAAAGTCGAGATATTAAATGTATTCTTGCCGTCTCCTCCGGTACCACACAGATCAATAAGCCGGTAAGCACTCAGATCCAGTTTTTTGCAGAGATCGTACATGGCATCCCGGAATCCGGCAAGTTCCTCTACACGTATGCTGCGCATTCCGTATGCAGTCATGAAGGCTGCAACCTGGTGCGTATCATATTTTCCTTCTGTTATATTGATCAATATGTCGTAAGCCTCTTTGCGGGTGAAGGCTTTGTATTCAAATAAATGTGCTAATATCTCTTTCATATAGGATTTAAAACAAAAAAAGGCTTACCTAAAAAGGCAAGCCCACTATTCTTTGATATGTAAATAATTCAAGCAATAGACAGTTGCCACAACATTAACTGTTGTGCCACCACCATGCTTTATTTACACTAATTGATTTCATTTTTATTATCGTTATGACAAATATGATGCATTGTTTCTAAAAAAACAACTTTTTGTTAGAAAAAAAACAAACGTTTTTGTCAAATATACTAATAGGTGACAAAATGTGCCGTTCTGTTTCCTTTTGAGACAAGAGTGAAAGATGCTATTTTTCCGTTTTCCAGATACAGGGCTACGACCTGTCGTCCTTTGTATTTCAGAAAGTACATGT
The DNA here is from genome assembly GCF_016725325.1 of Sphingobacterium spiritivorum. Classification (NCBI taxonomy): domain Bacteria; kingdom Pseudomonadati; phylum Bacteroidota; class Sphingobacteriia; order Sphingobacteriales; family Sphingobacteriaceae; genus Sphingobacterium; species Sphingobacterium spiritivorum. The sequence goes on from NZ_CP068083.1 coordinate 2,637,099, forward strand.
TGTTGACATCCAATCCCTCCGGGTCTATATCGCGGGTTTCTTTTTTAGGAATCTGATTCCAGTTTAGGTATTCAATTTCGTTTATATTCTTATTCTGAATATTTAGTCTTACTTCATCCAGACTGACGACCAGATAATCCAGATAATCGTCATCGACTTCCTTATTGACGGTGACATACTGGCTCAGCAATACATCTGTCGCAATGCTGTCTACAGACAAATCGTGGACAAACTTACGAATGTAGGGAAGATCTTTATCGGAGGATTGTGCAAGGCCTAGAAATGGAATGATCCAAAACAAACCAAGTGCAAAAATATATTTTCGCATAACAGATATTTAGGGTTTTGACTCGCAAAAGAGCCAAAAGATTAGTCCGCTAAATAAAAACGCCTTAATTAGATTAAGGCGTTTTTATGATTCGTTAATATTCGTCTTCATTGAAAAAGAAGTCATCTTTGGTTGGATAATCCGGCCAAATTTCTTCGATATTCTCATACGGTTCACCGTCGTCTTCTAAGGCTTGGAGATTCTCTATAACTTCTACAGGGGCTCCTGAACGGATTGCATAGTCAATTAATTCATCCTTAGTTGCTGGCCATGGGGCATCTTCGAGGTGCGAAGCTAATTCTAATGTCCAATACATATATCTGATAATTTAAAATTTCGTTTTTTGGCAAAAGTAATATTTAATTTGACTTATCCAAGTCTTTCCTTTGTAATTTATTTTTTTTGTAGTAACAAGTTTGTTATTTGAAAAGAAATCAGTCCGTTTTTCAGACTCAAATGTTTTCAAAATCAGAACCTTTAGCATTCAACGCGGCCAATCTTGGCGATACAGATTTAATATTGGTATTCGGGTAGTCATCTTCAATTAATCCGTCGCGCATACGTACGATACGATGTGCATGCTGTGCAATATCTTCTTCGTGCGTGACCAGAATAATGGTGTTTCCTTTGGCATGAATATCTTCCAGAAGTCCCATGATCTCAATAGATGTTTTGGTGTCTAAGTTTCCCGTAGGTTCATCGGCTAATATAATGGATGGATCGTTGATTAACGCACGGGCTACTGCTACACGTTGGCGCTGTCCTCCGGAGAGTTCATTGGGTTTGTGATCGGTACGATGTTCCAGTCCCACACTTGTCAGGGTAGCCAGCGCTTTTTCATCTCTGACTTTTTTGGATTTACCGGCATATATCAGGGGTAAGGCTACATTTTCCAAAGCTGTTGATTTGGGAAGCAAGTTGAATGTCTGGAAAACGAAGCCAATTTCCTTGTTACGGACTTCAGCCAGTTCGTTCTCTGTCATCTGACTTACATTGATGCCATTTAATACATACTCACCTTTTGATGGTGTATCCAGACAACCCAGAATATTCATCAGTGTAGATTTTCCAGATCCCGAGGGGCCCATCAGTGCAACAAATTCTCCTTTTTTTATAGAAAGAGAAACTGAATTAAGTGCATGAATGGTTTCTGAGCCAATAATGTATTTCCTGCCTATATCTGTTATTTGGATGAGGGTGTTATCTGCCATCTGTAACCTGTTAATTGGTCAAAAGTTACGATAATTTCTTTATTTCCCAATAGGATTTCATCTTTTCGTAGATCAATTCCTGAAAATCTTCTATATTTTCCTCTGTATACCCTTCCGGACTTACCGGAGATAATACCGTAGAATATATTTTGCCGGGTTTGGAGCCATTCCTTCTTCCGTCATCCCAGAAGATATCCCATGCATTGTGAATAACGATTGGTATGATCGGGATATTATTTTCTATCGCCATACGGAATGGACCGGATTTGAATTTATGCAGTACGGGAGGGTAGGAGTCATCAATACGACCTTCCGGAAAAATAACTATTGACTTGCCGACCTGCAGATTTAGGGTTGCTTTTTTGAACGCTCTGAAGGACGCAATTTTACTCTTACGGTCTACCGGAATGTCAATGGTCTTAAAGAAAATTCTCGTTACCGGATTTTTAAGCAATTCGGCTTTTCCAAGAAATGAAAAGGACTGATGGCAGATATGGCTGAGTGTGGTAATGTCTAATACGGATGTATGATTAGCACATAAAATATAGGTTTTACTCCAGTCGATGGGAGTTTCATATGTCGTTTTAAATCGTATTCCGACACAATAGGCACTCAGTAAACTGATCCACTTGCGACAATAGGCTATCTGATGATAATACCTCAGCGGTTTTCGGGTAAAGAAATAAAGAACCGGGAAAAACAGAATAAAGAAAAAGAGAACAGAAGTAAAATAACAAATCCGGTGGGCTTTTTTCCATATTCTAACCATGGAACCAAATATAATGAAGGATTTATTGTTAAACAAGAGTAAAGCACCTTAACAAATCAAAGATTAACTTCAATATTGTTAAGGTGCAGTTATTTTACTTGCTTAATTCCGCGTAATATTTGTGAAACAGTGGAATAGTAGATATACCCATTAAGTAGTTTTCAATTCCGTATTTTTCATTCGGAGAGTGAAGATTATCACTGTCCAGACCAAATCCGAGTAATACGGTTTTGATGCCCAGCACATCTTCAAAAAGTGCTACAATAGGAATAGAGCCTCCTCCACGTGTTGGGATTGGTTTTACTCCAAAAGTATCATTCAACGCTTTTTCAGCAGCTTTATAAGCGACACTGTCCGTAGGAGTTACTACAGGTTCACCTCCGTGATGAGGTTTTACTTCTACCTTTACATAGTCCGGAGCAATGGCTTCAAAGTGTTTTTTGAACAAATCAGTAATGCGTTGAGAATTTTGATTGGGTACCAGACGCATGGAAATCTTCGCAAATGCTTTTGAAGGAAGTACGGTTTTTGCACCTTCTCCGATATATCCTCCCCAGATACCGTTGACTTCCAGAGTAGGACGGATACCTGTACGTTCAATAGTGGTATAACCTTTTTCTCCCCAAAGCTCATCTACGCCAAGGTCTTTTTTGTATTCTTCGATCTCAAAAGGAGCTTCGTTAAGAGCCTTACGTTCTTCGGCTGTCAGTTCGATTACATCATCATAGAATCCCGGGATAGCAATATGATTGTTTTCGTCATGCAGAGAGGCAATCAGTTTGGATAGAATAGTTGCCGGATTAGCCACTGCACCGCCATATACCCCAGAGTGAAGATCACGATTAGGACCTGTCACTTCTACTTCTACATAAGAGAGTCCTCTTAGTCCTGTTTCTAATGAAGGCTGTTTCATGCTGATCATAGATGTATCTGAAATAACGATGACATCAGCTTTCAGTTTATCCTTGTTTTCTTTAACAAAAGTTCCCAGATTTTTTGATCCCACTTCTTCTTCACCTTCAATCATGAATTTAATATTACATGCAAGAGCATTATTTTTCATCATGTATTCGAATGCTTTGACATGCATATAAAACTGGCCTTTATCGTCCGCAGAACCGCGGGCATAAATTTTACCATCTCTGACAGTAGGTTCAAACGGAGGAGTCTCCCATAATTCATATGGATCTGCAGGTTGCACATCATAGTGACCATAAGTCAATACTGTAGGTAATGACGGATCGATGATTTTCTCACCATATACAATAGGATTGCCGGCAGTAGGGCATACTTCTACCTGATCTGCACCGGCATCACGCAATTTTTGAGCAACAAATTCAGCTGTTTTTTCTACATCACCTTTGAATTTAGGATCTGCACTTACTGAAGGAAGTCTTAGCAAATCAAACAATTCATCAAGAAAACGTTGTTTATTTGCTTCTACATATTCTTTTATATTTTGCATAACATGAATGTATTTGGTTCCAAAATTACGTAAACTATTGGTTATTGGAAACCCGCTAATAAAGATTGTCTGTCAAATTCAGAGGTGATGGATGTATTAAAAATTTCTAAATAATAAAGCTTTTTTGCTAATGTGTTTTTAAATTTTTAATTAATTATATGTGTCTTTTGTAAAATTTGAATTTCATTTTTGAAAATAATTGATTTGATGTTATCATGAATAATCATTAATTATTATATTAGTGTCTACACTGATTTAAACCATGTCTAACCAAACCTTGATTTCGATACCGGAGTTTGAGCTGATATTTGAAAAATGGAATAAAAAGGTTTATCAATATGCATTGTCCAAAACTTCTTCAGCATTTATTGCGGAAGAAACAGTACAGCGTGTGTTTATTAAGCTTTGGGACAACCTTTTTCATAAAAATATTGCTGTCGACATCGAGGCGCAGATCTTTTGTATTGCCCGCACGACATTGCTGGACGTCGTCAAAGAAGAGCGAAAAAGACAGATAATAGTGGAAATACGGCACATGCAGGATGAGGTACCAACACCTTCAGAGTTGTATCGTTTGAAGGAGATGAATGTAAATTACAAACGGGCAGTGGAGCGTATGCCTGCCTCCAGAAGAGAAGTGTTTTTGTTGAGCCGGCTCGAAAACTTAAGCTATAAAGAAATTGCTGATCGCTTGTCTATTTCACCTAAAACTGTTGAAAATCATATTGCCTTAGCCCTGAAGGCATTGAAAAAGACACTGTTCATTTTATACATTATATTTTTTTTAAAATAGTTTTGGGGGTAAGCCTCGTTTCTGCAGTATTCTTTATGTATGAAGATTACGACAGACCTAATCAATCGCTATTTAACCAATAAATGCACAGCTGAAGAGGCTGAATATCTGGAAAACTACATTCAGTATTTAGGAACATCACTGGATCAGCTCTTACCCCTGGAGGAATGGGAAGAAACAAAGGGAGATCTCGAATACAGCGGGGAGGAGGAGATTCGCGCAAAAATATTGGCTGCTATAGTACATAAGCGAAAGATATCTTTTAGAAGAAGAATGCTTGTTAAACTATCGGGTGTGGCGGCATTATTAATCTTTTTTTTGGGGATTTACTTATTTCTGAATCGTTCCGAGGAAAGTTTTCCTGCAGATCGGAAAGATTTAGCAACCCTAACTGCAGACAGTACCGAAGTCAGTAATCTTTACTATATCAATTCCGGAAATGAAAATATGTCGCTGACAGCAAGTGATGGTTCGGTCATTACGTTATATCCCAAATCGGAAATTAAATATGCTGAAAATTTCAGACACCTGAAAGAAAGAGTATTATATCTCAAAGGGAAAGCCAGATTTGAGGTTGCTAAAGATAAAAGCAAACCCTTTCGGGTGCATTCTAATGGCGTAACTACCACTGCATTAGGAACGATCTTTATTATAGATGAACTAAGATCTACACAAACAAACATCAAATTGCTGGAAGGTAAAATAGAGGTAAAGGCCGAAGATGTTAAAAATTCCAGAAAATTGATCCGTACCTATGAACCTAATGAAGAGATAACATTGGATCATAAGGATTTAAAGGTCCTTGAAGAAGTCAAGGCAACAGGCAAAGGGCGGGACGGATACTTTGTGCAGAATAGTGAAAATATCCGATTCCAGAATATAGCCTTAAAAGATGTACTGGATCTTCTGGAGCAAAACTATAATATAAAATTACAATACGATCAGGATAAGATCAGAGATAAGTATTACAGTGGGGTCTATGTGAACAGTCGTCACGTGTACAAGGAAATTATTAAAGAACTAAACTACCTACATCATGCAGATATAAATTATACCAATCTCCAACACTAATCAATAAAACAAAATCACAATTATGAACATCTTTCTATCTAAAAAGCATCAGATGCTGACGATGCTGCTCTTACGGTTTAAGAGCCCGCGGATTAACTGTCCACTACGGTTGGGAATTTTAGGAGCGCTCTGTGTGAGCAGCCAGGTTGTGCTGGCACAATCTGCTGCTTCTGTGCACGGAGTCGTTCGCGATTCGGAAAATAATCCGATTACGGGAGCCACTGTCGTTATTGAAAATCCGACCACAAAGTACAAACAGGTCAACACGACGAACACAGAGGGAATTTTCTCTTTTGATCGTATTCCTGAAGGACAGGGATACGTTATCACGGTCAGTTATCTGGGCTTTAAAACAAAGACATTAAGTAACTATAATATTGATTCGAAGGACAAAGTAGCTATAACGGTTGCATTGGAACAGGATCAGGCGAGTCTGGAAGAGGTCGTGGTCGTAGGATACGGAAAACAGCGAAAAGCTAATATTACAGGATCTGTAGCCTCCGTCAATGCAGAGCAATTGAAAAATATTGCGCCTTCTAATCTTTCCAATACGCTGGCAGGAAGGGCAGCAGGTATTAATGTAACGAATACCTCAGGCATGGCCGGAGCATCATCGAGCCTGAGAATTCGGGGAAGCTTTGCAGAGCCTTTATATGTCATAGACGGTATAGTGCGGGATAAGGCTGCCTTTGATGCACTGGAAGCGAATGAAGTTGATCAGATGAGCTTTTTGAAAGATGCGGCTACGGCAGCGGTGTATGGTACAAGAGCAGGTAATGGGGTTGTTGTGGTAACTACGAAAAAGGGAACTGCTCAGGAGCCTGTGTTCAATGTGCAAAGTAATTACAATTTTGGAGCACCAACACAAACGTTACTCGCTGATATCACTACAGCAGCAGATGAATTAACATACCAAAATAGAGTTTCTCAATTTCTCTGGGAAAATGGCTCCAGGTCGCAGCCCTGGGTTGCACCTAATGGCCAGGAGGAATTTGATTATTTTAAAGATAAGGTTTATAGCGTAAATGATGTGATCTGGAGAAATCCATTCAGTCACCGTCAATCCATTTCTGTATCGGGAGGCGGTGACAGGATTACGTATTACAATCTGGTCAGTTATCGTAAAGAAAATGGATCCTATAAATCTTTAAATCACGAAAAATTCAATTTGAGAAGTAATGTCAGTGCGAAGATAACAGATGATTTTACAATAGATGTCAATATTTCTGCTAATCAGATTAATTCGCAGCGGTTTTACTGGCCATTCAGTACTTCTTCCAATGATGATGATTTTGATGTGTCTGATTTTTACCGTGTGACATTCAACTGGCCAAAGATGTATCCATTCTACCTGAATAAGGATGGCTCACCGAGTAATACAGCTACGGAATACCCTGTTCAGACACCGATGGGAAGCTGGCAGGCCTGGAATGTCATCGATCAGGTAGTGGGTAACCGGTATATCGATCGCAAGGTGCGTCAGGTAAATCCGATTATGACATTAAATTATAAACTGGATAAGCTTATAGAGGGACTTTCTACAAAGGTAGTGGGAAGTTATCTGGCGGAGGATTATATGCGCAAGCGCTTTATGACTTTTCAGAAGAATTATACATTTACCTCTTTGAATCCGGATGGAAACCGGTTTATTCCGGCACCACCTTCAGAAGATAAAGTGAATATCTTTACTTTCAGTCAGGCACAGCCTTTCATGGATTATGCTCCACAGCGGGAATGGGAATATCAGGTCAACTGGTTCCTGAATTATAACCGACGTTTTAACAAACATGCTATTGATGCCTTGGTTGTCTACGAACAGTTCAAAGCCGGAGGTACTTATGTAACTTCACGTGCTGAAAATCCGATTGTTAGCATCGATCAGATGTTCATTTATCCGACAGACAGAACTTTCAGAGCAACAGACGCCTATGAAAGTATCAATTCCAGACGTGGTTTTATCGGAAGAGCCAATTACAATTACGCAGATAAATACATTGCTGAGTTTTCATTCCGGTACGATGGATCTCCATTATTCCCTGGAGATAAACGCTGGGGATTTTTTCCTTCCATGTCAGCAGCATGGAGGATCTCAGAAGAACAATTTTTCTCTGATATTAAGAATACATTCAGCGACCTGAAATTGAGAGCATCTTATGGTACTACGGGTAACGATCTAAATGTGAATGCAGAACGGATCGGACAATTTCTTTATCAAGAGAAGTACAGACCTGCAGGAGGGTATATGTTTGGTGACCGTTACTACAACGGAATTGCGTATGGTGCTACACCTACTCAAAATCTGACCTGGACGACTTCTAAAAGTATTAATATCGGGGTGGATTTTGGCTTGATCAATAATAAACTGACCGGTGTTTTGGATGTATTCAGTAGAAAAGAAACGAATATTTTAGGTCCCAGATCATTGAAAGTTCCTGATAACTATGGTCGGGAGCTGGCGCCGGAGAATTATGCAGCAAGAAGTTATAAAGGAGGCGAATTTTCTCTCAACTGGAATGACCGCTTAGGGGAGGTGTCTTACGGATTGACTGCAAATATTGGCTATGCCAAAGACCGTTGGGATATTTACGATGAGGAGCCTGCATTTGCAGTAGGCGGCACCCGCAATTTCGAATCGAGGGTAGGGAGACCTGAAAATCGTATTGTAGGACTGGAAGCTATTGATCTGGTAAGAACACAGGAACAATTGGATGCTTTGAAAAACCAGGGTTTTAAGACCTATGGCCGTGATCCGTATCTGGGCATGATCTTGTATAAAGATATTCGGGGAGCTAATTATTCGGATACACCTGATGGTAAAATAGATGACAACGATATGATGCTCCTTTCCGATGATAATACTCCTCGCATCAATTATGGATTTGGTTTAAATGCGAGCTGGAAGGGTCTTTCTGTCTCTGCCTTGCTTCAGGGTGTCATGGCGTACGATCGTGTTATCAGCAATCAGGAAGGTGGTGGTATACGCCAGCATGGAGGTACATTCCGTCCTTATTACCCGATCTGGGCAGGCGACGTCTGGACCGCAGAAAATCCAGATGCAGCGTACCCAAGGGTTGTGGGGTCGAATTGGCAGGAATCCGGAACGGGAGTTTCGAGCTTCTGGATACGTAACGGGGCATATCTGCGGTTAAGAGATCTCAATATCTCCTACAGCTTGCCGCAGTCCGTTACGAATGCAATGAAAATTAAAAATGTGAGTGTATTTTTTAACGGAACCAATCTGTTTGTATTCTCGCCGATGACTGAATTTCATGATCCGGAGCAAAAGATGTACGATTCCTATCCTGTTATGAAAACTTTCGCATTAGGCCTAGATGTTAAATTTTAACTGAAATCAACATGAAAAATATATTTTATCCCATTATAGCATTGGTACTGACCACCTGGTCGTGTAAAAATGTCTTAGATATTGACGACTTAAATTCGCTGGATGAGAGTAAAGTCTGGAGCGATTCGAATCTGGTGAAAGCATATGTCACCAACCTGTATCCATTGTTTGGAAACTGGAATTCGGGGGCGGATAATAATTCTGAGCAACTGATTGGAATAGCTTTTCCTTTAGATGCAGTAACGGTAAATAATACAGCATACAAAGCCTGGGATTATACCACGATAAGACGTATCAATACGGCAATCCAGAAGGTAAGAGAGAATACCACTTTATCTGTAAGTTTTAAAAATTCGATGATAAGTCAGGCGCTTTTTATGCGGGCTTATATGTACTTCAATATGGTGAAGTATCATGGTGGAATACCCTATATTACGGTTCCGCAGGATCTGGAAAATGACAATCTGGAAACGCCACGGAATACAACAAAAGAATGTTTTGAATTTATCATTAAAGATCTGGATGAAGCGATTGCGCTGTTACCACCGACTATTGCGAAAGGTTCTGGTGATTACGGTCGTATAGATGGTAATTTTGCTGTGGCGTTTAAAGCGAAAGTGCTGTTATATAAAGCTTCTCCACAATTCAATCCGACTAACCCTTATGACAATGCATATTGGGCAGATGCACATACTGCGAATAAGGCGGCGTATGACAGGCTCAAAGCGAATGGTTATAGTTTGACCCCGGATTATGCTAATATTGCATTACAGGAAAAGGGCTCTGAAGTGGTATTTGCTGTTATAAATGCTTATCCTAATAAAGTAGCTGCCTGGGATAACGGAGTCCGGCCGGGCTCAGAGGGCAGGGGAGCAGCAGGAGCGGTTCCTTCCTGGGATTTTGTAAAGGCTTTTCCTATGAAGGATGGCAGACTCTTCTCAGATCCGGCAGGAAAATATTATAAATCAGATGCTGCGTTTTTACAATCCTATTGGGAAAATAGAGATCCCCGATTTGATAAATCTATCGTATGGAACGGAAAAATATACGAGGTGTCAGGAAAAGCAGGTAAACGCCAATATACATCAGTAGGTATAGCGGCTGATCTGGATAATTTTGGTGTAAATCCGAAAGCTAATACTCCCTCTGAGAATTTGAACCGGTACAGCGGATTTTTTATCCTGAAGAATTCTAAGCTATCCCTTAAGCAAACGGAGGTGGAAACTCAATATGATGTCGATTATGTACTGATGCGATTTGCTGAGGTCATGATGAATTATGCAGAAACAGCAAATGAAACAGGTGATTTTAATACAGCTTTGGATATTCTGAAACAAATCCGGATGCGGGCAGGAATTGAGTCCGGAGCAGATGGTAACTACGGTATTACAGCGACAAACAGGGTACAGATGAGGGATGCGATATTAGCCGAGCGTAATATCGAGTTTTGCTTTGAAGGGCATCGTTTCTGGGATCTGAGACGGTCACGAAAACTGAATGTGTTAAACAATACCACTAAATATGGTGTAGAGGCAATAGCCATCAACAGCAGTGGTACGGAAATGGATCTGGAAGAAGCTGCGGCCTTAGCAAAAGCATATCAATTGAAGGAAAATCAATTTAAATATAGTGTATTGCAGGTGCCAAATACCGGAAATAAAGTTAATCTGGTACCGGATACCTACTATTTCTTTCCGATAGCACAATCGGTCATTGATAAAAACCCGAAAATCATCCAAAATAAAGATTGGGGTGGGAATTTTGATCCGACTATTCAATAAACTAAATATAGATAGGCCGCTCATTTGAGCAGCCTATTTTATTTTCATAAAGATGTTATCTCTATTCCGATATTTTTCTTTCCTGTTTTCTGAAAAATCTACTCGTCAGCACTCTGACTTAATGTAATACATTCCAACCAAATTTGCTCTTCCGGCAATATTAATATTCATATAAATGTGCCAGTATTCCAGATTTCTAAAAATCTGGTTAATGAAATCCGTTAAAAAGGATTTTTTGTTAAACAAAATGTAAAATTTTTGTGGAATAATGTTGTAAAAGTCATCTATTTACTGTGATACTAAAGATTTAAGCTTTAAACAGTGTTAAATTTTAGTTAAGGCTATTAATGGAAGACAATATAATTATATCTTCGTGGTGGTTATTTACCTATTTGAAATATTTTAAACCATACCAAATCATATGAGGCGACTATTACTCGCATTTTCGGTTCTCCTGATCGCACTTATGTTCTCTCAACCTGTGTTTGCCCAGAAAAAACTTTCGGGTGTTGTGCAGGATGAAAAGGATAAGTTAAAACTGGAGAATGCTACTGTAATGCTATTGACAGCACAAGATTCTATTTTAGTAGACTTTACCCGTTCGGACAAGGATGGCAAATTCACATTAAACCTACCGGATACAGGTTCTTATCTGGTGATATCCAGTTATCCCAAATACGGGGATTTTTACAGCCCTATTGATGCTAAGAATAATTATGCTAATTTTAGTATAGCGCTTAGTACCAAAGCTCAGTTGCTGGAAGAGGCAATTGTAATCGGACGAATTCCCATTGTAGTAAAAGGGGATACAACGGAATACGATGCGGGGAGCTTTAAGGTAGAAAAAAATGCTAAGGTAGAGGATTTGTTAAAAGTATTGCCGGGGATTTCCGTAGATGCATCGGGAAAAATTACAGCTCAGGGTAAAACAGTAGAAAAGGTATTGGTGGACGGGGAAGAATTTTTTGGAAATGATCCGAAACTGGTAACCCGTAATATCCGGTCCGATATGGTTGATAAAGTGCAGGTGTATGATAAGAAGTCTGAAGAAGCTGAACGTACAGGAGTTGATGATGGACAGAAAGTGAAAACTATCAACGTCAAACTTAAAGAAGATAAGAAAAACGGACTATTCGGGAAAGCGCTGGCCGGAGGTGGCACAGATGACTACTATATGGGTCAGCTGATGTTGAATAAGTTCAAAGGCTCACAGAAAATTGCCGCATATGGGTTAGTGGGTAATAATGCAACTACTTCTTTATCCTGGCAGGATACGGAGAAGTATGGCGAAAATGACAATGTTTCCTATTCGGATGATGGAGGTACATTCTACAGTACCAATGGGGGAGATGATTTTTCTGGAGAGGGTGTTATCGGTATACCAAAAGCTATCAATTCCGGGATCATGTTTTCGGACAAAACAAAGAATGGTAAGCATAAGCTGAATTTGAGTTATAAGTATGGTAAGATTGAAAATGAAGGTCAGGAAGAAACGATCTCACAGAACAATTTGCCGGATCAGATTCAAAATACAAATGCCCTTCGCCAGATAGCTGCAGACAAGGACAGACAGAAGCTGAACCTGAAGTATGATCTTCAGTTTGATTCATTAACGTTACTGACGATTACAGGAAATGCTTCCCGTGATAATATCTGGGGTGAAACCAAAAATAATTCACAGACATTTGACGGAAATATGGACACCCTGAATACCAGTGAGTCGCTGGATAGAAATGACAGGAAAGTCGAAGCTATAAATGCAAGAGCCCTTTTTACCAGAAAGTTTATGAAAAAAGGACGTTCCTTTTCTATGGCATTAAGTATCAATAACAATGAATCGACAGGTGATGGATATTTGTTCTCCGATACCAAAATCTACAAGGATAATCTGCTTGCCAACAGCATTATTTTTGATCAGCGAAAGGATAACAGACAAAAATCGACTACAAAAGGTGGAAATATCTCTTATACGGAGCCATTGACAAAAGAGTTGAATCTGACGCTGAATTATGGTCTGCAACGTAATGATAATAAATCATTACTGAATTCATTTAACAGATCATCGGCTCAGGATCCTTACGATATTCTGGATTCGATGTATAGTAATGATTATGCATTTGACAGATTGAGTAACAGCTATCGTGTGTCTCTGAATCTGAATAATGAAAAAATCTGGGCAAATCTTACTAATAACCTGAATAATGACCGTCTGCATCAGCAAAATAATTATACAAACTCCGAGTTGACACGTTCATTTCTGACCTATAATCCGTCGTTATCGATGTCATACAGGTTTACAAAAAGCTCCAATTTGTACTTTAATTACAGCGGACGTAATCAGTTGCCTTCTTTAAATCAGATCCAGCCGTTAAGAAGCAATCAGGATGCTCTTAATCAATATATAGGAAACGAAAACTTAAAGCCTGCATTTTCAAACAGTTTTAATGTGAATTATAATTCATCCAAAATGCTGGCCGGCTCTTATATGTACGTCGGTGCCTATGTCAGTTTTACTAATAATGCCCTGATCCAGAATGTGGAAACACTGGATGGAGGTCGAAATAACTTCAAATGGGCAAATCTGGATGACCATACCAACCAATCAATTAGTGTATGGGGAGGTTATTCTTTCAAACTTAGTAAGAAGCTTAATATTGATAACGGCCCAAGACTTTATATCAACGGATCTAAAAACTTTAACTCGGTCAACAGTAAGCTGAATCAAAATGATAATATGAACTATTCATTAGGCTATAACATTTCGAAGAATACAACGAAAGGTTTTGATTTTGATATTAATTTGTCTCCATCTTACCAAAAGATGTCTTCCAGCCTGCAGCCGGATCAGAACAATGATGGTTTTATCTTCAACTCTAACGGTGGAATGTCGTATTACTTCCCTGCCAAAGTTAAACTGTATGTAAACTATACCTATACATATCAGGCACCGACAGAGGCATTAAAAGAGAAATTTGATCAATTTTTGGTACATCCGGGTATCAGTAAGAAATTCCTGAAAAATGAATCATTGATGCTTGATTTTACGGTAAATGATTTACTTAATCAGAATACAGGATTTACCAGATCTCAGTCTAATACATTTTTTATACAGCGCAGATCGGATACCATCCGGAGATATTATATGTTGAAAGTATCCTGGGATTTTACTAAAATGTTTGTTAATTAAGAATTCGATCAGTCATGAAAATAGTTAAGATTTTTCTTTTTATAAGTATTGCTTTATCTGCCCGCTCCGGATTTGCACAGTATACGATGTTTCCCAAGACAGGGACGATTACATACGATAAGACTGTCTACCTTCAAAATATGCTTAAAAAACAATTGTATGCAAAGGCCGAAGGAATGACAAAGAACTGGTATGATCAGATCTCTAATAAACTTCCCGGAAATGTTGTTCTGAAAAACACGTTGAAGTTTAATAACGATGAAACTCTTTTTGAATATGTAAAGACGGATATAAATGAACTCGCCAGTTCATTTATGGAAAATCATGCGATCAAGGGAGACGGTACGGTCTATACGAATCTGAAAACGAAGGAATATAAGCGATATCAGGATTTTTTTGGTGATAATCTCGTCATCAAAGATTCTGTACTTCGTATTAAATGGAAGATTACAGATGAGTATCGTGATATTGCAGGATTTGAATGCCGACGTGCCAACGGATTGACACAGGATTCACTGTATGTAATTGGTTATTATACGAATGAGATTCCTGTAAGCGGAGGACCTGAATCTATAAGCGGACTTCCGGGAATGATTTTAGGTTTGGTTGTGCCGTATGATCACGTTTCTTATTTTGCTAGTAAAGTGGAGTTCTCAAATACGGTACCATTTGACCTTTCTGTATTTGATAAAAAGAAAAATAAGGTTATGCCACGCAAAGAGGTAGAAATAAGATTCAGACAAATGGTAGAGACCTTTTTGCCGAAAGATCTGGTGACTTATCTGATTGACTATTTCCTTTTGTAACAAGGAAATAGCTGTCAGAAGACGATGTCTAAAAAGTCAAGTCAAACCCTTTGAGAATTTCATATGTGAATAAAAATGGGGCTATCCATCTTTTGGATAGCCCCATTTCTATTGTAGTGACCCTGTTATAACGTTTCTCTCCTTCTAAAGGAGAGATGCCCGAAGGGCAGAGAGGTTAATTGTAAAATTGCAAAACCTCACCCTAACTCTCTCCTTAAAAAGGAGAGAGAATTGCTTTATTATTTGAATTTGCTAGCAAGAGCTGCAAGTTTCGTAGCCATATCTGTTTCGGGTTGCTGACGCTGCTTATGTTGTCCGGTTTGTTCCCGTTTCTTAGGTCTCGGAGCAGCTTTTTCTTCTGTTTTCATAGACAGTCCGATACGGTTTCTTTTTTCATCCACCTCTGTAACTGTTACCATTACCTGTTGTTGTACCTTGACAACTTCGTGCGGATCAGCTACAAATCTGTTTGCGAGTTGGCTCAGATGGACTAATCCGTCCTGATGAACCCCGATATCTACAAAAGCGCCGAAGTTTGTAATATTGGTTACAATACCCGGTAGTTTCATACCAATGCGAAGATCAGAAATATTATTGATGCCGTCTGTGAATGAAAATGCTTCAAACTGTTCACGCGGATCTAATCCTGGTTTAGCCAGTTCTGATAAGATATCTTGTAGCGTAGGTAATCCGACTTCTTCAGATACATATGCTTTCAAAGGAATGGATTTACGCAATTCCTCATTGGTTAATAAATCGGATACATTCTTTCCCAGATCTTTGGCCATTTTTTCCACTACGCTGTAGCGTTCAGGATGTACTGCTGATGCATCCAGGGGATTTTCGGCATTGCGTATTCTCAGAAATCCTGCAGCCTGTTCGAAAGCTTTGTCTCCCAGGCGAGGTACTTTTTTCAGTTCTTTTCTGGATTTAAAAGCACCATTTGTAACTCTGTAATTGACGATCTGTTGTGCAAGAGAGGGGCCTAATCCGGATACATAAGCCAGAATTTGTTTGGAGGCAGTATTTAGTTCTACACCTACAGCATTCACACAACTGATGACAGTGTCATCTAATGCCGTTTGCAGTTTATTCTGGTCTACATCATGCTGATATTGTCCTACACCAATTGATTTAGGATCGATTTTAACTAATTCTGCCAGGGGATCCATCAGGCGACGGCCGATAGAAACAGCTCCACGAACAGTGACATCGTGGTTGGGAAATTCTTCACGGGCAGTTTCAGATGCCGAATAAATAGAAGCTCCGCTTTCATTAACCATAACCAGTGTTACGTCCGGAATGTTAAGCTTACGCACAAATTCTTCTGTCTCACGCCCTGCTGTTCCGTTTCCTATAGCGATGGCCTGAATATCATATTTTTTGACCAGATGTTCAACTGTCTTTGCTGCTTCTGCTGCTCCACCTGCTCCTGTATGAGGGAATATAGCTGTATTTTCCAGTAAAGTACCTTGCTCATCCAATACCACTGTTTTACAGCCCGTACGAAATCCCGGGTCGATAGCCAGTAAGCGTTTTTGCCCCAGTGGTGCCGCTAATAAAAGCTGACGTACATTATCTGCAAATACTTTAATGGCCTCCTCATCCGCTCTTTGTCTGGTCAATACCCGTATTTCAGTTTCCATAGATGGCTTTAGCAGTCGCTTGTAGCTGTCTAACAAAGCCATGCGGACCTGGGTTGCTGCGGGATTAGCGGCTTTAATATAGAGTGTATCAATAGCGGGTACAACTTCTTCTTCAGCTACTTCAATATCCAGATACAACAGTTCTTCTTTCTCTCCGCGTCTCATTGCCAGTATACGGTGAGAAGGGGCATCTTTCAGCGACTCTGACCATTCGAAATAATCTTTATATTTTTGAGCAGCTTCTTCTTTTCCGGGAACGACCTTAGATACAAACTGTCCCTTTTCTAAAAATATTTTTCGTGATCTGGCACGTACATTGGCATCTTCAGCTATTGTTTCAGCAATAATATCACGGGCTCCTGCGAGCGCATCTTCTATACTTTGTACTCCCTTTTCTTCATCAACAAGAGAAGAAGCTAAGGCTTCGAAATCTTTTCCATCCTGTAAAAGAATCTGATCAGCCAGAGGCTGTAGACCTTTTTCACGAGCTATACTTGCACGGGTTTTACGTTTGGGTTTATATGGAAGGTAAATGTCTTCCAGATTCGCCATCGTCTCTGCAGCTACGATTTGTTGTTCCAGTTCCGGAGTTAGCTTTCCTTGTTCTGTTATGGATTTGAGAATCGCTTCCTTACGTTTTTCCAGTTCTCTCAGTTGCTGGATTCTGTCACGGATGGTTGTGATCTGCACTTCATCGAGACTTCCGGTCATCTCTTTACGATAGCGGGCAATAAACGGTACTGTAGCACCCTCATCTAATAATTCAATAGTAGTACGAACCTGTCTGTCACTAATAGACAGTTCGTTAGAAATAACCATTTGGTGTGACATAAATGAATAATGTAGTATATGAAAACAAAAGCTGTTGGAATTAACCAACAGCTTTATAATATTGTGCTGTAAAAATAAGAAGAATAAAGTTAAGCTTCTTTCTGTTCCGGTTTATTTTCTGAAGAGGATTGTTGATTGCTGGCTGCATGTGCCTGCTCATCAGAAGAAACTTCTGTCTGTTGATTACTGGCAAAGTGATCATTGTAACCATAATTATAATGGTTTGCATTCGGATCATAATCTGGCTGACGTCCCGGCTCATGCTGATACGTGCCTTCCGGAGCTGAAAACTGAGGTAGTTTTTTTTCTTTGTCCGGTGAATCCGTAGAGGCTGTTTGCTCTGTTTCTGTTTGTTGTGTAACAGATTCTGCCGGAGTTTCAGCAATTTTCTTCTCTTCTACATCCTTATCAAAATTATTGATCTGATCCGATATTTCACGCTTGATGCCTTCAGATGCATCTTTAAATTCACGAATCCCTTTTCCTAACCCACGAGCTAATTCAGGAAGTTTTTTACCACCAAAAAGCAACAACAAAACGATTACTATCAGAATCATTTCCTGGGTGCCAATGTTTAAAAATGCTAGTGTCATATTTGACGATTTTTTGTTTGTTATATTAATATGTAAATCTAAGGTAAGTGTAAATTATAGTAATCGCCAACAAGATTTTGTAATTATTATGTGATTTTTATAAAACAGGCACTTACTTATGACGAATTAAAGACGCGTTACCACCTAAACTTTTTCTATTTTTGTGCTAAAATTTTTAGACATGTTGGGTAGGTTAAAATCGTATAAGCCGTACTATTTGAGTACATTTTTATTAGCCGGTCCGGTAGTTGTTTCCCAATTGGGGCATACGCTGGTACAGACGGCAGACACTGTTATTGTAGGGCATTTTGCCGGCAAGATACCTTTGGCTGCTGTTTCCCTTGTACACAGTGTATTTATGGTTGTATTGGTAATTGGTCTGGGGATTGCATATGGATTGACTCCTTTGATTGCACAGGAAAACGGACGGTCTAACAAGCAGGAATGTGCCAGACTGTTGTCTAACAGTTTCTGGCTCAATGCACTTTCCGGAGCATTATTGTTTTGCTTTGTTTATTTCGGATCGATGTATGCTGTAGAACATCTGGATCAGGATCCCCGTGTAGTAAAGGAAGCAAAGCCTTACTTATTTTTATTGAGTTTATCCATCTTCCCGCTGATGATCTTCAATACCTTTAAACAATTTGCAGAAGGACTTGGATTTACAAAGCAAGCTATGAATATTACCATCTGGGGAAATGTTTTTAATATCCTTCTGGCTATTATTCTGGTGAAAGGAATGTTTGGTTTCAAACCTATGGGAATCAAAGGTGTAGGTATTGCTACGTTAATAGACCGTATCCTCATGATGATTGTAATGGCCGTTTATGTATTGAAATCTTCTATTTTCAGGGAGTATATCAAGCATTTCAAGCTTACTTATCTGGATAAAGGTAAACTCTGGAACATCCTTAAGATCGGAGCTCCTGTAGCAATGCAATATGTATTTGAGATTGGAGCTTTTGCAGGAGCAGCTTTAATTGCCGGCAAGATCAGTGCGGATGCACAGGCTTCACATCAGGTAGCGATCACGCTGGCTGCGATGACATATATGATGGCAAGTGGTATTGCTTCTGCAGCGACAATCAAGACGGGTAATAGCTTTGGAAATAAGAATTACTTCAGATTACAGCGTTTTGCAGTATCGTCCTATCACCTGGTATTGATCTTTATGTCTGTGGCTGCGATTATATTTGCTGTTTTCAATAAATATCTTCCGTATCTTATTACAGATGATGTTACAGTGGTAGCTATTGCCTCCCAGTTAATTATTATTGCCGGATTATTTCAGCTGTTTGACGGTACACAAGTGGTGGGTTTGGGTGTTCTGAGAGGGATGGGTGACGTGAATGTTCCGACCTTTATTACGTTTATAGCGTATTGGGTTGTCGGATTACCTGTCGGATATGTATTAGGAGTGGTATTGGATTGGGGAGTGAAAGGGGTTTGGTATGGATTGACATTAGGTTTACTGACATCCTCGCTACTCTTATATGCCCGTTACAGAGCCGTAATAGGCAGGCATATGTCAACGTATATGGTGAGGTAAGATATATCCCGATCGGATAATTAAAAAGGCTTCTTTTCGTATGGAAAAGAAGCCTTTTAGTTTTGCTTATATTACCGTGGATCAGATTACACGGTTAGTATCCCATTGTTCTAAATAATCTGCAACACGCTTCAGGAATGTACCGCCCAGAGCGCCGTCTATGACCCGATGATCATAGGACATAGATAAATACATGATATGTCTTATCCCGATCATATCTCCAAACTCAGTCTCAATTACAGCGGGTTTTTTCGTAATGGTACCTACTGCCAGAATAGCGGCCTGCGGCTGATTGATAATAGGTGTACCCATTATATTGCCAAATGCACCAATATTTGTAAATGTAAACGTTCCACCCTGCGTATCATCCGGTTTAAGCTTATTTGCACGTGATCTGACAGCCAGGTCATTGACACTTTTGCTTAGACCAACCAGGCTAAGCTGATCTGCATTTTTGATCACAGGTACAATCAGATTTCCGGTAGGAAGGGCTGCCGCCATTCCGATATTGATATTCTTTCTTTTGATAATATTTGTTCCGTCTATAGAAACATTGACCATCGGAAAGTCTTTAAGAGCTTTGCTTATGGCTTCTATAAACAAGGGTGTAAATGTGATATTTTCACCTTCACGTTTTTTATAACTGTCTTTAATTTTGTTGCGCCAGTTAACCATATTTGTCACGTCTGCTTCTACAAAGGAACATACATGCGGAGAGGTCTGAACGCTTTTGACCATGTGGTCAGCAATCAGTTTACGCATACGATCCATCTCTATAATCTCATCTCCGGCAGCTGTTACACCAATTGCTTTTGTAGCCGACTGACCTGGTGCAGGAGCAGCTTGTACTGGGGTACTGACCGGAGCAGGATTTGCATTTGTCTGGCCCGTCTGTTTACGTTGCTGCAGGTAATTTAGGACATCCTGTTTGGTGACACGGCCATCACTGGCTGTTCCGGGGATACTGTCCAGCTCCTGTTGGGAAAGACCTTCTTCCTGTGCAATATTGCGAACCAAAGGAGAATAAAATCTTATGCTGTTATGAATAGGTTCTTTGTGTGCTGCTGGTGAGGCTGGTAGTTGGTCTACTCCCGGGATTTCCAAATCAGGGAGTTGTATTTCTTGTGCAATAATTTCCTCATCCTTTACAGGAGTCGGATTGATCATATTGGCTTCTACTTCATTTACTTCAGTTGAAGCAACAGTTGTTTCTTCTCCTTCACCTTCTATTTCAATGATAGCAATGATCTGACCAACCTGAGCGATCTCTCCGTCACTGATTTTTTTCTCTTTTAAAATTCCCGAAACCGGGGACGGAACATCGGAGTCTACTTTATCAGTAGCAACTTCTACCACAGCTTCATCCTCACTGATCCTGTCTCCTGGTTCTTTCAGCCACTTGGTTACTGTAGCTTCAGAGACACTTTCTCCCATCTTGGGAAGTGTTAAATTATATAATGCCATGCGTCTTTATCGTTGTCAAAATACTAAGTTAATTATAAATTGTAATAGATTGATCAAACAAAATTTAATTTTTTAATAAAGCTGTTTTTTAATATTTTATTTTACCGTGAAGTTGTTTTCCGTATGAAACAAATTCCATAGCATATTGTAGGCATAAGCAGTTGCCAATTCTATATTTACCTGTCTGTTTGGTGTAAACTGGCATTTTTTTGTAATAACTTTTTCCTTCCCGGCAATAGCAATCCAGACTGTTCCGACAGGTTTTTCGGGAGTTCCACCATCCGGTCCGGCTATCCCGCTTGTCGCAATTGCATAATCGGTATCAAAATTCTTTTTACTGCCATTAGCCATTTCAATCACAGTTTGTTCGCTGACAGCTCCGAAGGATGATAATGTTGCTTCAGTTACTCCTAAAAGCTGCATTTTCAATTTATTGGAGTAGGGGATAGTGCCACCCGTAAAGATCTGACTGCAACCCGGAACAGCAGTTAGTTGTGCCGCTAAAAATCCTCCTGTACAGCTTTCTGCTGTAGATAAAGTAAGATTACGTTTTGCAAATTCTTTAATGATGACTTCTTCGATAGTGAGATCTTCTGTTGAGATTACATGTGGCAGTACACGATCTACTATACGGTTTGCGAATTCTTCAGTCTCTTGTCGGAGTGCCGATGCATCCTGACCTATTGCTGTTAATCGCATGCGTACGGAACCGTACTTAGGCAGGTAAGCCAGCTTGATGTAATCGGGCAGTGCGTCTTCGATATCCGCAATATTGTTGGCCAGGAAAGACTCTCCGATTCCTGCAGTAATAATATTCTGAGTCCAGATGGACTGACCAATATCCAGTGTGGATAATATCGGCAGAATCCTGTTTGTAACGATAAACTTCATTTCAAAAGGGACTCCGGGCATAAAGAAGTAGTACTTATTGTCTTGTCTGACGAACATGCCTGGAGCAGTTCCTACATCGTTAAACAGTACCTCTGAATTAGCTAAAATATCTGCCTGCTGCAGATTAATTTCCAATATTTCTAATCCTCTCTGCTTGAAAAAGTCTTCTACGTGAGCCAGTACTTTTTCATCACGGATAAGGTGTGTCCCGAAATAATCTGCTGCTGTTATCTTCGTGATATCATCTTTGGTGGGACCGAGTCCCCCTGTGACAATAATAATATCCGCTCTTCCGGCTGCTTCCTGTAAAGTTTGTCGGATAGCTTCTTTACTGTCAGAAATAGATGTAATCTGCCCGATGGAGATATTGATATTTTTGAGCTGCTTGGCGATCCAGGCAGAATTGGTGTCTATGATCTGACCAATCAGAATTTCATCTCCGATAGTTATAATTTCTGCTGTCATTGATTTACATATTAAGTTTCAGCAGTTGCGACATATTGTTAATATCCGCTAAAGCTGCTGTTTCGTTTAGATAACTTAAGATCCTGCAATACGGAGGCTTTGGCTCTGATCGTGATGTTGTAACTTTTGTATTGACCGAATGGGGTCCATCCGACGGACATGTCCCAACAATGCAGATCTCTGTAGATATTGAATTGGGTCATGGAAACTTGTTTTGCTCTGAAATCATATCCGGAGTTAAACTGTACTTTCCATTTTGGAGTCAGATTAAAGTCCCCGTGTACATTTAGAGTTGCCGTCACCGTAGACTGTAATCCCGGTTTGCTGTATTGAAAACTAAAGGATCCGGCCAGATTCCATGGAATGTTGAAATCTACAAAGGCATTTGGATTTGAACTGATACGGGCCAGTGCCTCTGCTTGCTCGGGAGTCATATTCTGTACGGTATTGCGAAGGGAATCTATATTTTGATTTCGGCTCTTGGATGCATTGGGATTGAAACTATAGTCAAAAGAAAAACCAAAACTGGTCAATCGTGCAAGCTTGCCACTCTGAATAGCATATTTGTTGATCTTAGTTCCGAATTTGTCAATAGAATACGGATCTAATGAACCGTTGAAATTGATATTGATCTTTTCCCCGAAAAGAGCTGTACGACCGGAGAAACTAATCGGAGTAAGTTTCAGAGAATCTGCTACAAAGTTATAATTACCACTAAAGGTCAGACCTTGCAGGATCGGGATTTTCTTGACCCCGTTATTGGAGGTGTCACTTTTGCTGAGGACTTTAGCCTCCAGGTTATTATCCACGGAGAATCCGATTCCCATTGACCTTCCTGAACCCGGACTTCCGTAGATCCCGTTTTGGAAAATAGAATACCGGGATTGTCTGCCGTTTTCGTCAATGAAATTTCTGTAAAATCCAAAAGAAGGATCTGAGAAATCGGGTCTGTAATTCAGATTGATAGAGGGAGTAACGACGTGTCTGATGTTCTGTATCTTTCCGATTTTAGGATACATACCATATATTTTGGTTGATAGACCTGTAGATATGGAGTAATCGTATGCGCGTTTGAATCCCTGAAGCGTATCGGTGACAGGTTTGTATCCCTGGGGCTCATTCTGCAATGATTTACGGATACTTTGCAGATACCAGCGCTCAGTGTAATTGACACTTGTGTTGAATTGAAAATGTTTAAAAGCATTCAGCGAGAGACTGATCGGAATGGAGTGTTGAAATCCGTTCGAAAATTTATTGAGCGCTTCTTTCGTAAATAACAGGGAGTCTCCGATAGAGATGGAGTTACGGCCCTGTAAGCTATACCCTACAGTAATACGTTGATACCATTTCTGCTCTCCGACACGCTCTTTGCTGTCAAATGGATTGAATGAAGCTACGTTCAAACTGAATGTAGGTAATTCTAAATCTACACGACCGGTTGCCATTTCCTGTCTGTGACTCAGACTGGACGTAAAGTTGACTTTTCCATCAGCAAATACTTTTCCATAACTGATGGATGAGGACATATTATTACGTGTCAGATCGTTAAAATTATTGACCAGAGCTCCTGTTCTTTTATAATAGCTGCTGCTACCAAAATTAACGGATGCACTGAATGAGGTTCCCGGATTTGCTTCCTGACGCTGGGTATGGTTCCACGTGACATTAAAAACTTTGTCTGAACCGTAATCGTCTGTTCCTTCCACACCGGTCTTAGTCGATGCGAAGCTCAGGTTAAAACCTCCGTTATATTTGTAATTGACCTTATACTGCGTATTGACACGGGCTTCCCAGGATCCTTTGGAGAAAATTGTTGCCCGTAATTCAGTATCCCAATAATCATTAAAAGCCAGATACCAGCCTATGTCTCTGATCGTAAATCCCCGGGTTGCATCCTCACCAAAGGAAGGAAACAGAAATCCGGAAGATCTTTTGTTGGGTTTCGGGAAGAAACCGAAAGGAATGGCAACAAATTTGACCGGTATGTTTTCTACAACCAGATAGGTAGGTCCTGCAATGATTTGATTTTTGGTAACAATCCCCTTTGATATCTGTAGACCGAAATGGGTATGCGGATAAGGCAGATCACAGGTACTGTACAAACCTTTGTATATGGACATCTCATCGTACATATTTTTACGCACGACTTTGGCCTGTATGTATCCTCCGTCTACTTCGGTCATAATTCCGTAGGTATTACCTTCCTGCGTTTTATAATTGTAGGTCAGGGAATCTACAGACTTAGGTGTTTCGTTTGGAAACAATACAACTGGCCGGCCTACATATTTTCCGTTATGGTCAATTACACCGCTGGCAAATAGTTCATTGGTGTTACGATCCAGACGGATAAAATCGGCAGATAATTCAAAATCCTGATATTTGACCTTTGCACCTTTGTAGAGATAAGTTATATTTTTATCTACCTGCGTATACTGACTGTCTACTGCTACGATACTGACTGTAGATTGCAGACCACTTTCATTTTTGACAACTACAGAATCACGTATACTGTCCTGTGTTACCACTTTTGCCGTATCGGTAATGCTTTTTGTTGTATCCTGGATCGTAGACTTCGACGCTTTTGAAGGGGTAGTTTCCTGAGCATATGCTAAAGAAATACACATTACGAGAAGTAATAAATATGTTAAAAAGTCCGTTAACGCCTTCAAAGTGGATAATGAATATTATTTTTGTGATAAAGATAAACTCTTGGCGACAAAATTAGTCAAAAAAGATGTAGAAAAAACAGGGGTTTTAATGTTAAATAATGCTAAATGAGTTAAATTTGTGTTTAATCACAAATAGCTAGTCAAATTTCAGTTAAATAAAGAAGATACCATATGGACATAAAAAAGATTTTTGGGAGAACAAAATTAATCGCACTATCATTACTTATTATTTTTCTTATTCTGCCATCCACCAATAAATCTCAAAGTAAATCTCCATACAAAATAAAGACGATTGTCATTGATGCCGGACATGGAGGGCATGATTCAGGAGCGAGAGGCCGGGAGACACTGGAAAAACATATTGCCTTACAGGTAGCACTGAAACTCGGGAAACTGATTGAATCCGAGTTGCCGGGAGTAAAAGTTCTGTACACACGTAAGACCGACGAGTTTGTTGAACTTTATAAGCGTATTTATTATGCGAATGATAATCATGCAGATCTTTTTATTTCTATCCATTGTAACTCCGGAGGTATAAGCAGAGTGACTACCCGTAACCGCAAAGGTAAGCGTGTTACTTCATCTGTGACGAACTCTTCGGCTAAGGGAACGGAAACGCTGGTGTCCGGTTACGGAAGATTAGGCGAACAGGATGCTGCTCTTCGTGAGAATGCTTCGCTTTTGCTGGAGTCCAATTACAAAGACAACTATCAAGGGTTTGATCCGAAAGATCCCGAAAGTTACATTGTCTTCTCGTTAATGAAAAACCAATTCCGGGATCAAAGTATTAAGCTTGCTTCTTACATGCAAAATGAATATGTTAAATCCGGACGTACAAATCGCGGGGTGTGGGAAAAGAGTCTTGCGGTACTGGCCAGAGCGGGTATGCCGGCAGTATTGACAGAGATCGGATTTATAAGTAATCCGGATGAAGAACAGTTTATGATGTCAGATTCAGGTCAGAATGAGATAATTAATAACCTGTTGAATGCAATTAAAACCTATAAAAGAAGTGTGGAACGCTAAACAATTAGTATCTTCGACTGTTGTAAGAAGTAGTTTTAATTTCTTTTTAGTTTGTAATATAGTACGATTTTGAAAATAGCAAATGAGACCAAAGTAGGGGCATTGACAATTGTTGCCATTGCGTTACTGTTTATTGGATATAGTTTTTTGAAAGGAAATGATGTTTTCAGTAGTGAAAATACATTTTATACGGTGTACGGAAATGTGGATGGTCTGGCTGTATCAAAACCTGTAATGGTCAATGGTTATCAGATAGGGCGTGTATCTAAAATGACACTAATGCCTGACGGGCAGATCCGAACAGAATTTAAGATTAAGAAAGAATACGAAATTCCTTCTAATACCGTTGCCCGGATTATGAGTGCAGACCTGTTGGGAAGCAAGATTATTGTATTTAATTTGGGAAATAGTACCACTTTAGCTAATGACGGTGACCCGCTGACATCTGATGTGCAACAGAATCTGATGGAAAAGGTAGAACCTTTGCAGAAGAAAGTAGAGAATATCGCCGCCCGGATGGACTCTGTGCTGGTAGCGGTAAATGCTATTCTGGATAAAGACTTTCAAAAGGACGTGAAGAGAAGTGTACACAGCATCTCTGTAACCATGAAGAATATAGAGGGGATTACTGGTGAAGTAAATGGATTACTAGGCACTGAAAAGGCGCGTCTGGGAAGAATCATGGCCAATCTGGAGTCGATCACCGTGAACTTTAAAAATAACGGTAAGAAACTGGATCATATCATGAATAACCTGGACAATGTATCTGATCAGATGGCCAAAATCGAAATCAAGTCTACTGTAGATAAAGCGAATAAGGCCATGCAGGATGTACAGGATATAACAAATAAGATAAATAATGGTGACGGTTCGATCAGTCTGCTACTTAATGATGATAAGTTATATAATAATCTCAACAGTGCTTCTGAGGAACTGGATAATCTGATTAAGGATGTGAAGAATCATCCTGGAAAGTATATCAGACTTTCGATTTTCGGAAAGAGAGATACAAAATAATTCTGTTGAGGTCTTTCCGTTGAAGGAAAGAAAATGAGATGAATATTTCTGATACAGAAGTATAAAAAAGTAAAAGGTCCCGAAATTTCGGGACCTTTTACTTTTTTTATAAGGTTTCTTTGAGCCAGCCAAAGAACTCACGTTGCCATACCTGAGCATTATGACCGGAGAGTACCCAGTGATTTTCGTCCGGGAGATATACCAGACGGCTTTTTATTTTCTTCAATTGTGCCAGTTGAAACGCAGCTAAGCCCTGTCCGACAGGTACACGGTAGTCTTTTCCTCCCTGAAAAATCAGGATTGGCGTATTCCAGTTGTTGGCATATTCAATAGGATTGAACTGATGATAGGTCTTATCATTTGCTTTGTCCCAGTATGGGCCACCCAGGTCGTGATTTGCAAAAAATAATTCTTCAGTGGTGCCGTACCAGCTTCGCATATCAAACAGACCATTATGCGCAATAAATGATTTGAAACGGTTTTGGTGTACACCGGCCAGCATATAAACCGAATACCCGCCATAGCTTGCGCCAATAGCCCCGCGACGTGCAGTGTCTACATATTGTTCTTTCGAAATATCATCGATCGCCGCAAGGTAATCCCGGATAGGCTGACCTCCCCAGTCTTTGGAAATATCGGCATTCCATTTTTCACCCCAACCAGGCATTCCGCGGCGATTCGGAGCAATGACGATATAACCCTGAGATGCGATCAGTTGTAGGTTCCAGCGGAAAGAGTAAAATTGAGTTAAAGCAGATTGAGGACCTCCTTCACAATACAGAATAGTCGGGTATTTTTTTGCAGGATCAAAATCCGGAGGATAGACTACCCACGAAAACAAATCTTTACCATCTGATGTCTTGGTGACACGGGAAGTCACTTTATTCGTATAAATACCCGTATACAACTCATCATTTACAGTGGTGACTGGCTTCAGGTCTTTTTTACTAAGATCATAACGGTATACTTCCGGGGCATGTGTCAGTTTAGTAGAAGTGACAATCAGTGCATTGTCACTCTGTCCAACTATACCTGTTATATCAAACTCTCCTGCGCTGATTTGTTGGATCTGAGGGAATGCTTTTGTTTTTAGATTTGCAGGGACTGTAAGTTCGAATAATTGTACTGTTCCTTTGACAGGAGCTGTAAAATAAATTTTGCGGTTATCTTTACTCCATATAAATGAATTCACTGTTCCGTCCCAGTGTGCAGTAAGATTAAGTCGTTGTGAACTGGATTTGTCAAATAGCACAATGTCATTCTTATCTGCTTCATAACCTTCCGTTTTCATGCTGAGCCAGGTGAGCATCTGTCCATTCGGACTGTAAGTTGGATTGGTATCATAACCGTTCATCCCTACTGTCAGATTGGTTGTCTGTTTGCTGGACAGGTCATAGCGATAGATATCTGTATTGGTGCTGACAGCATAGTCTGTTCCGAATTTTTTCTTTGAAACGTAGAGAACTGCTTTACTATCGGGAGACCAGGCGAAATCTTCCGCTCCGCCAAAAGGCATCTGAGGGCTGTAATAAGGTTCATCCTGTAAAAGATCTACAGGTTCTCCAATCACTCCGTTATCATATGTAGCTACAAAAGGATGGTTGAATTTTCCATTATTGAAAGTATCCCAGTGACGGTAATCCAGATTGTCAAATACATAGGCATCTGACTTTGGAAGATCAGGGTAACGATCCGGACTGTGGTATTTTTTAATTAAAACAGCCTGGCTGAATAAAATATATTTGCCGTCCGGTGAAAATTTAACATTTTCCAGTTCCAGCTCTCCCTTTGTCAGCTGTGTTGCTGTACCTCCGCTGATATTTTTTTTCCAGAGCTGGCCCTTTAAAAGATAGATCACATCTCCGTTTTCCGCAATATGTACTACTGATTCACCTCCTTTTTCCTGAGAAAAGGGAACTGCTTTTCCTCCGGTTGCTGCTACAGAAAAAAGATATCTCTCCGAACTGTTCTGCTCAAAGTTGTATTGTGAGACTGCGTAGATAAGTGTTTTACCATCTGCTGTCAGTCCTTCTGCGGATACACGCCCTAACTTCCATAAAAGTTCCGGTGTAAGTGCTGTTGTGTTGGATTGATGTGCCATGCGTTGATCGATTAAAGATTTGTCTGTTTTTAACTCCGGCCCTGACTGAGCAAGCGTAAAACCCGAAACCGAAACCATAGCTACAGCTAATATATGTTTCTTCATAAATACTAGAATAAATGAACCGCAAGTTACTAAAAGGCTTTAATAACTTAAATAAAACGGATCATTTATGCCTAATCAATATATGAATAGCAGTGAGATATATTTTGAGAAAAATCATTGTAATGCTAAAAGATGTAATAGCCACTTCCTCAGAGAGGAAATGGCTAAAATCACATCACTATTAAATTAAACACCGCACTTTTATTTATTGTCAAATTGATACCAATTGATCTTTGTGGACAAACGCATCAGTACAGCCAGTATGACAAACATGCCTATAGTACCGACAATAAGAGACAGATCGCGTAATTGCATAAGCACATATATAAAAACGTAGAATGTGCTGAGTATGCCTGCAAAAATTGCTGCTGTCTTGTTGTCTTTTGTGATACCTTTGATAAATACAGCAATCAATCCTACAGTGGCAAGCGCTGCAAGTACATAAGCAATATTAAATCCCATCTGCTCACTTAACGCAAGTAAAAGCGAATAAAAGAGAGCCATAGCCGCTCCTATAAGAATATACTGGATAATATGTATACGTTGTTTTTTTACAATTTCTGTAAATAACAAAGCAGTAAATGTCAGCAGAATCACGAGTATACCATATTTGGCTACCCGGGTTGTTTTCTGATATTGATTTACCTCCGGTAAAAAGTTTACGGATACCATATCGTCATTGGTCAATGTCTGTTGTGTATACGTTGTGGACGATGTCGGTTCAGGCATAGTGGTAGCACTGTACTGAGTTTCTTCTATATCGCTATAAAATTTGTACAGTGTTTCAGCAGTACCGGTCCATGACTGCGGAAGTTTCCGGCTAAAACTTGGTATACTCCATTTTGCAGAAAAATTATTCGCTCCGACTTGTCTGTCTTCCGGAAGAAATGCGCCGTTAAAGCTGGGATTAGACCAGTTTCCTGAAATGGAAATATCAGTCTGTGCTGCTAATGGAAGAAAGTTGAGCGACTTGGATCCTTTCAGATCAAAGGAAATATTGAAATTCTGCTTGCTGTCCTTCTCATTCGCGATAGCAACCGGAGCTGTCAGACTCTGGCTGAAAAGTGTCAGATTGTTAAAGTCAGGTTCCAGTTCTAATTTCTGATCTTTCCAGGTAAACTGAGGTGTAGCTTTCAGACCTTTGAAATCCTCTACACCAAATACCACACGGGCCTGATCCCAATTGACGTCTGCCGGGTCGATCTTTAATTTAGAAAGGTTCAGCGAATCAAAATCTCCCGAAATATTAAGCTTGGTGTTGTACACCACTACCTTGTATATACCTCGTTTGAGCGGTTCTGGACTGACTTTACTGTCTATCTTGACATGGTTGGGAAGTAAAAAGATCCACTCTGTCAGCTTTACCTTTTCGATAACCTTTACTTCAGTATTCTGTATTTTTTTTTCTGATATCTGATCAGCGATTTTTGTGTACGGGATAGCCAGTACAGGTGTACCTATGACCTGTTGCTTTCCCCACTTAAGTGCGATTTCCGAATTGACCTCTTGTTCCCGGTACTTTCTTTCTTCAATAAGTTCACTAATCCAATGCATAGGTATAAGCATAATCAGCGTAAGTACCAATATCATGATCAGTTTTACAGCGACTGATTGCATGATTTTTTCTAAAAATGAGACTTCTTTAGTTTCCATAATGTTGTGTGTGATAAGGGGTGAATAAAGTATAATGTTTTAAATAATAAGAGGCATCGAAATGTATAGATTGCCTGATATCCGCTATAGGGATATATAAAAGTTGTTTAAAGTCGAGATGATAGAATTTTTGCATTTTACTTCCTTTCGTAAAATGTCGTACATAGTCCGGGACATATTCAGGATAAACCATTACACCTAATACAAGTGAACATAAGAGATAGAGACTGATCTTTCCGTTGCCAAGTAAAAGAAACTGCAGACTGACTTCATCCTGAATCTCTGTATCTGTTTCAGTGATAAGATGGAATACATCGTGGTTTTCCAGTTTGGGAATAATATCGAACCCTTTCTGTTGATAAAACAGACCAAGATGATGTCCGAGTGAATCTGCCGGATAGGAGAGAAAAGCCTCTTTACTGATTCCCCAGGGCTGTTTGTGCCGCTTGAATACATGTCGGTAAACAAGTTGTGTCCACTCGTACATCCAAACCATTAATTTCAATCTGATTTTCATTTTTCTTTTTCTAAAAGTACTTTGAAATTCAAAGTTGTTGGGTAAAAAAATTATTTATACTGTTGTTTTATTAACTTTTCAAGAGCAGTCAGGTGATTCTCAAAGGCCATCTGTCCTTTGGTCGTCTTCCTGTAGCGTGTATTAGGCTTACGATCGATAAATGTCTTGAACACCTCTATATATCCTTCTTTTTCCAAAGTTTTGAGGTTTGAAGCTAAGTTGCCGTCTGTCACATCCAGCAGCATTTTCAGCGAACTGAAATCATATTCCAGATTTGCAACCAGCACACTCATGATCTGTAAGCGGACTTTATTTTCTAATATTTTGTCGTATAAATCTAAATTGATATTCACTATTCATATTTTTTATGGACGATGACTCCATAAATAATATGAAGGACACCGAATCCTAAAGCCCAAAAAACAATTCCGTAGCCGGGAAACAGCAAAGCAAGTAATCCTAATCCGATTTCGCAAATTCCCAGCCACCTGATTTCTTTAAAAGTGAAATTTCCTCCTGCTACTAATGCCAGGCCATAAAAGATCAGCAGGGTAGAAGCTACGGCCAGCATCATACCTCTTGCTATAAGCAGCAAGGCAAATATACCTCCTGTCAGCAGCGGAACAGCTACTGCAAATAATAATGATCTGCTTGTCTGATTCCAGATCGATTGCTGATGGATCTTCGCTTTGCGTTTGGCCATAACGAGGCCGGTGGTAATAGAAGCCGCCAGAACCAGCACTGCCGTAATTAATAGCTTACTAATAATAGAAGGTTCATTGACATAATGATCTCTGTAGCCCATCACACTATCGAATCCATAGACTTCGTAGTATGCATAAGCTGCACCGATAAGTGCATATATACCAATAAGGATGCTCGAAATGCCGCTAATGGAAATAAATTTTGTTGATTTTTCCATCAAAGAGCGTATT
This sequence comes from Sphingobacterium spiritivorum, assembly GCF_016725325.1. Classification (NCBI taxonomy): domain Bacteria; kingdom Pseudomonadati; phylum Bacteroidota; class Sphingobacteriia; order Sphingobacteriales; family Sphingobacteriaceae; genus Sphingobacterium; species Sphingobacterium spiritivorum. The sequence continues at coordinate 2,669,318 of NZ_CP068083.1, forward strand.
TGCGCAATATCTTTTATTAAATCTTCTTGCTTCATAAAAGTACTTTGTTTTTCAAAGTAAATGAATAATAATGAATTATGCAAAAAACTTTTTTGATTTTATTTTAGATTGAAAAAATATTCAAAAAATAGTTTGAAAATACTTGCAGGATATCGTTTTGGTTTCTATCTTTGTGCCACAATAAAAGTCCTAACCGCGGAAGTGGCGTAATTGGTAGCCGCACCAGACTTAGGATCTGGCGCCGCAAGGCGTGGGGGTTCGAGTCCCTTCTTCCGCACTTGATGTCCTCCCGAAAATTAAACATCGGGAGGATTTTTTTTTAAAAAAATAATGCGATTAAACGCTTAGAATAAAGTATGAAAGTTTCTCACAAGAAGATTGACGACATCAACGCTAACATCACAGTAGATTTAGCACCAGAAGATTACAACCCACAGGTTGATAAGGCAATAAAAGATCAGGCTAAAAAAGCTAAATTACCAGGTTTCCGTCCGGGAATGGTTCCTACTGGTCATATCAGAAGAACATACGGTAAATCAATCTTATTTGACGAAGTCAATAAGGTGGTGAATGATAAAATTGCAGAGTATATTTCAGAAAACAAACTGGAAGTATTGGGACAACCTCTTCCAATTGATGAAGAAGTAAACTACAACTGGGATTTCAAAGATTCGTTCAACTTCACTTATGAAATTGGTTTAGCACCTGAATTTGAAACTCCTTTCACTAAAGAAACTGAATTCACAGAATACGATATCAAAGCTGATACGGAAACATTAGAATCCCGTATCAAGAATCTTCGTCGCAGCTACGGAAAAATGACAAATCCTGAAGTATCAGAAGAAGGAGATGTATTGTACGCTACGTTAAAACAAGAAGGTGAAGAGGGTATCGAAAAAACTACATCCGTTCGTACAGATATCATCGAAGACCCTAAGATCAAAAAATCTTTGTCAGGTCTTAAAAAAGATGATACCGTAAAGATTGATGTGAAAAAAGCTTTCAAGGCAGCTGATTTAGCTCGTATTTTGGGTATTACTGAAGAAGAAGCTGAAGCAATTGCACCTGCTAAATTCGAATTGACTGTTAAAAATATCAACCGTCTTGAAGAATCGGAATTGAATCAGGAATTCTTTGATAAATTATTCCCTGCAGGTGAAGTAACTACAGAGGAAGTTTTCAAAGAAAAAGTAACAGAAGAAGTTGAGAACTTGTTCAAACAAAATTCTGCTCAGAAACTGCGTAACGATCTTTATACTTTCGGTATGGAGAAAGTTGATGTGAAATTCCCTGAAGAATTCCTGAAAAGATGGTTGAAAGCAACTAATCCTAACATCACTGAACAAGAGCTGGAAGAAGGTTTTGCTGACTTCATCAATAACCTGAAATGGACTATTATTGAAAACCGTATCGTTACTGCTAACAACTTAGAAGTAAAATATGATGAGGTTATCAATCTTGCTAAAGAACGTATCTACGCTCAAATCAAGATGTATAACATCAATGAAGAGCCTGCTGATGAGCAATTGTCACAATATGCTATTCAGATGTTGCAGGACAGAGAGCAGGCTAACCGTCTGTTCGAAGAGGCAAAAGCTCTTAAAGTATTCGATCACCTGAAAACAGTTGTAAAATTGAAATCAAAGAAAATCGATTACGATAAATTTGAAAAATTAGCATAAGCTTATTTTAATATATCCTAAAGCCGGCCTTTCCTACTCGAAAGGCCGGCTTTGTTTTGAGCTTGTATTGCTGAATTAAACAGGCTCGACTTTAAGTCTTACACTTTGCAGTGCTGCAGAAAGTTTACCCGGCTTGAAGTTATCCGCTGTAAGTAGATTATATTATTGAATACTGCTTGCCATACTCCGATCTTTGAGCCTTATTTAGTGGATTTTTGAGATTCTTTTTTCTTAGGATTGGTTTCTTCTTCAAATCGTCTCCAGAATATCATGCGTTTGAAAAATTCGGAAAAGCTGTTGAATTCTTGTCTGTAGACCAATCCTGCGGCGCTGATGTAATCATTGTCCATCCCTAACAGAAGGAAATTTCGTGTATTAAGCCGGTTAGATGCCCGCAGGATCAGACTTCCATCTTTACGCAGACGATAGGAAAGTTCAGCGTCTGTCGCAACTTCATTGGAGAATACATTCAAATCGTTGAGTTGCAGATTTCTTCTGTCTGTAACACCACCTGTAATGATGAGTCTGTCATTAAAGAAGCGCAGAGATGCCGAAGCGTCATTAAGGGAACGAATATTAAGATCAAAGAAGTTGATGTTCAGCGATTGCGAAATAATTGTATTCAACTGATTGAACGCAATCTCAGTTCCTGCTGATAGCAAAGTGTTGTTCACTTCTTTTCCAAATTCTGTGGACGATCCTGGTGTAAAGCTGCGCCTTACAATAAGACTCATAGCTTGCTGATTGACATTGTTGGCATCTGTCAGGTATCCCTGAAGTTCATCATTGATGTACGGATCCTGTGGAAAGGTCAATGCAAAACTTATATCTGGTTTGGTGAGATTTCCTTTCAGGATCATATCTGCCTGCGCAAGCACGCGTTGATCTCTGGTCGATGAACGGCCTGCCGCATTATACAGGGGAGCTACTGACGTTCTTTGTTCATACACGGCACTGAGGTTGATTATCGCCTCACTCGGATTCCCGGCCCAACGGATAGTTCCGCCTTCTTTCATATCAAAAATCTTATTGATAAAATCCTGTGCTGTAAAGTTGAACTTGCCCGAACTCACTACATAATCGCCGAACATTTCAAAATCACCCAGACTGGATATCTTCAGATTTAGAGCGCCTGTACCTCTTCCTTTTAATGACCCCAGATCTGTCTGCAGATTGACTTCTGCATCGGGGGTTATATTCAGGTCCATATTCATACTCAACCCCTGAAAGTTGTTGCGATGGTTCTTTTTACGGTTTTCTGATGAATCGGGACTGATAAAATATATAAAGTCGCTCTCCGAGACAGTCATCGAACTATTGAATGGTATCGTAAATGTTGTATTCTCATTGGATTTGGCACGAATATCAATTTTCATAGCGGAGGTGAGTCCTTTGAATTTAAATGTACCCGTGGCATATGCTGTACCATAATAGAGATTGTTGTCTTTATACGTAGTATTGAGGACAAGAAAATTCTGCGTGCTGACATCTACATCTATTCGCGGATCGGAAAGTTTATTCAGATCAATATAACCGTTGGCTGTTGCTTCGTGATTGTTAGGATCAAATATTTTCAGATTGTTGAGTACGATATGATTTTTGGATACCTGTACTTCATCATCCGAGACTCTGTAAGGTGTCTTCAGATAATTAACAACAAAGGATGCATCTTTAAAACGTGTGACAGCACTTATTTCCGGCTTATTGATATAGCCTTTTACACTGATATCTCCGGATACAGAACCATGTAAATCGGAAACCAGATTCCGTAAAAACGGTTGAAATATAATTAAATCGGTATTGACGAGTTTACCTGAAATATCAACCGCATTTTTATCATCCCCGATATTATAGGTGCCATCCAGTTTAAGCTGTTTATTTATTCCGTCTGCCAGATCTACATCCAGATCGACCAGACTTCCTTCCGGATTATAGGTTGCCATTAGTTTCAACTGGCCGATCGGCAATCCGTTGTATACGATGGGGCTAGTCTTGAGATCGGCATTAAAATACGGTTTTTTGAATAATGAATTGATCTGCAGATTACCGTTTACTTTACCTTGCATGGCAATACCCATTGGCTTTGTGAAACCGTCCAGTGAGGCTAATCCGAAATTATTGAAAGCGAAGTTGATCTTGTCGTTCTCATCGGACATTGCTCCGTCCACTTTGATCTCCTGCTCCCCCTGACTCAGTTTAAGATTTTCCATGTAGACCTTTCCTTTAGAGATCCTTACCTGGGCATCCTGATTGATATTCCATTCTTCTCTGTTGATCTGAACTGTAGAAGGAGAGAAATTTATATATGCAGGCTTATTATGTGCAAATAATATATTCCCGTTCAGATCCAGATAATTAGGAGAAGACTGCTGTGATAATTTGACATTAAAGAGCAGACTGTCTTTAGAAAGGATATTAGTCAGATTGATGTTGTTGATATACGCACTGTCAGAGAGATTCAGACGGTCGGCCGTAATCATTAAAGCCAGGGCTTCCTGATTTGCGTTTTCTTCAATAATCAGATTGGTGAGCTTTATTCCGTTATATCTTACAACAGGACTGTATGCCTGAAACTGTGCTGTATAATCTTCGGAAGAGAAGTTTGCATTGAGGGTTGCTCCGTCCTCTAATGTAAGATTCGGATCCAGGAAAGAGGCAATGGGATTGAATGATTTTACATTCAGAAATAAATCGAAATTCTGCTTATTGTAAGGCTTTGTCTCAAATCCTATGGCCGGAGCATAGCGCATGGCGAGGGATCTGAAATAAGATCCGATCGTCGTAAGATCAATTTCACCTTTAAGATTTACATCCAATACATCCGAATGTAAAACCAGATTACGATCTTCCTGATTGCCGGCTGCATCAAAATCCAGAAACGCAATATTGAACGTTCCTTTGGAAGTGGTAAAATGAATGTCTTTTGCTTCCAGTTTACCGATCAGATTATTCAGATTGTCGCCCTGCAGATTAGTAGTCAGACTTGTGTTGTGGATATTTATAGTATCTTTTTTGAAAAGATTGATAGCGAATAAGTTGGTGTTTTCTATCTGCGCATTCAGCAAGTAAGTAGGAGAGTCCTTTTTCCAGTCTATATCTGTGCTGAAAGCCAGGGTAGCATTGCGATCATCTAATTTTCCGGATATATGTAAAAATTCATCTGCAATATCGCCGTCAATATCCAGCCGGTTATAGGTATAGTCCTTGAATTTTATGCGTTCCAGATGACCCTTTACCCTTAGATCTAACGTTTTGAAGTCTGTTCCTTTTCCGTCAAATGTAAGGTCAAATCCGGTTTTGCCAAGATCTTTAACGGGTACTACGCTGTGCACAGCAAATTCTGGAGATTGTATATGGCCGTCATAGGAAAGACCTTTTTTGAGGTTAATATGGCTTTCTGTTTTTAAGTCACCCAATGCTGTTCTAAATGATCCGTGTGCTTTGAAATCGTTGTAATATCCATCGAAGCGTCCTTTATACGCAATGTTCTCAAGCTGATGAACGATCTTCGGTAGTTTGAAAGACTTCATATTGCCCAGAAGTGGTATAATGTTCTCTAGATCCTTAGCATTACTTTTTAAGGAGGTTAAATTAAACCCAAATACAGTTTTATTGATTTCCGGCAATCCTTTTACTGTAAAATCTCCAGCAAGTTCCGTGTTTCTGCCCATGCGCATCAGCGTATTTTTGGCGTGGATATCGGCTACCGTTCCATGAAGATTGGCTTGGGGAATGAGGACATCGAATTGCACATATTTCATGTCCGTAGCAAAATATTCAATGTCTTTAGAAGATACAAATGAGTTGCGGAACCGGGCTTTTACACGCACCTTTTCCATGAAATCACTGAAGTCGGCGAGGCTGTCGTATTCAAATTTTATATAATCGGTAAGTCTGGATCGGTTGGTTACCAGTTTGAGATCGGTAAACTCCATTCTCTTTTTTCCGTAGAAGGCATTCGCCGATAGTTCCTTTAGATGCAGTCCTGATTTTTCCTGCAGGCTGAGTTTACGGATAACGGCACTCACAGCACCTGAATCTAATTTGATCTGATTAAATGTACCGGATAAGGCTGTGATATCCAGATTTCCATAATCTACCCCGTATTTGTAATGTTTTTTTGTGTTGTTGACGATTTTCAGATGATTGTTTTCCAGAATAATACTTTGGAGCACCAGGTCCATCTTTTTTGAAGGTTTCTTTTTTTGCTTTTTCTTCGGAGAAAAGTAGTTGATGAGAAAAGAAAAGTTCGTGCTGTCCTTGTATATTTCGAAATCAATGAACGTATTTTTGGAATAGATCTTTTCAATGGTGATCTTATTCTGCCAAAGCTCCGTGAGTTTCACATTTGCATCTAACTGCTCCGTGTAGAGAATAGTCTGTCCGATACTGTCCTTAATTTTGAGATCCTCAAGTACGAGAGAAGAGAACGGTTTAAAGTAGATGCTTTGGATGGTTATAGAGGCGTTTAATTCTTTGCTAAGGTAGGATGCTGCTTTTTTTGCAAGATAGGTTTGTACGGGTTTATATTGCAAAGAAAATACAAATAAGGCGAGCAAGACAGTAATGCCTGCAAGAGTGATCAGCGTTATTTTAATTATTTTTTTGATAACTTTGTATCCTATTTAAAAGTTACTTCCTTAGCTATGGCCATTATTTTGGGTATCGAATCTTCATGTGATGAAACATCAGCATCCATATGTATAGACGGTGAAATTAAGTCAAATATTATTGCCGGACAGGCCGTTCATGCAAAATACGGAGGAGTAGTTCCCGAACTTGCATCACGTGCGCACCAGCAAAATATCATTCCTACGGTAGATCAAGCTATACGTGAAGCAAAAATACACAAAAATGAGATAGATGCAGTAGCTTTTACACGTGGACCGGGATTATTAGGGTCACTTTTAGTCGGTACTTCTTTCGCAAAGTCTTTCGCATTGGCCCGAAATATTCCGTTGATTGATATCAATCATATGCAGGCTCATATTTTAGCTCATTTTATTGAAGATCCCAAACCTTCTTTTCCATTTTTATGTCTTACCGTTTCGGGGGGTCATACACAAATTGTGTTGGTAAAGGATTACTTTGAAATGGAGTTGCTTGGCGAAACTCTGGACGATGCCGCAGGAGAGGCTTTTGATAAAACTGCCAAAATTCTGCAACTTCCCTACCCCGGAGGACCGTTGGTAGACAAATATGCACAGGAAGGAAATCCGGATGCGTTTGCACTTCCTGAACCTCAGATTGCTGATCTGAATTTTAGTTTTTCAGGACTCAAAACTGCTATTCTCTATCTTGTACAGAAGCACGAAAAAGAAAACCCTGATTTTCTTCAGGAAAATCTTAAGGATGTATGTGCCTCTGTTCAGGCCAGAATTGTTTCTATATTGCTGAATAAAGTCAAAAAAGCCGCAAAGCAGACAGGTATCAAAGATATAGCAATTGCAGGTGGGGTTTCTGCTAATTCCGGTCTGCGTAGCGCTTTGTTGGCAATGGGTGAACGCTACAAGTGGAATGTGTTTATCCCTAAATTTGAATATTGTACAGATAACGCAGCAATGATAGCTATTGCAGGTTATCACAAATATCTTAAACAGGATTTTGTAGGTCAGGAAGTAGCGCCTTTAGCGCGTTTGCATCTGTAGGCGCTATTTCCTTATTCATTTTAGAAAGGGGCGGAATAGCCATAGGATTCTTTGGCAACAACAAATACGCCAGCCTGTTCTTTCAGATAGGTTACATTATAGCCCTCTGCTCCCATATCCGATAGGACGAGTTCTATATTACCATTATGTACGAATGCATAAAGGATATCGGTGTAATCCATATTGAATTCTCCTCCGTCATCTACACGCCAGGTGCTTATATCGTCATATTTAGCTTTATATTCCTGAGTGATTGTCTTTTCCGGTGAAGAGTAAACTAATACTGCCAGAGCTGAATCATTTTTAACTTCAAATTCGACAATACTGATTAATGTTTTTTCATCAAACTGAGCTATATTTTTGAAATTTTTAACTTTACGATGCTTCGCAGTTACTAATTTCTGAACAGCCGCAGGCATAGCACTTGCATCTTTTGCGTTATGGGGGATCAGTACTTTCCTGGAAGAAAGAAAGGCATTGTCTGTCAGCACAACAGCTACGGCGGAGGAGGTCAATTTGTTTTCTTTTAATTGATAAAGAAAACCTGCACTTTTATCAAAATTGTCGGCAGTTTGTCTTCCGTTATCACCATCTGTTGACTTCTGAAATCCTTTGTATTGAACCGGAGATTCTTTTCCTTGCTCATTAAGGACTAGATTATATTGCTCCGGATGGGGCAGAGAATCCTGGTCCAGTGTAAGAATATGCTTGCCTAAGGAATCTAAAAAGCCAAAAGCAATTACATCTTCATTAGTAGTTGTAACTATGCTGTCTTTTGCAGGACTGTCTGCAGTATTGCTGTCTGCTGTTTTTTGTTTTTGCTGACATCCGAAAGTAAGGAATACAGCAGTCAGGATTAAACTAAATTTTATTGAATTCTTAAGCATAAAATGTAATGTATAGGGCTAAAATAGTATTTTTATTCGTTCTTGTTATTGTATATTTAATCGGATGGGAAGTCGGTACCTGACATTGACCGGAATTCCTCTTTGTATTCCAGGTGACCATTTTCTGAGATTTTCTACTACTCTTACACCGGCTTCTCCTGATCCATATCCTAAGTCTTTCTCAATTTCGATATTGTCAACCTTACCGTCTTTTCTGACCACAAAAGAGATGATGACAGTTCCGTTAATGTTATTATCCATCATTTCACGGGAATATTTAAAGGTGTTGGCGACTTTTTGCATCAGACTTCTGATACCACCGGGATATTCAGGAGCTATTTCCTGTTGTGTATAAAGCGTCTCATTATTTAAGGAATCATAAGTTGTTCCTTTTACCAGTTTACCGGCATTGTACTCTTCTTCAAAGCGGTATTTTTTATCATTGAATGTGCCTTTCCACAGACCGTTTTTCTTATGATTTACATATTCTCCTGCCTCTGTATCTTTATCCCAATAGGAGGTTGCAGATCCGTTACCATCTTTTAGCACTAACTTGCCTGTCGTGTCAAAGTGTTTGATGTAAAGTGAGTCTTTTACTTTTGTCTTATCATTTTCATAGACCGAATTGTAATACCATACATCTTTGAGTTGACCTTCCGGATAATAATAGAATGCGGAATCTATTGCTATACCATCTGTACTGTAAAACTCTTTAGAGGCCAGATTTCCGTTTTCATAGTAGCGATACACATTTCCATAATAGGTAGTCGGGTTCTGGATCTTTTTTGTTTTAGCAGTCAATTTTGGTTTATTCCCGTTCACATAGAACTCTTTTATAAAAATAGTATCTAATTTGCTTTCAGGGATACTCAATACTCTATAGTAATACGCATTTTCTTTTTTTGCCGGTCCGTTATTTTTCTTAAAGTAATTAACTAAATTCTGTTGTGCATTACCAGCAGAATAACAACACACGAAAAATAGAGCAAGTAATAATTTCATAAAGTTTCTGTATTTGATATGGTTTTTAAAGTTAATAATTATAATGATCTATTTAAAGATTGCTGTAGGAATTAACGTTTTTTTAATGTGGCAATTATTTTTCTAAAGATTGATAAGTTTTTATGGAATGATTTAACGTATTGCATCAACGTATAAAATGGTTTTACTTTAAACGTTGTGTTATGTTAGGATCTAAATTAAATATTTACAAAAAGGAATGGCTGGAAGTGATCTTTCAAGGTCGGAATCAGTCCTATGGTGCTTACGAGCTTCGTCAGTTGTCTCCAAGGGCTACAAATTATGGAATTGCAATCGTGTCTACAGTTGTGTTGTTATGTAGTATGGGCAAATTTGCTTATGATCATATGCCCCGGGAGCAATATGTTGCACCTGTGATGGAAGTTACTCCTGTGAGGCTTGATGATTTGGTTGAAAAGATTCCGGAGGAAAAGATTGAAGATCCGCTTCCGGCAGAAAATCAGCCTAAACAGATTGCTCAGGACCCTCCGGCTGTAGATCTCATCCGGTTTCCGGAACCGACTGTAGTAGATGCCAGAAAAGCAAAAGAAGATGTCGCTGCTCAGGACGATTTTAAAGACGATAAGAAATCCCCTGCACGTCTTACATTGAAAGCAATGCCTGGCGGTGCGGCTATCGCAAGAGGAGAGTTTGGCGATAAGAAAAAAGATGGCGAGATAACAGGAAAAGGATCAGGTACACTGAGCGGGGGAGACGATAAAGTACATGATATGGTGGCTCTGGAAATTCAACCCGAACCAGTAGGAGGTATCAAAGCTTTTATGAAATGGGTTGGAGACAATTATCAGTATCCTTCTGCAGCACTTGAACAAGGTGTCAATGGTGTAGTGATGGTGTCCTTTGTGATTGAGAAAGATGGTAGTCTGACGGATATTAAAGTTGGGCGCGATCTGAATTTCGGAACCGGAGATGCTGCAGTCGCCTTACTGAAAAAGGCCAGAAAGTGGAGTCCCGGAATACAGAATGGCCGTCCGGTAAGGGTTGCCTATTCGCTTCCGATCCGCCTGAATACTATACAACAATAAACAGATAGCGGTAAATCAGCAGAAAATCAGATACGGATTAATTACTTGCTGAATCAAGAGACTGAAAGGCTTTAAAATAATGTTGTACCATAATATCCCATCCATAATTTTGGGATGTAAAAGTCTGAAAAAGCGGGATCATCTGATCTCGCTTTTTTGGATTATGATGAAGGGAGTTGATCAGTTGAATCCACGCATCAGCATCCTGCGGGGATAATAACAAACCATTTTTCTGATGCTGTATCGCCTGAGGTATTCCATCAATATCTGCTGCGAGTACCAGAGTACCGGCCTGACAGGCTTCCAGACAGACCAGTCCGAAGCCTTCCATATCTCCTGCTACCGGAATATTTGGCATGACAAAAGCCAGAGAACGGTTAAGGTACTGTTGTAATTCTTCAGAAGGGAGCTTGCCGAGATGCCGGAATCTCGTGGTACTGTTACCTTCCAAATAAAGTTTACGGATGGCACTTTCATCAGAAGGATACCCCAGAAATAATAAAATCTGTTCACTTAGATTTTTTGGAAATACAGCCAGTAGACTTTCTAAAAATGGTTTCTTTTTTTGAAACGGACCAACGATGATGAGTTCAATGGATTGATGCAGGTGCGGGAGTACCTCTTTGATAAACCATGAAAATCCTTTTCTTTTGACCGGACGTCCAAGTGCGATTATATAGGTAGGCAGCGTTGTTGTTCCGGAATCCGCCTGTCGTACAGGAGTTGCAGGCGTCTGGTCATCTACTCCGTTAGCAATCACAATCATTTTCTTGGGGTCCAATCCCCGTTTTATTGCGGCTGTGGCAGTTGCTTTGCTCACGGCTATAAACTGATGGTAGCGGTTGAATTTTGGTAATATCTTCTTCTGGAACAGTTTATTTGGAAAGACTACATCTAATCCGTGTAAGGTCAATGATTTTTTCAGATACGGATATTTGCGGTGAAACAAACAGAAGGCGGCTAGTAATCCATCATTAAAATGTATAACAGAAATAGCCGGGTGCTCCTGGCATTTCTGTAAAATTCTTCGCTGCAGCATCAGAAAAAAATGAAGGATATGTTCGTCCCCTTTAAAAACAATCTGGTGAACGGTGCAATGTCTGTACATGCCTGTGATCAGTTCGTAACTTTGCTTTTGCATGCCCCCTGTACTGGGCGGATATTTATGACTGACGAATAAGACTTCCATTGAATTTATAAAATAGGAAATAGCAGATAAGTGAAATAAATGTCCACACCAGTTGTCTTGCCCGACGCAGGACACTGGCACTTATCCATACGGCTATGCCCGTAAGTCCGATACCGGATAACATAATTTTATTTCCAAGTTCTTCTATGCCAATCTGCCCTGGAATAAAAGCCCCCAGACTTTTTACAATAATAACACCCATATCGATAAACAGTCCGTCCATAGGAGATACATTTGCCCCTAATAATCTAAGAATGACATAGAACTCCAGTGAACCAACGATCCAGTGTAGGGTGAAACAGAAAAAGGAATACCAAAAGTAAGCGGGATAAAGTTGATAAAATACAGAAGTCTGGTGCAGGGTATGGGTAATACGGGATTTAATCTTCAACCAAAAATTCAATTTATTGACAGGTTCTGAGGTTAGCATTCGGGAGGCTCTTTTTTTTGTAATATATAGCAGAGAGGATACAATCCCACCGAGAATAAGTACAGTCAGGATCAGACCTGCCATATAGATTACCGTAGCTCCGTTATTTTGCATGAGGTTCAGACTATACCAGCAAAGTACGGCCGCCAAAAGAAGTAGCTGTGACAGAATGGCCATGACACGGGATAAAAAAACAGAATGTGTGACCTCATCTTTAGAAAGATGTTCGCTTCGAAGCATATGTACCTTAAAAAGATCTCCTCCTATAACATTAGTGGGATTAAAAAGTCCGATTGTCTCCCCAACCTGTCTAACAAAAAACAGTCTCCACAGTGAAATCCGTTGACCAGATGGTGCCATACAATAATACCAGCCAACAGTTCCCAGAATATAAGCTATTCCAGTTATCAAAATCAAGATGATAAACCGGTACCCCACCTGATTTAAGGTGTTCGCCAGCATCTTAAAATCTGTCTGTACTAAAAAAAGAACCAGACAGCCGACGACAATTATAATTCCAAGGATTTTAAAAACTTTTGCAGTCATTATGCAAACTGGTAAGCCGTCTGAGTGGATATAGTCATGTCTGCAAAATCACTGATGTCTCTGAAGTAAATTTCAGAAAGATGCTGCCAATTATGCTGTTTGCTGTATTTTAATCCTGCTTTTTTGAACTTTTTACGTAGATTCTTATCTGATAACAGAAGCTGTATTTTGTCAACGTAATCTTCTGCCTGTTCCGCATTACATTTGAAACCATTCTCCCCGTCAATAATAAAATCAGCACTTCCTCCGTCATTTGAAATAACGCAGGGGAGTCCCGAGGCCATTGCTTCTATTACAACATTTCCGTATGTTTCGGTGATCGAAGGAAAGAGAAATAAAGTCGAAGAGGCATAACAAATGGCCAGCTCCTTATGTGATAATTTACCTAAAAAATAGGCATCCGGCATTTGTTCCATACATGCAGCTTTCGCAGTGCCGTCCCCCGCTATAATAAAGTTGCAGTCTATATCACTTTCTTTACACTTATGGTACATGTCGATTAGTGTGACAAGATTTTTCTCCCATTCCAGCCGGCTGGCAAATAAGATGTTCTGTTTTTTGTTTTTTGTTACTTTTCGAAGGTAGTTATTATCTTTTTTCTTAGGCGAAAAAAGTTCCGTATCAATCCCGCGCTGCCAAAGCGTTAACTTATCCGGTTGTATTCCCAAATGCTTCAGCTCTTTGGATATCGATACAGAGGGTACATATACTTTTGTACATTTATTATAAAACCTCACGGTCTGTTTGATAAACTCTTTTTTGGTGGGTTTGATCAGGAAAGGTGTATTCTTGAGGTAATAATCTATGTAGCTGATAAAATGCGTGTGGTAAATAGTCAGGGTAGGTATATTGTGTTTTTCAGCATACTTTAAGGCGAAGCTGCCTAACATAGACGGCGTGGCGATATGGATGACATCCGGATCAAATTCCTTGAGCTGCTGTTTCAGCATCTTTTTTGCAATAGCCGGTACAGCCATTGTATAGTTTCTGTTGAATGGGATATGGAAATAGGGAATGCGCAGAGACAGATGGTCATCGATCTGTTCGGGACCATTTCCGTAGATAAACAGAAACTCAAATTTTGTAGAATCGATCCTGTTGATCAGTTGAAACATCGTGCGGGAAGCTCCGTCAAAGTCTTCAATCATCATCTCGGCAAAGAAAGCCACTTTAATCATATTTTATACTTTTAGTAGTATTTCAATACTAACAAACGGATGTGGCTTAATTGTTAAGTTCCGGTTATCTGTTTGTTTGGTTGTCTTTAATTAATCATCATTGTATTGTTATTAACGTGTTGTCTTTCAGTTGATAAGTTGAGGTTTTGATAAGTTTTAGAAATAAAAGTTTAATAAATAATTAGGGTATAGGTTATACTGCTTGTCTAATTTTAACAAGACAAAACTAAGGAACGATGTACCTACAATATCCCAAATTGCCAAAGAAACGATGGATCTACTTATTGATTCCGATATCACTTTCTTTCCTTGGATGGAACATGATTCGCACCTCACGGATAACGTTAAACTTCAATCGAGGTGATAAGATTACTACCGCATCAATATTGGAACTTCCGGCTTCAAACACCGGAAGTTTTTCAGTTTTGACATATAATATTGCCGGATTACCGGAACCAATCTCGAGTGCTGTCACGCCGCGTGCAAGCAGTATTGCGGATATCGGAATGAAAATAAACAGGTATGATGTGGTCAATGTTCAGGAAGATTTTAATTACAACAGGGAACTGTACAGTAATGGAAATGAACACCCTTTCCGAACGGAGACAATGGGCAAAGTACCTTTTAGTGACGGGCTTAATACATTATCAAAATATCCGATTTCAGATATTCAGCGTATCCGATGGAAAGATTGTACCGGAGCAGATTGTCTCACGCCCAAGGGATTTAGTGTAGTCAGTTTACAGTTGGCAAAAGATGTATTTGTAGATCTGTATAACATCCATGCCAACGCACAGGATACGCCGGATGCAGCAGTTGCCAGAGGTAAAAATATGGATCAGTTAGCCTCTTTTATAAAAGAACATTCTAAAGATAAAGCCGTACTGTTAATGGGAGACTTTAATGCACATTACAGCTTCGAACTGGATAATGTCCGCAATTTTATAAAAGAAACCAGAATGATAGACACCTGGGTTTATCTGGAAAATAAAGGTATGGTACCGCATATTGATCCTATGTACTCAGCAGGTGATATATTGGCTATCCGAAAGGACAGAGAATCTATAGATAAGATCATGTTTCGTAACAGTGCCGGCCTGCATTTTATTCCTGAAAGCTATGCGATTGAAAACAGACTGTTTACAGACAAGTCGGGAGCGCCTCTTTCTGACCATTGTGCAGTAAGTTTGTCTTTTTCATGGGAACTATGTCAGTAAAGGCAGTTTGCCGGAAAATGTACCGGCTTTTTATTCTCCGTTAAAATTTATGGTTACGAAGGTTGTATTATTTTCCTGCTGATCTTCTCCAGTCTTCCATTTTGGTCCGTTCTCCAGCATACGGACAGCTTGCTGATCCGTTACTTTGTCAATTCCCGATATCACCTGAATATGTGATGGTTTTCCATTCGGGTCGATTATGAAGGATAACTCTACTTTTCCTTTAGCAGATGTTCCGATTCGTCTGGTTTCTTTTTTGATGTATTTTTCAAAAGCTTTCCATCCGCCTTCAGGTCCTGTTACCTGTTTTACAGATTTCTTCTTGCTGGCATAGTCTGTTACTACGACTTCTTCCAATCCTGCATGTGCAGGACTTAGTTTAACCTGATTATTGGCCAGCTGATTAGATGGAACCTGCTGTGTTTCATATCCAATAGCCCGTACTTCTACTTGTGGATTTGAACCACTTGACAAGAGTTGAAACTGTCCGGCTGAATCGGTTACTGCGGTCAGATCCGTGTTTTTTATCTTTAAAATTGCGCCTTCCAATGGTAAATTTGTCGATTTATCCATCACCTGTCCGCTGATGACATTATTCACCATGGAATTGCTGGCCATTCCCCGTATACGGACGCCAGCGACTTTTCCGGCAAGAGCTGTTGATAGTTCTTCCTTCGGAGAGTTGACAGCGAGTTTGTCGTCTGATAATCCTCTCAGAACTAATGTAGAATCTTTGGCTAAAGACTCCGAAATATGTACTCTGACTCCAGGAGATTTTGGCTGTACAGCAGCCAGAGTTGATTTTTCATCACTGATATCTGATTGCTCGGATTGCGTTACAATATCTTCTGCTGGTTGCTTCTTTTTCGTAATTACATTGGCCAGACGATCTGTTTGTGTAGCAGAAGGAGTAGGAGAAGCCTGTTTTGATGTCTTATCCGCTACATCTGCATCTGTTCCTGAATCCTGAGTAACTGGAGATGAAGGCTCAGGAAGGGTGGTACTTGCGATTTCTTTATTTGCAGGCTGCTGATTGATCATCAGTAAGGCGCCTATCGACAAGAGAAAAAGTACAGAAGCCGCAACAACCCATTTCCTCCATACGGGCATTTGTTTTATTGTATTTTCAGATACACGTTGGGTAATTCGCTTCTTGATATCGGAGAGATCTTGGCTTACCTGCTCCTTATCACTAAACTCTACACCCATAATAATATCCATAAGCATGGGGGCGTCCTGTGCCTGTCGTTCCAATTCGTACATTTCACGTGAAGAAAGCTCTCCATTGTGGTAGCGACGAATATACTCCAAATCCGGTCTATTCCTGTTCATGGGTTCCCTCCATACAATTTTTCAAATTCCTTTTCCCATTCTGAATATAGCTTTTCACCTCTTTGAGGCTATATCCTGTTATTTCTGAGACTTCATTATAGCATTTTTCATTAAGGAAAAATAAATCTATGCTCTTCTTTTGTTTCTCCGGTAGTTTTTCCAGACAATGCTCTAACGAAGTCAATTTTTGTTCTTTATCTTCATGATCATCATCCGGATGCAGAGACCATGGAAATTCCACAAATTCGTCAATAGAAATTTGTTGTTTATTTTTTGCAGACCTTAATTGCATCAGACAATGATTGCGGGAGAGCACGTAGAGCCACTTTCCGAAAGAATGAATTTCCTGCTTATTTACTTTGCTGATCAGCTCTTCGAAAATATTCATGACCGCATCTTTACTCCGTTCGCTGTCCTGCAAGTAGCGCAAGCATACGAAGTAAACCATTTCCGAATGACTTTGATACAGCTTTCCGAGGTAATTGAGATCGCCGGTATCACGATACAGCAACAAAAGCTGTTCGTCACTTGATTCGGTGGGATATGATGGAGCAGAATAATTCATTTGATACCCGAAAAATAGATTATTTTTCTTGTTAATGGAAATTAAAATTGCCGGGATAATTGAAATAGAATGTCTTCAAATATAGAAAAGTTCCGTTTAAGTATCCTTTTTCTACTTATCCTTATTCAATTCCTTTTGCTGTTCTTTCCATTGCTGTGCAAATGATTTATCAGCCAGATGTGGTAATTCTCTGTTATTGCCCCATGCTTTTTTAAAGAAATTACGGAGGATGAAATTTTTAAATTTACCACCAAAAAGATCAATGAGCTTTCTTTTTTTAATAAAATAGGTAAATCCTTTCCAGGCCCGTTGTTCCATCGGAGGAGCCAGTTTTTCCTGTACAGAATCTCTGCGGTTCAACAGCAGTTGCTTCTGGATATCAATACCTACGGGACACACTTCTGTACACTTTCCGCATAAGCTGGAAGCATAGCTCAGGTGTTTGAATTCTTTCATTCCGCTGAGATGCGGCGATATAAGTGAGCCTATAGGTCCTGAATACGTCGTGTCGTAGGTATGTCCACCGATATTTTGGTAAATAGGGCATACATTCAGGCATGCACCGCATCGTATACAATATAAACCCTGGCGCTGATCTTTCTCTGCAAGCAGATTGGTACGGCCATTGTCCAGCAGGATGACATACATCTTTTCCGGACCATCGCTTTCATTTTCCTGACGGGGACCATTCAGAATGGTATTATATACGGTCAGATTCTGCCCTGTTCCGTGTGTGGATAATAAAGGCCAGAAAAGATCCAGATCCAGCATACTGGGAATAATCTTCTCTATCCCGACCAGCGCAATGTGAATATTCGGAAATGTAGTGGTCAGTCGGGCATTTCCTTCATTTTCCGTAATAGCTATACTTCCCGTATCCGCTACCAGAAAATTAGCGCCGGAGATGCCTATTGAAGCGGAAGTATATTTGTCCCGCAACAATTCACGGGCTTTCATTGTCAATTCCTCTGCTGTAGCAGTAAGTGGCGTGTCAAATTTTTCGTGAAACAGTTTTGCAATATCTTCCAGGCTCAGGTGCATGGCCGGGGTAACGATATGGTAAGGCTTTTGTCCTAACAGCTGGATAATGAATTCACCCAGATCACTTTCAACAGCTTCTATACCTTTTTCTGCAAGAAAATGATTAAGTTCAATTTCTTCCGTAGCCATAGATTTGGATTTGATGACACTCTTTGCGCCATGCTGTTCCATAATCTTCCAGATTTCTTCCCGAGCTTCCTGAGCATCATTGGCCCAGATTACTTTACCTCCTCTGGAAGTAAAGTTTGCTTCAAATTCAGGAAGTAATTTATCCAGATTCTCCATCACCTTCCATTTGATCAGGTTCGCTTTGGTTTTGGAATTTTCCAGATCAAAAAACTTACTTTTCCCTTTTTCAAAAGCAACATTGTACTTATCAATATTGGTATTGATAATGTCCCGATGTTTTTGGTCAAAAGATTTTGTCGAGCTTTCTTTAAGGAATTTATCAGCGATTGTATCAGACATGGATTAGTTTTGGATTTATGCTATTACAAAAGTAAAAAAGTTGGTAATGAATTACCAACTTTATAAATATAACGTTAATTGTTGAAATCTATTTTGCGGAATAATGTTAATTCTTCTCTGAAGACTTAAGATTCAAAGCCAGATTCAGTTCATCCAGCTGCGCCTGATCTATAGTTGCAGGAGCGTCGATCATCACATCTCTTCCCGAATTGTTCTTAGGGAAAGCAATGACATCACGGATAGTATCCAGACCTGCAAATACAGACACCATACGGTCAAATCCAAAGGCCAATCCGCCATGTGGAGGTGCTCCGTAGGTAAATGCTTCCATTAAGAAACCGAATTGTTTCTGTGCATCCTCAGGAGAAAAACCAAGGTGCTTGAACATAAGCGATTGCAATTCTTTGTCATGAATACGAATAGACCCACCTCCAATTTCGCTGCCATTAAGGACAAAATCGTAAGCGTTTGCTCTTACTTCTCCCGGATTCGTGTCCAGCAATGGGATATCTTCCGGTTTTGGAGAGGTAAATGGATGGTGCATAGCGTGATAACGACCTGATTCTTCATCCCATTCCAGTAACGGGAAATCTAATACCCAAAGAGGTGCAAATTTATTTTTGTCACGAAGACCTAGCTGATTACCCACTTCCAGCCGAAGCTCACTCAGTTGTTTGCGTACTTTATCTGTAGGACCTGCCATTATTAAAAATAAATCGCCAGGTTTACCGTCAAACGCAACAGCCCATTCTTTAAGCTGCTCCTCTGTATAAAATTTATCTACAGATGATTTGA
This sequence comes from Sphingobacterium spiritivorum, assembly GCF_016725325.1. Lineage (NCBI taxonomy): Bacteria > Pseudomonadati > Bacteroidota > Sphingobacteriia > Sphingobacteriales > Sphingobacteriaceae > Sphingobacterium > Sphingobacterium spiritivorum. The sequence goes on from NZ_CP068083.1 coordinate 2,688,362, forward strand.
TGGTTCCGTCTTCATTATAACGGGCATATACAAGACCTGTTGCTCCTACCTGCGGACGTTTTACATAGTCCGTCAGTGCATCCAGTTGTTTACGGGTATATCCTGCACAGCCATTTGCATTGATGCCGACAACCAGTTCAGCCTGATCAAATACAGGGAAACCTTTTCCTTTTGTAAGCTCATTTAATTCAACGAATTGCATTCCGAAACGGGTATCTGGTTTGTCAGAACCATAAAGACGCATAGCATCGGCATAAGTCATACGGGGCACTGAACCCAGCTCAAATCCTTTTACAGTTTTGAATAAGTGTTTTGCCAATCCTTCAAACATATTCAGAATATCCTCCTGTTCTACAAAGGACATTTCACAGTCAATCTGCGTAAACTCGGGTTGTCTGTCTGCACGTAAATCTTCATCACGAAAACACTTGACAATCTGAAAATAACGGTCAAATCCGGATACCATCAATAACTGTTTGAAAGTCTGTGGAGATTGCGGCAACGCATAGAATTCTCCTGCATTCATACGGCTTGGAACCACGAAATCGCGGGCTCCTTCCGGAGTTGACTTAATCAGAACAGGTGTTTCCACCTCCAGAAAATTCTGCTCATCAAGATATCTGCGGATTTCCTGCGCCAGTTTGTGGCGAAGAATAAGATTTTGTCTTACAGGATTACGGCGCAGATCCAGATATCTGAATTTCATGCGCAGATCATCCCCTCCATCCGTTTCATCTTCAATAGTAAAAGGAGGCAGTTTGGAAGCATTCAGTATTTCTAAAGAAGAAACCTTGATCTCAATATCTCCGGTCGGGATTTTTGAGTTTTTACTTGACCGTTCAATAACCTGTCCTTCTACTTTTATTACGTATTCACGCCCTAATTCACGTGCAGAAGCGCGCAGCTGCTCGTTGTCATCTGCGTTAAAAGTCAACTGTGTAATTCCATATCTGTCGCGGACATCGATAAAGGTCATTCCTCCCAGATCGCGCGACTTTTGTACCCAACCACTTAAAGTTACGGACTTGCCAAGATCTGAAATCCTAAGCTCTCCGCAGGTATGTGTTCTGTGCATTTCGACTAAAATATTTATGCTGCAAAAATATCTGTTTCCAAGGAGAATAACGAATCTTAGACCGGATATTAAATCAAAATTCTGAAAGAAATATTAGATCGCTTTACTAACAGTATAGTTGTTTTTTGTATCTAGAATCAGGAAAGAGAGGAGGTGTTTTTGTACAAAACCCAAAGAAAATAGAAGCTGTTGCAGAATACCTGAAAAATGCTCCACTTTACCCCACTTGCTTTCAGTTTTTTAGTAAAATCAGTCCTTTTTTACTTCTTTTTCTAGCTAAAAAGTGAAATAATTTCAAAAAATGTAGATTCTTTTTTAATGCTGAACCAAAATTTATTTTAGTTCAAAAATTTGATTTAAATAGTTGTAAAGTAAGTTTTTATGTTTTTAAGGGTTGTGTTTTTTAACTGGGTTTGTAGCGATTTTTCGATGTGGAAAACTTTTTTGTGGTATATTGTGGGGGAAAGTGGGGGAAAGTGTATACTTTTACATCAAATTAGAATAGGATAGTTAGCTAAATGAATCATTTAATCGGAGAATTTGAATGCAAGCTTGACACCAAAGGAAGAATGGTGTTGCCGGCAGCGCTCAAGCGGCAGTTGCCGCATGTGGAGCGTGACGGGCTTGTTGTGAACCGAGGATTCGAGAAACATTTGGTTTTCTATACACGTGAAGAGTGGAATACTATCACAGCTAAGTTGTCAAAATTGAATCAGTTTAACGAGAAGAGCAGGATGTTTGTTCGTGCTTTTACGCGTGGTGCTACAGAGTTGACATTGGATGCTTCTGGTCGTGTACTTTTACCAAAAGGATTGTTGGAATATGCAAACATCGGCGCTGAAGTCGTGCTTGCCTGTCAGTTTAACAAAATAGAGGTTTGGTCGAAAGAAGGGTACGAAGCATTGATGAATGATGGTTTAGGTGATGATTTTGCTGCGTTGGCAGAAGAGGTGATGGGCGGAATGGATTTTGGAGGATTAATGAATGAGTAATGTTTACCATGTTCCGGTAATGCTGAAAGAATGCATTGATGCATTATCCATCAAGCCTGATGGTGTATATGTCGATGTGACGTTTGGTGGTGGGGGGCATTCCCGTGAAATATTGAAACATCTCGGGCCTAAAGGGCGATTGTTCGCTTTTGATCAGGATCCCGACGCTTTGGAAAATGCCATTGCAGATGAACGATTTACTTTAATTCATCAAAACTTCAGGTTTTTGAAAAATAATCTCCGCTTGAACGGAGTCAAAGAGGTTGACGGCATTTTAGCAGATCTGGGTGTTTCCTCACATCAGTTTGATGCGGCCGACAGAGGATTTTCCATTCGCTTTGATGCGGATCTGGATATGCGTATGGATCAGGTATCTGACCTGGATGCTAAAAAAGTTCTTAATACCTATGCTGAAGAGGATTTGCATCGCATATTCGGAATGTACGGAGAAATCATGAATGCTAAATCACTTGCAAAAACGGTTGTGACAGCGAGATTGAGTGCTTCGATAGAGACTGTTGCAGGGCTTAAAGAGGTAATCCGGAAGTTAGTTCCAAAAGGTAAAGAACATAAATACCATGCGCAGGTGTTTCAGGCGCTGCGGATAGAGGTGAATAAAGAGTTGGAAGCTTTGCAGGAATTTTTGTTGCAGACTGTTTCCACGTTAAAGCCTTCCGGAAAGCTTGTGGTGATGTCTTACCATTCTCTTGAAGATCGTCTGGTCAAGAATTTTATGGCTAAAGGTAAATTTAAGGGGGAAGTGGAGAAGGATTTTTTTGGAAATGAAATAAAGCCTTTTCAGGTGATTACGCGTAAGGCGATTACCGCATCTGAAGCAGAATTGAGTACAAATAACAGGTCTCGTAGTGCAAAACTACGGGTTGCCGAGAAAAAGGAGCTATAAGTTCGTGGGAGATCGGCATGAAGAGAAATACAATAAAGCAAAAAGAGTTAAGTGAAGAAGTTCAGGAAGAACTTCAGGATACGGTAGAGGAAAAAGCGGAAGAGACCAAGCATTTTATTAAATCGGTCTTTTCTCCGCAAAAGATAACGACCTATTCTGTTGTAAAGAATCTTCCTTTTGTAGCTTTTATCGCTCTTTTGGCGCTTTTGTATATTTCTAACCGGCACCTGGCAGAGCGGACAGTTCGGCAGATAGACCGGTTGAGCAAGGAAGTTAAAGAGTTGAGTTGGGATTATAAATCGCTCTCTGCAGAGTTGATGAAGAGAACCACTCAGTCTGAAATAGCAAAACGGGCAGATACATTGGGACTAAAAGAGCGAAAGGAGCCGCCAATTAAAATTGAAGTTGTAAAAGAAGATAAAAAATAAAAAAAGTAACCGGGCATGAATATTAGAAAATCCATACTTCTAAGAGTGTATCTCGCATTCGGCCTGATGGTATTGGGGGCGCTGGTTGTTTTTGCAAAACTGGTACATCTTCAATATGTAGACGGGGGAAAGTGGAGAGAAATTTCAGATAGTCTGACTATACAGGAGCGAGAGGTAGAGGCTGCGAGAGGGAATATTTATTCAAATGACGGTAGTATTCTGGCAACTTCCATTCCTGAGTATGATTTGCGTTTTGATGCAATGGCTATTCCGGAAGAGGAAGAAGATATTTTTAATTCTAAAGTAGACTCTCTGGCGTATAAGCTGGCTGGTTTTTTCAAAGACAGATCTGCAAGACAGTATTTGGGACTGCTTAAGCAGGCAAGAAGTAAAAAACAACGGTATGTGATGATCATGCGTGAAGTAACGCATCAGGATCTGAAAAAAGTAAAGGATTTTCCATTGTTCAAATCCTTTAAGGTCGATAAAGATAAATATTCCGGTGGCCTGATTGTGGAGCGGCATAATAAAAGGATTCTTCCTTTTACCAATCTGGCAGCACGTACCATCGGTTATAAAAATACAAAGGGAATTGACACGGTGCGAGTGGGTCTGGAAGGTGCATATGGACACTACATCGACGGTAAAAGTGGTAAAAGATTAGTACAGCGTATTGCCGGTGGTGTATGGGTGCCGATCAACCGTAATATGGAGGTGGCTCCGGTAGACGGTTCTGATATTATTTCGACGATAGATGTCAATATGCAGGATATGGCACAGCGGGCGCTGGAGAAACAATTGCAGATTGTAGATGCAGATAACGGTTGTGTGATTCTGATGGAGGTGAAGACAGGAGAGGTAAGGGCTGTAGCTAATTTCACAAGAGATGAAGAAGGGGTATTCAGGGAGAAATTTAACTATGCGATTGCACTTTCTGCTGAACCGGGATCTACATTCAAACTGGCTTCGTATCTGGCATTGATTGATGACGGAAAAATAGATTCTTCGACAACAGTCGATGTAGGTAATGGAACTTATAAGGTGCCGGGACATACGATAAAAGATTCGCATGCACCCCGGAAATCTATTATGTCTGCAAAATACGCTTTCGAACAGTCTTCAAATGTGGCGATTACCAAGTTGGTCAACACACATTATAAAGATGATCCGTCAAAGTTTACAGACAAGCTGTACAGCATGGGATTGGGTAAAGCACTGCAACTGCAGATTCCTGGAGAAGGAGAACCCAAGATTAAGACACCTAAGGCGAAGTCCTGGAGTAAGCTCTCTTTAGTACAGATGGCTTATGGCTATGAATTGCTCATGACTCCGCTTCAGACATTGACACTGTATAATGCAGTAGCAAATGACGGAAAAATGATAGCGCCTGTATTCGTAAAAGAAATCAGGCATCTGGGAAATACTGTCGAACATTTTCAGGCACGTGTTATCAAAGATAAAATTGCTTCAGAACATGCCCTTTCCGAAATAAGGGGAATGATGGAAGGCACAATGATAGAGGGGACAGGTAAAACTCTTCGCAATCCGCTGTATACCTCCGCTGGTAAAACAGGTACAGCACAGATCGCTGATGGAGCGCGCGGATACAGACAACGGAAATATCAATCTTCGTTTGCCGGATATTTTCCTGCGGAAAATCCGAAGTACTCGATGATTGTCGTGATACGTAACCCCAGAAAGGGATATTACGGAGCGTCTACAGCAGGTCCGGTATTTAAGGAACTTGCAGATATGGTCTTTGCCAATGATTTGTCTATGCATGGAACATTTAGCTCCCGCAAGGTAAATCCGGCCGGAGGTAAGACGCCGTTGACGTTAAAAGGATCAAGGGAAGCATCGATGAAAGTCTATGAAGCTTTAGGTATACGCTCTTTCGACTGGAATGCCGTAGCACAGGGTGTCGTTGATACTTCGAGTCGCGGAGTTCCTTTTGTAGATGTGAGAGTTAAAGAAGGTGTAGTGCCGGATGTAAAAGGAATGGGGCTGATTGATGCCATGTATACCATGGAGAATGCAGGATTTAAAACATATGTATCGGGAAAGGGAAAAGTTATTGAACAATCACTTATTCCCGGTTCAAAGTTGAAGTTTGGAACACAGGTAGCAATTGTATTGAATTAAAAAGATAATGATAAAACTAAAAGACATATTGCATGCTATTCCGGTACAGGAAGTGGTGGGTCAGCTGGATGTTGAGGTGACTTCATTATGTTTTGATTCCCGTCAGGCGAATGAGGGTAGTCTTTTTGTTGCTGTTCGTGGCGTGCATACAGACGGACATTTGTTTATCGAAAAGGCTATTCAGCAAGGTTGTACTCTCATTATGGTGGAAGAGATGCCGGAGGAAAAGAACGAAGGGGTTACTTATATGATGGTTGCAGATACCGCTTATGCATTGGGTATTGCTGCCGGTAATTTCTACGGAAATCCTTCGCGTGAATTGAAGCTGGTCGGGGTGACAGGTACAAATGGTAAGACCACGATTGCAACATTACTGTTCAATCTGTTTACAGCTCTTGGGTATCATGTAGGCTTGCTTTCTACCGTTCAGAATCAGATCGGAGACCGTATTATTCCTGCCACACATACGACTCCGGATCCGGTAGCATTGAATGCATTGCTCCGGGAAATGGTAGATGAAGGCTGTGACTATTGTTTTATGGAAGTCAGTTCGCATGCTGTCGTACAGCAGCGTATTGCGGGGCTTCGCTTTGCCGGAGGTATTTTCAGCAATATCACACACGATCATCTGGATTTTCATAAGACATTTGATAATTACATAAAAGCGAAAAAGAAATTTTTTGATGATCTGGATCGCTTCGCATTTGCATTGACCAATGGAGATGAGAAGAATGGTTCTGTCATGCTACAGAATACGTTTGCGCATAAGAAAACATACGGACTAAAAGGTGTGGCTGATTTTAAAGCCAAAATTATTGAAAGCCATTTTGATGGTATGCTGCTCAATATTGAGGGACATGAAGTGTGGGTTAAGCTGGTTGGTGAGTTTAATGCTTATAATATTCTGGCAGTATATGGAGCTGCAATCTTACTGGAGCAGGAGACGGTAAAAGTCCTGACTGCCCTTAGCCAGATCACAGGTGCGGAAGGACGCTTTGAAGCAATCACATCTAAAAACGGAGTGATTGGTATTGTGGACTATGCTCATACGCCGGATGCGGTTGCAAATGTGCTGAGCACCATTAACAATCTACGCAAAAAAGAACAGCAGATTATCACAGTGCTGGGCTGCGGAGGCGATCGGGATAAAACAAAACGTCCAGAGATGGCTGAAGTTGCTGCCAAAATGAGTGATAAAGTGATTATAACTTCCGATAATCCACGCACCGAAGATCCGGTACAGATTATCAAAGATATGGAGCCGGGCATTCCTGCAGACAGAAAGAAAAATGTATTCTCGATCACAGATCGTAAAGAAGCTATCCGTGCGGCATGTCATCTTGCTCAGCCAGGCGACATTGTTCTTGTCGCAGGTAAAGGGCATGAAAAATATCAGGACATCAATGGTGTGAAACATCATTTTGATGATCGTGAAGAATTGGAAAAAACGTTTAATGAATAATACCAAAAGAGATGTTATACTACTTATTTACATGGTTAAATGAACATATCCACATTCCGGGAGCGGGGTTGTTTCAGTACATCTCTTTCCGTACGGCAATGGCGGTTATTCTTTCATTGATAATCACCACCGTATATGGTAGCAGATTGATACGCATACTGCATAATAAGCAGGTCGGTGAGACCATTCGTGATTTGGGACTGGAGGGAGAGAAGAAGAAGCAAGGTACCCCAACAATGGGTGGTCTGATCATCATTGCAGGTATACTGGTGCCTACATTACTGTTTGCGAAGATAGATAACATCTATATCATCCTGATGATCGTGACTACATTATGGATGGGCGCGATCGGTTTTCTGGACGATTATATTAAGGTTTTTAAGAAGAATAAAGAAGGATTACAAGGGAAGTTCAAAGTAATTGGTCAGGTCGGATTAGGAGTATTCATAGCAGTGACAATGTATTTCCATCCGGAAATAGTTGTTCGTCAGCAGGTAGCTCATCCCGGCTCACTCAAACCGGTGGAAGTATCTATTAATAGTCAGACCGGTGAGAAATATTATACGGAGAATGTGAAGTCCAGCAAGACAAACATCCCATTTTATAAGAACAATGAATTTGACTACGCAAAGGTACTGACCATGTTTGGCCTAAGGGGAGACATGATCACCTTTATGGTTTTTCTGGTTATGGTAGTCGTGATTGTGACCGCTGTTTCCAATGGTGCTAATATTACAGATGGGATAGATGGTCTGGCAGCAGGTACATCTACTATAATCGGTATTACACTAGCCATACTGGCATATGTATCCGGTAACGTGATTTTCTCGGACTATCTGAATATCATGTATATCCCCAATTCGGGAGAACTTGTGATTTTCGCAGGAGCATTTATTGGAGCCTGTACAGGATTTCTTTGGTACAATGCTTATCCGGCTCAGGTATTTATGGGAGATACGGGAAGTTTGGCGATCGGAGGGATCATTGCTGCTTTTGCTATTCTCATCCGAAAAGAATTATTGATACCCGTGCTGTGTGGTGTATTTCTGATAGAGAATCTATCCGTGATGATGCAGGTGGGATATTTTAAATATACCAAGAAGAAATATGGAGAGGGACGCCGGATTTTTCTGATGTCTCCTTTGCATCACCATTATCAGAAGAAAGGGTATCACGAAGCTAAGATCGTGACACGATTTGTAATTGTGGGAGTTCTATTGGCAATATTGACAATCGTTACTTTAAAAGTGAGATAAAAAATGGCAAATATAGCGCAGACATATTATCCTCAAAGTGGCAAGCTGATTGTTCTCGGTGCCGGTGAAAGCGGTGTCGGGGCAGCAATATTGGCGCTGCAAAAAGGATTTGAGGTGCTGGTCTCCGATAAAGGAGTCATTGCCGAAAAATATCAGCAGCAGTTAGAGGATGCCGGCATTGCTTATGAGTCTGGCCGTCATTCTGAAGAACTTATTCTGGATGCAGACCTTGTTGTCAAGAGTCCGGGTATTCCGGAGACGGCACCATTGGTGGTGGCATTAAAACAAAAAGGAATTCCTGTTATCGGGGAGATAGAGTTTGCAGCACAATATACAGATGCAAAGCTCTATTGTATCACCGGTTCAAACGGCAAGTCAACAACTACTATGTTGACCTACTATATATTGCAGAAAGCAGGGGTAAATGTAGGTCTTGCGGGAAATATAGGTCGCAGCTTTGCCCTTCAGGTTGCACAGGAGCAATTTGATGTTTATGTATTAGAAATTTCCAGTTTTATGCTGGATGATATGTATCAGTTCCGTGCAGATGTAGCCGTGATCCTTAATATCACACCGGATCATTTAGACCGGTACGACCATAAAATGGAAAACTACGTGGATTCCAAATTCAGGATGATCCGCAACCAGACAGCAAATGATTATTTCATCTATTGTCTGGATGATGAAGAGACAGTAAAAGGACTGGAACGACACCATACTGAGGCAGCGATTTGGCCTATGACACAGGAACAGGTGATCAACCCGGGCGCATATTTAGATCAAGAGAAGAATATTATAATCAACACCCCTAAAGGAGAGCAATTTATTATGAATACGGAAGATTTGTCATTACAGGGCAAGCACAATGTGTACAACAACATGGCGGCAGGATTAGTAGCGAAAGTTCAGGAATTACGTAACCGCTCTATGCAGGAAAGCATGAGTTCATACGTTAATATCCCGCATAGGTTGGAGCATGTGGCTTGTATCGGAGGCGTGAATTATATCAATGACTCCAAAGCGACTAATGTCAATTCTGTATGGTATGCATTAGAAAGCTTTTCACCACAGATCGTTTTGATCATGGGGGGAGTGGACAAAGGAAATGATTACGAAATGCTTCGCGATCTGGTACGCTCTAAAGTTCGTGCTATCATATGTATAGGTAAAGATAATACCCGTATTCATGAATCATTTGAAGAAGATACAGATGTAATCGTCAACAGTTCTTCTATGAAAGATGCTGTAGAGATTGCTTCACATATTGCGCAAAAAGGAGATACCGTATTATTATCGCCGGCTTGTGCAAGTTTTGACTGGTTCAAAAACTATGAAGAGCGTGGAGACAAATTCAAAGAAGCTGTAATGGCTTTGTAGAAAGAACAGAAGTAAACAACATTTAAATAAAACGGAGTATGGAACAACTATTTTCTAAAGCAAAAGGCGATCGCTGGATTTGGATTATAGTCCTCATTTTGTCTGGCTGGTCATTATTGGCCGTATATAGTTCTGTCGGAACATTAGCCTACAAAGAGGGGAAAGGGACAGAAATGTACCTGTTGAAACATTTTTCCATAATAGCCATTGGTTTTGTTTTAATGTATTTTTCACATAAAGTGGATTACAGGTATTATGCTGGTATATCCAAATTGTTGATGTTGATCACCATACCCTTGCTACTCTATACTTTGCTGTTTGGTAGTAAAGTAAATGATGCAAGTCGCTGGGTGACGATTCCTGTAATCAATCAGACTTTTCAGACATCCGATTTGGCCAAGCTGGCCCTGATTACTTTTCTGGCGAGAATGCTATCCCGCAAGCAAGAAGAAATCAAGGACGTCAAAAAATCCTTTGTCCCGATTATGGGATCGGTTTGTGTCATCTTCGTTTTGATTGCATTGGCCAATCTTTCGACGGCTTTGATGCTCTTTGGCGTAAGTATTCTGCTGTTACTGATCGGGCGGATCAGTTTTAAACAGATTGCAGTGGTGAGTTTAGGTGTAGGTTTTTTATTGTCTCTGGTTATTCTGTTTGGTCCAAGACGTCAAACTTATTACAGTCGTATTAAATCGTTCTTTAAGACAGAAGAAGTACATACAGAGGAAAGGGTTTCCTTTCAGGATGATAAAAATTATCAGGCGAATAACGCTAAGATTGCGATTGCGACAGGAGGTGTTTTTGGTAAAGGTCCGGGTAATAGTATGCAGCGAAATGTGCTGCCTCACCCATATTCGGATTTTATTTTTGCAATCATTATAGAGGAATACGGGACAATAGGAGGTGTCATCTTACTGACGCTCTACATTGTATTGATGTACCGGTGCATACGGATCGTGACGATGAGTCCGCGGGCATTCGGTGCTTTTCTGGCGGCAGGCTTAGGCTTTAGTCTCACAATACAGGCTTTGGCCAATATGGCGGTGGCAGTAGGATTAGGTCCGGTCACAGGGGTTCCGTTGCCACTGGTCAGTATGGGAGGAACATCTATTCTCTTCACCAGTGTTGCATTGGGGATTATCCTGAGTGTGAGCCGGAATATTGAAGAATTAAAAGGGAAAGAAGAGCTGGAGGAAAAAGCGAAACCTAAAAAGGTCGTAGTAGGAACTTTAGCATAAGAGATATAGTAAAAGACATGGCAAAGAAAGTAATCATAAGCGGAGGCGGTACAGGAGGACATATCTTTCCTGCGATAGCGATAGCTAATGCTTTGTTGCGTCTTGATCCGGCTACAGAAATTCTGTTTGTCGGTGCAAATGGTAAAATGGAGATGGAGAAAGTGCCGGCTGCAGGGTATCAGATCGAGGGATTGGATATTGTAGGTATCAACCGTCAGCATCTCTGGAAAAATATTATGCTGCCTTTCAAATTGATACGCAGTCTGTGGCAGGCACGGAAAATTATAAAAAAATTCAAACCGGATGTAGCGATTGGTGTAGGAGGATTTGCTTCAGGACCACTGCTTATGATGGCTAATAGAATGGCGATCCCGACTTTGCTTCAGGAACAAAATTCGTATGCAGGAGTGACCAATAAAAAATTGAGTGTGAAGGCTGCGAAGATATGTGTCGCATTTGAAGGAATGGAACAATTTTTTCCGGCAGACAAAATATTGCTAACCGGTAATCCGATCAGACGAGCGTCTGTCAATGTTGAAGGTAAAGAACAGGAAGCATTGAATGCATTTGGTCTGGATATCAATAAAAAGACAATTCTTGTGACAGGAGGAAGTCTCGGAGCACGTACATTAAATGATTGTGTAAAAAATAGTCTGGACTTGTTGAAGGCTAATGATGTACAGGTCATCTGGCAATGTGGAGGATATTATTATGATAGCCTTCAGGAAGAATTAAAAGATACATTGCCTGAACAGATAAAAATGACTGCATTTCTGCAACGTATGGATTATGCCTATGCGGCAGCTGACTGTATTATTGCCAGATCCGGTGCAGGAACCATTTCTGAATTGTGTGTGGTTGGTAAGCCGGTTATTATGGTGCCTTCGCCCAACGTTGCAGAAGATCATCAGACCAAAAATGCGCTTTCGCTCGTGAATAAGAAAGCAGCAGTTCTGGTCAGAGACGCAGAAGCAGGAGAGAAATTAATAACAACTGCTCTTCAGTTATTGAATGATGTAGAGCGATCAGCAGAATTGAGTGCCAATATTAAAAAACTGGCATTGCTCGATGCAGATGATGTAATTGCAAAACAGGTTATTGAAATAGCAAAATAGGAATATGAATATCGATAATATAAAACGGGTTTATCTGATTGGCATCGGCGGTATAGGCATGAGTGGGTTGGCGCGCTATTTTCATCGGTTGGGATGTGAAGTGGCAGGCTATGATAAGACCGAATCCGATCTTACTGATACACTGGTACAGGAAGGAATTCCGGTCATCTATGAAGATAACACAGATGCTATTCCGGAATCATTTATGCATACCGGCCCGGACACTTTGATTATCTATACTCCGGCTGTTCCAAAAGAACTGAAGATCAAAAATTACCTCAGTAATCTTGGGCATGAGCTGTATAAGCGTTCACAGGTTTTAGGCTTTATCAGTGCCAGCCGGTTTACGATTGCGGTAGCTGGTACACATGGTAAGACTACTACTTCTACAATGATCGCGCATATTCTGAAAGATTCCGGATATGACTGTTCGGCGTTCCTTGGCGGAATTAGTTCTAACTATGATTCTAATGTGCTGTTTGGTTCGAATAATACAGTCGTTGTAGAGGCTGATGAGTACGACAGATCGTTTTTGACACTGCATCCGAATATTGCGGTTGTGACCTCAGCAGATGCTGATCACCTGGATATTTATGGAGACGAAAGCCATTTAATAGAATCCTTTTCCCTGTTTCTGGATCGTGTAGTTGAAGATGGGACACGTATAGTGAAAACCGGATTGCCGTTTAAAGGGCAGATCAGTTATTCAGGAAAAGGGGAAGGAGATGTGTATGCGGAAAATATACATGTCAGAGAGGGAGAATTTTACTTTGATTATGTGCATCCGGAGGGTAAGATAAGTGATATTCACTTAGGAATACCGGGGATTCACAATGTAGAAAATGCTGTAGCTGCAATTACAGCAGCACGGCTATTGGGTATTGCTGATGCAAAAATTGTAAACGCCCTGAGCACTTTCAAGGGAGTGAAACGCAGATTTGAATATATCGTTCGTAATCCGCAGACTATATACATTGATGATTATGCACATCATCCGGAAGAGTTAAGAGCATTTATTTCTTCGATGCGCAAATTATATCCGACGAAGAAGCTAACGGTTGTTTTTCAGCCTCACCTTTTTAGTCGTACCCGGGATTTTGTTGACGGCTTTGCTGACGTACTGGCGATGGCAGATGAGCTGTTGCTAATGGAGATATACCCGGCGAGAGAGTTGCCGATAGAAGGAGTTACATCCACATGGCTGGCGGATAAGATAAAATTAGACAACAAACGTGTAGTATCACCTCAGGAAGTATTAACTATTATCAAAGAGGAGAAACCGGAGCTGGTGGTAACAGTTGGAGCCGGAGATATTGATAGATTGATAAAACCATTAAAAGCAATATTGGACAATGCTCAATAAGTTGCGTAACATACGATGGAGTGCGGTATTATATGCCGTGCTTGGTATTGTGGCCTTAGCCGGAGTGGGGATGCTTATGTCCTTAGTCGGAAAAAAGGACAATGCACAGGTATGTACAGACTTACATGTTATTATTGAAGGTAAAGAAACCTTTATTGATCAGCAGGATATTTCCAATCTGATCAACAAGACATACGGATCAGTTGCCGGTAAACAACTGTCGAGTATACCTCTGCATAAGATAGAGTTGACACTCGAAAAATTACCCTATGTATCGTCAGCAGAAGTGCATATGGATATGGATGGGGTGATGCAGGTAAAAGTTAGCCAGCGTGAAGTCATCATGCGTGTAATCAATAAAGCGGGAAAGGACTTTTATGTGGATCCAACCGGATTGAAGATTCCGGTTACCCTTAAATATGTTCCCCGGGTTTTGGTGGCGACTGGTAATATTTCAGAAGGCTATAAGCAGGCGCTCGATACAATTGAGTCCGGGACATTGAAAAATTTACTTGAAGTCGTCAAATATGTAAATAATGATGAGCTCTGGGGCAATCAGGTCGTTCAGTTGTATGTAAACGACGATAAGGATATCGAATTGATTCCCCGTGTAGGTAGCCAGGATCTGGTTATCGGGAATGCGGATTCACTGGAAAGTAAGTTTGATCGTTTAAAGCTTTTTTACAATCAGATCTTACCGAGAGTAGGAACAGAGGCATACAATAAAATAAATGTAAAATATGCACACCAGATTGTGTGCGAACGAAAGGGGAGTTGGACTATTGATAGTCTGTCTATCGTTAAAAAGTAAATACAGGAAATAATATTATTAATATACAGCATTAATACACAGCAATATGAAACCAAGAATAACAGACAGCGAAAAGGAGAATCCAATTATTGTTGGTCTTGACATCGGTACCACAAAGATTTGTGTGACCGTAGGACGTCGTAGCGGGACAAATAAAATCGAATTATTAGGAGTAGGGAAAGCGGAGTCTGCAGGTGTAAACCGTGGAGTCGTGGCCAATATCCAAAAAACCGTTACCAGCATTAAAGAGGCAGTCGCATTGGCAGAAGGTTTGTCAAATGTAGACATCAAAGTGGTCAACGTAGGTATAGCCGGACAGCACATCAAGAGTATTCAGCATCGGGGTATTCTGACCAAAAACGATGATGATGAAGTCGGAAGAAGAGACATCGAAAGATTGATTTCTGATATGTACAAATTGGTACTTCCTCCGGGAGAGGAAATTATCCATGTACTTCCGCAGGAATTTACTATCGATAACGAACCGGGTATCAAAGAGCCTGTGGGTATGGCGGGTCGTCGTATCGAAGCGAATTTTCATATTATTTCCGGACGTGTTACAGATATTAAAAATATCAAAAGATGCGTTGATTATTCCTCATTAGAGGTGTCATCATTAGTGCTTGAACCTTTAGCGTCATCCGAAGCTGTATTGGATGAAGATGAAAAAAATGCTGGTGTTGTATTAGTTGATATCGGTGGTGGTACTACCGACGTGGCGATTTTCCATGAGGGAATTATCCGTCATACTGCTGTTATTCCTTTGGGTGGTAATATTGTGACTGAAGACATCCGTCAGGGATGTTCAGTATTGCGTAATCAGGCTGAATTATTAAAGGTCAGATATGGATCAGCTTTAGCTGACGAGAATAAAGAAAATGAAGTCATCTGTGTACCGGGCATTCGCGGAAGAGAAGCGAAAGAGATTTCAGTGAAAAATCTGGCGTATATCATCCAGGCTCGTATGGAAGAGATCATCGAACACGTATACTACGAAATCAAATCTTCAGGTTATGAAGATAAACTGATCGGTGGAATTGTGGTAACCGGTGGTGGAGCACAATTGAAACACCTGGTACAACTGGTAGAATATATAACCGGTATCGATTGTCGTATCGGATATCCGAATGAGTATCTGGCAAAAACTGATCTGCTCAACAAGCAGTTGTTTGATGAGCTGAAGAGCCCGTTGTATGCTACAGGTATTGGTTTGCTGATTAAGGGTATTCAGGCTATTGAAGATGAAGAGGCTTCTGAGCATGAAGATTCGATCAAGCGTACGCCTAAAACAGCAAGCACTCCGGGAGTAAAAGATATTGCTGAAAAGCAGCAGAAGAAAGAAGGTTGGTTAAAAAAGTTTTTGACCGAATTTATCAAGGACGACGCGGGAATTGATGATGACACCTTTATAGGAAAGAAATAGTTTTCAACAATCAGTGATTTTTCCACATTCTAACAAATGTGGAAAACTGTTGTTAAGAAATTGGTATTATTACATTAGAATTGTTGAAGGTTTTTGTAAAATATAAGTCTCTCAGCAATAGTTAAATAGGGAAAAGTTATGTCAATACAGTTTGAAATGTTAAAGGAACAGTCTTCGATAATCAAGGTTATCGGGATTGGTGGAGGTGGGGGCAATGCCGTCAACCACATGTATAATCAGGGAATCAGCGGAGTAGATTTTATAGTTTGTAACACTGATGCACAGGCATTAGAATTGAGCCCGATACCTAATAAGGTGCAATTGGGAGCAAGTCTTACCGAAGGTATGGGTGCAGGTGCTGACCCTGATGTGGGTGAAAATTCGGCTATTGAGAGTATTGAAGATATCAAACGCATGCTGGGTACTAATACCAAAATGTTATTTATAACAGCAGGTATGGGTGGTGGTACCGGTACTGGAGCAAGTCCGGTATTGGCAAAAGCAGCTAAAGAACTTGGTATTCTGACTGTAGCGATTATAACTACACCTTTTACATTTGAAGGAAAAAAACGTCGTGCGCAGGCTGAAGAAGGATTGGAAGAATTACGTAAATATGTAGATTCCTATTTAGTGATCTCTAACGATCGTCTTCGTGAGATCTTCGGCAACCTGACTATGACAGCAGCCTTTGCTAAAGCAGATGATATATTGACGACTGCTGCAAAAGGTATTGCAGAGATTATCACTATTCCTGGTTATGTCAACGTCGATTTCAAAGACGTTCGTACAGTCATGAATGATAGTGGTGTTGCCATTATGGGTAATGCGAAAGCTAAAGGTGATAACCGTGCTCTGGAAGCAGTGACTGGTGCTCTGGCTTCTCCGTTATTGAAAGATAATGAAATTGAAGGTGCACGTTATATCTTATTAAATATTACTTCCGGTACAATGGAAGTGACAATGGATGAAGTTGCTATTATTACAGACTTTATTCAGGATAAAGCAGGCCTTTCTGCAGATCTGATCTGGGGTAACTGTATTGACAATACGCTGGAAGATGAATTGTCTGTTACAATCATTGCTACAGGTTTTCAGACAAGTGAACAACGTGTAAAGGAAAAACAGAATGAAAAAATAGCCTTACCTCTGACTCCGGAGAATAATGCAAATCCTTTTGTAAAGCCTGTTTCACAAAATCAGTTTGTCCCAAGAGAAGCTGCTCCATCTGTCGTTAATCCTGTTCAACAACCCGAAAATCAGGTAACAAATACAGTGGTACAGCCTCAGGTAGACTTATTCTCTCCAAAAACAAATGGAAATACAACAAATGCATATACGCAGACAACTAAGACTGAAACTGAAACTGTCGTGCGTCATACGCTTGAAGTAAACGAGACGGTTATCAAACAAGAAGAAGAAGTTAAAAACGATGGTTTTGAATTGAAAACTTCACCTTCAGTATTCCAGTTTGAGTTACCAACAGTATTTGATGCTTATCAACATGCTTCTGTTAATCCTATTGAGGAAGTAAATAATACAGTAGAAGAATCAAACATATCGACACATATTGAAGAGCCGGCAAGCTTTGAAGATCAGTTGCTTAAGACTAAAGAGCGCATCCTGCGTCTGAAAGAATTAAGTATGAAACTGAAGTCTTCAAACGGTTTACAGGAGCTTGAAAACGAACCTGCTTATAAACGTAAGCAAAAATCATTGGAAGATCTTCCGCACTCATCGCAGTCGGCAGTGTCTCGTTTTACGTTATCTTTTGACGAAGGCGAAACAGAGATCCGTCCTAACAATTCTTTTTTACATGATAATGTAGACTAGTCATACAACTCTATTTATATGGAAGGCGGCTTGAAGTGATTCATGCCGCTTTTTTTGTTAAACACGTAAAAAGAAAGACAAAATTTTTTTTTTCAAAAAATAGATGTTATTTTTATGTTATACAGTGATTGATAATTAATTATAAAAAACTCAAACAATTAAATTATGGCAAGTATTGATAAATTCAAAGAATTAAAGGCTCTAATCGATGGTCTTGAAGGTGATGCAGACAAATTCTTTAACAAAGGGAATAGTGCAGCAGGTACGCGTGTAAGAAAAACATTGCAAGATATTAAGACGCATGCTCAAACCCTTCGTTTAGGAGTTCAGGATTTGAAAAACTCTAAATAGAGAGTCCTGCACCCATAAGTCATAGAGAAGGCCCTTTAATAAGGGCTTTTTTTATTATCTTTACCCTACACCATATCTATTTAAATAAAGGAAATAACATGTCTAATAAGCTTAATAATCCCATATGGGTAATGAGTTCTGCGTATGATAAACTTTCTCTGGAAGAATTGATTCAGACTGCTGTGAAAGTAGGTGCTCAAGGTATTGATCTCTGTGTCTTCAGAAAAGACGGTACACGTGAGGATCATACCGCCACTCATTTGGAATATGATGAATTTACACCAGAAAGTGCCAGCCGATTAATAGATCTGTTTAATGCTAACGGCCTGCAGCTTTCTCTGGGAGCTTTTGAAAATATGATAGGCGGAGATCCGGAGCAACGCGTAAAGAATCAGAATCACCTGCTTAAGCTGATCCGTATCGCTTATCTATTGGGAGGTGATACTAATAATGTAAAGGTTGGTACTTTCGTCGGCTACAACCATGAATTGGGTAATGAAATAGACGGATTTCAGAAAAACCTGGAGAAATATAAAGAAGTATTCGAACCTATTGTCAGGTATGCAGAATCTCTGGGAGTAACTATATTATACGAGAACTGCCCTATGGAGGGCTGGAGGTCATCCAGATTTACTTCGACATATAACAACCTGCCTGCTACATTGGCTGCACGTAAGCTTATGTATGCGATGATTCCGAGTAAAGCACATGGTGAAATTTACGATCCTTCACATGATGTCTGGCAGAATACGGATCCTGTAGAAGTTATGAAACTGACCGATATCAGCCGATTACATCGTATTCATGTAAAGACAACCCGCAATTTGTCTACCAGAGCAAGAGTAGAGTGGGGAGGTATGTATCCTATGCAGACTGTAGATTCGTCTTTGGCACAGGCTGCAGGTGTTGATGTGCCTCAGCATGATTGGGACAGACATCACTATGAAGCTATGCTTCCTGGCTTCGGAGGTTCGGACAGTATGGATTGGAGAGGTTTTGTAGATACCCTGCAAGAGAGAGGTTATACTGGTCCTTTTGAGATTGAAAATGAAGCTAAAAATTCTAAGGATACTGGTAATTTTGCAGCGACCAATCAGGGGTTTGCGACTTGTATTAATTTTCTTGCCCCTATGCTATGGGATCTCGATGTTCAGGAAGGTTATAAATACCGCAATGAGAGCGCATTGAATAATGTTCGTGTAGAAGACATTCCTGTTATAACTATAGACCAGTTATAGTATGCAGTAATTTGCATTCCAGCTAGGCGTTAGGTGGAATGCAAATTAAATAATTGAATAAGTTCCGGAATATTCGTTACCCCCAGTTTTTCAAATACCCTGCTTTTGTATGTGCTGATAGTAGATGCACTCAGTTTGAGCTCATTGGAAACTTCCAGGATGCCCAGGCCCTGAGTCAGGTGTTTGGCTACATCCATTTCTCTGTTAGAGAGCTTTGCCAGTGGATTTGCTTTTTGAAGACTGGATTTGCTCTGCGTCAGTTTTTTCAGATACAGGTCTGTGACAACATCGGACATATACTTTCCTCTTGAAATAATGCATTGAATAGCATTGCCCAGTTCGGACATAGCAGTATTCTTATTTAGATAACCTACAGCACCAGCTTCAATATAGCGTAACGCATACAAGGATTCATCATAAGAAGAAAACACCAGTATTTTTAAGTCCGTTTGTTTTGCCAATATTTCATGAATAACTTTAATGTTATTTCCCCCAGGCATATTGATGTCAAGCAAGAGCAGATCATAGCGATTAGCGTCCAATAATTTGGTAATCTCGCTGTAATCCTGCGCTTGTGTTATATTCGCATTTTCAATAACCCCTTTAATAATGACAGACGCTCCCAGTCTTACAATACTATGATCGTCAGCAATTAATATTTTTTTCATGAATAGATACTATTAATAATAAATATACTCAAGTTGGCTGTTCGTAGTGAAGTGAGATTTTGATAAATATAATAATTACAAATTACTACTTCCATCAAAAATATAAAAAATGCTTCATTTTTTTGTGAAATGCTTTTTTTTTGCGAAAACTATAATTTTAAGCATCATTTTTGTTATACTTATATGAATTATTAAACAGATGAAAAATGGGATTTATTAAAGAATTTAAGGAATTTGCAATGCGCGGGAGCGTTGTTGATTTAGCTGTCGGTGTTGTTATCGGTGGTGCCTTTGGTAAAATTGTTACATCGTTGGTCGATGATATCATTATGCCTCCGATTGGTTTTGTTACAGGTGGAATTGATTTTTCGGATATGAAGTATGTACTTACTGCCGGGGATGAAGCTAATAAAATTAAAGAAGTAGCCATAAATTATGGTAACTTTATTAACATCGTTATTCAGTTTCTGATTGTTGCGTTCTGTATTTTCCTTGTGATAAAAGGTCTCAATTCATTGAAACGTAAGGACGAGCCGGCGCCTGCAGCTGCTCCTGCTCCAACTAAAGAAGAAACACTGTTGACTGAAATTCGTGATATTCTGAAGAATAAGTAATAGACTTCTGCTCTAAGTAGCGGAGTATTTGTGCTCCCGGTATAAAAGATGCCGGGAGCACTTTTATATAGAAGGTTTAATAAAAATATTGGAAATAAATTTTGTTTGTTTCATATATAAACGTTACTTTTGCATTCCTCTTTTAGAGTATAATACGAATTAAAAATATTAAATACATAGCATAAGCGCCATGAAAAGAACATTTCAGCCATCGCAAAGAAAAAGAAGAAATAAGCACGGGTTCAGAGAACGTATGAGCACTGCAAACGGAAGAAGAGTGTTAGCTTCCCGTAGAGCAAAAGGTAGAAAACGCTTAACAGTATCTGACGAGTACCGTCACAAAGGATAATTAAACATTGCCGGTGGCAAGATAGACCGAGCTTTATAGCCGGCTTGTACGGGTCATCGAATATGAATAATAATACTTTTACAAAAGAAGAACGATTATGCAGTAAAAGGCTTATTGATAGCCTTTTTCATAGTGGTTCTTCTTTTGTTTTATACCCTTTCCGGATTGTATTTTGTCTGGCCGCTGATATAACTGTACCTGCACAGGTCATTATTTCGGTTTCCAAAAGGAGATATAAGAAAGCAGTAACCCGTAATCTGCTCAAACGAAGGATGAGGGAGGCTTATCGTACACAAAAAAAAGAAATCCTTTATTCTTTTCTTGAAGATCATCACCTAAATTTGCTGGTAGCTATACAGTATGTAGGAAAGACAGAACTGCCCTTTTCGGAGATGAAAGTGAAATTAGCATTAGCATTGAATAAACTGAAAAATGAAAGCACTCATCTTTATTTGGGAAAAGATCATTAAAGGAGCATTCAGGTTTTTGTTTATTCTCCTTATCCGTATTTATCAGTTGTTTATATCTCCATTACTGGGAGCGAACTGCCGTTACACACCTACATGTTCACAGTACGGTATGGAGGCGATTAAAAAACACGGTCCTTTTAAAGGTGGCTGGCTGGCAATCAAACGAATTTTAAGATGTAATCCATGGGGAGGACACGGGCATGACCCTGTTCCCTAATAATCTTGTATATGAATAAAAACTATATTTTGCAGATAGAGACCGCTACTCCGGCTTGTTCGGTAGCAGTCAGTCTGGATGGTCATGTTATCACAACAGTAGGAGCTGAAGAAAATAATATTCATGCAACACATCTTACCGTTTTTATTGAAAAAGCCTTACAGGATGCGGGTATTACTATTCAGGATTTAAGAGCAGTAGCTGTCAGTATGGGGCCCGGATCCTATACCGGTCTACGGATTGGTGTCTCTGCGGCAAAAGGATTATGTTATGCATTGGATATACCACTTATTGCCATTGATACCTTGTCCGCTATGTTCAATGGATTTTTGCAAAAGGGAATACAGGAAGATAAGAAAGTTCTATACTGTCCCATGATTGATGCCAGAAGAATGGAAGTCTATTCTGCTTTGTATGATCAGAATGGTCATCAGGTCGTTCCGGTTGGAGCTAATGTAATAGATCAGGATTTTTTTCATACATACGAAGCAGACGGATATCATTTGCATTTGTTTGGCTCCGGAGCACCTAAATTCAAGACTTTATTTGAAGCTAATCCTTTGATTCGTGTATACGATGATTTTTCCAATTCAGCAGATTATATGACGTATCAGGCCTTTGAAAAGATGAACAACGAGTCTTTCGAAGATGTCGCTTATTTCGAACCGTATTATCTTAAAGATTTTGTTGCGACTACACCTAAAAAAAGATAGTTACATCCATCTTTTACGTTTGAACCAAACATAGATCACCGCTGCCACAAAAGCCATCATTCCTAAGGATAACGGATATCCGTAATACCATTCGAGCTCGGGCATATTTTTGAAGTTCATACCATATATTCCAGCAATAAATGTCAGTGGCATAAAGAATACAGAGATAATGGTTAGCGTACGCATAATCTCATTGGTATGGTTAGATTCAATATTGAAGTATACAGACAGCAGCTGGCTGGTGTTTTCGGAAAGGTTGCGATAGAGAGTCGAATTCCGAAGGTATAAATCTCTCAGATCTTGCGTATATATATTTTTGTATTCGGGCATATGAAAATAATCTACAATATCCTTGCATATAGCCAGAATATTCCGGATCACGTCAATCTGTCTTTTCAGATAGTAAAGGCGTTTTAAGAAAAGCTTCCGTTTACTATGTAAAAATACAATCCCTTCGTAATCATCCAGCCGTTCGGAAAGGCCGTTCATGGCCAGGTTTTCAAATGTCTTTAAGGATTCGGAAGTAATGAAATTCATTAACGCTTTTGTACTGGCGAATTTTTTTCCTTTACGATCCGCTTTCTTAATGTTATTGAGATATTCTACTTCATTGCGGTGGACAGTAATGACAAATTTCTCATTAAAGAAAATGGAAACACGATCCGTGATATCAGTCATGCTGTCTGAGTTTTCATCGAATGAATTAGCAACGGATCTGATGATCAGAAAATGATAGGTGTCAAACTCCTCAATTTTGGGGAGGTGTCCGATTTCCAGACAGTCTTTTATAGATGCTTCATTCAGATTATAGCGCGGTGCGAGATCTTTAAAATCTTCTCTGCTTGGATTTGAAATATCAATCCATACAAAGGGGATGCAGTCATCTTCTATCAGAACTTCTATCATTGTGGTTGTATTGTTTGTACAATATAAACAGCATAGGCTGAAATTACAAATTTCAGCCATCAAAAAAGGGTCGGCAAATTTTGCTGACCCTTGTATGTGGTTTCTTAAAATCTTGTTTTTATTTTTTAGTCGCCTTGTACTCTTTATTCAGAGCTTCAACAACTTCTTTGGTAATTTCCAGTTTAGAATCTGCATACAATACCGTTGGATTTGATTTCGAATAAGTCAATACCAATGTATAACCATTTTCGGTAGCATGTTTCTTCAGGTATTCTGTGATTGTTTTGTAAACGTTGTTGAACTCAGTAGCTTCATCTTGTTGAATAGAAGCAGAAGCATTCTGATCCAAACGGCCTAATTCGTCTTGTTTGCGAGCTAATTTTTCTTCTGTTGCCTGACGTTCTGAAGCACTCATGCTTGCAGCTTTTTGTTGGTATTCAGCTACTTCGCGTTGGAAAGCCTGACTTTTGGATTGAAGATCCGTTTGTGCTTTCTTTACTTTCGCTTCCATTTTTAACTTAATGTCCTTGAAATACTCATATTTCTCCGAAAGCGTATCAGAATTGATGTAAACAATTTTCTCAGAGACAGATGATGAACTGGTTTTTGCACCAGTTGAATCACCCGAACCTGCCGGCTTGGATGCGTTTTGATTACATGAAATAGCAGCTGTCGCGATTATAACACCTAGTGTTGCTTTCGAAAAAGTTGTAATAAATTTATTCATTCGTTTTGTGGTTGTCATATTTTAAAGTAACAAACCTACTATAAAAAATTTAAAATCCGCTTCTCTTTGCGAATAAATCTACGAAGCGAATCTTTTAAATTGCTTGTTATCAGTATGCTTAAATACATTTTCTGAGTACGGAATATACTTGTTTTTGTGGCTTATTTTTCGTATTTTTGAATGTAAAACTTAATCAAAGCACAATCTTTACATGAGCGAAGAAAAGAAAAATACATCTACATATTCAGCTGATAATATTCAGGTATTAGAAGGCTTAGAAGCAGTTCGTAAACGTCCATCCATGTATATTGGTGATACAGGGGTAAAAGGCTTACACCATTTGGTTTATGAAGTAGTAGACAATTCTATAGATGAGGCCGTAGCCGGGTATTGTGACGATATTCTGGTTACCATCCATGAAGGGAATTCAGTCTCTGTACAGGATAACGGACGTGGTATTCCTACAGGTATCAACAAGAAAGAGAATAAGTCTGCTTTGGAGTTGGTCATGACCGTATTGCATGCCGGAGGTAAATTTGATAAGGATACGTATAAAGTTTCCGGTGGTCTGCATGGTGTGGGGGTATCCTGTGTAAATGCGCTTTCAACCTTATTGATTGCAGAAGTACACCGTGATGGTCAGATCTTTAAACAAGAATATGAAAAAGGGAAACCTAAATACGATGTAAAGGCAATCGGAGAAAGTGAACGAACAGGTACAACGGTTACCTTCTTCCCTGATCCGGAAATCTTTACGATGACTACGGTATATAATTATGATACCTTGTCTAATCGTCTTCGTGAACTGGCTTTCCTGAATAAAGGAATTCGTTTAACTATTGTTGATGAAAGAGAAGTCTTGGATGACGGATCATTTAGAAAAGATGTTTTCTTCTCTGAAGGAGGATTGCAGGAATTTGTTAAATTCTTAGATGGAAACCGTCAGTCTCTGATTCCTAATCCAATATATGTAGAAGGTATTAAGCAAGGCGTTCCGGTAGAGCTTGCCCTGCAATATAATGATACGTATTCGGAGAATGTTCACTCGTATGTGAATAATATTAATACAATTGAGGGTGGTTCACACGTAGCAGGTTTCCGCCGCGGACTTACGCGTACCTTGAAAAAATATGCTGAGGATTCAGGATTATTAAAAAACCTGAAAGTAGAGATTGCGGGAGATGACTTTAGAGAAGGACTTACAGCTGTTATATCTGTAAAGGTAGCAGAACCGCAGTTTGAGGGACAGACTAAGACCAAATTAGGTAATAATGAGGTAATGGGTGCTGTGGATGTGGCTGTAGGAGAGATTTTAAGTACTTACCTGGAAGAGAATCCCCGTGAAGCGAAGATTATAGTACAGAAGGTTGTTATCGCAGCTCAGGCACGTGCTGCTGCCCGTAAAGCGCGGGAGATGGTTCAGCGCAAAACAGTAATGGGCGGATCCGGACTTCCGGGAAAATTAGCGGATTGTTCTGACAATGATCCGCACAAGTGTGAAATTTTCTTTGTCGAGGGAGATTCTGCGGGTGGAACAGCCAAGCAGGGACGCGATCGTAAGTTTCAAGCTATTATGCCGTTAAGAGGTAAAATTCTGAACGTAGAAAAGGCAATGGAACATAAAATATATGAAAACGAAGAGATCAAGAATATGTTTACTGCACTAGGTGTTAGTGTTGGTACTGCAGATGATGCGAAAGCATTGAATCTTGAAAAACTTCGTTATCATAAAATTGTAATCATGACGGATGCCGATGTGGATGGAAGCCACATTGCTACGCTGATTCTGACGTTCTACTTCAGATATATGAAGGAGTTGATCGAAAATGGATATGTATATATAGCTACACCTCCTTTATATCTGGTGAAGAAAGGTAAAGAATCACAATATGCATGGACAGAAGATCAGCGTTTACAGGCTATTCAGCGTCTTAAGGGAGCAGGTAAAGAGGACAGTGTACATGTACAGCGTTATAAAGGTCTCGGAGAGATGAATGCCGAACAATTATGGGATACAACTATGAATCCGGAACATCGTACGCTCCGTCAGGTGACTATTGATAACGCTGCTGAATGCGATCGTATTTTTTCCATGCTAATGGGGGATGAGGTTGCTCCACGTCGCGAATTTATTGAGAAGAATGCCCGTTATGCAAAAATTGATGCTTAATTTTTAAGAAAACAAAATAACATAAAAAAGCCTGTTGAAATTTTCAACAGGCTTTTTTATGTTATTTTGTTTTCTTTTAGAAATAAATTGTTTAATTTCAAGAAATAAAGGATCAGTTATTATAAATTATGAAATTAAAGAAATTAATATTTTTAATGTTAATTTCTCTTAAAGCAGTATCTCAACCCTTTAATGCTGCACCTTTTCAGGGAATTGGAAATACGGGTATTGCTTTAGGAGGAATTTACAGTCTGACGAATAATCCGGCTGGTCTTGTGGAAATAGATGAGCTGAATGTGGCAGTTGCCTACCAAAAGTATTTTCTTATGCAGGATATTCAAACGCAGGCAGCTTATTTTGCTCTTCCTCTCAAAGAATTGGGAGCTATTGGTTTCTCTGTTCATAGTTACGGAATTCCATCATTAAGTTCCTTCTTAAGGACAAATATTTCCTATGCCCGCAATTTTGCAGATATTTTATCCACTTCTGTCTCCTTAAATTATCATCGGAAGTCTGTAGCAAAATACGGAGGAGAACAGGTAATGTCATTCGATCTGGGTCTACAGTATGCTTGTAATCCCTCGCTTACAGTTGGATTTATATTTAAGAATATTACAAATGCAGTCTTAAAGGGAGCTGTAACAGATCGCATAGTTCAGGAAATAGGAGCGGGAACCAACTATCGGATATCTTCCGGTCTTATGGTGAACGTTGATCTGATTTCTGATCTTCAGGAGCGGTGGTTTGTAAGGAGTGGCCTGGAATACCGCTTACATCCGAGTCTGGTGGTCAGAGGAGGAGTATCTTCTAATCCAATAGAATACTTTGCAGGACTAGGCTTTGTACTCCCAAGGGTAAGGATCGACCTATCTTCATCTTTTCATCCCAATCTGGGTACATCTCCCCAAATAGCATTAGCCTATGGTTTGTGATCCAATCCGGATAGTAATAACAGTGATATTGCTATCCCTCTGTTTTTATGCTTTTGCACAGGAATTAGAACAGCTGGAAGAAGAGCTTATAGAGCAAATAAATGAAGCGACTCCGGAAGATGTAGATGTCAGTGAATATACAGAACGATTGAGACATTTCCTCCAAAATCCTATCGACCTCAATAAGACAGACGGAAGGGAGCTATCCGAACTTTTGTTTCTGACTCCCATTCAGATTACTAATCTCCTGGATCACAGAAGGCGATCCGGAAGAATGCTATCGGTATTTGAACTTCAGGCAGTAGATGGATTTGATGAAGTAACAGTTGCGCGTATTTTGCCATTTGTGAAAGTCGGACAGACCTCGGTATTTGAGCATTTTTCACTTAATAAATTATTAAGTACATCCACACATGAATATATGTTTCGTTATGGAAGAGGGCTGGAACAGGCAAGAGGTTACCTGATAGGAGATACGTCCAGGTCCAGATATCTTGGTAATCCGGACCGCTACATGGTACGATACAGGTTGAATTATAAGGATGCTGTAAGACTTTCTCTAAACATGGAGAAGGATGCAGGAGAACCTTTTTTTAAATATGCACAAGGATCCGGCTTCGACTTTTATTCAGGAAGTCTTTCTGTCAGAGTAAATGATAAGTTAATGGAAGTTATTGTTGGAGACTATTCTCTCCAATTTGGTCAGGGTTTGGTGGTATGGAACGGTCTGGCCTTTGGGAAAGGTTCCTGGGTGAGCAGTGTAGCCCGGCAAGGTATAGGTCTGAAACCTTATACTTCTTTTAATGAAACCAATTTTTTTAGGGGTGTGGCTGGTACAGTAACGATGGGAAGGATACAGGTGACACCATTTATATCCGTAAAAAGACGAACTGGGAATGTTTTGGAAACAGATTCAGGAAACATTATTCAATCTCTTTCTTTTTCCGGATTACATCGTACACCTACAGAACAAAGGCAGCGCTATGCAATTGGTGAATATGTACTTGGCGGTAATATAAATTTTAGAGTAGACTGGCTTCTTGTAGGTCTAAATCTTATAAATACCACATATAACGGATATATAAAACCGCCAGAACTATTACGAAACCACTTCGCATTTAGAGGTCAGTCGTTAACAAATATGAGTACATATTATCAATATACATTCAGAAATACCTATGCTTTCGGTGAAATAGCCAAAAGTGCAGGGAGTGGAATTGCTCTTGTAAATGGTATGGTTAGTAGTCTTCACCCAACATTTTCGTTAGTATTATTACACCGGTATTATCAAAGAGATTACCATCAATTCTTTGCACAGGGAATCGGAGAGAGTGGGACTGTCAACAATGAAAGCGGTCTGTATGGAGGTGCAGTATACCATCCGTCCCGTAAAATAGAGTGGGTCAGTTATGTAGATGTTTTTAAATTTCCATGGCTAAGATTTAGGGCTGATGCGCCTACAAAAGGATATGAAGTGTTTTCACAATTTACCTATCGATGGTATAAAAAAGGGAAGCTGGCTCTCCGTTTTCGCCACCGGTTTAGAGAAGAAAATTCCTCAGGCATAGAGTTCGCTGAACAGATACTTGCTGAGCTAAGAAGGAGTCAGTTGCGATGTGAATTCGAATATAAGCTGACAAATCAGTGGATGATCAGAAGCCGGGCAGAAGTTTTAAGATATACCAAAGAATTTGATGTCCCGGAGAAAGGGTGGTTAGGCGCTCAGGATGTCTTCTGGTCTTCCCGCAACAAGCGTGTAAGTGCCAATCTGCGAATAGCCTATTTTCATACAGATGGGTTTAATTCCCGGATATATACGTACGAAAATGACGTGTTATACAGTTCCTCTTTTCCAGCATATTTTGATAAAGGCTACCGTTCCTATGCAAACGGAAGATGGCGAGTCCGTAAGAATATAGATTTGTGGGTTAAATATGCTGTCACTTTTTATCCGGATAAAGATGTAATAGGATCGGGGCTTGAACAGATTGCGGGCAACCGTAAATCTGATATTAAAATACAAGGCAGGATCCAGTTTTAAACTCATGATCATGCATGATCCTCAACATATACCGTTTGTAAGACTTTTGCTTTTGTTTTTGACAGGGATCAGTCTGGGGTTTGGTATGGAAAATATAGTTTTCTCTATTTTTTACCTGGAATTGATGTTGATGTTGTTTCTTTTGATAACCATCCTCAGTTTTAGTTTTCGGAACTCCCATCGTTTCAGATATGTGTATATGGGGGGACTATATGTTTTGATCTGTGTGTTTGGATTATGGAAAACGGTTAAAGATAACCCTCTTCATATACCTGATCATTTTTCAGTTTATCACGATCAGCAACTGGTCGGAATTATTGCAGATGAAACAGTCGTTAAGAATCAGATTGTCCGTTTTCCTGTTCGCATAATAGCGGGTATAAATAATTCAGGATCAGAAAAGAGATCCGGTAAGCTACTTGTGACTGTTAAAAAAGATCCATTAGCTGAAGGATTGCAATATGGGGATAAACTGATCTTGCAGACTAGTATAAAAGAGGTATCTCCTCCTTTCAATCCCGGAGAATTCGATTATCAATCTTATCTTTCTTATCAGAATATCTGGCAATATAGCTTTTTAGACTCCTCACAATATAAGGTGTTGGAGCATCAACAGGGGAATACAGCTCTGAGTTTTGCTCTTGCAATACGTAAAAGGATCGTAAATAAATTCAGACAATATATTCACGATGATACCGCATTTCAGATTGCTACTGCTATTATTTTAGGCTACCGGTCGGAAATGGATAAAGAAACTATAACAGCATTTAGTAACACAGGTACCATTCATGTATTGAGTGTTTCCGGGATGCATGTCGGATTGGTATTCTGGATTTTATCTTTCTTGTTAAAAGGTCTGAGGAGATGGAAAGCAGGTCGCAGCATTCAGTATATCATTTTATTGGTTTTCATATGGATGTATGTGGTTCTGACCGGACTTTCTTCCTCAGCATTAAGGGCAGGACTGATGATTTCTTTTTTTGTGATTTCAAAAATGGCCGGAAGAGATCTCAAGGCATATAATACAATTGCTGCTTCCGCATTTTTCATGCTGCTTATAAATACTAAAACATGCGCAGATCTGGGATTTCAGCTGTCGTATCTCGCTGTCTTAGGTATTGTAACGGTGTTGCCCTTATTGAATAGATTATATCTGCCGAAACGCAAATATTTCAAGATTTTAATGGAATACATATATATATCCATTGCCGCCCAGTTATTCACGTTGCCACTTGTTTTTTATTATTTCGGACAATTCCCAAATTATTTCCTGATTGCAAATATATTTATTGCTTTACCCTCTACATGTATGATGTATGTAGGATTAATATTGGCTTTTATTCCTATAGATCCGCTGAGTCAGGCCATGGGGAAAATACTGGAATGGCTTATTCAGTTTATGTGGCAGGGACTTCATATACTGGATCGTCTTCCGGGATCATTAATTCAAGGTCTTATGTTTTCTATAGATCAGGTCATCCTGCTTTTTTTAGCCATATTTTTCTTATCCATAGCTTTTCATTACCGAATGAAACTGGCTTTTAAAATGGGAATGGCCTGTGTTTTGATCGTTCAGATTTCGTTATTTATGGATCATATAAAAATGAAGAAATATGTAGGACTTCGGATCTATAATGTAAAAAAGCATCTTGCCATTGCGCATATTAATAAAGGAAAAGTTTTTTTATTCACTAATATGGATTCATTGACCCACCCGGTGATCTCTTATAGTGTATTGCCGGATCTGATACGTTATACAAATCAGAACGACATTCATTTTGAAAAAGTTGCTGACGACAGCAACCGAAAGAATCTGCAAATGTCAACGTCTGATGTATCCTTTATTGTTTTAGAAAAATTTATGGCCGCAGATAAGTTGTTCCCGGCTGAAATACTGGTAATGAGGAAAAATAACCGAAGCAATCTGAAAGAAATTATTCCTGTTATACGACCTCGTCTGGTCATTATGGACGGCTCTAATACCGACAGTAAAATTGAAGATTATAAAAAGGAACTTGATATTTTGAAAGTGTCCCATTATTGCTTGAAGGATAATTTTGCTTATGTTTGGGTTGGAGATTAACTATGACAAGTAAGGTTATTTTAAAGCAGTATTGGGGATATGATTCATTCCGCCCTTTGCAGGAAGAAATCATTGATTCTATCTTACAGGAAAGAGATACCCTTGCACTGATGCCTACTGGAGGAGGTAAGTCTCTCTGCTATCAGATACCGGCTATGATGAAAGAAGGTATCTGTATTGTTATCAGCCCTCTGATCGCACTAATGAAGGATCAGGTGGAGCAGTTAAGAAAAAGAGGTATTGAAGCTATTGCGATCTTCTCCGGCATGAGTCCAAGAGAAATAGATATTGCATTAGACAACTGTATTTTTGGTAAAATAAAGTTTCTGTATCTTGCTCCCGAACGGTTGTATAGTGAGGTGGTAAGAGAACGTATCCGTTATATGAAAGTCAACCTCTTTGCCATCGATGAAGCGCATTGTATTTCTCAATGGGGATATGATTTCAGACCTTCCTATTTACAGTTAACTGCGCTGAAAGAATTGCATCCTGCTATCCCATTTTTAGCAGTTACAGCTTCTGCCACACCACGAGTCGTTGAGGATATCCAGGAAAAGCTGAATTTTAAAGTTCCTCAGGTATTCAGCATGAGTTTTGAGCGCAAAAATCTGGGATATATGGCCTTGCATGAAGAAGATAAGATAGGACGTATGATCCGCATTATCAAGAAGCAGGGAGGATCGGGAGTGGTATACGTCCGAAACAGAAGAGAGACACAGGAAATTGCCCGTCATTTGCTGAATCACGGTATCCCGGCCGACTTTTATCATGCCGGTATGGATACAGTTGCCCGTTCTCAGAAACAGGATGCCTGGATGAATAATCAGATTCGGGTTATCGTAGCAACAAATGCTTTTGGGATGGGTATAGATAAAGCTGATGTACGCTTTGTTATCCATCTTGATATTCCTGATGCGCTGGAAGCCTACTATCAGGAAGCTGGCAGAGCAGGTCGGGATGGAAAGAAAGCATTTCCTGTACTGCTGTATCAACAGGAAGATCGGGATAGGTTATGGAATAACATGGAGTCCGGATTTCCGGAAGTTAGCTTTATTCAGCAGCTGTATCACCACCTTTGCAATCATTTTCAGATCGCTTACGGAGCAGGTGAAGGAGCAGTATTTGATTTTGATGTCGTGGAGTTCGCCAAAAAGTATAAAATAGATCTTCTGGCAACAATGAGTGCATTGAAATTTCTGGAACGGGATGGATGGCTTTCGCTCTCTGAAGCCGTTTTTATACCAGCCCGGTTCAAGTTTGAAATAGACTATCAGGAATTGTACAAATTCCAGATCAGTAATGCAAAGTATGACGGTTTGATAAAAGCAATCCTGCGTTCATATGGCGGAGCTTTTGATTTTTATATTCATATCAATGAGTATGAGTTTGCTAAAAAACTTAAGATTTCCTATGGAACAGTTGTGGAAATGCTGAAGAATCTGCAAAAACAACAGGTAGCCAGTTATCTGCCTCATACAGATGCTCCGCAACTGCAATTTTTGCAAAACAGGGTAGACTATAAAAATCTATATATTGATACACAGTTTATCAGGGAGAGGAGAGGAGTCAAGGAAGAACAACTCAAGGCGATATATGCTTATCTTGATACGAAGAATTGCAGAAGTATTTCCATTCGTGAATATTTTGGAGAGAAGGACGCTACTCCATGTGGAGAATGTGATCTGTGTCTTATACGGCAGCATCGTGCCAATCAGGAACAAAAGATCATAGCAGAGGTCAAAATACTATTGATTGACGATACACTGGATCTTCACAGTCTGGTGGATCGGTTAACTATCGGAGATGAAGCGATTCGTTTAAAAGTAATTCGCCAGCTTCTGGACGATAGACAAATTGAAGTCAAAGACGAACAGTATAGCTGGGTGAATGCTTTTTAGGCTAAGTAACTTTAAGCGATTCTAATGGTAATTAATAGAATTTTATATTTTCTTTGTCTTTTTATATTGTTCATGTAAGCTGTAGCCCTGCATAATGTTAGGAATAATTTTATCAATCCTGGCGACTTGTGTCTTAGTTTGTTTCGCTTCTGCTATATATTCATTATATTCATTTTGCTTTGCAGGACTTAGTTTTTCAAAAGCTTCCTTCAGAATATTATCTTTTTCCAGCTCATCTTTCAGTAATTGGGGCATAAGTATATACTCTTTTTTACCGGGTACTACTTTCAGGCCTTTTTTCTCAACTTCTATTGCTTCTGTAATATATTCAGCGATCTGTTTATTGTTTATCTGTGAGCGGTCAGTGAAACGCCACTGTCTGAGGTTTTTGGTCTTTTCACCTTGTGTAGCCCTCAATACCTGATAAGGATCTGTTAGATGTGATCCGTTAAAAAACCAAAGTGCAAAATGATTTTTGAATCCTGCGAAAGAGAGAATATTTTTATTTTGATAGGTGAATACCGGACCACCCCACTTGGTTGTCTGTTCCAGAGGAAACTGTTGAATAATCTGTGTCAGCAGGTCAAGTTCTTCTATCCATTTATTAGTTTTATCCATTCCGTTATTGTTTGATTAAAGATAAAATTTGCAATTTAATATCCGAATATAAACAAAAAAACCCTGACGATATCGTCAGGGTTTCGGAATATGTGGGAGAATCTAAAGATTATTTAGATTTCTTTTCGTCACCTTCCATTTGCTCTTTCAATTGTGCAAGAACGTCTAAGTCACCTAAAGTAGATTTCTCAACTGAATCTTTCACTTTTTTCACCGCAGAAGTAGCAGCTTTTGCTTCTTTCTTACGTGCGTTGAATTCTTCAACACGAGCTTCAGCTCTTTCATCTTCCCAGATACGAGAGTGAGAAATTACTAAACGTTTGTTCTCTTTGTTGAATTCAATAATTTTGAATTGAGCAACTTCGTCAACTTTCAATGAAGAACCGTCTTCTTTTACAGAGTGTTTAGAAGGGCAGAAACCTTCAACACCATATTGTAAAGCTACGATATCACCTTTGTCTCCAACTTTCAATACAGTACCTTCGTGAATTGAATCAATGGTGAAGATAGTTTCGAAAGTATCCCAAGGGTTTTCTTCTAATTGTTTGTGACCTAAGCTCAGTTTTCTGTTTTCTTCGTCAAGTTCTAAAACAACTACGTCTAATGTTTCACCAACTTTAGTGAATTCGTTAGGGTGGTTGATTTTCTTAGACCAAGAAAGATCAGAGATGTGGATCAATCCGTCGATACCTTCTTCAAGTTCAACAAATACACCGAAGTTAGTCATGTTTTTAACAACAGCTTGTTGTTGTGAACCAACAGGGTAACGCTCAGTGATGTTTTTCCAAGGATCTGGAGTCAATTGTTTGATACCAAGGCTCATTTTGCGCTCTTCTCTGTCCAGAGTCAGGATTTCAGCTTCGATTTCGTCACCTACTTTCAGGAACTCTTGCGGAGAACGTAAATTTTGAGACCATGACATTTCTGATACGTGGATCAATCCTTCTACTCCCGGGATGATTTCTAAGAAAGCACCGTAATCAGCAACTGTTACGATTTTTCCTTTTACTTTAGAACCGATCACAAGATCTTTATCTAAAGATTCCCAAGGGTGCTCAGATAATTGTTTCAAGCCTAATGCGATACGTTTTTTCTCATCGTCAAAGTCTAATACAACTACGTTGATAGTCTGATCCAATGCCAAAACTTCT
This sequence comes from Sphingobacterium spiritivorum, assembly GCF_016725325.1. Taxonomy (NCBI): domain Bacteria; kingdom Pseudomonadati; phylum Bacteroidota; class Sphingobacteriia; order Sphingobacteriales; family Sphingobacteriaceae; genus Sphingobacterium; species Sphingobacterium spiritivorum. The sequence goes on from NZ_CP068083.1 coordinate 2,722,924, forward strand.
TTCGGATGCTCGATACGACCCCATGAAATATCTGTAATGTGAAGTAATCCGTCAACACCACCTAAGTCGATGAACACACCGAAGTCAGTGATATTTTTAACAGTACCTTCTAATACTTGACCTTTCTCTAATTTAGCTACGATTTCAGATTTTTGGTTTTCCAAATCATCTTCGATCAACACTTTGTGTGAAACGACAACGTTTTTAAATTCGTGGTTGATTTTAACAACTTTGAATTCCATTGTTTTACCAACATATATATCGTAGTCACGGATTGGTTTGATATCGATTTGAGATCCAGGTAAGAATGCTTCAACACCTTTGATATCCACGATAAGACCACCTTTAGTACGGCTCTTAACAAAACCATCAATGATTGCATCATTTTCCAATGCTTCGTTGATAGCTTCCCAAGATTTTTGAGTTTTAGCACGTTTGCGAGATAATACTAACTGACCGTTAGCATCTTCTTGCGACTCTACGAAAACGTCAACTTTGTCACCAACCTTCAAATCAGGAAGATCACGGAACTCAGAAAGTGAAACAAGACCGTCAGATTTGAAACCTACGTTCAAAACAACGTCTTTGTTGTTTACAGATACTACAACACCCTCAATAATCTCGCCTTGGTTGATTTGGTTGAAAGTTCCAGCGTATTGCTCTTCTAATTTAGAACGCTCAGCTTCACTGTAACTTCCGAATTTTTTCTCATCAAGATCCCAGTCGAATTCACCTTCAGGGGTGCTCCAAGCGTTAGATTTGATTTCGTCGATTAATTTTGAATCAGCTTCTGATTCAATTTTTTCAGTGTCTTTCACCACTTTGGTGTCAGCACCTTGTAGCTCTGCGTTTTTCGCCGCTAACTCTTTTTCTGCTTCTTGTTTTTTTGCCATTAATTAATTTATCTCCTTTTCCCAACTCAGTTGGGACTGCAAAAATACGAAAAACTTTTATTAACAAGTATTTATGTGAAAAAAAATATAGACTTTCTTTGAAAATATTTGTTGAAACACCTTGAGATTGTGCTTATTGAGAAGTCTTCTCACAGGAATTTAGTGTGTTGGAGATCACTTCTATTAATTTCTTTTCGTTGAAAGGTTTAATCAAAATGCCGTTAAAGCATAGATTATGCTTGATTTCCAGCGATTTTACCTGTTCATTATCAGAAGACGTGGCAATAACAAGTATATCGTTGTATTTAGGATTTTTACGAATATGCATGAGTACTTCATCACCTGTCATCACCGGCATATTAATATCTGTTATGATAATATCAATCTTCTTTTTTTGTAACACTTCCAATGCTTCGGCTCCGTTAGTGGCTGTTTCTACATGAGGATGTAAAGCAAAAAAGTGCTTCATATACAGGAGGTTAAGCGCATTGTCATCTACAATAAGCCAGGAAATATCTTTCCGTAATTCAGTTACAGAAGTAACCTTTTCGGTATCTCCGGGCTTAGGTTGTTTTGGAGGTGGAATAGGGATCGTTATTATGAATGTGGTTCCCACATTCGACTGGCTCGTGAAGCTAATCTTACCATTCAGACTGTTAACCAGTTTCTTAAGGATGAACAATCCGAGGCCAACTCCTCCTTCAACCTTATTATTCTTATTGACCGTAAAATATTTTCGGAAAATGGTTTTTTCAAGATCTGCAGATATACCAATGCCCTGATCTTCCACTGTTAAGATCAGCTGACTATTTTTAATATCAATCACAACAGAACTTGTAATTGTTCCTTTCTGAGAATACTTGATCGAATTGGAGAGCAGATTATTTAAGATATGTCTGATTTTGAATTCGTCGGAATATACAATCGTTCGCAATCCTTTTTCCTTAATATACTTTATCTGTAGATTTTTTAATTCGGCCTGATTACGATTTTGCTCAGCTACATCCATAAGCAATTCGTTGATGTCAAAGTTGCTCAGCAACAGGTTATTACTGGAGTCATCTACTTTGCTGAGATTTAAGATATCATTAATAGTCTTTGAGGTACTTTGAATGCTTGAATATGCAGATTCCAGAAGTAATTTATCTTTATCTGTATAGAGGTTTTCTTTCTTTTTTAATAAATCAATAATGCCTATCAGAGAGTTGATTGGTGTTCTGATCTCATGTGTTATTTCGGCTAAAGTATCCGTTTTTTCCTCTGCCAGTTTATTGGCATACAATTTTTCTTCGATAAGCTTACGTTCATAGTAATTGCTGTATAACTGGTAATAGATAATCATACAGATCATTATAAACATAAAAAACAGACAACTGATCATTGTCCATTTAAATTGACTGGTTCTTTCGAATAATGTTTTTGTTTCGTTGCTGGAGTTTATATGTTTCTGAAGAACCTGATTTTCATGGATATCTCTGATTATTTTGTTCAGGTCGTATAAGAGTGAGAAATTAGTGGATAACAATTCCCGTTCTTTTTGGCGTAAATCAAAGAATGATTTTTTTAATGTAGCCAGCTTATTTCTACTGTTAGTTGCGTTGGTATTTAATTGTTTTTGTAGTTGGATTTCCTTCTGTTTGATTTCATCCGTAACGAAGGGCTGGAGAGCTATAGTATCATTTTTGCTATCAAATATTCTCTTGAAAAAAGGTTTTTTTCTAACTACGATATAATCTTTGGAATCGTTTTTTTTTACGGATCCTGAATGCGGAACAGGCAGAACATTAAAGATCTCACTTTCAGATAACATCTGAGGATATTGTTTTAGCGTGTCCGAATAATTCAGAATTTCCGAAATACGGAGTCGTAACAATACAAAATCATCAGCTATTACTTTCCTTTTTCCGATGTTTTCATTATAGGATTTAGAGGAATTTGTCTCTCGATTGGAAGAGAGCAACATAGAATCTATAGCTCCATTGATTTCTAGAAGTTTGTGTTCGTATTTACTGTAATTTTCTATATCAAAATCAATGGAGAACAGCCTGAAATAGTTTTCAGCTTCATTATATTTGGTGAGGATTTCAGAAAAATCATTGTTCTCTTCATTAATGGAGAGATAGATGTTTTCAAGCCTTTTCTGGATGTTTTTGTACTGTTGAATGGAAATGAGAAAGATTAATGATATAATTACAAACAAAACAATTGTAGAAAAAAGAAGAATCTTTCTTACCCGATTACTGTTTTGGTGTATGACAATCGATTTTCGCATTCAAAATAAATCCAGCACAAAATAAAGGCTTTTCTTGTGTTAATTATTATTTAATATTGAAAATTGTAGAGTCTAATCTACAGGCTTAAAAGAATTATAAGTACGTGGTCTTACTATTTTTATACTTTGTTTGGAGAGTGCTATACTGGCATTAAGTTCATATCCGACCAGTAATATTAAGGAGTTTAGATACATCCAGATCATGATCACGATTATCGTTCCGATTGATCCGTATAATTTATTGTATGCTCCGAAGTGATTGATATAATAAGCGAATCCGGAAAAAGTGAGAATCGCAAGAATGGTAGCCAGCGTAGCTCCCGGACTAAATAGTTTCCATTTTTGATTGGAGGCTGGTCCGAACTTATACAGACAGCTTACAGTGAAAAAATAGATTCCAAATAAGATAATCCATCTGGCGGCTTTAATAATAAAAGTCCAGAACCAGGAGACATCTACTGAAATATTTGACTTGAGATAATTGATTACAATCCCGGCAAATGTAAAGATACCCATTCCGACCGTGAGCGCAACAATGATGGTAAAGGATAAAGCTAACGCCACAAGACGCTGTCTTACCCAACTACGGTTTTCAGTGGTAAGGGAGGCTTTATTAAACGCTAACATGAGGGTGTGCATTCCATTTGTAGAGAAAAATGCTGCCAGCACAAAACCAAAAGATAACAAACCCCCGTTTTGATTTTTGATAATATCTTCGAGAGTAGTCTGGATAACACCAAAGGCATTGTGCGGAATGATCACTTTAAGGAATTCCAGTAATTGTTCCTGAAAATTATCAATTGGAATATAAGGAATCATCGTAAAGAGGAAGATAATAGCCGGAAACATAGCCAGCAGGAAATTATAGGCCAGAGATGATGCTTTATTTAAAATGGATTCTCTGGCGATCTCCTGAAAAAAGAAAATGCCAACAGTGTATAAGGGCAGAGAACCGAATCCCGGAAGTATTACAGACTTAGTCCATTCAATAAGATTATCGTATGGCTTGAATGTTAGTAATATTCGGTGAAATTTGTTCATTACTCTCCAAAATAAGCAGCCATTTTATGTTGAAAAATAGCCGGTGGCATACACGGTTTGTTCTTTTTGATATCTACAAATACCAGTTGTGTCGCTCCGGTATTGATCAGTTCGCCTGCTTCGTTATACAATTCGTGTTCAAATTTTAGACGAATACCGGGTTTGGTTCTTATTATTGTTTTGATAGTGATCAGTTCATCATAACGTGCCGGTTTCATAAAACGGCAGTTTAACTCCAGCACAGGTAACATGACGCCCATGTCTTCCAGTTCTTTGTAAGAGATGCCTGTGCTTCTTAGCATTTCTGTTCGTGCTACTTCATAGAATGCAGCATAATTACCGTAATACATGTATCCCATTTGATCTGTTTCTGCATATCGTACACGTAACTGGTTTTCAAATACAAACATTATTTCTGATTATTTCTTAATATTTCGGTCATTCAATGCCTGTTGATATTTACGGGCATATGCTAAGTGTTCTGTTTCAGTTTTGGAAAAATTATGATATCCTGAAAAATCCTCTTTTGCTACCATATAAATAAAATCATGATGTTCATAATTTAATACCGCTTCAATAGAAGCAATGGTAGGCAGACTGATGGGTCCCGGAGGCAATCCCCTGTTAAGATAAGTGTTATATGGAGATACCACCCGAAGATGTTTGTTCAGTACTCTGCGGATAGTGAAATCCTGATTAGCAAATATAACTGTAGGATCTGCCTGCAATAACATTCCTTTGCGCAATCTATTGATGTACAATCCTGCGATTTTAGGCATTTCATTTTTGTGCAGTGCTTCGCCTTTTACAATAGAAGCGAGTACGCTGACTTCCTGAGGAGTCAGTTCAAGAGCTTTAGCTTTTTTCAGGCGCTCTGTATTCCAGAATTTTTTATACTCGTCATTGAAGCGGGCTATAATTTTTTCCGGAGCCGTATTCCAATATATCTCGTATGTATTAGGAATAAACATTGTGAAAAAATTGTCCTGGGTAAATCCGTACTTTTCCGCCAATGTATCATTATTCAGTAACTGAATGAAAGTAGCAGAATCCGCTTCAAAATTTTTAGCTAATAAAGCCGCAAAGTTTTCTTTCAGGCGCACCGTTTCAAATCTGAACTTGACAGCATCTTGATAACCTCCCCGAAGATTTCCGATCAGACGACGGTTATTCATTCCCGGTGTCAGCTTGTAGCGACCAGGTTTTACACTGGTTTTATAATCCATTTGTGCTGCAGCAAAATCGAACAGGTCCGGATTATCAACGATTTTCTTTTCCTTTATATCCTGTAAAACCTGCTCATATGTTGCATTGTCGCGGATATAAAGATATTCCTGATTAGCCGTAACGCTTGATCCAAAAAAAGCACGGTAATATTTCCATCCGAAATAACCTCCTACTACTAATATTAAGACAATTATAATTCCCAGCCATTTAGGCATTTTCCTGTTTTTCTTTTCCATGATTATATTTTCTATTGCTGAGAAAGTGAAAGGTTGATAGGAGTTCCTAAACTCACCAAACCTACAGTCGTGTCCGGAGTCTGACTGATGACACGTGCTGCTGTAGAATCACTTACTGTCCCCTGGTATTGTACTACGCCGACATTTAGTCCTACACCCTGTAATGCAAATTTAGCTTCGGTTAAGGTCAGCCCTAGCAGATTCGGAATATTTATCTCATCTTCCCCGCGACCGTCACCCAATACAAGTTCTATACGTGAGCCTTTTGGTACCATACGGCCGGGTTTTAGCTTTTGCCCGGCAAACTTTACATCTAATACTACATCCTTGGCAATATCAGCAATATAGGTTGTGTCACCCAGACGGAATCCATGATTTTTCAGAATTGCAGAAGCTTCAATAAGCGTTTTGTCAATAATATTTGGAAAATCAATCTCAGGTGCAGTCTTGGAAATAATTGTCAGATAAATCGTACGTCCGCTCTTAACATGAAAATTGGGCTCAGGATCCTGTTCAATGACCAGACCTGGCTTGGCATCCATCTGATAAACAGAATCGATCTGATAATCCAGTCCGGCATTGTCTAATGCATCAATAGCCTGTTCGATTATCATTCCTTTGACCTTTGGTACCGGAATCGCTTCATTATGTTTTGTATAAATACCTAATCCAAAGTAAATGCCCAGAAAAAGGACAACAAAAAAGGCAATTGCTAACAATAAATTCTTTCTGAAGGTATCAGTCCTTAAGTAGGTGAATATTTTTGACATTTTAATAATCTAAGACCCTATATTGAGTATAAACAAAAAAGTACATACAAACTTGAAGCCACGCTTTGGTTTTAAGTTAAGTATTATACCATAATTAAAACAAAATTATTCGTTTTTCCGTGCATAGCAAATTATATTTGCTAATAAGAATCACTAAATTTTATGAAAGCAAAAATAGCATTATTAACCGGAGGTTATACAGGAGAAGCAGAAGTTTCTTTTAAAAGTTCTGCATTTGTGTATAGTCAGCTGGATCACAATAAATATGATGTCTACCTGATTACCATTACTAAAGACCACTGGTTTCATGTTAATGAAGCGGGCGTTAAATTTACGGTCAACCGTGAAAACTTTACACTTCCTCTTGACCATGAAACTATTCTGTTTGATCTTGCTTTTATTCTGATTCACGGAACTCCCGGTGAAGACGGCCGTTTACAGGGATACTTTGATATGCTTGATATTCCTTATACTTCCTGTGATGCACTGACCTCTTCACTGACAATGAATAAGGGTTATACCAAAGCGGTTCTTGCTGGTATTCCGGATTTGCATATGGCAAAATCTGTATTGTTGTTTGAAGCACAGCGGGCAGATGCTGTAGCAACTGTACAAGCGAATCTGTCACTGCCGTATTTTGTAAAACCGAATGCCGGAGGAAGTAGTATAGGTATGACAAAGGTTAAAACTAATGAGGAATTAGCTACAGCAATTGATAAAGCATTTGACGCTGAAAATACAGGTAAGCAGGTTATAGTAGAAGAATTTGTGACCGGAAGGGAATTTTCACAGGGTATTTATAGAAATGTAGAAGGCTTATTGACTGTTCTTCCTGCAACTGAAGTAAAAACTACACGTGAATTTTTCGATTATGAAGCAAAGTATACCCCTGGATTGACCGAAGAGATCACACCGGCGGATCTTACTGAAGAGCAACAGTCCAGAATAGCAGCCTTACTCAGAGAAGTGTACATCCGGTTAAACTGTAAAGGAATGGTGAGAATCGACTTTTTTCTGGAAAAAGATACAGACAAGTTCTACTTTATTGAAATCAATACGATTCCGGGTCAGACAGCTCAGAGTTTTATTCCACAACAGGTACGCGCTGCAGGAATGAAGGAAACAGATTTCTACGGAGAGCTGATTGAGGTTGCATTAAAGAAATAAATCTATACTAATTCCTGATCATAACGCCATTTGGAAAAGATTATTCAGTGTATCTTTTCCAAATGGCGTTTTTTTTAATGCTTCTTTCTGAAATCAAATTTTGTCAGATCAGGTTTTACTTTCTTAGGCCTTTTTAATTCTTCCTGATAAAGCAGTTGGCCCAGATTTTTTAAGAATGGATAAGTTACAGTTTCGTATTCATAAATCCCGTCATTATAAATCCCGTCTTCATTAGACTGGACAACGGCTGCTAGCAGAAATTCAACTCCGTTTTTGAAATCTACGATATAAGCATTGTCAATATTGTATCCATAGGAATCACCATATTTATTATAGATACGGATGTCCGGATTCAAAACAGCCTGCTTATCCCGGCCATAGAATAAAAGCTTACTATATGTCGGCCAAAATTCACTTTCATCATACTTTGGATATGCTGATTCGAATGGATAGCGGGACATATAATCATAAACAAAATCATAATCTGTCTTTGATAATTTAAATCTTTCTGCAGGAGTGTAAGCTTCCGGGAAAAGCAATTTTTTCATAATGAGTTGCTGATCTTCCAGTGCATATACATTAAGACCTTCAAAACTCCATGGCTGATATACAATTTCATCTTTATCATTCATATATCCTTTTCCCTGTATAGTGTTTTTCAGATTCATTGGATAATCATTGGCATCATACCGTGCTTCCTGATGATATAATATCTTATCCCCGTCATAGAATGTTACAGGGTTCGTATGTTTTGCCCAAATACCTTTATCGCCAATGGCAAGACGATTGACTATCCGGCTATTTTGGGTTCCGTATTTCTTTAGTTTCTTATTTAATTCTTCGCGACCAATAAACTCAAACAGTCTGTTTTGCGCATCATTGTCACTGGTAAGGAGAATTTTCCGTACGTACTGGGCGACAGTCGGGAGTCCGGTTTCTGCAGAAGAGTCCTTATCTACACGGGTTTGCTTTTCAAATGCAGAATCTATTTTCAGAGGAGTGTCTTTTGTCAGTCCTTTTATATTCAGCTTGTTAATCTTTTCTAAAGCCAGGATAGCAGTCGGCAATTTAACAGTGCTCGCCGGATAGAAATACCAATGCGGATTGAGTCTGTAGCTGAATGATTTGAAATGCGGAATATTGTTTTTATCCCTGTCTATCTGTGTATAGATAATCTGTACTTCGTGATGTGTAGGATGGTTTAGAATCTCTCCGAATAATTCAGGATGGCTTTCGAGTAGTTTTTGAAGATAAGTTGTATCTGTTTTTTGCGCAAAACTATGCATAGCGAATAGATTCAGAATAATAAAAATGGTTGTTTTCATAATTTGCAGACAATTCTTAAGTGAAGTTAATTAAAAATTGCACAAAAACGCATTTTTTGTTTTGCTATGAAAGCTGAAAACCAGCTTTATAACGGGTCAGCGCCCGGTCTCTCGCCCATGTATGCTCGACAATGGGAGAAGGGTAATTAAAATCCTGAAATTCAGGAACCCATTTTTTTATATAAATGAATTGAGGATCAAATTTTTTGGTCTGCAGAGTAGGATTAAAAATACGGAAGTAAGGTGCAGCATCCATGCCACAACCTGCAGCCCATTGCCAGTTGCCAATATTTGCACTTTGATCATAATCTAATAATTTTTGTGCAAAATAAGCCTCTCCCCATCTCCAGTCGATCAGCAGATGCTTGCAGAGAAAACTGGCTGTCAGCATCCGTACCCGATTGTGCATAAAGCCCGTTGTATTTAACTCGCGCATTCCGGCATCCACTAACGGATATCCGGTCTGCCCTTTGCACCAGGCTTCAAAGTGATCGGTATTATTTTCCCACCTGATATGATCATATTTGCTGTAATAAGCCTGATTTACAGTATGAGGAAAATGCCAGAGACACATCATAAAAAACTCGCGCCAGATAAGTTCATACAAATAGGTCTTCTCCGGTGATGAGTACGCACGGCTTACTAATTTTCGTATACTGATCGTTCCGAAGCGCAGATGTACACCCAGATGAGAAGTTCCGTTCTCAAGGCCTGGTATATCTCTTGTGTCTGCATAATCAGCTATTCCTGTAAAGAAAGTTTTTTCAGGAAATGGAATTGTGGACAGAGAAAAACCAAAATCCGCTAAAGAAGGAAGCGTATAATCCGCTTGGCGAAGATTATTCAGGAGTTGTTCGGAACTGTAAGACGGTAGAGGAAGTTGTTCCTCCAACGTTGTGAGCCATTTGTTTTTATAAGGAGTATATACCGTATAGGGCAGTCCGTCATTTTTGACGATTTCAGCTTTTTCAAAGATAACCTGATCTTTGAATGTGTTAAAATCGACCTCATATTGCTGTAAAATTCCCCGTATAAGAAGATCTCTGGTAATCGCAGCTGGCTCATAATCCGAATTTACATAGACCGATGAAGGTTTGTACTCTTCATATATTTCTTTCCACACCGTTGCCGGGTCTCCATAGTATATTCTTATACTGCTTCCGTAAGGCTTCAGTTGTTTCTGTAAAAGTTGAAGTTGCTCGTAAATAAATGTTACTCTTGCATCTGCAGGATCATCCAGCCGTGTCAGTATGGTGGAATCAAATATAAAAACGGGCTGTACCGTTGATTCAGAACTTAAAGCACGGAATAAAGCGTGATTATCCTCCAGTCTCAGGTCTCGTCGAAACCAAAATATTGCTGTTGGTAACACGGGCATGGCTGTTACTTACGGTTGAAAACCTGAAATGTATAATCAAATGCATGTTTTTCGTCTGCAAAGTGCTTCTCTTCACTTTCCAGTATCCATTCTTCAGGGTTTAATACAGGAAATACAGCGTCACCTTCAATAGTAGTATGTACACGTGTTAACAACACTTTATGTGCAAAAGGAAGGGTTTGCTCATATACATTCGCTCCGCCGATCACAAATACTTCTCTCTCATCCCTGCAGTATAAGATTGCTTCCTGCAGACTGTTGGCTGTATCTACATCCGGATGATGAAAATCCTGATTGCGTGAGATTACAATATTACGACGGTCTGGTAGAGCTTTACCAATGGCTTCAAATGTTTTACGTCCCATAATGACACTGTGTTCGAGCGTATTTTTCTTGAAGTATTTAAAGTCATTCGGCAAATGCCAGGGCATTTGATTGTCTTTGCCAATGACATTGTTTTCAGCTGCCGCAACGATGAGTGTTATTTTTAAATGTGACATGTACGTATTGATGTAGTTGGTTAGAACTGTTTTTTCTTTTTGTATGTGACTGTTCTTAAATTCTTACTTCCGGTATTAGAGATTATTGCTAAACGGCTACTGGTGCCTTGATGTGCGGGTGAGATTCGTAATCTACCAGTTCAAAATCTCCGAATTTGAAATCAAAAATATCACGAACATCGGGATTGATGATCATTTTCGGAAGCGGCTTTGGATCTCTGCTCAGCTGTAATTCAGTTTGTTCAAAGTGATTGCTGTATATATGAGCATCACCCAGTGTATGAATAAATTCTGCAGCTTCCATATCACAAACCTGTGCAACCATCATGGTTAATAACGCATAGGACGCAATGTTAAAAGGTACACCCAGGAATATATCAGCACTCCGTTGGTAGAGCTGACACGACAATTGTGGCTTCATAATGCCGGCTTCCGGCTGTGCCGGAGCAACATAAAACTGGAAAAAAGCATGACAAGGGGGCAAAGCCATATGTTCTATTTCGGCTACATTCCATGCAGAAACAATTATTCTTCGTGAGTCTGGAGTATTTTTGAGTTGCTTGATCACCTGAGCGATCTGATCAATGTGTTCTCCGGCAGGAGTTGGCCATGAACGCCATTGCGAACCATATACCGGGCCAAGATTGCCCTGCTCATCTGCCCATTCATCCCAGATACTCACACCATTTTCCTTTAGATACTGAATATTGGTCTCTCCTTTCAAAAACCAGATCAGCTCATGGATAATGGAACGCAGATGTAGTTTTTTTGTCGTAACCAAAGGGAATCCCTCTTTTAAATTGAAACGCATCTGATAGCCAAACACACTCTTTGTACCTGTACCTGTACGGTCAGTCTTGGTTACACCATTGGTATATACGTGCTTAAGGAGATCTAAATACTGTTTCATGATTTTTATTTAAAAGACATACGAAGATAAGGGATTTAGAACCATTAGAGTGTCACAATTTTTCAACAACTCACATTTTGCAAGTTTTTATGTATTTTTGCAAAATTATTATGAATAAAAAAGTAGCTTTCTATACCCTCGGATGTAAACTGAATTTTTCGGAGACCTCATCTATTGGGCGTATATTCAAAGATGCCGGCTATGAAACCACAGCTTTCAACAGTCAGGCAGATGTATATGTTATCAATACCTGCTCCGTTACCGATCATGCAGATAAGAAGTGTAGAAAAGTCGTCAAAGAAGCATTGAAGTATTCTCCGAACGCTTATATCACTATTGTTGGTTGCTATGCACAACTGAAACCTCAGGAGATCGCTAATATACCAGGCGTGGATATGGTATTGGGTGCTGCTGAAAAATTCAATATCATAGCGCATATCAATGATCTTACAAAGCAGGAAAAGACGATTGTTCATAATGCACCAATAGATGAAACGAATCAGTTCGTGTCTGCTTATTCTATTGGTGATCGTACGCGAACATTTCTGAAAGTTCAGGATGGTTGTGATTACTCCTGTACATTTTGTACGATTCCACTGGCTCGCGGAGCCAGCAGATCCGGCAAGATTGAGGACATCGTTCGTCAGGCAGAAGAAATCGCAGCGTCAGGAGTAAAAGAAATAGTATTGACGGGTGTCAACATCGGAGATTTTGGTGTCCGAGACGGAGAGCGTCAGGATCGCTTCCTGGATCTGGTAAAGGCACTGGATGAAGTTGAAGGAATAGATCGTATTCGTATTTCGTCTATAGAACCAAATCTGTTGGCAAATGATATTATTGAATTTGTAGCACAATCCAAACGTTTTGTTCCACATTTTCATATGCCGTTACAGTCTGGAAATAATAAAATATTAGGAATGATGCGTCGTCGATATAAGCGTGAATTGTATGCTGAACGTGTCGCTAAAATAAAATCGCTGATGCCGGATTGTTGTATCGGAGTTGATGTGATTGTGGGTTTTCCCGGCGAAACCCGCGAGGATTTCCTGGATACGTACAACTTTCTGAATGAGATGGATATTTCGTATCTGCATGTGTTTACATATTCAGAACGTGAAAATACGATTGCAGCACAGATGGAAGGTGCTGTACCGGGAGCACAGCGTAGTGATCGCAGTAAAATGTTACATATCCTTTCTGAAAAAAAGCGCCGGGCATTTTATGAAAATCAATTGAGTAAAATCGGAGATGTCCTGTTTGAAAGTGATGAAAAAGAAGGTTTCATGCACGGCTTCTCCAAAAATTATGTAAAAGTGCGTACGGCATATGATCCTCTTCTGGTCAATGAAGTGATTCCGGTAAGATTCACTTCGATTACAGAGACGGGAGAGGTGGAAATAGAAGAATTACCAGAAGTATTTATTCACGCCTAACAAGGAAACATAAACATATAAAACGAAAAAGACCGACAGGATTTCCAGTCGGTCTTTTTTAATATTGTCAGGCTGTTTCAGTAACCTTCTCTTTATTGAGATTCATCCATACTACGATCAAAAGTATGATCACGACTCCGATCCATTGAAGTAAAGTGACGGGTTCGGTCAATACGAAGTAAGACATACACACAGCTACAGGTAGCTCTGCAGCACTTAAAATACTGCTCAGAGAAACTCCGATCTTAGGTATGCCGTAAGCAAACAGGAGAGGAGGTAATACCGTTCCGAATACAGAGAGAATCAATCCAAAGTACCAAATCCCGTCGCCCAATTCCCCTGTAAATAAGGAAAAGGGACGAAAAAGAATAAAGATCAATATACATGATCCGGTTACCATCAGGCCACTTTTCTGGATGGGCGGATAATCGTTTCCGACACGTCCGTTGACGATAAGGAAAGATGCATACCCTGTAGCCGCAAGCAATCCGTACCCTATCCCTACCAGATCAAAAGATGCAATTCCTTTATCGAGCAGACCTGTTGCTAATAAAGTACTGAGAAGAATGACAACTATTCCGATAGCCTGTTTTCGGGATGGCTTGGAACGGAAAAGAATAAATTCTATCAATGCACCGATCCAGATATACTGCATCAGTAAAACAATAGCCAGTGAAGCCGGTACGAGAGATACACATTTATAATATAGAATACTGACCAGACCAGTCGAAAAACCACTGATTAATATTGTCCAGACTTTGGTCTTCTTCGGATATTTATCCAATCTGGCTTTATTGAATATTCTCACCCCAAAGTAAATAGCCCACAAAATCACCATTCCGAAAAGTACCTGCATACCGATTACCTCTGCCAGTGTAAAGTTTTGAGCATATGCCTTTTTCACAAAGGTGGATAATATACCAAAACTACTTGCTCCTAAAAAAACTGCTATAGCACCCTTTAATTTTTCCATATTCTAAAATTCCTGGCAAATGTACGAATTAAGCAACAGCAGCGTTAATATATTGTCGTCATATGACGTTTTTTGTACATTTGTATAACAACAACTTATCTTTTTATGAAGCGAATATGCTCTTACTTAGCTTTTTCAGTATGTCTTGTTTTCTTAGTCCTCTCATCCTGTTCCAGTAAAAAGAAAGTATTGGTAGGTGGTGGCTACAAAGGAGAAGGTCGTACAAATGGTGTATTATCAGATGCCAGTTCGGCAAGAGGAGTTGATCTGACGGGTTCTAATCTGGAAAATTATGCCAAATTGTTAAATGTAAGTGTCAGAGATCTCAACAACCGCTATCTCTATGGATTTATTAATGACTGGATGGGAAGTCCGCATCGTTTGGGAGGACAGACCAAGAGTGGAATAGACTGTTCCGGTTTTGTGGGAATTCTTTATAAAGATGTGTACGGTAAGATAATTCCCCGTACCTCAAGAGACATGGGAGCACTTGTAAACAATAAGAAAGAAAGTCAGCTCAAAGAAGGAGATCTTGTGTTTTTTTCCTTTGGGGGAGGAGCGATAGACCATGTTGGCGTATATCTTCACAATCATAAATTTGTACATGTATCTACCCGAAAGGGAGTAATTATTTCAGATCTTACGGATTCATGGTATGCAAAATATTTTACCGGAGCTGGTCCGATTAAATTATAATAGAAATAGTAAGCTCCGGTTTATAATGAAAAGAGTCAACTTATAGCAATAAAAGTTGACTCTTTCCTGTTTTGACAGCCAAAGTTTGACGATTCCTTATTATATTCTGTACTTTTGTCAAAATTTTAGAATTTAGAAATGAGTTTAAATAGTAGAAAGATCTTTATTGGACTATGTATAGTAGTTCCGTTTTTATTGTACTGTGTGTATTACTATTCTAATATGGTTAAGAATGCTCCATACAGATTTTCAGATTTCGAATCGATTGTCATTAAGTATGGAGAACCCGATCATATGGTTAATGAATTCAATTCCAAAACTCACCATTACCAATATCTGGATAAACGTGATTCATTGATCAATGATACCTTAAAACTCCGTAAAGATGATTTATTGTACCTGCACCGTAAAGCAATGGAGCTTGGGTTCTGGAATCTGGATGATGACATGACGACCAGAAGAGCAAACGCAAATGAAGGTAAAGAAATTCCGCGTTACTATGTGGAGTATAATTATAAAGACAAATCTAAAAAGGTCACACTTGATGCGGATTATCCCGGCAACCCGAAGATGAAAGATGCAGCTAAGACCGTTGTCGACGAAATCCTCAAAATGATCGCAGAAGCACAAGCCAGATAATACGAAAAATATACTTCATAAAAAAAGGTCACTCATGAGTGACCTTTTTTTATGAAGTAATAAGTGCGAAATAATAATCATTTAATTGGGTCTTAATCCTCACTTAATATCCGCTCTCTACATTTGTGTCAGAGTAATTTTTGTTTATATCCAATGTTAGGGTTAAAATTGTTAGAGATCTGTTGCGAAACACATTCATAACATAGTTTGTTTTAAGATGGAAAAAGGTAATCGCCAGATTACCTTTTTTATGTCTTAATGGTACGTTTTCTCTAATTGTTTCGGGTCATGCTTATGCTTGAATAGTAAAGCGAATAATATAGCAATAACAAGCGTATAAGCAGAAAAAGCCAGCCATATATGATGCCAGTCCTTAAGATGTAACGGTTTCTCGAATGCCCCTGTAGCGGATATAGCGACACCTTTATCTTTTAAAAAGGCTACAAAATGTATATTCGTTACTTCTGATTGCAGAAAAGTAGCAAGCTGACTGATATCCTGAAAAGACATCGTAAAGTAATGGTCGATCACCCAACCGGAGATCAGACTTCCTAATACTGCTCCAAAACCATTTGTCATCATCATAAACAATCCCTGCGCCGAAGAACGGATTTTGGAATCGGTAGAAGTTTCGACAAACAGAGAGCCTGAAATGTTGAAGAAATCAAAGGCCATACCGTACACAATACAGGAAAGAATAATCATCCATAATCCATCCTGAGGATTTCCGTAGGCAAAAAGGCCGAAACGCAGTACCCATGCTACCATAGAAATCAGCATGACCTTTTTGATTCCGAATCGTTTTAAGAAGAATGGAATGGCCAGAATAAATAAAGTCTCCGAAATCTGAGAGATAGACATAATAATCGTAGAGTATTTTACGACCAGTAATTCAGCATATTTAGGAAAAAACTTGAATTCATCGATGTACACATCTCCATAGGCATTGGTTAGTTGTAAAGCACCACCCAGAAACATCGAGAAGATAAAGAATAAAGCCATCTTATAATTTCCGAATAGCTTAAATGCTTCCAGTCCAAAAGTCTGCATCCATGTTGCATTTTCTTTGATAAGCTTCTGGGGTGTGTTTTTAGGCAATGTCAGTGCATATAGTCCAAGTGCTATAGCCGCAGTGCCTGCAATATAAAACTGGATGGCAGTGGCTTTATTACCTGACAGGTTGACGATCCACATAGCTGCTATAAATCCAACTGTTCCCCACACACGGATAGGAGGGAAGCTTTTGACAAGATCATAGTTGTTCTTGATTAAAGCAGTATAGGCAATAGAATTGGAAAGTGCCAGTGTAGGCATATAGCAACACATGGCTGCTAACATGACATAAAAAAAGGAGCCCGGATTATCTACCTGAGGAAGATAGAATAAGATAGCTCCATATAAAATGTGAAGTATACAGTAAAGTCGCTCTGCATTCACCCATCGGTCTGCTATGATTCCAATCAGTGTAGGCATAAATAAAGAAGCGATTCCCATCGTCGCAAATATGGCTCCGAACTGTGTACCATCCCACTGTTTAGTGCCAAACCAAAAGTTTGCTATTGTTATTAACCATGCTCCCCACACAAAGAATTGTATGAAGTTCATAATGGTCAATCTAAATTTAATAGACATGTATGTTTGTTTCGTTAATTTTAAATCTAAGATGAAGATTTTCTATAGGTGATTTCGTCACGGATTGCAGCTGCGGTCTCATATTGTTCGTCTGCAATTGCTTTTTCTAAAGCTGCTTCTAACTGTTCATCAGAAAGTGAACTGTAAGGTGATTTTTTTTGAGGAGTTGGAATCTCTTTACGGGGTTCCTGAGGAGCTTTGGCGGCTTCTACACTTTCAATATTTTCCAAAAATGCAAAATCATTACTTTCAATCACTATACCGGCAGAAGCCATAATAAATTCATAGGTAAAGATTGGTGCATCAAAACGTACCGCTAAGGCAATTGCATCAGACGTACGGGCATCAATCTCAGAGATTTTTTCGCCATCACTACAGATCAGTTTGGCAAAAAAAATACCGTCAATAAGATTATAGATAATTACTTCCTGCAAAGTGATCGCGTAAGCATCAGCAAATGCTTTGAAAAGATCATGTGTCAGAGGACGACTGGGGGTCATTTTTTCAATTTCTACAGCTATAGCCTGTGCTTCAAAACCTCCAATGATAATAGGTAGTCTTCTATTGCCACCAACTTCTCCCAGCACAAGCGCATAGGCACCTGATTGCGTCTGACTATATGAAAGTCCTACGATATCTAAATTGATTTTCTTCATTCTTCCCTCTTACGATAGTACAAAGATGTGAATATTAAAAGCAAAATAAAAGCGGCTACTACAATAATTTGAAATAGCCGCCTTTATGGGGTAACGAATTTATGATCAATTATTTTTATATGCTTTCAATGCAGCCGTCAATTTGGGTACAATATCAAAGGCATCGCCTACAATTCCATAGTCTGCAACTTTGAAAAACGGAGCCTCCGGATCTTTGTTGATAACAACAATTGTTTTCGAAGAACTTACTCCTGCCAGATGTTGAATGGCGCCTGATATACCGATAGCAATATACAGATTCGGACTTACGACAATACCTGTTTGTCCTACGTGCTCAGAGTGCGGTCTCCAACCTGCATCTGATACC
This sequence comes from Sphingobacterium spiritivorum, assembly GCF_016725325.1. Taxonomy (NCBI): domain Bacteria; kingdom Pseudomonadati; phylum Bacteroidota; class Sphingobacteriia; order Sphingobacteriales; family Sphingobacteriaceae; genus Sphingobacterium; species Sphingobacterium spiritivorum. Next base: position 2,741,039 of record NZ_CP068083.1, read on the forward strand.
GGTTTGGAGCATGCTGTTGCAGCACCTAACACATCTGCAAGTTCCTCAATTATTGCCCAGTTCTCAGGACCTTTTAGGCCACGTCCTGCTGAAACGACAATCTCTGCTTCCGGAAGTGAAACCTTATCAGTAGCCCGAACTATTTCTTTTACAATAGTGCTGAGGTCCGTAGCTTGTAATTGAGGTGCAAAAGCTTCGATTGAAGCGGACCCGCCGACAGCCTTAGCTTCGTAAGCGTTCGGATTTACGGAAATTACTTTTATAGAAGAACTTAATTCTACTATTGCAAATGCTTTGTTAGAAAAAGCAGTTTTCTTAACAGATAAGCTATCTCCGCTGATCTGAGGCAATTCGATTGCTCCATCTGCAAGACCAGCCTGCAGTTTGGTTGCAATACGTGGTGCTAGACCTTTTCCACTGAATGAATTGGACAGAACTACGATTTTGGATCCTTCTTTCTGAGCTGCTTCCGCAATAACGGAAGCATATGCTTGGTTGACAAAGTTTTTTAAATCTCCATTTTGTACATTCAAAACTTTTGAAGCTCCAAACTGACCAAGTTTTTCCAGTTCAGAATTGCTGACATCACCGATTGATATAGCCGTAACAGTACTTCCTGTCTGGTCTGCAATGGCTTTTGCATAAGAAACAGCTTCAAATGCAGATTTCTTAAATTGACCTTCAATATTTTCTATATAAACTAATACAGACATAATTTTCAGTTTTAATAAAATGAATTAAATAACCTTTGCCTCATCGTGCAAAAGACCCACTAATTTTTCTACCTCTCCGGCATCTACCATTTTTACAGTACCACGAGGAGCAGGAGATTCATATTTGGTAATATGAGACAATTGGGGTACTTCTACCGCAGGGATCACCTGTAAAGGTTTGGTGCGTGCACTCATGATTCCCCGCATATTCGGGATTTTGGGCTCCGCGACACCTTCAGCAGTACCCACAACCATTGGCAACGAAGTTGTCAAAATTTCCTTTCCTCCTTCGATCTCACGTTCAACAGTTGCGTTGGAACCATCAATATCAATTTTTTTGGCGATGGAAATAGATGGTATATTCAATAATTCAGCTACGATAGCTCCTACCTGTGCTCCATTATAGTCGATAGACTCTCGTCCGGTAAGAATCAGATCAAAAGGATTGCTTTTGACATAATCAGCAATCTGGTGTGCGACAAACCACGCATCACGTGGAACACTGTCTACACGTACTGCATCATCTGCTCCTGTTGCTAATGCTTTGCGGATGGTAGCTTCTGTCGACGCTTCGCCAACATTAATTACCGTTACTGTGCCTTTTCCTCCTTCAGCCAGATCGATCGCCTTTGAAAGTGCAATCTCATCATAAGGATTTACAATAAATTGAACACCTGCTGTATTGAAGGCAGTTCCATCATTCGCAAATGTTATTTTTGATGTCGTATCCGGGACATTACTTATACAAACTAATATTCTCATAATTGTATGCGTTTTACACAAACCTAATATTTTTTGTAATAAAAGTAAAGTGTTTGAAGCAGAAAATTCCCCTTTACAAAACTGTTTCTTCTGTCTTTTTTAATAAAATAATTGACCTTTTTGAATAATTTATTTTGTTTAAAATGCTTATAATTAGTTGTTTAGTTTTATTTTTATTTTGAGGTTCCCCTTCCTGATCTGATCGTCAGTGAAATGTCATTTTATATGCTAGCATAGTATTTTCGTTTTTTGATCTATCAAAATTTTCTTTCTTTTTAAGAATGAACAAGTGTCAAAATCGGGATTAAGTTACCTATCTGTTTTCATCCGGAATTTTCTTTATGTCTTATTCTTGCGGAGTGATTAGAATATTGTGGGCAATGATTACCTTTGATTATATTATTACATAAATCTCAATCATCATGTCTTCTAAATTTGAACAACTTCAGGCATATTTAAAAGAAAGTCCCTCAGATCCGTTTCTGCATTATGCTCTCGCAAATGAATATCTCAAAACAGGAGAGGACTTTGAGGCTTTGAGCAGGTTTATAAAGCTTACAGAGCAGTTTCCGGATTACGTAGGTACATATTATCATTTGGGCAAGTTATTAGAAAAACTCGACCGAAAGGATGATGCACTGCTGTATTATCAAAAGGGAATGGAAATTGCCAAAGCAAAACGAAATATGCATGCACTTAATGAGCTGAAGGGAGCCTATCTCATGGCTATTGGAGAAGATGATGAAGATGACTATTAATGTTAAAATATGCTAAAAAATTAGCAGGCCGTCTAATTATGGTATCAATTTTGTTTGCATGTAATTAAGTCTTTTTATGCACGCAAATGAAAACCAGAGTCTATATACTTGCAACATTACTACTCTTTATTATTCTGGGCAGTTGTATCAACAACCGTCAGAATAAAACAGAGCGGTCAACTGATGCAGCGTATAGTATTTCTCCTGATGGTACCATTGAACAGAAATCAGATCAGTTTACAGGTGAGTATAAAGGAATATTACCTTGTGCAGATTGTGACGGAATTGAAACCATTTTACATATTAATGCCGATAAATCTTATCAGCTTAGTACAAAATATCTGGGTAAAAGTGATGAAAATTTTGTGAAAAGCGGACGTTGGAAAATGCATGCGAATACATTGACTCTGGAAGGGATAGATTACAAATTCAGAATTCTAGAAGATCAGTTATCGCAATTGGATCTTTCCGGAGAAGATATCAAAGGAGATCTGGCAGATCAGTACCGTCTTGCAAAGTTTGAAGAATAAAGATATATAAAATACTGTTGTTAAAAATAAAATGCCGTTTATCAGTCTCTGATAAACGGCATTTCTTGTTAAGAGCGTATGGATGCTACACTAAAATGTCCTGATTACACAGTTCTTTAAGTTTACTTACCACAATATCGACTTCTTCTTTTGTGTTATTTTTTGAAAATGAAAATCTTACAGATGGTCTCGTACTGCTTGCATTGATAGCGGATAAAACATGTGAACCAATGTCTGACCCTGAGCTGCATGCACTGCCTCCTGAACAGGAGATACCTTCGATATCGAGACTGAATAAGAGCATGTCAGCCATATTCGTACATGGGAAAGATACATTCAATACCGTATAAAGAGATTTTTCAGGATCTGTTTCCCCGTTAAAACTGACATCAGGAATGGCCTTGATAAGCTCTTCTTTCATATACGATTTAAGACCTTGTATATACGCCTGATGTATTTCCATTTCATCATAACATAATTCCAATGCTTTTGCCAATCCCACTATTCCGTATACATTTTCGGTACCTCCACGCATATTGCGTTCCTGAGCGCCACCATAAATCATAGGCTTGATCTTATTCTTTCCATTGATGTAGAGAAAACCTACGCCTTTCGGTCCATGAAATTTATGCGCCGCTCCGGTGATAAAATCAATTTTCAATTGACTGAGATCATGTCTGTAATGTCCCATGGTCTGGACCGTATCCGCATGGTACACGGCATTATACTGATGACATATTTCAGCGACTTTTTGTATATCCGTCAGATTGCCCAATTCATTATTGGCATGCATCAATGATACAAAAGTCCGTGGATTTGAAGCCAGAATTTGGTCTAGCTGTTCAAGATCAACATTACCTTTTTCATCTACATTAAGCATATCCAGCTGTATCTTCCCTTCTTTCTGTAATTCTTCCAGTGTATGGAGTACAGCATGGTGTTCCAGTGGAGAAGTAATAGCATGTGTTATCCCGAGATCAATTACAGATCTCACGATAGCCATGTTATCCGCTTCCGTACCTCCGGAAGTAAAAAATATTTCGGAAGGAGAGGTATGAAGTAGATTAGCCACCGTTTTTCTGGCTTTTTCAACTATCGTCTTTACTTGGCGACCATGTGCATGAATAGAAGATGGATTTCCAAAGTTTTCCTGCATGGTCTCTACCATCACTTTAATGACCTCAGGGTCCAGTGGAGTGGTAGCAGCGTTATCAAAATAAATTTGCATAAGAACAAAGTTAGAAATAAGAATTAAATTTTTAAAGACGCTTTTTCCCGGGGATGACCAATAAGACTATGCCAACTAAACTTAATAGCAGAGTGAAGATTACTAAGATGTCGCCATTGCCGGTATAAAATGTAATATTCTCATTGAGATTAATTTCCTGAGTAAGCGCAGCCGGCACCCACCATGCTGTCTGCTGGACAATATCTCCTCTCTGATTTATGAAAGCAGAGATTCCGGTGTTAGCGGCACGGGCGATCCATCTGCGGTTTTCAATAGCCCTTAATTTAGCATAATCCAGGTGTTGATCTTTACCTGAAGTATTTTTCCACCAACCGTCGTTAGTAACAATGGTTATGAACTGAGCACCCTGTTTGACGTACTGTCCTACATAGTCACCCCATATCGATTCATAACATATTACTGGGGCTGCACCAATTCCGCTGCCAGCATAAAAAACACTGGGTTCATCCTGCTTTCCATATCCTCCGGTTGTTCCGCCAAATTGGGCAAATAAAGGCTTTAAGAAGCTCAATGCAGATCCGAAAGGCATCTGCTCTACGCCGGGAACCAGTTTGGATTTATGATAAAATTGTAATTTGGACGAGTTATCTATAAATACTGCTGCATTAAAATTATCTACAAATTGAGTGCCGTACGGACGTGCAGTAGCTGTACGCTGATCCGTATACATACGATAACTTTCTATTCCTGATAATACAGCACCGTTTTTATATTTGTCCAGGAAAGACGATATGTCTTCATAAGCCGGATATTGCCGGAAGTTATCTTCATCTATCCAGCCTCTCGCTGAGATTGCGGTTTCGGGCCAGACAAAGAATTCCGTGTTAGGTTTAGCTACTGATTCCGAAAGTCTGATCAGGGTTTTTAACTGTTCTTCAGGAGAAATACTTCCAAATTTTTGATAAGGATCTATATTAGGCTGTACCACCACCACCTGTGAGGGGTTAAGGTGCTCTTCATAAGTAAAGTATCGGATTAAAGATCCTCCGATTGGGATGATGAGTGTAGCTATCAGTGCAATATTAGTCCATTTTGGTTTAGTGAGCGTTTGTATATTACGTTTATGTAATACAAACAGAAAGACAAGGATATTGACTGCCCATATCCAGACAGACCCTCCGTATACACCTGTCCACTCGTACCATTGGATAAGGGGATGTGTTGCTGCAAAGCCATTTCCCAGCGTCATCCACGGAAAAGCGAGATCCCACCATTGGTGCAGATATTCATAGCATATCCAAAAGGCCGTAAGCCCAACCAATGAGCGTCCAAGAGACTGTTTTTTCCGGAGTCTGTAGTATAGTCCGAAAACTATAGTCATTAACAATGGTGCAAGTCCAAAAGGAATAAGGGAGATTGGTAATGCTGCATAGGCCGGAAGCCCTGCACTCATGGCATTATATACCCAATAGATACTTGCTGTATTCCACAGAAAACCTGTCATGAAAGCAAGTCCTACTATTTTTCGCCCTTTTTTTACCTCATTGCTTCGCATTACATTTTCTACCGCAAGTAGTAAGGGTACAAATGCAATTAATAGCAAGGGCCCTGTATAAGGTATGGGAGGCCATGCCACCCAAAGTAAAAAGGCACTTAAAAGTGCCAGTAAATAGTTATTTTTCACTTACTACAGTTGAGACAATAGTTCATTCTTTTTGTTTTCGTACTCCGCTTGTGTTATAAGCTGTTTATCAAACAACGATTTGAGTTTCTTCAGTTTTTGAGTGATTTCATCCTCTTCTTCTACCGGTGCAAGCGGCTCTGGTGCGGGAGGAGTATAAGAAGGCGCTACATAGCTGTTTACTACAGGTGCAGCCGGCTCTGCAGGAACTTCTTCATTAAAAGATTTGGGTTCAGCAGGAGCAGGTGTTTCTTCTTTTTTTACTTCTATAACCGGAGCAACAGGTGTTGAGATCACAATCTTTTCTTTTTCTGATTGTAATTCTTCCTTTTTGCTGTTTTCTAAAGCTCCCTTTATAAGCTGATAAAGCTTACGTGCCTGAATTTTTGGGATATAATCAATACTCAGATTTTCACCTGTAAAGGGAATTACAGTTACTTTAGATCCGAAGATTTCCTCTTTAAATGCAATATCCTTGATATCTTTCCAGCTGAAAATCTCAAAATTGGTCGCCAGACCAAGTTTAGTGAACTCACACAGAAAGATACGCTTACTGCTCACTGCAATACTATCCGGTAATATGGTCACCGCAGGTTTTTTCTGCAAGGCGATGTAATCGATCTGTTCACCTGACGTGAGCATATCCTTTAACTTGTCTACTAATTTCTCTACTACCTTGACGTCTTGTCCGTCTTGTATATATTTATCAATAATCATTTTCTAAATTATTTGAATGAATAACAAAATATGATAACTATTCTAATCCTGCAATACAAATTACAAATTCTCCCTTAATTGGATTGTTTTCGAAATGTAATTTTAAAGATGCTAATGTTCCCCTAACATTTTCTTCATACATTTTGCTCAGCTCACGGGAAACAGAACCTTGCCTTTCTTCACCAAAAATGGCAATAAATTCATCGATAGATTTGAGCAGACGATGTGGCGACTCATAAAAAATCATAGTGCGTTTTTCATCGGCAAGATTTTTTAATCTGGTTTGTCTTCCTTTTTTGACGGGAAGGAAACCCTCAAAGCAAAACCTGTCATTTGGCAAGCCTGAATTCACCAGTGCAGGTACAAATGCTGTAGCCCCCGGCAGACATTGTACTTCAAGACCCTCTTTCAGGGCAGCTCTGACTAATAAAAAACCAGGATCGGAAATCGCAGGAGTACCAGCGTCAGAAATCAGTGCAATCTGCTGTCCCTCTTTAAGAAACCTGATAATCTCCGTTACGGCTTTATGTTCATTATGCTGATGATGAGCAAAAACCTTTTTATCAATTCCAAAGTGTTTGAGTAAGGGTGCAGAAGTCCGCGTATCTTCTGCGAGAATCAGATCAGCTTCTTTCAACACACGAATAGCACGGAAAGTCATATCCTCAAGATTGCCAATTGGCGTGGGAACTAAATATAACATAGTCAAAGGTAAAGGTTTTTTGTGAAAAGACGTATGTTGCAGTTAAGGGACTTTTTATTTGGGCAAATACAGCCTGACGGGTAAGTAATAAGGACTCAATTTTAACCTTTTATGAATTCATTTTCTGTATATTCTTAGCTCTTCTTATCTTTGGTCATTATTAAATACATAAACAGTATGTTGCAATTAAATTATATCCGTGAAAACAGGGATAAGGTAATCGAAAGATTAGGGGTGAAAAACTTCAAAGAATTAGGTTTGGTTGACGAAATCATCGCTTTGGATGAGTTGCGTCGCAAAACTCAGTCGGAGTCAGATTCCCTTTCAGCAGAAGCCAATGCTGCCGCAAAACAAATAGGAGATTTGATGCGTCAAGGTAAAAAAGAAGAAGCTGAAACTGTAAAATCTCAATCGTCCGGATATAAAGAACAAGTAAAACAACTGACTGAAAAGCTGAGTGAAGTAGAACAGGAACTGCACAATAAAATTGTACAATTACCTAACTTGCCACATAGTTCAGTTCCTCTAGGAGTAGCTGCGGAAGATAATGAAGTGATTTATACAGCAGGTGATGTACCTAGTCTGGATGAAGATGCTTTACCGCATTGGGAGCTGGCTGCAAAATATGATATTATTGATTTCGAATTGGGCACAAAGGTCGCTGGAGCAGGATTTCCGGTGTATAAGGGAAAAGGAGCGAGGTTACAACGTGCGTTGATTAATTTCTTTCTGGATCAGGCCGCAGAAGTGGGGTATAAAGAAGTGCAGGTCCCTATCGTAGTGAACGAAGCTTCCGGTTTCGGAACAGGGCAGCTTCCTGACAAAGAAGGGCAGATGTATCATGTAGGACAGGATGATCTTTATCTGATCCCGACAGCAGAAGTGCCGGTGACGAATATGTACAGAGACGTTATTGTAAAAGCGGAAGATTTTCCGATCCGTCATTGTGCTTATACGCCGTGTTTCCGCAGAGAAGCAGGTTCTTATGGAGCACACGTACGGGGACTGAACAGACTGCATCAATTTGATAAAGTGGAGGCAGTACAGATTGTGCATCCTGACCAATCCTATGAAGTCATAGAAGAGATGTGTAAATATGTACAAGGACTATTGGAAAAACTGGAATTGCCATACCGTGTACTGCGTCTTTGCGGTGGCGACATGAGCTTTACAGCTTCATTGACATACGATCTTGAAGTATACAGCACAGCACAAAAAAGATGGCTGGAAGTTTCTTCTGTTTCTAATTTTGAAACTTATCAGGCAAACCGTCTGAAAGTACGCTTCAAAAATGAAGAAGGTAAAATGCAATTAGCCCATACATTAAACGGATCTGCACTTGCACTTCCACGTATAGTGGCTTCCTTACTTGAAAATAATCAGACAGGCAAAGGAATTAAAGTTCCGGCAGCTCTGGTACCGTATACAGGATTTGAGTATATCGACTAAAGAAAAATGGTGGGATAATTTTATCCCACCATTTTTCTTTAACTCAGTGTCTTAATTCTGCCGAGGCTCCATTCGTACCAGATACTGATCCTGATCATCTTCAAACAGGATCTGAACAACCCAGTTTTCTTCACGTGCCACTTTGATCAGCGTTTGCTGGTCCAGGTAAAGCCATTTAAACGAAGCTCCTTTTACTCCCCTGTATTCATACTGATAATTGATCTCACCAAAATAATAATCAGGCTTTTTGATGTGATATTCCTCATACAAATATGAAATGTCTGAGGAGTCAAACAAAAGTTGACCACGATCGGCCAATAGCGATTTGGCGTGTCTGAGTAATTTCCTGAATCCTTCCAGATCACCTGCCAGTCCTATACCATTCATCAGAAATAATAAGGTATTAAATTTCTGATCCTTCAGATTAAAGATATCATCGTTTATAATCGTATCTACACCTCTTTGCTTCATAATATGAGATGCCGTCTCTGATATTTCCAGAGCTTCCACCTCAAACCCTTTTTGCTGAAGGTATAAAGCGTGTACACCTGTGCCAGCTCCGACATCCAATACTTTACCATCACATAATGAAAGTGCAATAAATTCTAACTCTGTAAAATCTTCTTCTTCCCGGAAGAATATATCTACCGGCATTTCTTCTATATCCCCATAACTGCTATGCAAAAGAAGGGGAGACGCTGTCTCACCCGTTGCAAAATATTCCTGAAGAGCCTCTCCGTATACATCTCTATTCATCAGTCTTCTATCATTAATATTTTTTTCGCCAGATAGATGGATTCCGGATCTCCTGTGTGTTTCTTGGGTTCATCGGATAATTTGATGACCGGAGTCCATTCTCCTTCTTCCGGATAAGCTTCTGTCATCTTGAGTACAATATTCATTGCCGGAAGACCCGCATCATTAGTAAAGTTGGTACCTATGCCAAAAGAATAGCCGATCTTGCCTTTACAGTATGCTGATATTTTTTCCACTTTGTCATAATCCAGACCATCGGAAAAAGTGATCGTCTTGGAAAGCGGATTAATGCCGTTTCTAACATAATGGGCTATCGTTTTGTCTGCAAACACTAAGGGGTCACCGCTGTCATGTCTTACACCATCAAATAACTTGGTTAGTTTTTTGTCAAACTGTTTGAAAAAAACATCCGTCGTATAGGTGTCGGCAAGTGCTATTCCCAGATCTCCACGATAGACATCAGACCAGTGTTCTAATCCTAAATGATTAGCCATCTTGTAACCATATTTGGCAGCATGGAACATAAACCATTCATGTGCATGTGTACCAATAGGTTTTATTTTATGTAGTTGAGCAAGATGTACATTGCTGGAGCCGATAAAAGTACCCTGACCATATTTTTTTAAAGTTTCTACGATCAGATTGTGTACATAATAAGAGTGACGTCTGCGTGTACCGAAGTCCGCAATCGTAATTCCCAGTTTATCGTATTTCAGGATTTTGTCTTTAGCAATAGAAATGACTTCGCTATCCTCCAGCCTTTGGGCTCCGGTAGCTTCATAAAACAATTCACAGATAAGTGACATAATAGGCACTTCCCAAAGAATAGTACGGTACCAATACCCTTCAATCGTAACTGAAATATCTGTACCATCCTGCAATACCGTTACCTCATCCGGATCATAGCGGTACCCCTCCAGAAAATCAAAATATGTAGGATCAATATAAGGACAGTTTTCAGCAAAAAACGACTTTTCCGATTTTGTGAGTTTCAGTTTAGCCATCTCATGAATAGCTTCAGTAAGTAACTTGTCAAAACCGGGAGGAAACTTATGCTGACCTCTGTTGATAAACTGATAACGTGCTCTCGCCTTTGGAAACAATTTGACCACTGCAAATTGCATGGTAAACTTGTAGAAATCGTTATCAAGTATAGATGTTAATTTCGCCATTCTGTATGCTTGCAATACTATATTTTGTGTTAAAAGAGATTAAAAGTACAAAAAGTTATCACAAAGTATTGTTTTTTGAACGTAATTAAATGCCAGCAAAAAAGGCATTGCATAAATGCAATACCTCTTTCTCACAAATTTATTTCAATTAAATATTCTTTTTCTAACGACCTCTGTTGCTTCTGCTGCTTCCTGAAGATACTGTGCCTCTTTCCGTACGATTCGGCGCAGGACTAGCTGTTCTTTGTTCGCTTCCTCTGCTACTTGCCTGTTGGTATTGAGGAGCTCTTTCTGCAGATCTGCTGCGTCCTCTGTTCTCCATTTGAGGTTGTGAATTTCCTCTTTCAATGGAAGGACGGTTTTGAGGAGCAGATTCTCTTCTTTGTATATTTTCATTTGACTGTCCGCGTGACGATCTTGGTTGCCTTTCCATAGATTGATTTCGTCTTTCTACACGATTTTGTTCTACAGTTGAGGCTTCACGTTGACTGGAGCGATCCTGTCTGTTTCCGGCCTGACGTTCGGAAGGACGGGAAGTTTGGATGTCACTGTTACGTTGTACTTCTCTGTTTCTTTCCGTACGGGTTGTATTTCCGTTGTTGTCATTGCTTCTTGGTCTGGAGTTACTTCCATTTTGCAATGTTGCATTTCCTTCTTTGTCAATATAGAGCGTCCGGCTGCCTCGTTCTGTACGATTAGAGGAGATATCTGTACTGCGGCTGCTTCGGTCACCTGCATTTCTGCTTCTGTCAACACCTGTATTAGCTCTGGTAGACTCGCGGTCTCCTCTGCTTGCCTGACGATCACTGCTACGGCTGTCACCTCTGTCCGGACGATAGATAGATACCGAACGGCTATCTACACTGGATCTTCCCGGACGATCACTTGTTCTCATATTTCGTACTGTGACACTACGTCCGCTAGAGCGTTCCATGTCCCTGCGGGATGGTCCGCCATAATAGTGGTTATTATTGACAACATAAGTATTATGAACGATGGTTGTTCTGTTATACACACGTCCGTAATCATGTACATAATGATTATGGAAATGACGGTCAAAGATATAACGGGAAGGAAGGAATACCCATAAGTTACCAATGCCAATATTGATGTTTACATTTACAGAAGGCATCATTGGTGCCCAACCGTAATATCCGTTACCCGAACGCCAGTCCACCCAGGCTGGTCCCCATTCGTATCCTGGAATCCATCCCCATCCGCGGTAATTGGAATATACCCAACGACCGTAATGAAAAGGCGCCCAGCCCCATGCATAATCCGACACCCATGTATTTCCATATTCTGTCATTGCCCAGTATCCATTACTGGAATAGGGTCTGAAATCGCGTCCTGCATCAGGATACCATACTTCACCATATGTAGGATCATCATCCCAGTTACCATAAGGAGATAACTCATCATAGAACAGATCCAGTGATACCCCCCCTCTTACCTGAGCACTGGCTGCAGATATCGAAAAAAGGCTTACAAGACCAAATATGGTCATTATAAATAATGTTGATTTTTTTAGCCCTTTCATATTCTTCAATTTAAAAGATGAATCCTTTTGTTAATTTTATCTGTAGGACTGCGCACATCTGAATAGGTTTAAAATGGAGACCCTTTAATTTTTATTTCTGCCTGATCAAACAAATTGGCCGGCATTTTGTCATTGAAATATGTTAATTGAAAAGTAAAGGTGTTTTTGGTCTTTTTTGATTAGAATGAAAAGTAGAAATTAGTACCTTTACACCCTGTTTAAAGAGAGTATACATTGAATAGTACAAGCAATTTGTTGCGTAAATGAAAAATAAAGTAAGAAATTTACTTATAGAGTTTGCTAACATCCACCGTTTTTTGATGCGGTTTTTGAAGGAAGTAGTAAGTCCTCCGTTTGAGATAAAAGAGATTATCCGTCAATGCTACGAAATAGGCTGGCGTTCTTTACCCTTGATCAGTGTTACTGGTTTTATTGTTGGTTTTGTGTTTACAAAACAATCCAGACCTTCATTGGAAGAGTTCGGAGCAACATCCTGGTTACCGTCATTAATTTCCATTGCCATTATCCGGGCACTGGCTCCTCTGGTGACAGCGTTGATTGCTTCCGGTAAGGTTGGTTCACAGATTGGTGCTGAGTTAAGTTCAATGAATGTTACTGAACAGATTGATGCCATGGAAGTATCCGGTACAAATCCGTTCAAATTTCTGATTGTGAGCCGTATATGGGCTACTACTATTGGTATTCCTATTCTTTGTTTCTACACTGCAGGTATAGGCCTTTTGGGAGGTTATTTAAGTATAGCGAGTAAAGATGATGTCAGTTTTCTAAGCTTTTTTACACAGGTATTTGAAGCGATCGCTTATAAAGATATTTTTGCGATGGTATTTAGAGCCGTTGTATTTGGATTTACGATTGGTGCAGTCAGTAGTTATTGTGGATATTTTTCGTCAAAAGGAACCGAAGGTGTCGGAAAAGCAGCCAACAGTGCTGTAGTTGCTTCGATGTTTATTGTGTTTATTGAGGAGATATTGATTGTTCAAATTTTAGCTGCTTTTACGTAATATGGAAAAGAAGCACGATTATAATATTGATTACAATGACGTGGTTATTGATGTTAAGAATGTCAGTAAGTCATTCGGAACACTTGACGTCCTGCGTGATGTAAACCTGCAGCTTTTCAACGGAGAGAATCTGGTGGTTCTGGGACGCTCGGGGACAGGTAAGTCAGTTCTGATTAAGCTGATTTCTGGATTATTGGAACCAGATCAGGGAAGTATTCAGGTGATGGGTGAATCTGTCACTGAGCTGGGTGTGAAAGAATTACAACAACTCCGTCTTAAAATAGGTTTTTCTTTTCAGAACAGTGCCCTGTATGATAGTATGACGGTACGGGAGAATCTGGAATTTCCATTAGTACGAAATAAAAGAAACCTGACACGCGCAGAGATCGATGCAGAAGTGGAAGATGTGCTGGAAGGTGTAGGGCTATCTCAGGCGATCAATCAGATGCCTTCTGAATTGTCAGGAGGTCAGCGTAAACGTATCGGTATTGCCCGGACTCTGATATTGAGACCTGATATTATGATGTATGATGAGCCTACAGCAGGATTAGATCCTATCACTTGTCTTGAGATTAACAGTCTTATAAATGAGGTACAGGAAAAATATAAAACTTCCTCTATTATTATCACCCATGATTTGGCTTGTGCCAAAACTGTAGGTGACCGTATTGTGATGCTACTGGATGGCAGATTTGAAAGACAGGGAAGTTTTAATGAAATATTTGACACAGATGATAAACGTGTGAAAGCGTTTTATGATTACAATTTTATAGTTTAAAAAATATGAGCGCAGCAGACAATAAACGCACATTAGTAGTAGGTCTATTTGTTCTTATCGGCTTGATTATCCTCGTAGCCGGTATATTGACATTGGGAGGACAACAGAAGAAGTTTACAAAGACATTGACTGTTACAACAGAATTTGAGGATGTAAAAGGGTTGAAAATTGGTAATAACGTCTGGTTTTCGGGTGTAAAGGTTGGTATAGTAAAAGACATCTCTTTTGAAAGCATTAAATATGTAAAAGTGGTGATGAGTATCGAAGCTAAATCCAGCGAATTTATTCGTAAAGATGCGGTTGCTAAATTAGGATCTGACGGTCTTATCGGTAATTCTATTATTACACTCGTAGGAGGTTCGCAGACCGCTCAGCCCATTGAGGACGGAGATATTCTCCACTCAGCAAAAGGTACCGATATGGAAGCTATGATGGCCACACTATCTGTCAATAATGATAATCTTGTTGAGATTACGCGTAATTTTGCAGTGTTATCCCAGAATCTGGTGGATGGCAAAGGAATGGTCGGTGCGATGTTGACAGACTCTACTATGGTGGTCTCATTAAGCAAATCGTTAGATAATTTGAATAAACTGATGACGAATGCTAATCAGGCTTCAAATAATCTGGTTGCTGTAACAAATAAACTCAACAGTAATCAGGGACTAATTCATCAGCTTTCGACAGATACAGCCGTATTTGCCAGTCTGAGAGAATCAGCTGCACAATTGCAGGGGGTAACACAGACAGCAAGTGCGCTGATGAGCAATCTTAACGCTACATCTGCCCGTCTGAATGATAAAAACAATGTAGTTGGAGCCTTGACAAATGATCCTGAAGGTGCAGCAGAAATCAAACAGATTCTACGTAATCTGAATCTGAGTACCGCCAAACTGGATCAGAATATGGAAGCCATGCAGAGTAACTTTCTGTTAAGAGGTTTCTTTAAAAAACAACAGAAAGAACAAGAAAAGGCCAAAGCCGATAGTTTAAAAGCCTTATCAGGAAGTTCAAAATAAGCCTTTCTATAGTTTAGAAAACAGAAAAATTCTAAGTCAATCCCGAAACCTGTCTTTTATTAACAGACAAGTTTCGGGATTTTTATTTGAGGTAAGAAAATCCTATTTGCATATTGAAATCTATTCCGTATGCTCTTTTTGGTTTATTTGAGCTATTTTTGTACTCGATTTATATTATTATGCAGATTACGGATAAAGATGTTATCTATGAGGACAATCACCTCATAGCAATTAATAAGCGTGCCGGTGATATAGTGCAGGTGGATGATTCGGGCGATAAATCTTTGGATATGATGGTCAAAGAATACCTGGAGCGTAAATATGAAAAGCCAAATGCATTTATAGGTGTGATACATCGTCTGGACAGACCGGTTAGCGGGTTGATTGTTTTTGCGAAGACCAGTAAAGGGCTGGATCGTATGAACAAGTTGTTTCATGACCGCGATGTAGAAAAATCTTATCTGGCAGTGGTACGAAATAAACCTGAGCAGATGTCAGGTAAGCTACAGAATTGGTTAGTCCGGGACCGCAAAAAAATGATTACAAAGGCGTATAACAGAGAAATAAAAGGAAGCAGTTATGCTGAATTAGATTATAAGGTTATCGGCGAACTGGATGGGTATTATCTGCTTCATGTGAAACCCAAAACTGGGCGTACGCATCAGATCAGGGTGCAATTGTCAACGATGGGATGTCCTATTGTCGGAGATAATAAATATGGCTATCCACGCGGAAGTCTGCGCAGAAGTATCTGCTTACATTCCCGAAGTTTATCTTTTGTTCATCCTGTCAAAGATGAGCCCATGAAACTTGTAGCAGGCCTGCCGGTAGATGGTTTCTGGGAAAAATTTAATGTATTACTGTAATCGGTTTAAAAATAATTAACTTTGTGATATGAAAATAGTTAAGCACTTTTTTGTTCTTATTTCTTGTGTGCTGTTATGGATCGGAACCCCACATTCTACAGTACAGGCACAATGTGCAATGTGTTCTCTTAATGCGGAGAACGGTACAAAAAATGGTAATACACAAGGTAACGGACTGAATGATGGTGTATTATTCCTGTTGGGCGTACCCCTTATCATTGTTGCAGGAGTGGGATTTCTGTGGTACAAGAAGTTCCGTAAACAGAATGACGAGAAAGTTTATTTTTAACGAATGGCTACATCCAGATTTTCTGCTCTTACACATTCTAAATGTCCGCGTTGTCGCGTAGGTAAAGTTTTTGAAGGTAAGGCTTACGGATTCCGTAAACAAAAGATGAATGATTTTTGTCCTGTCTGTGGGGTCAAATTTGAGGTAGAACCGGGTTATTTCTATGCAGCGATGTATGTCAGCTATGCATTTTCTGTAGCTCAGATAGTGAGTCTTGCCGTGGCGACCTATATTATCACCAAGAGTGAATCTCCTTGGTTGTATTTGGGAGTTCTGTTCTTTACTACGCTGATTTTTGCCCCTTTTAATTTCAGATATTCCAGATTAGTACTGTTACATTATATGACTCCCAAGATTACCTATAACCCAAGGTATGAGGAAGAAGCTGCGAATATAGAAAAGTAATACGTACTACAAGTATTTCATAACACTGTCGAATATAAAAGCTTTTCCGTGGTAGGAGGTTGCGATGAATTCCTGAAACGGTGCCAGGTATTTCGCATTAAAGCTCTCAATGTCCTGCTCACTTTCTACCACCAGTTGAATACAGTGTGTTTGGCCCTCATGTGGTGAATTCAATAATGCTAAGAATTTGGTCGGATATTCGTTTTGACTCAGAATTCCTGCTTTTACCCAATCCATTATTTCGGCATGAACTGAATCTTCTGTGATGATGGAGATGTTATATAAATACATAATGCAAATGTACCAACAATTGTTGATAGCTCTGATTCTGTATCCGGTTTTATGTAAAAATAAGGTTGCATATCCTTGAGTTGTCGTTAATAATTTGAATATTTGAAACAGGGACTTCTAATATATGGGTAAAATAGTTTTAAATGCAATTGCGGGTCTGTTATTGTTGATCGGGATAGGTTGCACAAACAAAAGTGACAGCAAATTAATCCCGGTACAGGATTTTTTTGCCATACCCGAAAAAACTAACTTTAAAATCTCTCCTGACGGAAAACAGATTGCATATCTGGGGCTGGAGAATCATTGTAAAAATATTTTTATCCTTAATCTGGAGGATAAATCCAAATCAAAACAGCTTACTTATCAGGCTGATATGAATGTTCAGTATTTCTTCTGGGCAAATAAAGATAAAATCGTTTATTCCAATACGCAGTCTCCCGAAGACAGTTTGAGGTTATTTGCCATTGATGTGCATACGGAAGCATCTGTTCCGCTTTTTAAACCCTTAAAAAGAAGACTCAGATGGGTTAATCCCATTGTATTAAGAGATAACAGTCTGCTGGCAGCAATTAATGAGCGTGATTCATCTGTTTTTGATGTTTACAGGGTATTTCTGGATGGCCGACCTAAACAGCTGTTAGATAAAAACCCTGGTAACGTTATTTCCTGGTACGGTTCGCCTGACGGTGAAGTTCGTCTGGCGTTGACCAGCGATAGTGTAGAAGAATCTATTCTGTACCGTCCGAACCAGAAAACTCCTTTTAAAGAGATTGTAACCAATGATTTTGAGACTAATATTCTGCCATTAGGATTTGTAAAGGGATCTTCCTCTAAGATTTATGCGCTTTCGAATGTAGGTCGTGATAAGCTGACCCTGGTCGAATATGACGCCTCAAGCGGAACAGAAATAAAAGAAATATTTGGTCATCCTGATGTCGATCTCAATTCGACCGGCTATTCCAATGAATTGAATGAGATGGTATACGCCGGTTTTGCGCTTAAGAAAGAAACACGTGTGTTTTTTAACGAGAAGGTCAAACAGGTAAATGATCGGATCAGGGCAAAAGTAGATCAGGCTGAGATTGAGTTTATAGACCGTGACTCTTCATTGAATCATTTTATTTTTAAAAGCTACACAGATCAAAATCCTGGAGCGATCTATTATTATAATGTCGCAGAGGATAAATTAATGAAACTGGCAGACCTGAATCCTAAGATTGCTAATCGTCAGATGTCAGCGATGGAACCTATGACTTATCAGACAAGGGACGGACTGACCATTCAGGGATATATCACTTATCCGTTAAATAAGGATAGGAAGAACCTCCCTGTCGTAGTTATTCCACATGATGGTCCTAACGGACGTGTCGATTGGGGATTCCAGCCTGAAGTGCAATTTCTGGCGAGCCGGGGTTATGTTGTCTTTCAGATGAATTACCGCGGTTCTGTAGGGTACGGTAAGAAATTCTGGGTTTCAGGTTTCAAAGAGTGGGGCGGAAAGATCCAGAATGATATTACAGACGGTGTCATGCTGCTTATTCATGAGGGTATTGCAGATCGTAATAAGATCGCAATTATGGGGAATGGCTTTGGGGGCTATTCGGCATTATATGCGGCCTGTTTTAACTCTTCTTTGTACGCTTGTGCTATTTCAAATTCAGGTTATACTAATCTGTTTACCTATTTTAAACAAGTGCCTCCTTATTTCAAACCTTATGTCCAGTTTTATTATCAGGTTGTGGGGAATCCGGAGACCGAATCAGATCTCTTTAAAGCTATTTCACCTGTTTTTCATTCGGATAAAGTAAAAATACCTATTTTTATGGTTCAGGGCGGACGTGACAAGTTCAGTTCTGTAAATGATGCAAATCAATTTGTGCAACGTCTTAAAAATAACAATGTGCCTGTGCAGTATATTGTTAAGGATGATGAAGGAAGACGATTTAAAAATGAAGAGAACATTGTCTCTTATTACCAGGAGATGGAAGTCTTTCTGAACAAATATTTAAAATAATCCTGAATCTTAATATGCACGAGACTTATATCATATGAGTACTTCAACAAAGTATACATACCGTAAAAATATTGGTTTACTTATTGCCTTTGTGGTATTTGTAACCATACTTTATGTGGTGTCTGTATTCTTTGCACGAACGATGATCTCCAATTTTGTGGATAGCGAATTTGCGAACCGCAAGGTAGAGGTGTATGATAAATCTTTAGTGCCTTTTAATGACTTCTTCCAAAACAGAATTCCTGAAATTTCGTATTATCAGGGGTTTCTTGATACAAATGAAGCGAAGGGTATGATCGATAATATTCTGCGCAAATATCCTTTCGTCAGAGAAACAATGTTTTATGATATCGCTATTACAAATGATGAAGAAGAAGGATATGAGATCAAATACAATAATCTGCTTATACAGTCCAGATCTGTATTTTCTTATTCGCTAAATGAAAATCATCATCTGATATCAAAGCGTCTGGAAGATAATAATCTCAAAAATTATTCGGACGACTTTAATAATATGACCGTCAAGCTGGTCAGTTTTCTGGACCGGGTAAATGATTCGACAAAGCTTACTGATAATTTGATCTTTAAGATCTTTTACGATATGACGCCCGGAAAGATCGCATATATGAATATTCCACGTATCGGCGATCTGGTTTCCTATCGTGAATTGTTAAGAGGAGCTATCAAACAGCCTGTTAGTTATGATCAGGATCTTTTTGTCTTCTATATAGATCCACGTAAGATCAGAATTACCAATGTCTATCCTAATCTATATGAAAATATAGAAATCGTACCCCTGGTAAGTGTCAATCTGACTGGTGAGAAGCCGTATCTGTATACAGAAGTTTCGCTTCCGGGCGCCCTTTCAGACTACAAGATTACCTTCAGTACATCAGAATCCTTTATTAAAAAAGAGACTAATCGTCGATTTGCTCCTGTTGTACTTGGTATATCATTATTATATATTATTCTGCTGCTAATTGCATATCTTATCTATAGAAATGTGATGATCAATAGCAGGCTTTACCGCTTGCAATATGACTTTATTAATAACCTCACACATGAGTTTAAGACACCCGTAAGTGTTATCAAAATTGCCGGTAACAACATAAAAAGTGCGGAGAAGATCAGTGATGAAGAGCGGACTATGTATGGTAAGATTCTGGATCAGGAAGCCGACAAGCTCAATAGCCTGATGAATAAATTATTGTCATTTACACAAATTGAAAATAAATCCATAAAATTCAAAAGAGAACGGGTAGATTTAAAAGAATTATGTGAAACGATATTTTCAGCTACTAAGATCAGCTATCCGGACCTTAAACTATCTTACCGGATTACAGTCAAAAATGATATGATAACTGATCCGGTATTGTTATCAAGTGTTTTTCAAAATCTGATTGATAATGCGTATAAATATTCTAATCCTTCAAACAAAGTTTTAGATGTTGATATACAACAAAATAAAAAAAATTTTGTTATCATATTCAGGGATGAAGGAATAGGCATTAATAAACAAGAATACCAGAATATATTTAAGAAGTTTTATAGAGTAAAGAATCAATATAATCAACAGGGAAGTATAGGTCTTGGGTTGGCATTTTGCAAGGAGATTACTGAATTTATGGGAGGTGATATCCGTGTAGATAGCCAACTTGGTAAGGGGACTACCTTTACTTTGACGTTCCCGGTCTAAAATAATGATAAAAGATATGCAAAAGGATATTACAATTGCTGTAGTAGAAGATGATGAGAATCTACGTTTCTTGGTAAGTCATCGGTTACAGTCTGAGAATTACAAAGTAATTCAGTCCGGAAATGGGCTGGATGCTGAAAAAATGATTTTAGATGAAAGACCTGATATTGTTTTATTAGATTGGATGCTTCCCGGTAAGGAAGGTAACATCGTTTGTGAAGATGTGCGTAAAGCAGGGTTTGAGAACATTATTATTATGATGACTGCCAAATCTCAGGATATAGATAAAATCGATGCCTACAGTTTTGGAGTGACAGATTATATAACCAAACCATTCAATATGGATGTGTTAGTTGCGATGATCGAGAATAAAGTGAGATTCTTTGTTCCTAAGAGCGGAGCGGAGGTGTATCACTTTGGCAGTACAGAACATCATCCCAATGTACACTCTTTAGTGAGAGATGGAAAGAAGATCGAGTTGACAATTCTGGAAAACAGGATCTTGTTGCATTTTCTTCAAAATGTGGGTAAAGAAATTACCCGTGAGGAGCTGATGGAAGTCGTTTGGGGATATAGCTCCAATGTCAATACAAGAACGTTGGATATGCATGTGGTGAGACTTCGTAAAAAGATCGAAAAGAACCCGGATAAGCCACATTATCTGCAGACAGTGAGAGGATTGGGGTATAAATTTATTGACGAAGACGAGTAAAATATATAACAAGATAGTTTTTGTTTATTTCAAAACAATTGTTATCTTCGTAAATATAGCAAGACCATGTTGTCCGAACAGGACAGGATGGTCTTGTCTTTTTATGTTTTGAAAAGTTAAAAAAGTTAAATAATTATGGCAGAAGTAACTTATTACAACCAGGAGGGATTAGATAAACTCAAAGAAGAGTTGCATCAACTGAAGACAGAGGGAAGAGCTAACATCGCAAAGGCTATCGCTGAAGCTAGAGACAAAGGTGATTTGTCAGAGAATGCTGAATACGATGCGGCAAAGGAAGCTCAAGGTTTACATGAAGCAAAAATTGCTAAGCTGGAAGATGTTCTTTCCAGTGCACGACTTATTGATGAGTCCAAATTAGATACATCAAAGGTATTAGCATTATCTATTGTACGTATCAAAAACAAAAAGAACGGTTCGGAAATGACATATCAGCTTGTTTCTGAAACAGAAGCTGATCTTAAATCAGGTAAAATATCGGTTAAATCACCAATTGCACAAGGTCTGCTTGGAAAATCAAAAGGAGATACGGCAACTATTGAAGTTCCGGCTGGTAAAATCGAATTCGAGATCATGGAAATTTCGAGATAATAATATTGTAGGTTATAGGCGGTTTTGCCATAACCGCAATAATCTCAAATAAACATATAAAAAAGCGGTTACAGATATTGTAACCGCTTTTTTTATAGGTTAACTTCCAGAGAGTTATTGTATTTCTTCAGACTGCTGATAAAAGCAGGAATGTCTGTTATTACCTGATGACTATGCTGTATTCCTGCGGGAAGTGCTTTCTTCAGAACCATATGAGCAACTTCTGTCGCCATGTATGCAGTGATTTTTCCTTCTCCATTTCCGGATATAGTACAACACATCTCTGTTTGATCAGGGGTTCTGCTGACAACCTTTATCCCAAAAATATCACTTCCGATGGTCAGGTTATGAAAGAGTCTGATCAATAGACGTTGCAATCCGGAATAACTAAAAATAGATGTGAGTCTCAGGCTAGTCATCAATGCCATTATTTTTGTAAACAGCTTACTGTCGAAAGCCATGCGCGTAAATACTTTTCTGACAGGAGTGGTGTTAAGAAAAGTATGCTGATCAGAGAAATTGAACAGATAGAAGTTTCTTAACCCTTTTAGTAAAGTTTTTTTTGGTGACGTAAAGCTTTTAATAATCCGGGTCTCCCCGTTGACAACAATAGGATAGGCTTTATTAAGATTGTCAAAAGTCCATTTGTACGCGGAGTCCCCATGTTTTTCACCTAAACCCAATAGAATAAAAATATCTGTCTCCTGAACCTGCCCCAGTGTGTTTAGCGTATGTTGTGCCAGCAGGTTAGTCAAACCGGGAGCCAAACCTACACTTAATATAACGGTTGATTTACTATCCTTTATCTTATTTTGCAGAGCTTCTGCTTTCCGGATCATTTTTTGGTCTGCCGTGATGTCTATATAATGAATATCTCTTTTCAGACACTCCTCTATGATTATGCTGTCTGCCTGATCTATGCACATGATGACCAGCACGATATCTTCTAATATACTACTGTCAAAGTCTGTTTTCAGATCCAGTTGAGAAGGAATAACGCGATTCTGTAATTCCACAGAAAGTCGCTCTGCTTTTGCAAAGCTCCTGCCGGCAACGATGACTTGTTCGGGATATCGTTCAGACAGATGCTCACTTATAATACGGCCTACGGCACCATATCCTCCTATAATCAGTATTTTTCCAATCATTTTCTTGTGTTTTGGACAAATGTATTTCAAACAAAAAGATCCGACAAGTAGTTACCAAATGGGAACTATAAGAAAAAAACAGGAAAAGTATTGTACAGATTAGTTTGTAAGTTTGTGCCGGAATAATTTCTCATGCAGTATTATGGAGAAAAAGATATACGATGCCAATTCATGTATAATGACCGGTTTTTTCGGGATGATAGGAGGGAAGTGGAAAGCTGTGATCCTTTATCTTGTCGAGCAGGACAGAAACAGATTTAGCCTGCTGCTGGAAGCCATGCCTGGCATCAGTAAAAAAGTATTGACAGAACAGTTGCGAGAGCTTGAAGATGACGGATTGCTTAAACGAGAGGTGTTGGTCGTTAAAGCACCTATGGTTGTACTGTATTCTCTTTCTGAAAAAGGAAAGTCTTTACGAAAATTAATTGACGGAATTATCACGTGGACTGCAGAACAGGCTTAGCAAAATCGTATTGTATCTGGAATAGATAAGGGAAGTGAGGATGTGTGGAAAAAAAACAGCTTGCATAGTGGTCTGTTGCGTCTTTTCAATCACATATTTTTGAGAGGTCTCCATACATTTGCGCCCGTTTTTCATATATTTGCTGTTGCACTTTAATAAATTAGAACATGTCAACTCTATTTTCGAAGATTGTTGCAGGTGAAATCCCTGCACACAAGGTTGCGGAGAGTATTGATTACCTGGCTTTTTTGGATATTCAGCCTTTGACCCGAGGTCATGTATTGGTGATTCCAAAACGCGAAACCGATTACATCTTTGATATTTCTGATGATGAGTATATGGGCCTGTGGATCTTTGCTAAGATTGTTGCACAGGGTATAAAAAAAGTTTTTCCTTGCCGTAAAGTTGGAATTGCTGTTGTTGGTCTGGAAGTAAATCACGCACACATTCATCTGATTCCACTAAATGCCGTTCATGATATGAATTTTGAAAAGCCAAAACTAAGCCTGCCTGATGAGGAACTGGCAAAAATAGCAGAGGACATAAGAGAAGCAATTGCGAGTGTTACAAACAGTAACTAACGGTAGTTTTTATTTCATCAAACATGTATATTTTATAACCATGGCATCATTTTCGTTTTTCGGAAATATTGAATATGTCAGTACTTACCTGAGTTGTTTTTCAGGTAACGGTTAGCGGTATACTAAATTAGATATATGCAAGAGTTTTTGTTGTCATTTCAACAATTAATGGACGCTGAACATTTACTGAGTTCAGGAGGTTTCTATTTAGTTGTATTGATCGTTTTTGCCGAGACAGGATTGTTCTTTGGTTTTTTCCTTCCGGGAGATTATTTATTGTTTTTAGCCGGCCTTTTCTGTGCTTTGAATAAAGTTGATGTTAGTATTGAAACCATGTATTTTGGAATTTTGCTGGCAGGTATAGCCGGTAATTTTGCCGGATATTGGTTTGGTTACCGAACGGGGCCTATGCTCTTTAAACGAAAGGATTCGTGGATTTTCAAGCGTAAGTACATTATAATGGCGGAAGAGTTTTACCAAAAATATGGTGGAACCGCTTTAATTATAGGAAGGTTTGTTCCGATTATTCGTACATTTGCACCCATATTTGCGGGTGTAGTTAAGCTCGATTTTAAGAAATTTGTTATTTATAATGTATTTGGAGCCTTTTTATGGGTTACCTTATTGACATTATCCGGATACTTTCTGGGTGTCAAATTTCCGGGAATCATTAATTATGTCGAGTACATTATCGTAGGGATGATAGCTATTGCTTTCCTTCCTATTGTAATTGCACTCCTGAAAAGGGCAATAAAAAACAGAAAAAATAAAACAACAGATAAACAGTAATAATTAAATGAGTACACAAAACCCTTGGCATCAGGTCTCTCCTGGAAGTAATATGCCGGAATCAGTCAATGCAATTATTGAGATCTCTAACGGATCAAAAGGAAAATATGAGCTTGATAAAGAAAGTGGTCTGCTAATTTTGGATCGTGTAATGAGTTCTGCAGTTACCTATCCTGCTAACTACGGCTTTATTCCTCAGACATATTGTGATGATAAGGATCCTTTGGATATCCTGGTCATCTGTTCAGTAGATATTATGCCAATGAGTCTGGTTGAAGCTAAGATAATCGGTGTAATGAATATGGTCGATGGAGGTGAACAGGATGACAAAATCATCGCTGTTGCCAAAAATGATCCTGTAATGAATTACATTAATAATATTGAAGAACTTCCTCCTCATACGATGAAGGAAATTGTACAGTTCTTTGAAACATACAAGGCTTTGGAAAATAAACAAGTAGTGGTAGAAGGTGTGCAAGGTCGTGAGAAAGCGCAGGAAATCTTGTTGGAAAGTCTTGAGTTGTACAAGCAAACATTTGTTAACAAATAACTTAAATAATGGCTCTCGATGTTTTTTGGACACTCTTGTTAGTACTTGCTAATGGTTTTTTTGTGGCTGCCGAATTTGCCATTGTAAAAGTTCGGGCTTCTCAAATAGAACTACAAGCCAAATCCGGAAGTAAAGTAGCAAAAGTTGCTAAAAATATTACAGAGCATTTAGATGGATACCTGGCTGCCACACAGCTAGGTATTACACTTGCCTCTCTTGCCTTAGGTTGGATTGGAGAACGTGTAATGACTGACATCGTGGGCAACTTTTTCCAATTTGTAGGTGTAGATATCTCTGCAGGTTGGGCTAAGACAGGTGGTCATGTGCTGGCATTTGCCATTATAACTATTCTCCATGTGGTGCTTGGTGAATTGGCGCCCAAGTCAATTGCCATTCAAAAACCGGTGGCCACAACGATGAGATTAGCTATTCCTCTTCGTGTTTTTTATTATCTGTTCATCCCTTTTATATGGGTATTGAACGGATTTGCCAATTTCTTATTAAAACTGATCGGTATTCAGCCTCATTCAAGTGAATCTCATCACTCTTCTGAGGAACTGCAGTATTTACTAGACAAAGGTAAGGAAAGTGGTGCTTTGGATTTTTCTGAACATGAGCTCATCAAAAATGTGTTCGATTTTAACGAACGTATTGTAAAGAATATAATGGTACCACGTACCAAGATCATCGCAATAGATAAGGATGCAACTGCGGACGAATTTATTAATACAGTCACAGAAGAAGGATACTCCCGTATTCCGATTTATGATGATAATATTGATCAGATCGTAGGTATTGTTCATACAAAAGATATTCTTCCTATCATCGTGAAGGGGAAAGAAGTGGTATTGAAAAACATCATGCGTAAGCCTTACTTCATTCCTGAAACGAAAAAAATCAATGATCTGATGGCTGAATTTCAGCTGAAGCGTATTCAGATTGCGATCGTACTGGATGAATTCGGAGGTACTGCAGGTATGGTTACACTGGAAGATATTGTAGAAGAACTGGTCGGTGAGATTCAGGATGAATATGATGAGGAAACTCCGGTTGTAGAGCGTATTTCGGAAACGGAATACATGATCGATGCCGGCGCAAGTGTTCATGATGTAAATGAATACTTGCCTTTGGAGCTGCCTGAAAGTTCCGATTATGATACTATGGCTGGTTTGGTAAGTGATCTGTTTGACAAAATTCCTGAAGTAGGGGAGTACAAAGAATTGTATGGATATACCTTTACCATAATGAAAAAGACACAGCAGAATATTGAATTTGTTAAGCTGGAACTGATCGAGACACCTCATGATGAGGATGAAGAGTAAATATCCCTTTTTTAGTTAATATGCATCTGTTTTATACACCGGAAATAGAACCCCATTTCGCTAATTTTATACTGACCGAAGAGGAAAGTAAACATGCTATACGGGTACTCAGACTGGTAAACAGAGATCAGGTGCATCTTATAGATGGAAGAGGAGGATTCTATCGGGCGGAGATTATAGATGCCCACCCTAAACGGACAACCTTGCAGATAATAGAAATTCAGGAAGCCTTTCAAAAGCCTTCTTATCATCTGCATATGGCTGTAGCGCCAACAAAAAATATAGAACGTTTTGAGTGGTTTCTGGAAAAAGCTACAGAGGTTGGCGTGCAGGAAATCACACCTGTTATCAGTGAGCATTCAGAAAGAAAAGAGGTTAAACCAGATCGTTTGAATAAAGTGATAGTAGCTGCAATGAAACAGTCATACAAAGCTTATATGCCTAAGCTTAATCCAGCGATAACTTTAACTAATT
The DNA here is from genome assembly GCF_016725325.1 of Sphingobacterium spiritivorum. Taxonomy (NCBI): domain Bacteria; kingdom Pseudomonadati; phylum Bacteroidota; class Sphingobacteriia; order Sphingobacteriales; family Sphingobacteriaceae; genus Sphingobacterium; species Sphingobacterium spiritivorum. The sequence continues at coordinate 2,768,037 of NZ_CP068083.1, forward strand.
TTCTAATACAACAGGAGCAGGTGTCGGCGCAAAAGGCAATTGCACATTGCGTAGATAGCGAAAAGCAATATCTTAGTCAGGTTTTTAAACCTCAGCAGGATTATGTGATACTGATCGGTCCGGAAGGAGATTTTTCTACAGAGGAGATCAGCAAGACTATTTCTTCCGGTTTTGCACCTATCTCACTTGGAGAGGCACGATTACGAACGGAAACGGCTGCATTGACCTCCTGTGTTGAAGTGGCATTGTTAAACCGATAAAGCTGTTACTTAATCAAAACAGCATCAATAATCTGAATTTCAGCATTACCCTTTAGCGGTTCCGGATTAAATTTCATTTTTCCTTTTATTTTGATAGGCTCATCTGTGAATTTGACAGATTCTCCTTTCATAAAAATTTCTACCATAGGAGGAATTCCGTTAGACCCGCAAAACTGACATTGCATGACGGGTAACACCGATAACATAAACGTTTTATGATTACGACCGCTATTCAGCGGGACCAAATATCCAGGTAAGGTTACAATCTTATTCTCCAGTGCTTTCAGTGCAGGAGGATAGGTCGGTGTATAGATTTTTTTACTCCCTTCATAAGTGACTTTATACATCATCTTGTCTATTGCTTCCCAGGTGCTGTTCATCATAGGTGTATGATCCGGAACATTAGGATCTCTGTTTCCTATCTGTGCAAGTGTATACGTAGATAAAGTCAGTAAGAATATAAGGGATAAGAGCTGTTTTCTCATTTTAATTATTTGATAACGTGTTTGAAATTGTCGTATTATAAGCTTTGACAGACGGTATAAGGGCAGAAAGAACACCAATCACACAGGCAATCAGTAGAATCCACCATTCATCCGGATTGATGTTGAATACTTCGATCAGGTCAACACTCTGGCTTGTCTGCGTACTGATATAGAATAAGGCTACATGTCCTAATAGTAAGCCTGCCAGTCCTCCAAGCAATGTAATGATAAGTCCTTCTAATAAGACCATACTGAATAAACGTACTTTGGATGCGCCCAATGTCCGCATAACAGCCAGGTCATACTTACGTTGTTTTAAAGCATTATAAAGGCTTAGGAATACGCTGAGACCTGCCATCAGCATAATGATGTATGCCAGAATGGTGAGCGAATCTATCCCTACACCCAAAAGTGAAAATAAACGGGCGCTTTCTATTGCAGGTGATGCTGCCTGCATCGCTGTACTTTGATTGATCAGTTTAGGCAGCATTGCGATAGCTGCGGGTGACTGATACTGAATAAGCATAGCTGTAATTTCCTCGCCTTGATCTTTGATCAGATCCTGGCCGATATTTTTAACATACTCTTCATGGGGATGGTCGTGAGATTCTTCTTCTTCCGCTTCACCGTGGTGATGAAGATGTGCTTCTACCTGTTCTTCCAGATCTTCTTCCGCATGATGATGATCGTCTGATTCATGTCCGTGTGCCAGACCATGTACATCCCATACACTTTCCAGACTGCATAGAATAAGGTTGTCGGTGATATTGTCATTTTTCTTTAATATACCCACCACTACAAAAGGGTGGTCATGGTGATCGTCACCAGAGGCAGAGAGTCCATGCGAACTGTTTATTTTACTTCCTATTTTTAACTGGTGTTTTTGGGCCACAGCATGACCGACGACAACTTCAAACGGTTTGTGAAAATATTTGCCTTCGGCAACTTTCGTCTCATACAACTTCAGAAAATCATCATTTGTGCCGACGATACGGTGTCCTTTATAATTATCTCCAAGGGATAGCGGGACAGCAAGTTTAACGAAAGGATTTTGCTTAAGCTGATTGGCTTCTGCCAGTGAGATATTACCTGTGGGGTTATCCACATGATAGACTGCACTGAGTATAAGTTGCAACGGACTTCCTTTTGCACCTACAACCAGATCGATGTTTTTGCTGTTACTGTCCAGTTGTTTTTCGAAACTATCTCCTGTCACATAAAGTACGCATAGTATAGCTGCTCCGAACGCAGTCAGAATGATGCTCAAAATGGTGGAACCAAGTTGTTTACTGATGTTTTTCCAAACGATTTTTAATATATTCATGGGTGTCGTGGTCAAAGTTAATAAATCAAATACCAATCATATAACTCATTAAAGATTATACGTATGATGGAATCTGTCTTTTATGCGTTTGTCATGTGTAGCGATCAGCAATGTCGATCCGTATTGATCAGCAATACTTAACAGTAATTCCATTACCCGGGCGGTATTTGTATCATCTAATGCTGCAGTTGGTTCGTCTGCAATAAGTAGAGAAGGTGTATTTATCAACGCACGTGCTATCGCTGCCCGCTGAAGTTGTCCACGGCTAAGCTGGTTGGGGTAAGATTTTGTTTTGTCAATAAGCTGCAACTGTTCAAGCATAGTAAGTATTGCTTTTTCATCTACAGGTAATTTGGCCAGACTTTGCGCTATTTTTATATTTTCCAGCAAAGTCAGGTTCCGGAGTAAATGTGCCTCCTGAAAAATAAATCCTATATGTTGAGCCCGGAAAGCATCCAGTTTAGACCCCTTAAGATCATATAATGATTGTCCGTTCAGTACGACAGATCCGGTAGATGGAAGTGAGAGTCCACCCAATAACTGAAGTAACGTGGTCTTTCCGCTTCCGGAATCTCCCAATAACAATGTATGTTGACCTTTATTGATCTCTATCTCCGGAAATGTTAAGGCAGTTCCATTTTTATACCGGAAAGATAAGTCTTTAGCTGTCAGAATGTGGTGAACCATAGGGTTAAGAAATTTGATAATGCAATTTAATTGCATAAAAATACCGTAAATCCATTAATAAAGCGAATCCTTCATTATATTATTACATTCTATGTTGGGGATATGTTAACGGAATGATGCTTAACATAATACTTAAAATGATATGGTAATATAATGTGATTTAATGAATTATCCGGATTTTATTCCGGGTATTAATAATTTTTTAACATCCAATTGATGTAATAGTAATCCGTTGTTAACACAATGCTAATACTACCATAATAGTTTTGCGGAAACAAAAATCTCAAAGAATTGAAATCGCAATTAAAACTCCAGGGCTTAACCATTACATTACTTCTGTTGATGTTTACAGCCAACGCTTTTGCTCAAAGTGGAAAAGTAACAGGAAAAGTTATTAACAGTAAAACAAGCGAAACCATTGTCGGTGTAACTGTCAAAGTATTAGGGACATCCAGAGGTGGAAGTTCTGATGTATCCGGTATCTACAATATTCCGGCACTTCCTGTTGGCAAGTATACATTAGAATTTTCTTATGTCGGATATGCTACTAAGCAAATTACAGAAGTAGAAATCAAAGATAAAGATGTTACTAATCTGGATGTATTGATGGACAATTCGGAAGGAACAGTATTAGATCAGGTCGTGATCACGGGATCATTTAAAAAAGAATCTGTTAGTGCTTTATATGCACAGCAAAAGAATAGCGCACTTATATCGGATGGTATTTCCAGTGAACAGATCAAACGTTCTCCGGATAAAAATACATCTGAGGCCTTACGTCGCGTGAGTGGTACTACTATACAGGACAACAAATTTGTTGTTATCCGCGGTTTAAGTGATCGTTATAACGTCGCAATGTTAGATGGTTCTGTTCTTCCCAGTACTGAAGCAAACAGACGAGCTTTTTCATTTGATATCATTCCTTCAAACCTGATTGATAAGATTACAATTTCAAAAACAGCTACTCCTGACTTACCTGCAGATTTTGCCGGAGGAGCAGTTCAGGTAGCTACTATTGATATCCCTACAAAGGATTTTATATCATTCGGTCTTGGATACGGATACAATACAGCTTCCACATTTAAGGATTTCTTAGGAACAAAAAGAAATTTTGCGAATTACATGGGTTTTGATGATGGTTCCAGTAAACTTGCGACTAATTTCCCATCGAGAGAAACAGTTAATGCAGGGCTTTCGGAGAAATGGAACAGACTCGTATTGAAGTCTTTGCCAAATGATTTTGCGATCAATAATACATCTGCACTGCCTTCTCAAAGCTATCAGTTTGGTATAGGAAAAGTAAAGCAATTTGAAAATAACAATAGATTCGGAGCTTTATTCTCTTTAAGTTACCGTAACTCTCAGAATATATTTGCTGATATCAAGAGAGACTGGTATGAGTATGATTACAATGATAATCAGTACAGATTCAGTTCCAATCTGGGTGGTTTATTAAATCTGGGTTATTCCTTCGGAAGAAGTAAAATTACATTTAAGAATCTTTACAACAGAGCTTATGATAATATCTATACCGAAAGAACAGGTATAAATAACAGTTCTTCTTCAGACAATCGTTTCTTCGCTTATGATCTTCTGCAAAAATCTTTGTTCAAGAGTACACTTGAAGGAGAACACGCTTTAACAGAACGTAATGACAAATTGAAGTGGACACTTTCCTGGAGTAATATTCTGAATCAGCAACCTAATCAGATGAAGATCAACTACGGTAAAAATCTGAATGACCTGGATGATCCTACAGTTCCTTATCTGGCAAATATCACTACGATTGGTAAAGAAAATACAAGACTTTTCTCTGATTTGAATGAAAACATTTATTCCGGAGAAGTAGGGTACTCCAGACCGATGAAATTTCTGGATGCACCTTCAACACTGAAAGTTGGTGCCGGAACGCAATACAGAAAACGTAATTTTGACGCTCGTTTTATAGGTTTCGAGTTGAATGTAAATCAGATGGATGTAGAGCTGCAGAATCAAATCCGTCAGTTGTCTCCTGACAAGATATTCAATGAAGATTTCATTAACAAAAATTACTTCAAATACAGTGAGATTTCAGGAAGCGGTGACAAGTATGATGCAAATTCACTGACTGCTTTCGGATATGCAATGCTTGATCAGAAATTTGCGGATAAGTTCCGTTTTGTATACGGACTTCGTGTAGAGAACTATAATGTACAGTTAAATACAGTTTCTAAAGTAGTTGACGATACACAAATCGACTTTTTACCATCCCTAAACTTTACTTATAATATCGACGACAGAACGAATCTTCGTGCTTCTTACTACCGTACAGTAGCACGTCCTGAATTTCGTGAGTTAGCTCCGTTCTCCTTCTATGATTATGAGCAGTTAGGTATGATATCCGGTAATACAAACTTAAAACGCAGTTCTATCAATAATGCCGATCTAAGGTTTGAAATGTATCCTACTGCCGGAGAGATCTTCTCTTTCTCTGTTTTTTACAAGCAATTTACAGATGCAATAGAGCCTTATCGTTATGATGTGAATTCTACTCCTGATATCACGTTCTTCAATACGCCTAAAGCTGAATTATACGGATTTGAGCTGGAAGCCCGTAAGAAGTTAAATTTTATCAGTGAACAAAGATTTTTTGAGAATACAACAGGTTATATCAACTTCTCTTATGTACACTCAAAAGTTGAAAACCCTACAGATCAAAACTACATTGACAAAACCCGCCCTATGGTAGGACAGTCTCCTTATGTGATCAATGCAGGTTTGCAACACTCCACAATGGATAATAAACTAAACTTTAACATTCTGTATAACCGTATCGGAAAGAGAATTGCACAGGCAAGCGGAATTCGTTTTGCAAGTACATGGGAAGCTCCTCGTGATGTGCTGGATTTACAGATCGGTTATAAGGTCATTAACAACAAAGCTGAGATTAAGTTCAATGCAAGTGATATTATCAATAGTTCGGTTCACGCATACTATGATAATAAAGCATTGGGTACGCCTAATGAGATAAATTATAAATACAAACCGGGTTCAAACTATTCGCTGTCATTCAATTATACTTTCTAAAGCATAATAATTTTTTAACACGCTGTTAATGACAGTTTTATTTTAAAAGTATTACTTAGTAATCATAAATTAACAAACAAAATAATGAAAAAGAGATTCTTATTATTCTCCTTATCAGCTTTACTATTGGCTGGAGCATGTAAAAAAACAACAATTTCAGACAATGGTCCTGATACTGAAAACCCAGGAACCAATAATGGTAATGTAGTCGAGATTTCAGGAGAGATCACTTCTAATACAACCTGGACTGCTGATAAGATTTATTTGTTAAAAGGCTTTGTGTATGTTTCTAACGGAGCAACGTTAACTATCGAGCCGGGAACTATTATTAAAGGTGATAAAGCTACTAAAGCAACTTTAACAGTAACGAGAGGAAGTAAAATCAATGCGACAGGTACTGCTGATAAACCTATTGTCTTTACTTCAGCATTAGGTTCCGGAGCCAGAAGTCATGGTGACTGGGGTGGTATCATCCTGTTGGGTAAAGCTCCTGTAAATATGGGAACTGATGTGAAGATCGAAGGTGGTCTGGAAGCTCCAAAAGGAAAAGATGAGAAAAACTATATCTTCTACGGAGGTACAGATGCAGCTGATAATTCAGGTGTTCTTAAATATGTACGTATTGAATTTGCCGGTATTGCATATTCTGTAGATAATGAGATCAACGGATTGACAATGGGTGGTGTTGGTAGTGGTACTACACTGGATTATATTCAGGTTTACAGATCAGGAGATGATGCTTTCGAATGGTTTGGAGGTACAGTTAACGCAAAGCACTTATTGGCTATCGGTACATGGGATGACGATTTCGATACAGATTTTGGTTATTCCGGAAATATTCAGTTTGCTTTAGCACAACGTGTTGCTACAGTAGCGGATCAGTCAGGATCTAACGGTTTTGAATCTGACAACAATGGTGACGGTACAGATGCTACACCAAAAACATCAGCTGTATTTTCTAACGTAACTATTCTGGGGCCTCTTCAGACAGCTTCCGGATCTGCAAATGCAAGTTATCAGCACGGAAATCAGGTTCGTAGAAATTCATCTATCAGCTTATTCAACTCCGTAGTATCTGGTTTCCCGATCGGATTATATGTGGATGATACAAAAGTTACTACAGCAAATTCAACATCTAATAATTTCCTTACAGGAGCCGCAGTATATAATAACAATCTGTTTATCGGATCGAAGACTGATGCTTTGAAAATTAGTTCTACAACAAACTCCGCTGCTTTAAGCACATTGTTAAGAAGTAATAATACATTTGATAATGCAATTTTTGCCACTACAGCGATGTACAAAGCACCATATAACTACGGAACTGATTTTGGTAAGACTCCTGCAAATCCTGACTTTACGCTGGCAACAGGTTCTGTGCTTGCTACAGGCGCAGTATTTACACATGCTAAAGTTTCGGGTAGCTATTTTGAAAAAGTGGCTTACAAAGGTGCTTTCGGAACGGAAGACTGGACTAAAGGTTGGGCACATTATGATCCTCAGACATTACCTTACACTACTCCGGGAGCAGTAAAATAATTAAGATCACAGTATACAATAGCAAAGGGGATGTTTTTAGCATCCCCTTTCTTGTTTTATGTATGTTTATCGCTTGGGATCATAGTGGTAAACGATCTCAAATCGTTGATTCTTTAAATTATCAGCCAGTTGACCTATTGCCAGATTCTGTTTTTGAGGGGTAGGCTCACAGATAGAGTAATACTTGCCATTGTACAGAATCGCCTCTCCAATGGGTTTGTCAAATTGTACAGCCATTGTAATATGGGTAGGGTACAATAGTGTAATCATCGGCAGGTCATATATTTCTTTGACCAGATAAAAGAATAATGCAGCTCTGTCATCACAGTCACTGTATTGATTTAACAGTGTTTGTTCAGGAGATAATCTTTTTTCTTTACCAAAGTTTTCTTCATCATTTTCATATAAAAATGCGTAGCGGGTAAACTGCATCAGATAGTCTACTCCTTTTTTTTGATTCATGCCTTTTAGATTCTCTTTGAGAACAGGTATCAGTGATTCATAAGTTTCCTTGCTCAATGGAATGTTGAAATATGTTTCGAAATCCACCCCAGGATAGTTTGCAAAGATATCACTAACATCTGTATTAAGCTTTACTTTGAAGTGGTATGCTTTGCTCTTGTATTTAAATGCTAATTGTTTTTCTACATAACGTTCCGGTCTGAAATCCGGCATACGTGTCACTTTATAGCTGAAATCTTTTTTACCCTCCGGTACCGTAATCTCTACAGGCTTATACGCACCGTTACCATTAAACATCTTGCCATAGTCATGGTAGTTGAGACACATATATTTCTTTTTATCTATCGTAAAAAATGGAATATCTGAAATATCCTCATCATTACGGATATAAAATATAATCTGATCCTTGTAAATGGCCAGTCTGGCATCATAGCCGGATTTAGTCATTAAAAACCATTTGTACAGCGTATATCTGGCATAATTATCCGATTTGGCGCTCAGGCTCTGGGCGGTCTTACGTACTAACTGATAATATAACCAATCATTCAGGTCATATTGCTCTTTGTATTTTAATAAGTCATTTATTAACGGCTGATAGCTGCCGGCAGATAAACTGTCATAGAAGGCCTTAATTGAGGTGTCAGATAAACTGTCAGTAAACGGAATATTAGTTGTAGGATCCGCATGGTAACTAAAAGTACTTTCATAAAAATCGAAACTTTTATTTTGAGCATAACCGGTCTGAACACCAAAATAGATGCTTAATGCCATGCTGAACAAAAATCTGATATGTATAAAACTCCTCTTCATTCTATTAACACTTTGGTAACAATGTGTTAATATAAATTTAATACTAAATTTTAAAATAAAGATGATTTTTTTGTCATAATTACAAATCAGAGGTAAATCTTCTTTTTGAAATTAGCATATTGTCATCTGGCTGACTAATACTGAATTATTAAATGGTTAGCTATTTAACTTACCTTTTATGTTTTCGATCTGTATAAGATGTCTTTGTGTGTGATAACCTATAAAGCTAAGCCATTCATAGCGCGTTAAATAACCCACTTGGGGAAATGCCATGTCTGTGCATATTACAGTAAGATCTGCGGATTCAATACTTTTTAATAAGTTTGATTTATTGACATCTATTTCTGATAGAAGCTCATTTTTAGTATATAGTTTTTTACGGGGGAGGAGAGAAGGATCTGCTTTAAATTTGAGATCCATGTTTAGAAACATTCCTTTCAGCACAGCTATATACTGATCAAAAGGACGCTCCGATACCTGAGTATGTTCATCCGGGATACCACTGCTGCATATAATAATATGGTCTGCAGTCTGTCCGATAGTCCAGCTGTCTTCAAAAGGAATACTGTTTAGTTGAGTTTCTTCTGTTGTCTGCAAAGATTGATGGAATTGTCCAAAAATATGGTCTATACTTTTAGTTACCTGATCATTTAAATTCATAACACATGGTTTTTAATGCCTGTTAAAGGTCGGTAATAACCTTAATATTTTTACTTGCCATAAGACAATAAATAATACAGGAAAATTGTCTTCCACAAAGAAAAGCCTGCGCAATTCACGCAGGCCCTATAGTAAAAAAATCTAAAAAGTAGTCGTATTTAATTATGGACAGGTAGATACCACTTTGCTAACTTTCCAGCTATCTGTGCTGTGGTTTAAGGTAATATAATCTACCCTTGTAAAGTTTTCAAATTTCATAATAACTTTTGCTACACAGTGGTTACCGCTTTCATCCAGAATCTGATAGGATGTTTTACAATTGTATTTTAGTCCTTTTGTGGATTTAAGAAATTCACTGTATTGTTTTTTATTGTATGTAATGTCCGGAGAGGAAGCATTATAATACTGAAAGTCTTTGGCTAACAGTTCTTCATTCAGCGTTGCTTGTCCAAGAGCAGAGGCTTCCAGAAATGTCTTGATAATTGCCATGGAATTCATGTTTTTTAACGGATCCGGATTTACGTTAGCAAAAGAGCTGAATGACGTGATCAGAAGTAATGCTGTTGCGATGGTTTTGATAATTGTTTTCATATGATTAATATTTTTAGTTGTCATTGTTAATTGTTTGATTCAAAGGTAGGTGTCTTTGCTGTTTTGTGAAACAGACATTAGATCAATGTGGTAAATAACTCGGTAAAACAGGTGGTTTTGTCGGTGAAAAACGGCGAAAGATTTAGAGAAATTATCTCTGTTCAGAATCGAGCTTGTAGATAAAAAATGACAACAGTTAAAAATCTAAAATTATGAAGCGGTTTAGGAGTGATTTTTGCTGTGAACCAGTGTGTTAACCAACATTAATATTTATGGAAATTAAAACCTCAACAAAATTTGTAGCTGAATTAATTGGTACATTCGGCTTAGTACTATTTGGATGTGGTGCAGCAGCAGTAGCAGGCGCCAGTACCATAGCGGGATTGTCAGGATTGGGACTTTTGGGTATTTCATTTGCATTTGGCCTTTCTGTGGTCGTATTTGCATATGCAATTGGGGGGATAAGCGGTTGTCATATTAATCCGGCAGTCACAATAGGTGTTTTAGTCGCGGGTAAGATTTCTGCAAAAGATGCGGTAGTCTATATAATTGCTCAGCTGATCGGAGCATTATTAGGAGCTTTTGTCCTGCAGCAGATTTTAAGCGGTCAGTTGGCCGGATTCTCGGCAGGAGAGTGGGCTTATGGCTCTAACGGATGGGGAAAAGGCTATCAGAATGAATATGGAACAACAGCGGCTTTTTTAACAGAAGCTGTATTGACCTTTTTATTCTTATTTGTTATTCTGGCCACAACTTCTAAAGTTGGAAACAGTACTATGGCCGGACTGGCTATAGGTCTTACTTTGGTGTTGATCCATTTGGTAGCTATTCCGATCACGGGTACATCAGTGAATCCTGCACGAAGTTTTGGACCCGCTCTTTTAGCCGGGGGAGTAGCATTACAGCAACTATGGTTGTTTATTCTGGCACCGGTAGTTGGAGCAATAGTTGCTGCTGTCGTATGGAGAGCTTTATACAGCGAACCTAAGTAAGCTATTATCTTTACTTTATAAGTAGCCCTGTCCAGTAAGACAGGGCTATTTTTTTGAATATGCTGTAGCTTTTTTTTGATCTATAACGTTGTGTATTAAAGTAGTATGCTAAATTATGAAAACAGTGAAATTTGGTTTTTTTGCCATGATTGCTCTGCTATTTAATGGCCTGTAAAAAAGATTCATCAAAGGGTTCTGAAAATATTGGCATTACAGGACGCTGGAAGTTAGTCGAAGTGTATGCCGATCCTGGTGACGGATCCGGAAAATACAGAGCGGTAGACAGTAAAAAGCTACTTACATTTAAAGCTAACGGTACTGTAGAAGTGCAGAATGGTGATCTTTGCATGGTCTCTATACATTCGGATAATAACGCAACCTCCACTTATGAGATATTAGATAAATCGGAGACCTCAGAAAAAAAACAGACTGGTGATCTTTTCATGTGCTGTGATGGAAAATGCACCCGGCGAATCGACCTTTGAAATAAAAGGAGACATACTTACTATTTCTTACCTGTGCTTTGAAGGCTGCGGAGAACGTTATAAACGTATAGAATAAGACGGAGATGTTTTGAGAATTAGCCAAAACGGAATTGTAGAATACAAAATCCGGATTACTTTTTTGTATTGCGGCAAACTTGCAAAATGCGTATCTTCGTGCAATGGATAATTTTATTGTTTCTGCTCGTAAATATCGCCCGGTCACCTTTGATTCGGTAGTCGGTCAGCAACACATCACAGGTACCTTAAAGAATGCTATTCACAACAATCAGTTGGCGCAGGCATTTTTGTTTTGTGGTCCCAGGGGTGTGGGAAAGACGACTTGTGCGCGTATTTTGGCAAAGACAATAAATTGTGAGCATATTACCAGTGAAGTAGAAGCCTGTGGTGTATGTGACAGCTGTAAATCTTTCCAGAACGGAAATTCTTTCAGTATTCATGAACTGGATGCTGCCTCAAACAATTCAGTAGATGATATTCGTAATCTGATTGATCAGGTTCGGATTCCGCCACAGTCCGGAAAATATAAAATCTATATTATTGATGAGGTGCACATGTTGTCTCAGCAGGCATTCAATGCTTTTCTGAAAACATTGGAAGAACCACCTTCTTACGCAATTTTTATCCTTGCAACTACAGAGAAGCATAAAATTCTTCCCACTATTTTATCACGTTGTCAGATTTTTGATTTTAACAGAATCCGTGTAGAAGATATGGCTCAGCATCTGGCAGGTATTGCCGAGAAGGAAGCGGTGACATATGATCTGGATGGTCTTCATATTATTGCTCAAAAGGCAGATGGAGGACTTAGAGATGCACTTTCGATGTTTGATCAGATTGTTAGTTTTTCGAACAAGCAAATTTCTTATCAATCTGTAATCGACAATCTGAATATATTAGACTACGATTATTATTTTAAACTGACGGACGCTATCCTGCAGGAGGAAGCTGCAGAGTCCTTGCTTATTTTTGATCAGGTACTTAACAGAGGGTTTGACGGAAACCACTTTATTGGCGGACTTTCCTCGCATCTGCGTAATCTGCTGGTCACAAAAGAACCGGCTACATTAAAACTCCTTGATGTAAGTGATAATATCAAAAAGAGATATCTTGAGCAGTCCCAGAAAGTTTCTTCAGGATTATTATTATCCGCATTAAATATCTCCAATCAGTGTGAGATAAATTATAAAACAAGTAAGAATCAGCGTTTACAGGTTGAGTTGGCCTTGCTCAAAATGTGCCATATAGCGACTGCTATTCAAATGAGCCAAAACGGTGCGCTTTCAGGATCTGCTGAAGTAAAAAAAAAACGACTTGATTCAGCGGTAGCTGCTCCGGTTTCAGAACCGGCAAGTGTACCTGCTGTCGTTGCTACTCCTGTAGCTGTACCCGCACCTGCAGAAGTAAAAGCTCCACCTGTCCCTGCAAAACCCGTAGAAAACCATCCTCCAAAGCTTGCAGACTCCGGTAAAAAAGGCTGGGGAGCTGTTAAGGTCGGGGTCTCGATTCCTAATCTGAATACTATCTTCGAAGAAAAGCAGGCGGAAGAAAATGAAGGTCCTTCTCTGGTCAAAGGCGAGGCATACCGGGAGGTTACGCTTAATGAGTTTTTACAAAAATGGAATGAATTTGCGGAGCGTTTGAAAGCTGAAAATAAAATCAACCTGTATACGTTGATGACATCAGCTCCTCCAAAGCTTCAGCCAAATAATCTGATCGAAGTAGAGGTAGAGAATGCAATTCAGATGGATGTACTGACCTCAGCTAAAATTGATATGCTTAACTTTTTACGTGTGGAACTTCAGAATTTCTCACTCGATGTTAAAGGAGTCATGATTGAGCATCAGGTTTCTCGCAAGCCTTACACATCACAGGAAAAATATCAGGCTATGGTCGCCAAGAACCCAAATCTGGAAACATTGCGCCAAACGTTTAATCTCGGACTGAGTTAGGTAGCAATATCTACATACATTTTAAAACAGAAATATTCTTCATCATATGCAAAATTTTCAAAGACACGACAGAAATGAAAAACGGGAGACCAATCAAATGGTTTTCGGTATTCGTGCAGTTATAGAAGCCATTGATAGCGGCAAAGAGATCGAGTCTTTGTTTGTGCAGCGAGGTTTGGGGGGGAGTTTATTTTTAGAATTGAAATCCCTGATCAAGGAACATGAGATTGGTTTTCAACAAGTACCTATCGAAAAACTGAACCGTATTACCCGTAAAAATCATCAGGGTGTAATCGCTGTTATTTCACCAATCACTTATCAGAAGATAGAAGATCTTATTCCTGAGATATATGAAAAGGGAGAAACTCCACTGATATTGATGCTGGATGGTGTAACGGACGTACGTAATCTGGGTGCTATTGCGCGAACTGCTGAATGTTCAGGAGTACATGCGATTATTGTACCTAAAAAAGGATCTGCGGAAATCAATCCGGATGCTATTAAAACTTCTGCAGGCGCTTTATATAAGATTCCGGTGTGTCGTCATGATAACCTGGGAAAAGTCGGTAAATTCTTGATTGACTCCGGTATACAGCTGGTTGTCAGTACTGAAAAAACAGAAGAAAGTATCTATAGTGTAGATTATACTGCTCCGACCTGTATCATTATGGGAGCAGAAGATGTAGGCGTCTCAGATGACCTGATACGTATTTCAGATCATTTGGCAAAGATTCCAATGTTTGGCGAGATAGGATCACTGAATGTGTCTGTATCTGCCGGAGTGGTTCTGTATGAAGCTATTCGTCAGCGACAGGCAACAAAATAAACAAGAACGGGGTATTTATTGAAAAGACCCCGTTTTTTATTTACAGGTTGAAAAAATCAAAAAAGTATTTGGGGTGCTTCAGATTGATCAGTTGTTCTCTGTTGTGGTCAAAGAAATCAAAATCTCCAGTCTCAATATCCGCTATTGTAAAGGAATGCGAAATCTGCTGTTTACCTCTCGTCACTACTCCGAGTCCATAATCCATATCTAAAGTGAATACATTCAGATCAGGGCGTGTAACGATCAGGTCTGCTACAGTCTTCCATACATCACCATTCCATTGTCCCTGCCAGCCAGGCAAGTCCCAGTTTTTGACTTTATCTGTTACTTCACTGAAGTGTTCACGGATGGCGTATCCTGCGGCAGCATTGAGTGGGTTACAATCGTGCATAATGATGACTCCACCTTCATTGAGGTATTTCAGACTATTTTCCACATCTTTTTTTGCCTGCTGATAAGTATGAAGTCCATCTACAAGGACAACATCTACACCATGTTTAAGTACACTTTGTGCTTTTGTCTCAAAGAACTGATCACTCGGCATTTCATATGTTTCGAATTTATAAATGCCTAATAAGCGTTTGGCTTTCATTGACCGGCGAAATAAAAACTCGGGATCAACACCTATTTTACGGTTACAGTTTACCTTTGAGATAACAGCTCCGGTCTGTACGCCAATTTCTAAATATGTTTTTGCATTATGTTTTTGAATGATCTTGTTGATTACATCAAGTCTATACATGGTTGTGGTTCTAATTCGAATTCAATTTATAAAATAAACTTGAAAAAGTACCTGCTTAGTATATTTTTTCTGCCGATCGGTAGAATAATTTTCCGGGAGGGTGGAAGGCAAATAAAAAAGGCTGAGTAATTTACTCAGCCTTAGAAAATGGAATAACTATACTAGTTAATATTTGCTTTTGGATTCTTTGCGTTTTCCGGAAAAATCACGGAAGCCACCGCCATTTCCTCCATCACGACGATCACGTCTTTCACCACCGCTTCTGCGCTCGCCACCACGATATCCGCCTTCACGTCTTCCGCCACGGTCTCCACCACGACTTCTTCCGCCACCACGACTTTCGCTTCTGCCTTCGCCTGAAACTTCAATGCGTACATTACGTCCGTTGAAATCTACATTCTGGAATCCAGAGAATACTTTCTCTACTTCTTCATCCTGTACTTCAAAGAATGTGAACACTCCTTTAAGATCGATTTTACCGATCGATTTGCCGGAAATTTTAGCGTTGTTACAGATAAATCCTAACATATCTCCACGTGTGAATTCGTCTACTGAACCTAAGTTCATGAAAAGGCGTGTATATCCTTTAGAACCACCACGTGAACGATCATCACGTCTGTCGCCACGTTCTCCACGTTCGTTATCACGTGCTTCTATGTTTAGATCCGGAGCATTTTTATAATAATCCAGGAATCTGTTGAATTCTAATGAAGCAAATCTTTTGATGATGTCTTCTTTTGAAAGAGCCTCCAGGTTTTCCATGATAGTAGGAAGGAATGGAGTAATCTGATCATCATTGACTTCTACATTCTCAATTTTGCTTACGATCGAGAATAATTGTTTTTCACAAACTTCAGCTCCTTGAGGAACTTGCTTTCTTTCGAAAGATTTACCAATGATTTTCTCAATGTGACGAATTTTGCTTAATTCTTTCACATTTACCAATGAAAGAGAGATACCTGTTTTACCTGCACGGGCTGTACGGCCTGAACGGTGTGTGTAATTCTCTACTTCATCCGGCAGGGAGAAGTTGATAACGTGTGTTACGTCATTAACGTCAATACCACGGGCAGCTACGTCTGTTGCGATCAACAATTGTAAGCTACGGTCACGGTAACGTTTCATAACTTTATCACGTTGTTGTTGTGAAAGGTCACCATGCAATGAATCTGCATTATAACCATCTTTGATAAGCGCTTCAGCAATTTCTTGCGTTTCGATCTTAGTACGGCAGAAGACAATACCGAAGATTTCAGGATTGGAATCAACGATACGTTTGAATGCTGCATACTTATCTTTTGCTCTGATCAGGTAATAGTGGTGCTCGATATTGGCATTACCTGTATTCTTGGTGCCAACAGTCAATTCCACAGGATCAGTCATATAATTTTGAGCTATACGACGTACCTCTCTAGGCATTGTTGCAGAAAACAACCAGGTTTTTTTCTCTTCCGGAGTTTCTGACAATATATTGTTGATGTCTTCCTGAAAGCCCATGTTAAGCATTTCATCCGCTTCATCTAATACAACATATTTTACATTGGAGAAATCAATGGCATTACGGCCAATGATATCAAGCATACGACCAGGAGTCGCTACTACGATTTGTACACCACGACGGATTTGACGTAGTTGGTCAGAGATATTTGCACCTCCGTATACCGCTACTACATGTACATCATCGATGTATTTCGCAAATTTTTCTAAATCTTTCGCAATTTGCAAACAAAGTTCACGTGTTGGACATAATACCAACGCTTGAGGATGTTTTTGAGAAAAGTCTAATTGTTCTAATAATGGAAGACCAAATGCCGCGGTCTTTCCTGTGCCAGTTTGGGCTAATCCGACAAAATCGTCGTTACCAGTCAGTAAAACAGGAATGGCTTTTTCCTGAATAGGAGAAGGTTTTTCGAAACCTAACTCAGAGATGGCATTAACAACTTCATGACGGATTCCCAGTTCTAAAAATGGGTTCATGAAATAATTTATACAATAGGCTCAATTGCCTAAGGCGGTGCAAAGATAGAAATAATAATTGATAAAAACAATTATTATTAAATGTTAATTATTTTGAAATGAAGTACTTAAAAACTAAACAGGCCCTATGCTGCTGCATAGGGCCTGTAATAGGTATTCATGAGACTTAAATCGTCTGTTAATATAATGTGAATTCTACACGACGGTTTTGCTGACGACCTTCTGCAGTAGCGTTAGTAGCGATAGGTTGGTTTGGACCGTAACCTGTTGCCTCGATACGTGAAGGATTAGCACCTTTGCTTGTTAAGTATGCTTTTACAGCTTCTGCACGTTCTTTAGATAATCTAAGATTCGTTTGCATAGATCCTGTATTGTCGGTGTGACCCGCTAATTTAAGGCTGAAGTTTTTCTCGATTAATAAGGAAGCTACACGGTCAAGGCTTGGGTAAGAAGTAGGACGGATCGTAGATTTACCAAGATCGAATTCCAGATCTTTAATGGCTTCATCAACTACTTTTTTGTCTGCTTCCGTAACAACGATTTTTTCTACCACTTTAGTTTCCGCAACCGGAAGAGGACATCCTGCTCCGTCTACTTTAGTTCCTGAAGGTGTATTAGGACATTTGTCGTATTTATTAGCTACACCATCACCGTCATCATCTTTCAAATCAGCATTTAACTGATCTACCTGAGATTT
Organism: Sphingobacterium spiritivorum; assembly: GCF_016725325.1. Lineage (NCBI taxonomy): Bacteria > Pseudomonadati > Bacteroidota > Sphingobacteriia > Sphingobacteriales > Sphingobacteriaceae > Sphingobacterium > Sphingobacterium spiritivorum. Next base: position 2,785,610 of record NZ_CP068083.1, read on the forward strand.
AAGTGCATTGTTAGCTGCTACTAATGCTTCACGTTCAGCTTTTAACTGATCGTATTTAGCTGTATAATCATTGACTAAGGTAGCTACAGGGTTACTGTTGCTCAATGCTGGTTTTGAAGAACTTCCTAATGCAAATTCAACACCTGCATGTGCGTATGAGAACAGGTCATGTTTGATCGTTCCTACACGAGCACCGTCGAAGTCCTGATTAGCCCAGTTTAACTGATATCCCAGATCCAGATTTACACCTTTAGAAATAGCGAATTTAAATCCGAAATCTGCAGGAACAAATAATTTTGTTTTGGAGCCATGTGTCGTTTCTGTGTTGCCAACTTTTGTAGTAGGCTCAAAATTCAAGGCACCGATACCAAGAGCAAAATAAGGTTTAATAATACTGTTTAAAAATCTGAAATTAGTATTGGCAAGTGTGAATTCTCCTGATAAAGCTGCTGACCAAGGTGTCTTAGTTTCATAAGAACGTGATCCGTCTTCCGTTTTTCCGGCAACTTTTCCGCCTAAGTACTGTGCTTTTAATCCAAAAGAAGGTGAAATTTGTTTTTTGATATAAGCACTGTATCCGATGTTGTTTTCCAGTGAATTGTATCCTCTGCGATTTACGCCGAACACATTGCTAAGGTTTAATACACCTGCATTGACACCAAAAGACCATGTACGGTATTCAGAAGTAGATCCGAATGGTGTTGTTCCTTCAACAGTAGCTGTGCTCTGTGCAAATGAAGTACTTGTTAATAATCCGGCAATAGTGAATACTGCTGCTGATTTTAAATTTAATTTCATAAAACGAGTATTAAAATTTTCTGCAAATGTAATAAAATAACTTTATTTTTTCTTACAACGTTGTAGTATTTTGTTTACATTTTAAATTTAAAAAAGAAAGGCTAGCGGATTTCCGCTAGCCTTAACTTTTTTAAAAGAGTAGTTTATCTACTAATATAATGTAAATTCTACACGACGGTTTTGCTGACGACCTTCTGCTGTCGCATTAGAAGCGATGGGTTGGTTTGGACCATAACCTGTTGCTTCGATACGGGAAGGATTAGCACCTTTACCTGATAAATATGCTTTTACAGCTTCTGCACGTTCTTTAGATAATCTAAGATTTGTTTTCATAGAACCTGTGTTATCTGTGTGACCAGCTAATTTCAGGCTGAAGTTTTTCTCGATTAATAAAGCAGCTACACGATCAAGACTTGGGTATGAAGTAGAGCGGATAGTAGATTTACCAAGATCAAACTCAAGGTTTTTAATAGCTTCGTCTACTACTTTTCTATCTTCTTCTGTAACTACAATTTTCTCTACAACTTTAGTTTCAGCAACTGGAAGAGGACATCCTGATCCGTCTACTTTAGTTCCTGAAGGTGTATTAGGACATTTGTCATATTTGTTAGCTACACCGTCACCGTCATCATCTTTAAGATCTGAATTTAACTGATCTACCTGAGATTTAAGTGCATTGTTAGCTGCTACTAATGCTTCACGTTCTGCTTTCAGCTGATCGTATTTAGCAGTGTAATCATTTACCAGAGTTGCTACAGGGTTACTGTTGCTTAATGCTGGTTTTGAAGGACTACCCAATGAGAATTCCAAACCTGCGTGAGCATATGAGAACAGATCGTTTTTATAAGTACCTGCTGTTCCGCCATCGAAATCCTGATTAGCCCAGTTTAATTGGTAACCTAAATCCAGATTAACTCCTTTAGCAATTGCGAATTTCAACCCGAAATCTGCAGGAACAAAAAGTTTAGTTTGTGAATCCTGAGTAGTTGCTGTTCCTCCTACTGTAGTAGTTGGTTCAAAATTCAATGCACCTAAACCAATCGCAAAGTAAGGTTTGATGATACTGTTGAAAAATCTGAAGTTTGTGTTCGCTAATGTGAACTCTCCGGATAAAGCTGCTGACCAAGGCGTTTTTGTTTCGAATGACTGCGTACCATCTTTGTAAGCACCACCAACTTTACCTCCCATATACTGTGCTTTCAAACCGAAAGAAGGAGAGATTTGTTTCTTGATATAAGCACTGTATCCAACATTATGATCTAAATCATCATAACCTTTACGGTTGAAACCAAAGATATTACCTTGATTCAGTACACCTGCATTCACACCAATTGACCACGTACGGTATTGAGAAGTAGAACCAAACGGGGTCGTACCTTCAATAGTTTTTGTGTTGTGTTCCTGAGCGAATGATGCAGTTGTTAATAATCCTGCTGCGGCGAACATTGCTGCTTTTTTGTAATTAATTTTCATATAGTGCGTTTTAAATGAATTTGTAATAATGTTTGTTATTGGAATCTATTGTGCAATTCATTTGCCAAACTATAATCAGATAATGCTTTTTTATTGTTTTAATTTATTTATAATCAGTATTTTATATATTTAATTGTAGAGAGGTGTCTACAGGTTTTTCTGATACATAAAATGTCCCGATTTCGGGACATTTTATGTATTTGGCTGTATGTTTTTTTGTAATTCTGAACAATTTGTTCAGAATTACAAAACCTATATTCGGGCAAAAAGATTGGGGATTTTACTCTGGAAAGCAAGTTCTTTAGTAATGTTTTCAGAAAAAATATAACGGAAAAAGTTCTTTCTTCCTTTTGTTACTAACAGTAAATCTACTGATTCGTCAATAAGAATCTGCTGGATGGCGTGGGCAATAGTTTCTTTATTCCGATAGAAATATGCCGGTGATTTGACAATATAAGAGATATCATCAATCTGTGTTTCCTGAATAATTCTGTCAATCCACATTCTCAACTTCTGATCTACGGTCTCTACATCTTCGTCTGTACGATTAATATGTACTAACTGCAGATGAAACTTATTTCCAAACAGACTTACTGCTTGTTTTAACACTTCCAGCTCTCCATCTTTAAAATTACAGAGCAACGCAATATTATTGAGTTGCAATGCTTCACTATGCTTTGGAACTATTAACACTGGTGTTTCTGTGGTTTTGATGACATCATAAGCATTACTGCCTATAAATACAGAATCTAATCCGGAGGAACCTTTTGTTCCCATTACGATTGCAGCGTATTTTTCTCCTTTCGCCTCATCCAGCAGCTGATCGGTCAACACGCCGTCTCGGATAGCTGTTGTAAATGTAATGTTCGGATGGTTGGCTTTTACAGGCAGCAAAAATGTATCAAGCTGTGCCAATGCTTCTTTGATAAGCGGTTCCATAAGATCCTTGTTCCATGTGGCATTCGCAAATCTGTTTGTGTGTTCCGTCATGATGTGTATCACATGCACATCACGTTTGGATATATCCGCTATCTGAGCTGCATAAGAAACTGCTGTCTGTGCATTCTCTGAAAAATCTACAGGAACTAAAAGTGGTTTATTCATAATGATACTTTTGAGAAATACGAGGGTTTGTTAATATCCAGAACGACTGCTTTAGACACTGATGGGTAAAACAGACGTTTGAAAAATGATTTTCTTGATTTGGTGATCAGTACAATATCCGGAGCATGTTGTTCTACCAGTTTATGGATAACTTCGGGCACTGTGTCCAGATCCTCTTTATCTTTTTGTTCTTTGTCAATATAATAATTAATATGCTCTATAGCGAGTTGCTGAAAAATCCTGGATTTCCAGGCTTCGATCTTTTGTATGACGGTTGTTTCCTGTTCATTTTCCTGATACACATGGATAAGATCAAGTGCGTTAATTTCACCAAAGGTGTCAGTGAATTCATTCAGGGTGTGAAGTTCATCTTCTTTAAAGTTGGTGAGCAATGCAATTCTGTTTGTTTTGAATACAGTATAATAAGCAGGAATGGCGAGCAAGGGAATTGGTGATTTCGATGCAATAGCAGATGTATTACTACCCCAAAGCGCACTATCATTGTCTCCAAGTCCTTTCGTACCCATTACAATTGCTTCATAACCTTCTTTTCTGGCTTCCAGCGGGAGATCTTCTTTCAGTAATCCTCTGGAGGTGCGGTGAGTATAATGCACGGAAGGAAATTCTTCCTGTAATTTTCTCTCAAACTCCAGAATAGTTATGTCGGCTTTCAATATTGCACTGTTCTCAAACTCTTTACTCAATTCCTCTGTTGGAAAAGATGATGAAGCTGTTGTATAATAATGAATAAGGTGTATAGAATAATCCCGTTCAATAGCCAGCTTTGACGCATATTTTGCGGCATAAAGGGAATTGTTAGAGAAATCTGTAGGAACTAAAAGCGTTTTTTTCATTTTACAGTTTTTAATATTTCTTTCGATAGGCTAATCTTTATCTGAGGTTACTTTTTAATCAGTAATATAGTTTTTACTATACGGACTAATAACAGATATCAGATCAAATCGTTTCAGAAAACTTAAGTAAGTATAATGAAGTTTTCTGTATCTCAAAATGATTAGCATCATTATTTCGTTCAGTTAAAGATTATAGCGCAAAAGCTTTGTTTTTAAAGGTGCTGATTTACATTTGATCGAACAATAACATTTGTTATACTTGACGAAAATATGACCGGATAATATCTTGCCTTCCAATTGCATAAAGCAGCAATTTTGAGTAACTTTGTACCCAAATTTACAGATATAATTATTGAAATTTCCATGACTAATAGAGAAATTCGCGAAGCATTTTTGAATTTTTTCAAAAGTAAAAATCACCAGATTGTCCCTTCAGCTCCTGTTGTAGTTAAAAATGATCCTACATTAATGTTTACAAATGCAGGAATGAACCAGTTTAAAGATTTTTTTCTGGGGGAAGCACAACCTAAACATTCGCGTATAGCAGATACACAACGTTGTCTGCGTGTGTCGGGTAAGCATAATGATCTGGAAGAAGTAGGGATAGATACATACCACCATACTTTATTCGAGATGTTAGGTAACTGGAGTTTTGGTGATTATTTCAAAAAAGAAGCTATCGAATGGGCTTGGGAATTGCTGACAGTAGTCTATAAACTGGATAAGGATCGTTTGTATGTTACCATTTTTGAAGGAGATGATTCTGAGGGATTGGTGAAAGATACCGAAGCCTATGATTTCTGGAAATCATGGATATCTGAAGACCGCATTTTGTTGGGTAATAAAAAAGATAATTTCTGGGAAATGGGGGAGACCGGCCCTTGCGGTCCGTGTTCGGAGATCCATTATGATATGCGTACAGAAGAGGAACGGTTAACGACACCCGGACAAAGTCTGGTGAATGCAGATCATCCACAGGTTATCGAAATCTGGAATTTAGTATTTATGCAGTTTAACCGCCTGAAAAATGGTAATCTGGAATCTCTTCCTGCTAAACATGTGGATACAGGGATGGGATTTGAGCGTCTGGTAAGAGCTATTCAGGGAAAATCATCAAATTATGATACGGATGTTTTTCAGCCTATGATCAGTTTTATTGCTCAAAAGGCAGGAATTCAATACGGTGCAGATGAAAAGACAGATATCGCTATGCGTGTATTGTCTGATCACATACGTGCGGTTAGTTTTGCCATAGCAGACGGACAGTTGCCTTCTAATAATAAGGCGGGATATGTTATCCGCCGGATTTTGCGTCGTGCTGTACGATATGCGTACACCTTCCTGAATTTCAAAACTCCGTTTATCAACGAGTTGGTTCCATTGTTAGCTAAAGAATTTGAGGGTGTGTTTGATGAGCTTTTCCAACAGCAGGATTTTGTTCAGAAAGTTGTTCTGGAAGAAGAGGTTTCTTTTTTAAGAACTTTAGTAACGGGTGTACAACGTTTTGAAGCGTATGCTGAATCCAATACTGCAGTAGGGGGTGAGTTTGCATTTGAACTGTTTGATACTTATGGGTTTCCGATAGATCTGACTGAATTGCTTGCGAGAGAGAAGGGATTGGAAGTTGATATGGCAGGTTTTCAGGAAGCGCTTCAAATCCAGAAAGACAGATCCCGGGCCGCTACGGCAATAGATACCGGAGACTGGGTTGCTGTAAGTGAAGACGATCAGGTTGAGTTTGTCGGATATGATGATCTGAAAGCTACTACTGAAATTGTTAAGTACAGAAAAGTCACAGCTAAAGGGAAAGAGCAATATCAACTTGTACTCAGCGTGACTCCATTTTATGCAGAAGGTGGTGGTCAGGTTGGTGACTCAGGGCTGCTCGTTTCCGAGTCTACAGGAGAAAAGATTTATATTACAGATACAAAGAAAGAAAATGGACTGATCGTTCATTTTACAAATACACTTCCTTTACAGATGGAAGGTGCTTTTGAGGCGAAAGTAGATGTTCAGAAAAGACTGGATACTGAAAATAACCATTCTGCCACCCACTTATTACACGCTGCGCTGAAAGAAGTATTGGGTACGCATGTAAATCAAAAGGGATCTCTGGTAAATGCGGATATTCTCAGGTTTGATATTTCTCATTTTTCGAAAGTAACAGAGGAGGAACTTAAGCAGGTGGAAGATATTGTGAATGCTAAGATCCGGGAGAATATTCCATTGAAAGAACAGCGTCATGTGCCATTCCAACAGGCACTGGACTCTGGTGTTACGGCTTTATTCGGAGAAAAGTATGGAGACTATGTACGTGTCATCACTTTTGACGATAAATTTTCAAAAGAATTGTGTGGAGGTACGCACGTGAAAGCAACAGGACAAATAGGATTTTTTAAAATTATTTCTGAATCGGCTGTTGCTGCCGGTGTACGTCGTATAGAAGCTATCACAGGAACTAAATGTGCGGCTGTGATCCGTGAACATTTTGATCTGGTACATAGATTGGGCGAGCTGTTACATAATCCTAAAGATTTTGTATCTACACTTTCTAAGGTAATTGATGAGAATTCTGCGCTTAAGAAAGAGATTGAAAAAAGTATTATTGAAAAATCTTTAGCCTTAAAATCAGATCTGGAACAAAAGATTCAACAGATTAACGGCGTTAATTTCCTGGCGACACAGGTAGAATTACCAAATGCGGAAGCTTTAAAAACGTTAGCTTATGCGCTGAAGGGTGCAGTGGATAATTTGTTTCTTGTGTTAGGTGCTGATTTTGAAGGGAAACCTAATCTGACTGTTGTCGTCTCAGATCAGCTGGCAAAAGAAAGAGGATTGAACGCCGGAACAATTGTCAGAGAACTGGCTAAAGAGATTAATGGAGGCGGGGGCGGTCAACCGTTTTTTGCTACAGCAGGTGGTAAAAATCCGGAAGGATTACCTGCAGCAATCGCAAAAGCTAAAAATTACATACAATAATAAGGAGATAAGATATCATGAAAAGATCACTGTTTGCAGCCGTAATAAGCCTGATTATGATGGCATGTTCTAATAAGGAAGAATACACTGTTTCCGGACAAATCGAAAACCCCGGAAATGTAAAGGTTGTTTCACTTTATGAAGGTGATCGGAAACTGGATTCTGTATATCTGAATGAGAACCATAAGTTTTCTTTTGTAAGACCATCTACACAGGCAAGGCTACTTTCGCTGGAGGCTGGTAAAAAACGCTATTATATTATTGCTCAACCCGGCGAAGAAGTAACACTTAAAGCTGACCTTCAAAAGGAGCCTTACGAATATGAAGTAACGGGTTCTGATTTGTCCGCTGCGATTAAGGAATTTGCACCGGTAAGAATCAGGAGGGATGTAATTCAGGACTCTCTGCAGAATGAATTTGCAAAACGTACAGATAATCTCAATGCGGAGCAAATTGAAAGTCTGCGCGGAGAATATATGACCAAGTTTAAGGCAGCATTACATTATTATAACGATCGGGCGATCGCTTTTAAGAATAAGCATCGGGATCTGGCAGGCTTCTACGCGATGAGTACGCTGGATCCGGAGGTTGCAGAAGGAGAGATTATTGCTTATGCCGACGAGATTAAGGATGAGTTTAAGGACAACGGTTATGTGGAACAGTTTAAACAGGAAACCGCAAAACTAAAAGTATTGGCAATTGGTCAACCTGCTCCATTATTTGAAGCTTATACTCCGCAAAATAAGTTAGTCAAATTAAGCGATTATAAAGGTAAGTATACATTGGTGGATTTCTGGGCTTCATGGTGTGCTCCGTGCAGACAGGAAAATCCGAATATTGTGAAACAGTATCACACCTTTAAAGGTAAAGGATTCGATGTGTTAGGTGTTTCTCTGGATAATAATCCAGGTCCCTGGATGCGTGCGATTGCTGATGACAAACTGGAATGGACAAATATTTCTGATCTTCAGGCCTGGGGATCGGAGGTTGTAGGACTCTATCGCATCAAAGCTATACCTACTTCTTATATTGTCGATCCTGAAGGGAACATTGCAGCTAAGAATCTGAGAGGCAAAGATCTTGAAGAATTTTTGAAGAAAACATTAAATTAGATTTGGTGTTATGTTAATTAATATTGTGTTACTTAACAATTTAATAACACTGTATTAACGTTATATTGCCATTTAGTACATAATTTAGCAAAAAAACACGTATGAGCAGTGCAAAGCAAAAAATACTGGTGGTGGACGATGAACAAGACATTGTCGAATTAATCGCATACAATCTTAAACGGGAGGGCTATCAAGTGTTTACAGCTTCAAACGGTAAAGAGGCTATCGCACAGGCTAAGGAAGTGAATCCGGATCTCATTATTCTGGATGTTATGATGCCACAGATGGATGGTATAGAAGCTTGTCGTCTGATGCGGGCTATGCCTGAATTTAAGCATACCTTCATGGTTTTCCTGACTGCAAGAAGTGAAGAGTATTCAGAAATTGCCGGATTTCATGTCGGAGCAGATGATTATATCGCAAAACCGATCAAACCTCGCGCTTTGATGAGCAGAATCAATGCTATTCTGAGAAGAAATACTGCGGAAGATGAAATTCACGAAGGCAATCGTCTAGAAGTATCAGATCTTGTGATTGACCGAGATTCATTTCTTGCTTACAGAGGTACAGATAAAATTACACTGGCTAAGAAAGAATTTGAATTGTTGTATCTCCTGGCATCTAAACCTAATAAGGTGTTCACAAGAGAGCAGATTCTTAAAAGTATTTGGGAAGATTCAGTAGTTGTAACGAACAGGACTATTGATGTTCACATCCGTAAGTTAAGAGAAAAAATTGGTGAGAATTATGTCGCTACCGTCAAAGGAGTAGGCTATAAATTCGAACTTGCATAACAAAACAAAGAAACCATCTGATTCAGATGGTTTCTTTGTTTTAGCCTCTATTTAGCTGCTAAAGATTTTTTAGAGATCGTATATCTTCCTTTGTCGGCCTGATTGACTTCTTTTATAAAATTGCTGAATTCCGTATACTTCTCAGCCGGGTAAAGTCCCTCCCTGAGCTGTAGTTTTCTGTAGAAGTGAAGTTTATCATCTTTAATGGAAGTTTCAAATTCAAAAGTCCCCATATCACAGGTTATCTTTTTAATTTCCGGCTTCAGATTTCTACTATATTCCTCCGGTAGTTCAAATGTAATCTCGTCGATATCCGTATAACCTCTGTTTATATACAGGGGATTGGTTCTGTTCTTTAAATCGGGGATATTATTTTTTACATTAAACATATTAGGATGCAGTATCATCTTGTCTCCTGATTGAACTGCATAATTCTTTACAAAGATGGTTAGGTTTTCCTTGAGAGCCGGGGTGTCGAGTTCAAGTTTATCGTACTTTATCTGTTGAAAATAGATATTGTCGATATCATAATAGTCACTTAATTCTTTCAGTTGTTCATTGCCAGCGAGAAACATTGCTCCAAAGTGATTGGAATACTGCGTGCCCGAAAACTGGGTTGAAACTGTACCTGTAATAGAACCTTCTTTATCTATAATAAGCTGTGCCGTTCTTTTCTGCACATTATCGTTGTAAGGATATTTAGGGGTACGTAGCACTTTACCTCCTTCCGGTGTGACGGCGAGTACCAGTCTGTCATCTGTAAAATCACCTAAGTAACCGAAAGGTACTTTCTGACTCGTGCATTCTAGCCATGTGGTGTCATTGGCAAAAGGCAGAGCCAGAATAATATGGTTTCCGTCAGATACATTTGCAAAATCGATATCTACATCGCTCTTGGTGTCGCCTGCTTCCACTATACAATAGTAAGAGGGAATATTGACAATATTCAAAAGGCTTTGCATGTAGTTGACCAATGCTTTGCAATCGCCATATCCGGTTTTATCCACTTCCTGAGCAGAGAAAGGTTGCAACCCACCTATACCTACCTGGATACTGATATAACGGGTTTTGTTTTGCATGTACTGATAGAGGATTCTGGCTTTTTCCTGATCCGTTTTTGCATCTGCCGTCATACTTTTTACCTTTTGTATTGTGGCTTCACTCAACTGCTGTTTCCCTGCCAGAAGGTCTGATGATACCCATTCTCCGAATTCTTTCCAGTTCGTGAATGTTCCTTTTTTGTCATAGTAATTGAATCTCTCGGGAACTATCTTTACATTCGAAGTGGTCAGATATTTTGGCGGAGAGTATATTTCTTTTTTACGTGCAGCAATATCGGCAACTTCCCAGGTCCATTTTTTTATGCCTTTGATTTCCTCTTCATTGGATTTACCATTGAAATGCTGCGTTTTGATTCTTATTTTTTCTGTTGCAGGACAGGAGAATGTAAATTTGCTTTTTTCGACAGAAACATCATCCGAATAGTTGTAATTCCAGGTCGGAATAGCCAGGTTCTGCTTGTTTTTCAGTTCATAAGATATAGCTACTGTATATGGATAATCTTGTACGGCAGGCAGGTAATGCTTGACACGGCTATCGTTATACATGCTTACGTTGTCACTGGCGCTTTCATCTGCGAAATTTTTCTGATTAAATTCGGAAACCGGTATTCCAAAAGCATTATATACTTTGCCTTTTATAGATTTGATTTCCGAACTTTTGTCATAAAAGAGTACAGTGCGTGCATATTCGTCACCCGCTTTGTTAAATATAGTTATGGCTTTATTAACATTCACAATAACATTGTTATCCGCTTTCATTTCTACATTCAGCTCATACTCGCGGATAGTGGCAGAAGCTCTGCTTTTGAGTGCATCCGGAATAAGATCTACTGCATAGTTCTGTGCGAATGAAAGCGAGGAAAGCACACTACATATGGATATCAGAATATATTTTTTCATTAGTTTTTAGAGAAGTTGTAATCGATTTTTTGTTGCTGAATAATGCGTGACATAAATTCCTTGAGGTGAAAATATTCTTCTACATTATATACAGGTTTAGTAAGATTTATGATTTGCTCAAAGTTAAATTCGTTTGCCTGGTATGTTCCTTTGTATACGAACTTTGCTGCGGCATCAGGTAATGTAAGGGCTATGTTTTTAGGCCCGTCCTGGAGTTTATATCCCTCCGGAAACCGGATACGGTAAGTAAAAGTATCATAGCGTGCGAAACCCAGATCTACAGGATAATTCCTGTCCGGAAGATTAAAAGGATTTTTGGTCAGTCTGTTTAAAAAATTGGGATTGAAAGTGATCTTTTTGTCATTATTACCACTGTTGATTTTATATTCTATATCGTACTCTTCCCACAATGGATCTTCTATAGATTCCAGTCCTTCTATTTTAGAATGGAGAATGCTAAGATTCGGTGTTTTTTCTTCAAATTTCTCAACATACTCTTCTACAGTATTGACAGCCTTTATTTCTTTTCTTTTGTTATATCCTTCAGTTTCGAAACTGGAGATTGTAAGTTTTCCCTTAAGTACTCCATTTTCCTGAAGTTCACCGTCAAAATTGTAGTTTTTGCTGATACGCTGTACAGATTTGATAGGAATCCAATCGGATGATTTTTTGGAAAGGATGATCCGTCCTTCGTCATTCATACATCTTAGTGGCAGATGTCCGAATGGCATCATCTGTTCGGAAGCATCCAGCAGGTAATCTACACCATCAATCGTTGTCTTTGCGATAACATAATCAAAATAGGAAACGACAGGAAAGAGCTTATTAGGTACGCCGTTATCACGTGTAGAAAGAATCACAGGATAGGTCTCAATCTGTGCTGCATTCAATGCTGCTATAAGTCCCAGATTGATATCTCCTATATTGCCTGAGTGTGTTTCCAGAGCTCTTTTTATCCCTTCTTCGCTGTATTTACCGTAATACTTATTCCATTTAATCTGCTTTTTTATATATTCATAGATATTGCGGGCCCTCTCATATGTACTGAGATTGGCAGGAGCAATTTCCGGTAGAATATCTGTAAATAATTCATCTTTCTTTAGCTGACCTCCGAATTTTTTATCTGATAATAATTCCCTGTCTACATCATTCCACTTTTTAGTAAAACTTTGTTTAGAACCATTCATATAGATGACATCCGACAATTCAAAATAAATAGCTGATCTGAAGTTGGATGGAGCTGTCATAAAGTCCTCCTCAATGAATGCCGGGATATTTTTCATGATAAAGGTAAGCTTGGAACAGTCAAGTCGCTGTCCGCTGAGAACAATACACTCTTTCATGATTTCTGCCTTGCGATCGGTGAGCTGGAAGGGGCCGCGTAAGAGAATATTATAGGTGTAATTGGCTGGAATATAACCTATATATATACTGCTAACTTTGGGAATGTCATCCTGAAAATTCCAGTTTCTGAAATTGAAAGTATGAGGAGACTTCAGCAGATAAGTGACATCAATAATAGAACCTTCCTTGATATTAGGAAGCGTGAATTTGGTAAGTGTAGTATATTTTGAATAATCTTCTTTAAAGATTTTCTTATTGTCCATTTCCGTAGACGTAATAAGACCGTTTTCTATATTGTATGTAATGCCTTTTATGTCTGTAATACGTTCGGAATTAGATCCGTCTTTGTATCCACGGATAGAAAAGTTAGCTTTCCGGAATCCTTCCTGATTCAGGATAAGAATCCTTACTTTATACTCATGCTGTACATATAGTCTTCCTTCAATATCATCAAGGATAAGATTTGTTTTGCCGATTTCTTCCAGTACAACAGCATTTGCTGTAGAATCCAGTTTTTTGATATCAAAATTAAAGTCCTCAGCTTTAGGTTTGTCGAATATAGATTGTTGAGCAGCAGCATCTGAAAATGCATAAAATGCCAGAATAAATATGAAAAATAAGCGGCGCATGAATGATTATAAAAGTTAATACGGTTTCTGTTAGCTAAGATAATGCTTTAATGTATGCAAAACTAATATTCATTAAAGAATAATAGCGTGTGAAAATGTCTTTATTCTCCACATATATTAGATAGGTTTAATTTATTATATTTGTTTAAAGTAAAAAGACTACAAATGACGGAACTGAATATAAAAAACATGGTGTGTGACCGATGTATACTTGTGGTCAAGGAAGAACTTAAGAAAATTGGTTTCGAGACGGAAGAAGTTGGGTTGGGGTATGTTAAGATAGGACGTAATCTGGATAGTGAAAGTAAAGCAAAGATTGGTCAGCTCCTGAGCAGTTTTGGTTTTGAGTTGCTGGATTCAGATAAAGCCAAGATGATCGAACGGATCAAAAATCTGGTCATAAGCCGTATTCATCATGCGGATGAACTGGATCTCAAAGTAAACTGGTCCACTTTATTGTCCAATCAGCTGAATCATGACTATTCTTTTATCAGTTCGCTGTTTTCATCCGTAGAGAGTATCACTTTAGAACAATACATCATCAGACAGAAAATTGAACGGGTCAAAGAGTTGTTGTTCTATGATGAACTTTCTCTTAAAGAGATCGCTTATAAACTGGATTACAGTAGTGTACAGCATCTTTCTACACAGTTTAAAAAAATTACAGGACAGACACCTACAGATTTTAAAATGAAGCGTGCAGATCGTCTGCCACGTCAGCCTATTGATCAGATTTAAGTGTTCTTATTTTCTTACAAAGGACTTTTCATAAATTTCGATCCATTCCTGTACACTGATTTTGCCGGAAAGTTCACCTATCAGTTCAAAAGGGATTTTATCCATTTTTTTGAACCGAATATAGCCTTTTCCCATATCCGGTTTTGTATTGTACAGAGATGTGTACGTATTCCTGAACCATTCGTTGATCTCGGAGTCTGCATAAAGTCCCATGTGATACACCGCAATAAAATTCTTTTGTGAAGCAATGTTCATAAAGGGAAGAGGTAGTTTCGGGGTACAATGATAACCAGCGGGATATAGTGTATGAGGTACTACATAACCAATCATATTGTAACTTATTGTCTCTTGAAATCCTTCAGGTATATTTTTCAGAATACTCTTCCGGATTGCTATTATCGGATTTTTCCGATCTTCGGGTACATTTTCAATGTACTCTTCTACAGTGTCTGCTTTGATAATCATATTTTTTGAAATTTAGGTTAGTTAGTCTGTAAGGATTTAATCCCCGAAAGTTTAAATTTATTGTGCTCCCGTTTTAATAAGAGTTGATAAAGGGGAACACTGTTTTGGTTAAGTGAACTTTTGGTGTAAAAGGTTATATAAAGATCGGCCTCATAATTGCGATCCTTTTTAATGGAAATCCGATGTTCTTCTGTCTGATTCAAGGGGATAATATCATACTGCATGAGGTTATTGAAGAAAATTTTCCGTTTGACACGGGCAGGATCGTAAATGTTCCTTTTTCCGACTGTACATGATTCACATGTTAAAGTTGCCGTAGAAAGTTTTTTAAATGTATTCCGATCTTTTGCATGAATAGCCATATGAATGTTTTTGATGGCCTGTAGTACTTCGGTATGTTCAAACCTAAAACCATCATCTTTTACCTGAGCAAAAGAGCAGGGTAGTATTGAAATGCAGAAAATAATTGTTAAGAAGGCTTTATTCATATACCATACTTTAGATCAAAAATAGAATTTAAGATTGATAATCTAATGCCAAAATAAGTTTTTGAAATATATCAGCCAATTATTCAGTCACTTAGCGTGTGGGTGTAAAATAATGTTTGACAAACAATAAAATCGCCGTATATTTGTGCCACACAAAACAAAGGTGATACCTTTTCGGGGTGTAGCGTAGCCCGGTATCGCGCCACATTTGGGATGTGGAGGTCGTAGGTTCGAATCCTGCCACCCCGACAACACTTACACTAAGTAAGGTCAAAAACCCTCAAATTCTATGAATTTGAGGGTTTTTTGTTTTATATTATATCAGGAAACCCCAATAAATATCAATCTAAATGTGAGTTAAACGGTGAGTCTTTTTAAGTTTTATATTTACTCACCGGATAGCTTATAAATAATTGTAAATCATTTATTTACAACATTTATTTTGATGCTATTTATTATTGTTTGACTTCTTTACTGCATCATATCCAATAGTTGGATTGAGAGAACTGCACTAAAGTGTATCAGTTGAACATAAAATAAATGGATATGAAGAGTAAAAACACTTTTGGGATTCAATTCGTGTTACGGTTGCCCAAGAACAAGAAAGACGAAATGGCCACTGTTTATGCAAGGATTACAGTAAACGGCCGTAGAACTGAAATTTCCCTAAAAAGCAAAGTATCGATCAACAATTGGGACGAAGTAAAAGGAAGAGCAAAAGGAAAACGCCAAGAAATCGTAAAGCTGAACAGCCACATGGAGCAGGTACGCTCCCTTATTTTCGATTGTTATCACCAGTTGGTGCAGCAAAATAAAACCGTTACCATTGAAGCGGTTAAATCTGTCTACCTAGGCGAGGACATAGAGGAAACAATGACTCTTCTAAAGCTAGTGGAATACCATAAACAAGTGGCAGTAAGTAAACTTGCCCCCGGTACCATGAAAAATTATTATACCACCGAAACCTATATTCAAAAATTTATAAAACAAAAATATGGAAAAAAAGACATACCGTTGGATGAACTGAACTATCGGTTCATTTTGGATTTTGAAAACTTCCTTAATGACTACAAACCTAAAGATCATCATAAGCCCATAAATAATAATGGGGTGATGAAACATATGGAACGTTTGCGGAAGATGGTCAATTTGGCTGTTACGATGGATTGGCTGGTTAGGGATCCATTTGCCAAATACAAACTTCGGTTTGAAAAGGTAGAAAGAGGCCATTTGTCAAAAGAGGAGCTAACTGTTTTGCTTAATAAATCCTTTTCAATAGAGCGTCTGCAATCCGTGTCGGACATGTTCATTTTTAGTTGCTATACAGGTCTTGCTTACATCGACATTTTTAACCTGACCCCCGAAAATATTTCAAAAGGAATCGACGGAAAAGATTGGTTGACGACAAAAAGACAAAAGACCGATACAACGGTTCGAGTTCCTTTGCTGCCCGAGGCTTCAGATCTTCTTAAGAAGTACAGAGGGCATCCGGTAGCTGAGGCGAATGGAACGATCTTCCCTGTCATATCCAACCAGCGAATGAACGGTTATTTAAAAGAGATCGCAGAAATTTGCGGCATCAATAAAAATTTAACGTTCCATCTCGCAAGGCATACTTTTGCTACAACGGTGACATTAAGCAATGGTGTGCCAATTGAATCGGTGAGTAAAATGCTTGGCCATACATCTATACGTACCACCCAAATTTATGCTAAGGTGTTGGAACATAAGCTAAGTGAGGATATGCACAAGTTAGAGGTTAGAATGGCTTCCCAGGATTAGATACTTCTAGATCATTATTGAAATGAAACGAGGTAAGGTTGTAATTTTAATGGATGCAATACTATATGTGTGCCTTTGGACGCCAAATGCAACCACTGACTGCCATGTTGATCAAATTCGTAGATACTTTTGGTTCATTTGTATCCGTAAAGACAGAAAAGACCATAAATCAATTCTGTTCTAGAGGAGAGAATTTAGAAACATTAAAAAGCAGCGCAAATGAAAGTAGAACTTATCACTAAAGAAGACTTAGATAGCTTTAAAAAGGAACTTCTTGAAGAAATCAGGAGAAATAGACCACATCCGAGAAAAGCCGAAAAGGAGCCTCGGGAATGGCTCAAGAGTTACGAGATCCGAGAATTATTGGGGATTTCAGCGGGGACACTCCAAAACCTTCGGCTAAACGGAACGTTACCGTTCACGAAAATCGGTGGATTGATGTATTATCGGTATGAAGATATCCGGAAACTAATGGATGGTGTTGATGGGAGTTAGGGATTAAAATATTAAAAAATAAATGATATCAAGCAGGATTTGACGATCCTGCTTTTTTTTTGCCGGTACTTTTTGCAGCCAAAGCACATTTACCTCCCATAGCAATATCCTCGCAGTAAAAGAGCTTTCCGGCTATTTCTGAAACAGAAATTTTTAAAAAAAACCTCTCCGCTATTCCCATTTTCAGATATTTTTAAAATCCCTGTTCTGTGGTTTTGAGAACCACACCTTAAGAAAACATTTATCAATCCGACGAATTGGAAGTATTATTTCAATTCAAAACAGACCATTTTCTAATGCAATTTTCTCGGCTTCCACATTTCTTTTATTCAAAGAAGCCTGTATGCACTATTGTCCCATTTCAAGAGCAAAGGTATTTCCGTGTTCTTAACACCGCCAAAAGGTCAAGCAAGTTTGAAAAAAAATCTCCACCCGCTGGGTAGTATTTATTTTTCAAAACCTTGTGTCGGCTAAACACGAACCTTTTATGCTCGTGAAACGAAACATAGCATACTCCGGCTCTTTGGACGAATAAAAAAAATGTCAGTTATGAAAATTATAAGCATTAAAAATGGTAATGAAACGAAACAGCACCTCCTCTCATTACCGAATAAATCAGAAAAATTAAATCAAATATCAATCACTAAAAATCAGCGAAAATGAACATCACAGGCAGACTGACAAGAAATGCGGAAGTACGCACATTGTCGAACGAAAAACAGGTGGTAAACTTTTCAGTAGCGGTAAACGACAGCTACCGTAACAAACAGGGCGAACGAGTAGAGCAAACTACCTACTTCGATTGTGCCTACTGGATAACTCCAAACGTGGCAAGGCTACTGACAAAAGGCACTTTGGTAGAACTCACAGGGCGTGTAAGTCCGAGAGCGTGGGTAAACAAAGACGGAGAACCAAGAGCAGGACTTAATTTCCATACCTCACAAATCAAATTGCACGGAGGTAGCAATAGAGCCGAAACCGTACAGGTTACTGCAAAAGCAGAAAACAACAGCATTGCAGGAATATCAACCGAGGACGACCTCCCATTTTAACAACGAATATTCAATCGTTTTTCAACATCAAAATTTTAGCATTATGGCACATAACATCAATTACAACGAGAAAACAGGACGTTATTCATTCTTTAGCGTTCAGCAAAAAGCGTGGCACGGTCTGGGGCAAATCGTAGAGCAGTACCCCACAAGCGAGGAAGCTATCCGACACGCAGGGTTAGATTACGAGGTAGTCAAATCCCCTCTGTTTACCAAAGGTTCGGGCATTACCGAAACCGCAGACGGTATCGAGATAGGCAGTAACGAACTGGAAGTACCTAACTGTTTCGCCAACATACGCACCGATAACAATGCCGTATTGGGCGTAGTGGGTAAAGATTACCACATCGTACAAAACCGTGAAGCGTTCAGTTTCTTTGATGCTATCGTAGGAGGTGGCGAGGGTATTCTGTACGAAACCGCAGGGGCATTGGGCAAAGGCGAACGCATTTTTATCACAGCCAAATTGCCCGACTATATCCGTGTAGGCAATGGCGATGATGTTACGGAAAAATACATCTTCCTTACCACAAGCCACGACGGAAGCGGAAGTATTACCGCAGCGTTTACGCCTATCCGTATCGTTTGCCAAAACACCCTTAACGCTTCATTGCGGAATATGACCAATGTAGTCCGTATCAAGCACACATCGGGAGCAAAACAGCGTATCGAGAATGCACATAGGATAATGGGGTTAGCCAACACATTGAGCGACCAGCTACAGGGTATTTTCAATGACTGGACAACGATAAGGGCAACAGACCAAGAGGTCAGAAAGCTAATCCAATTGGCACTATGCCCGAACAAAGAAACCCTTGAGCTCATCAAAAAAGGTGCTGAAGACGAAATATCAACAATGTTTAAAAATGCCGTGAACGATGCGTTTGCCTATGCAATGACGAGTGATACGCAACAAATGGACACTACAAAAGGCACATTGTTCGGAGCATACAATGCTGTTACAGGCTACTTCCAAAATGTACGCAATTACAGGGATGACGAAGCCAAGTTACAGAGTATTGTATTGGGTGGAACGGCTCAAATGAAAGGACAAAAAGCATTTGACCTATGTACAGCCTTTGCGACAGACGGTGCGGAAATCCTAAACCTCAATTAGATAATCACAGGCTACCGCCACAATCGGTGGTAGCCTGTTAAAAATAAGTTTTATGAAAGCGATAACAATAGAGGAAGCCAAAAATTTGGCGAGAGCCAAGAGCCTTGAAAAGAAGCACAAAGGCGAAAGCGTATTTATCATTTACTGCAATCGTACAGAGCATTTCTATATAGACACGAACGGTTTAGTACGCCTTTGGGAAAAATTACACGGCTACTATGTAAATGGGGTTTATGCCACCGAAGATTAACGCATAACATTCAAAAGCAGTTACAATGGAAACGAACGCCATAGCGATAAAATTTGTCAGCCACGAAGTACCCGAATTGGAAACGCTGAAAACCTCAAAGGTCTATCAGCTAAGGGAAAAACTGAACAAGGGCGAGAAGCTAAGCCGAGCCGAGAAAAATTGGATTGCGGAAGCGGTAAACCGAAACGCCTTTTTTAACGGGGCAGTTCCCCTAATGGGTTATCGGTTTGGGTTTGATGATATTCTAAAAACCTATGTAGTGAAGCAGTACGACAGTTGGCAGGAATACAGCGCACCCGACAAAACGAGCCTACGGAGTATAATCTATGGCAGGATTGACCAAATAGCAGAAATCAGTCATTAACACTTAAAGCAATCAAAGATGGAAACAACAGATAGAATTACCAAAGAAACAGACCTTGAAAAGTTTTGCAGGGAGCGATTTAAGCACTTGACCAATGCACAGCTTGTGGCAAGGGTAAACGGTCTTCCCGATTTTGGTTGGGATGATGAGGGCGTGGAACTGCGAAGAAGGCATAGGGTATCAAACGGTGCGTTTGACTATGCCTTTAATCATAACACGATGGTAATCCTAAAAGACGATTAATGATGTACGTAACAGATTTAAACGGTTGCCAAATCGAAGTAACGGATTTAAAGGAAGCCATAAAAATAGCAGGGCGGTACAAAGAATACCGCCACGAGGACGAGCGTTTTTCCGAGTTCGACAAGAGGCAAAAAGCCTATTGGGCGGATATGTACGAGAAACTTACAGCCATCAAAGAACAAGTAACAACACATTAAAACTCACAGCAATGAACACAAATTTTTTCAATCAAGTACAGCAGTTGGATTTTACAGGAATATTGCAACTGAACATTTCTAAGGGGATAGAAAACAAACTAATCGTAACAGTATTGCTCAACAATGAGCAATGCGGAGATAGTGCGAAAAACCTCATTCCCCCATTGATTTTTAACGCCACTTCGCAGGAGTTTGACGAGGGATTTTTTGAGCAGATAAACGCACCAATTAAAGCCATATCGGGTTTAATGGTGGATATGGAAGCCTTTATGAAGCAAATGGAAACCGTCAAACTGCAATCCGAAATGGAGAAGCAGAAAACCGAGAAAGCCAAAAAGGAAAAAGAAACCAAAGACAAGAAGTACAAAGACGGTATGGCAAAGGTGGACGAGTTGGAGAAAGAGGGCAAGTTCCGTGAAGCGTGGATGAAAGTACCCGACATTACGGAGTTTCCCGAAAAAGCGGACGAGATACGCAAACGCAAAACGTCATTGTCCGACAAGTTCGGGACACCGAGCCTTTTTGGTGGAGTAACGGAGGAGCAACCCGAACCGCCAAAAACGGAGGAGGTTGCTACCTATTGCCCAATAAATACAACAAACGAAGAAGTAGAATATTAACAATTAAAAACGAACATTATGTTATTAGCAACAGTATTACCGAGAATTTTCATACTCAAAGATAAAGGACAGGATATTCCATTGACTGACCCCGAACCACGTTGGAGCGTGGAAGCCGTAATGAATTTCTATGCAAATTCTTATCCGATACTGACCACTGCCAAAGTATCTGCCCCTGTTATCCGTGACGATACAATACAGTACCGATTTGAGAGTGTAATGGGAACGAAAGGTTAAATCAAAAATCAAAAAAAATGAATTATGCAACGCAATATCATATCGGGCATCATCAAAACCCTACAGCAACCGAAACAGAAGACTTTGCACAAACAGTTGGGCGAGTTCGCAGATTGGATGCAAAGACCAAAGAACGCAGACGAAATAAGAAAAGACAAAATGAAATCGGTACCGATAACGGTACTACCAATGGTTTTCTAAAATGCTCATTTCTGCCTAAACTGCAAGAAGCACAAACCGTACAGGCTTGTGGAAAATCGGAAAAGACGGAAAGGGATTTTTATCAGTCCCTTTCCAAATTGGCAGGGCATTACTGTATACAACCTATGCAGTCCAGGCAGTACGGCTATCCCTACAATATCGCTTTAGCTTTGGATTCCACAGAGGAACAGTTAAGAAAGAAGTTTCGTGATTGGGAAGAACTCCGTTTGATACAGGATAGTAAGAAAACGTATTTCGTAAGTGAAGAACGGTACAGTACAGGTGCAACCCTGTATTACATTCCCGTAGTGCCATTGTACCGACTATCTAAGCATCCCAATCGCAAGCAAGCCGTACAGCTATTGCAATCCGTGTGTGCGTACCTATACCACATTGCAGATGTTCCTTACTATCGACAGGAAAACAGTTATCTGTATTGGATGTATGAAATGGTAACAGAGTGGATTGTAAGCGATGACGAGAATGAGGACACGACAACGTATTTAAGCGAGATTAGGCAATCAGAACAGATAGGCGAACGTATGGAGCAGAAAATTTACAACAAGCACAATTTGAGCCGATTTGCAGTCCGTTTAAACTCCTTTAAAATCAAAGACAGCTTTGACCAAGATTGCTACAAACTGGCAAGTGAAGCCTTTGCCTTGTATGAACAATACCCGAATGCTACCATAAACCGTAATGCCCTGCCAAGCGGAGAAGCAAGCGAAGAAGATATGGAAAATAGTATAGGTGTGGAAAAGTACGTTTCGTTCTGTGCCGATGCAAAAGGTATTTTGTTTCAAACACTTTTTGAGAGCGTGAACACCGAGTTGCAAGAATACGGACAAATGGAAGAACCCACCATTGTGAAAAGGTTTGATGGTAGTGATATTACTGCAAATACCCTTGAATTTGAAAACCGTGTTTTTGCCTTAATTGAGGAATTGATATACATACTGAATAACTTTTAGATACTCTAAAATGAAAGATATAACACAAAACTTTGGAACGCTTTACCACCCTTTATCGGCTTTGGTTTTTTACCAAACCAAAGGAAGTAATAGAACCACCTATGTAGAGCATTTTGATATGGATAGGAACGGTAATCCAATCAACGCCCATCCTTTGACCGAGAGAGAAGCTAAAGAATTGGCAAAAGCACTCAATACGGAAAAGGAAAAGAGCAAGGCATTTTTAAAATCTAACGGCATTCTGCCTACCAACGTCCTGCACATTAATCCGAGTGAAAACGGTACGGTACTTTGGTACACCAAAGCACGAAAAGTCAAAATGTTCTTTACTGAAAGTCTTGAAATACCAAACGGTACGGCGAAAGTACCTGCAATGCTTTGGTATGCAAGCAAACAGAGCCTTATTGTTTTCGCCCTAGAAAAAGACCGAAGACCTACCGAGAATACCGTATTATTTCACGCACCATTTTTCAATATTTACGAGGACGGACACGTATGTATGGGAACTGTAGATATCAATATCAAAAATTCTGCTTCGGTTGAAGAATTTATGCAAGCGTGGGAAAGCTACTTTTTTAACAGCTATTTCAGTCA
Source organism: Sphingobacterium spiritivorum (assembly GCF_016725325.1). NCBI lineage: Bacteria > Pseudomonadati > Bacteroidota > Sphingobacteriia > Sphingobacteriales > Sphingobacteriaceae > Sphingobacterium > Sphingobacterium spiritivorum. The sequence continues at coordinate 2,808,472 of NZ_CP068083.1, forward strand.
CTTGGTAAACGAACACAACCCCATAAAAGGAAATTGTGTAAGCCTTTGGAAAGACCTCATCGGCACAGACAAAGCCTTTCCTAAAGATATATTGAAAAAGACAAACAAGACCATAAAAACGATATTGTAATGAGCAAAGAAATTTTAAAAGTCCATTTTACGGACAGCGATTTGATAAATCCTACCAATCCCATAACGGTAAACGTAATCGGTGCAGGTGGTACAGGCTCAAAAGTAATGACTGCCTTGCTTGAGATGAACCACAGCCTAAACGAGTTAGGACACGCAGGGTTGTTTATTCGTCTTTGGGATGATGATGTAATTACCCAAGCCAATTTAGGAAGACAGCGTTTTGCAGAAAGTGAGGTCGGTTTGTACAAATCTGTTGCTATCATTAACCGTATAAATCGCTTCTCAGGTACGAACTGGAAAGCGGAAGCAAGGAAATTTGAAAAAGACAATAGCGACAGTTTCCCCGAAAATGCAGGAGCAAGTATTTATATTTCCTGTGTGGATAGCGTAAAAGCAAGATTTGAAATTGCGGAAATATTAAGTGAATTGAGCAATGGAAGACCCTATTCCAACCGCCCACGTTATTGGTTGGACTTCGGCAACAGTCAACATACAGGACAAGTTTTACTATCTACCATAGGAAAAATTCGCCAACCCAATTCAGAGAAATATGAAACGGTGGCAAGCCTGCCAATGGTTACGGATGAATTTGGCGAACTGCTTAAACAATCCGAACTGGAAGACGATACACCGAGCTGTTCCCTTGCCGAAGCGTTGGAAAAGCAGGACTTGTATATCAATTCCTCATTGGTTCAGATGGGTTGTTCACTGTTATGGGGTATGTTTAAAAATGGTTTGACACCATACAGGGGATTTTTTCACAACCTGAAAGATTTCCGAACCCATCCTATAAAAGTCGCCTGATTGGAAAATCGGGCGGCAAAAAGACACTCCCTCCCGATGGTCGGGACAGTCTTTTTGCATAAATCGGAGCAACCTCTTTGGCAAAATGGGATGCCTACCCACCATTCATTCCGGCACATTTTACCAAACAGGTTGCGACATTATTTGAGGGATGTTCATTATCCCTTTTGTTGTTTTAGGGAACTTCTTTTCTTGCCACATTGGCGACCAAAGAAAAGAAGCAAAAGAACGCCGCATTATTTACCGCCACACAGTTATTAATTTTATCAGATAATTACCTTGAAGAGCCACAATAACTGGTTAATAATATATTGCCTGCTCAATGCGATTAATAGTTAAAGGAATAACGTATATTTGACATTATTTGTCAAGTAGAATATTTCAAATACACAAAATGGATTATAAAAAAACAGTTGGAGAAATATTACGTGCTAAACGAGAGGAGAAAGGGCTTCTCTTAAGGCAAGTTGCTGCTTTGCTCGAAATGGATACAGCAATTCTGAGTAAAATTGAAAGAGGGCAAAGAAATATCAATAAGGAACAGGTTTTTAAACTCGCAGATATTTTGGGCATAGAACGAGAAGAATTACTTATTCAATACCTCAGTGAGAAAATTGCAATTGAGCTAAAAGACGAATCGTTGGCGGATAAAACTCTTAGAGTTGCCGAAAAGAAGATAAAGTATATGTCACAAACTAAATAATAAACCTCGAAATATTTCAAAAATTGAACAGGATTGAATACATCAACAAGATCACTACTTGTGCAGCGAGATTTGTCCACGAAGTGGAAGGGTTTAATGCAATAGGAAATTATCATATTAATATCCATGCAGAGAATTTTTTGGTACCGTTATTAAATGAGGTTTTCGGGTTGGAACTTGAAAATCTTAATTCTACAAAAAAGAAAAATTTTCCAGCAATTGATCTGGCCGACTTTAAGAATAGGGTGGCTTTTCAAATTACGTCAACATCTTCTCTTGATAAAATTAGGACTACGCTCGAAACATTCTCAAAGTATGACCTACAAAATGAGTTTGATGTACTCTACTTATATATTCTCACAGAAAAGAAGCCGCAATACAATGATGCAAAACTGAAAGATGTAATACCCGATAGTTTTGGGTTTGAGTCAAGTGACCATATTATAGACAAGGACGTTATTCTTCAGAAAATAAATGCTATAAGCTCAACGCCCAAAATTCAAGCGATTTCTAAATTATACGAGCATGAGTTTTCGGATATACAGATTGAACAGCGCCAGCTTAAGTTCGAAAATGGATACTTGAATAACGAGCCAGAAGATATTTCGCCTAACATGGTTAAAATATCATTTCCGAAGGTTTTGTATAAGGCAGAATTGTTTATTAATGAAGAAGCTATCCTCGAAAATCTAAACGATTATTTGGAGAGTATTGGAAAAAGGAAAGTGAAAAAGTTGAAGCCAAACACACTGGTCAAAAAGGCTTTAAAACAAAATAAAGTATATTTTGAAGACTGGATTTTACATGAAAAGTGTATTTATACTTTTCGGGATTTATCTAAAAACAACGAACCATTGAGAAAAATTATAGATGCTGGCACAATAACTACTTTGGATTGTAAAGACTTCTACGAACAAGATGAAGCGAGTAACAAAGTATTCAAAAACCTTTTAAGAAAATCTCTGATCCAACTTTGCTATTATAAAGGAATAGAATTCTTCCCGCCAAGAGGAATTTTCAGATTTGCCAATTCAAGACCTCCTAAAGCAAAGCAAATTAGATGGAAGGGTAAAAAAGAGTCTACCAAGACAGTAATATTCGAAATGACAAATAAGAAGGAGGGGCACATAATCTGTTATAGACACTTAGCATTCAAAGCATCTTTTTTAAATTTTGAAATAGATTGGTATTTGGTCATAAATCCAACATGGAGCTTTACAAATCCGGGTGGATATAGGGAAAGTCGATTTGAATCAGCATATATGGCAGGAATAAAACGACTTGAGAATAACAATTCTGTTTACAATTACTTTAGATTCTTTGCGTACTACTTATCTTATACGGACCTGTTTGTTACTGAATATCCATACCTGCAGACCTCGAAAAATGAGCCATTAAGTTTATCTCCCAGCCTAGATGAACAAAAATGGATACCCGTTAAAATCGTTGAAGAAACATCTGAGTTTACTCCAACGGAAATAAGCCTTGATAACGAATTAACCAACTCAATTTTTTCTGATCAATGAAATTAAGATATATAGAAGAACCATCATTACAATTTGGCTTAGGACATCAGATTTGTCCTAAAAGTGGCATTTACAATTTTAATCCATTTGATATTGATCAAGTTAGACCTGAAAAAATCACCATTGGAGTAGTTGGAAAATCTGACAGTGTTGATGCAGTTTTAGAATGGATAGAATCATGCAAAACCCATATTGATGGAAAACAAAGTAAAACCCCACATCCCAACCTTTTTCTAAATTTTTGCGGTTTCAATAAAAGTATAGGCTTTAAGTGCGAGATCAATTATGATGATACATACCTAAGAAAGTTAAATAACTCTGATTTAGAGAAAATCGTCAAGAAAAGCAACTCCCTGGAAACGATAATTGCAGAAATTACAGAACTCTATTTAGCTGAAATCAAATTCTTATCTAAAAACAAAAAACCAGATGTAATTCTTTGCGCTTTGCCTGAAAATTTAATGAAACATATTACCGAAGCTAAGGCAAAAGCTTCTGGTGAAGATGAAGAAGAAACTGAAGTTCATGAACGTGATTTTGATGAAGATGAGGTTTCTTCAAAAGAACAGAATTTCAGGAGAAATCTTAAAGCAAAGGCAATGCAATATAATGTGCCTATCCAAATCATTAGGGATAGAGTTGCAAAACCAACCAAAGAGATGCAAGATCCTGCAACGGTTGCTTGGAATTTTTTTACAGCATTATACTATAAAGCTTCAGGAACGCCTTGGGCATTGATCAGAAAAGACACTGCTGAAACTACTTGTTATGCCGGTATAAGCTTCTTTAAAAGTAGAGATAGAAGCTCAACACAAACAAGTATTGCCCAAATATTTAATGAGTTAGGGAAAGGTGTCATTTTAAGAGGTGAGGAAATTACTTTGAAAAAAAACGATAGAACACCACATCTAAGTGAAGAACAAGCATTCAATCTTCTAAAGCAGTCCCTAACTGAATATTATGAAGCCGTAAAAATTTTTCCGAAAAGACTAGTAATCCATAAGACCTCTAACTTCAGTGAAGATGAAGTTTACGGGTTTACCCAAGCAGCTCGTGATTTGCATATAAATCAAGTTGACTTAGTTTCTATACAAACATCTGATTTAAGATTATACAGGAATGGCAATTATCCGCCGATGAGGGGAACACATTTCGCTATGAGTTATAAACACCACTTGCTATATACAAGAGGATCTGTGCCGTACTACGAAACGTATCCAGGTAGATATATCCCTCGAGCCATTGAAATAAAATTAGCACAACATGATGAATCTCCAAACATCATTTGCGATGAAATCCTTGCATTAACCAAAATGAATTGGAATAATACACAATTTGATAGGCAGATGCCTATTACAATTGAATGTGCGAGAAATGTTGGAGAAATATTAAAATATTTGAACCAAGAAGATAGTATGCAGCTTAAATACAGCTTTTATATGTAGAGACTATGGAGAAAGCCGAAAAAATAAAACAATTACTATCCAACCAATTTGAGTTGGATTTATTTGAAGCTTCAATTGCTAGCTTAAATGATCGAACAAACAAACTTCGCTTTAATAATTTTGCATGCTCTATAAGGGAGTTGTCACGACATTTTTTATATAACCTTGCTCCGGAAGAACGTGTGAAAAATTGTGTTTGGTTTAGCCCCGAAACTGCAGACGGAAAACCTACAAGAAACCAAAGAATTAAATACGCAGTCCAAGGTGGAATAGACGACACTTTTTTAGATCGTTGGGGATTTGAGGTTGACGAACTCAAAGACATGATAAAGGATGTAAAAGAAACAATCAATACTTTAAGCAAGTATACCCATATTAATCCTGAGGTGTTTAATATTAGCGATTCTGAAATTGAGCGTATGAGCCAAGATGTACTTAACTCTTTTATTAGTTTGGTAGAAACAATTGAGAACTATCGTGAAGATCTTAAACAATTCCTTGATGGACATATCGAAGAGCATATGGTATCATCCGTTGTAACTAATTTTTTTGAGAATGTTGATCGACTTGCACCTCACCATTCACTGGAATATAGTGAAGTGTCAGAATATCATATTTCAGAAATTAATGAATATGAAATTGTAGTGGACGTCTTTGGAGATTTACATGTGATTCTTGAATATGGGTCTAATAAAGAAAGACGTGAAGGTGATGGATTAGACTTGCCAGAAACATTCCCTTTTGAAACGAAGATACGCTATCAAATTGAAGAGGATTTTCCGTCCTCTAAGTTTGAGGTCGATGACTACGATGTGGATACTTCAAGTTGGTATGGAGACGATGATGATGAAATATAGTCTTAAGCACTGAAGATAGCTTTCTTAAAATCATCAACATCGCTTCCAAGTAGTAGATAACTTGAAAACCCAATCTCTAAAAGAGATTTCCCAACTTTCTCATCATCAATATCGCTATGGGCAACCAGTTTGATTGCAGGGTACTCTTTCCTTAATTCTTGAAGCTGTTTAAGCACATTTTGGTCGTAAAAATCCAAGTCAATAATACAGACTTTGGGGAGTTCATTCAATGAAGACAACTGTGTTAGCCCATTTTCAATGCTTTCTGACCGAGATAGTATTTCCATTCCAGATGCAGCGAGATCTTTGCAGATGTTATCGGTTACAGGGCTTTTGTCATTGATAAAAGACAGGGAGATTGTTTCTTGTACAGTACCAGTTTTCATACGTTACCTTTTTTTGAGTTAGATGAAGTTCCTGCACAAAAAGAAAGCGCAGGCAACTACACTTACCGCACATTGAGGTACTGGTATACCCGACAACGAATAAGCGAGCGCCCACGCCTATGGCATGAGCGTTCTTCCTTATCGTCCCGTTGTCTAAAAATTACCAGTTTTCAATGTGGGACTTAAAGCAAAAACACTTTAAGTATTTCTATATTTTACATAGCAAAGATACTAAACTCGTTTCGATATAGAAATATGATTGCTTGAAATCCGTTACTTGTTCTTTTGTCCATTGCAGACATAGTTTTGTTCAAGTATCCGTAAAAGGTCGGTTTGCTTAAAAATGATTTTGCCGCCTATCTGGATGTATGGGAGTATTTGGTCATCACGATATTGCTGTAAAGTCCGTCTGCTGATATGTAACAGCTTGCACACATCTTCGCCCGAAAGATATATTTCACCGTTCATTACAGGACGGTAGTTTTTTAATATCTGTTCAATACGATTTCGTAGCTGTGTAATCATTTCCCTGTGGGCGATGATATCGTCACTATCATTCGTGAATAAATCCATTTTCAGTAGTATTGTCCAGCTGTCCGGCTTCGAGCAAAGCCTGTACATCTGAGCGTTTATAATAATTTTTACGGTTCAGTTTTGAATACGGTAATAGTCCTTTGCTTTTGTGGGTCTGTAAAGTCCGCTTGGTAATGTTCATCATCAGACATACTTCCTGGTTATCGAGCCATTGTTCCGCTTTAAAAATGGGCGTATATTTCTGTGTGGCATTTTCGGTCAATTCCAAAAGTGCTTTTAGCTCATTTTTCATTCCGTCTAGTGCCGACTTTTGTATTGCAATTACTTCCATTGTTTGCTCAATTTTACTATGGAAGTCGAATTTATAAATGCTTATGATAGCGTTAGAAAATGTTGCAGGCTTTGGCTCTGAAAGGTAGTGTTTGGCTCCGCGATAAATTTCAGCATAGTTTATTTTGTAAATTTGAAAATTATAGGTTAATAACAAATTCAATAAGAATTTTTAAATGGCATTATTACAAAAAGGCAAATCAAACTATCCGTTTTGGGGAGCATCAATAAATTTAATTACAGGACTTGACCCATTAGGGCTTCAGACAACTTCAGAGGCAACTTATGCAACGATGTTGCCCGGAATTTCTAACTTGACTAATCGACTGCGGTACTATGGCTTTTATTGCTGGTTATTAGATTTTTACTTTAAAACAGAGAAAAAGGGAAATTCAAAAGAGCAATACCGCTTTATTCGCAGGGCTGAGTTAATGATTGCTATCATAATGCAAAGTCAGCGGAAAGCAGTTCAGCAAATTACAGGAAGTAATTTCGCATCAAACCTACTCAACACGATTGAAAATGATTATTTTGATTTAGCTGAGGGGGCTGATAAAGACGGTACAGACAAAAATGTGTATTGGAAATATCCGTCCGGTGCTTTTGGGCAATATTATTATGGGGCGATGCAAGCTCTTTCATTAATTATTACTGCGGTAAATGATTTTGGAGACGTTGTTTACAATATAAGCCAACCACATCCCAGACAAAAAGTTTCAGGAAAACAATTAGCTAATGCTTTTGAGATATCATTATCCCCCCAAATAAAAGAGTTATTTTACAGCAACATAAAAAAAGGAAAGCTTTACCAATCGGATATACCAGAACTAATCAAATATTTTGCGATTGAGACTATAGAAACTGAAAGCAGTGAATGGCAATTGTATATGGAAATGCTCCTTGACAAAGATGAGCCAAGCCAAGAAGTTGAAGAATTGGTGACTTTTCATAGAAGAGAAACCATTTTATCGCTAATAAAAACAGCGGTTCAAAACGATAATGACTATAATTGGTATAAATTTTTGCTCGAAAGCTATCATAAAAAATTAGGTTCAAGCACTCAACCCGAAACAGAAACAAACATCGGTTGGTATTGCTATCAACTAAATGAATATTGGCAATACAGTTGCGGAACAATATTTTGGGCATTGCTGCAACATCTTTACGATTTTCAACAAGACCAATATTTGCCGTCTTTTGTTGAGAAGTTTTCGGATAGCATCTCAAAAGAAATTTGCAAAGATTTTAACCAATCAATACAGCCCACATCTTTAGTTTCAGAAATTTTATCACTCATTCCAGATACGAACGACGAAGAGGAAACGAAAAGAGCAATCAACCAAACCAACGACCCAATTCTTGCTGGTAAATACGGTTTCATGCTTTTACTTCAGCTGTTCAAAAATAATAGAGAACAATTGCATCCTTTGAAAGAATTTATGAGTAGAAAGAGAACAGAAAGAGATGGAAATATGGTTGATGGCATCCTTACAGTTCATAAAGCAGAGAAAGAAATTCTTAAAGATTTTGTTGAACAATTTATTTTACGCAAAATAATTTACAGACACACAATGGTTGCCCTTAGAAAAATGGGTAATGGCTCACAATCCACGCATAAATTTTTTATAGAAGAACAATACATCCGTTTCATCGACATATTTCCACCAAGAAATACATCGCCGAGAATGAATGCTTTGCAAAACATAATGTTTGATTTGCAGGTAATCGACGAGGAAAAGGTTTTGTCTCCGCTTCACACAAAACTTTTGGTTGACTAATGGCATTAGAAAGAGAAAACATTTTGACTTTAATTGGAAGCAGAAGATACCATTCTTGTATTCTTACCACTTTCAGCTTTGACTTTTACTTTTTTGAAATGAAAGCAATGAAATGGTTGCGTTCGTGTGGTGTGAGAAACATTAATGTTTTTATTGACGGCTACTATTATTCAGAGTTGATGCGACAAGCCACTGGCGAAGAAATGCAACTTACTGCCGGTTATTCACTTTATCCTGTTTTTCAAAATTCAGTATTTCATCCAAAAATCTGGATGCTATTTGGCGATAAGGAGGGTTTATTAATTGTTGGTTCAGGAAATCTTACCAATTCGGGAAATGGAAACAACGATGAAATTTGGGGAGCATATCATTTTGATATTCGTTCGACCGAGAACGCCCCAATATTTTCATCTGCTTGGAATTATTTATCGATGCTTTCATCAACAGTTAAAGGTCAGATGAATGAAAAGACCACAAGGTGGATAATTGAACATTCAAAATGGCTTAATGAATTACCAGCAGTAAAACCGTTTGAATTTTTAAATACTTCACAAAAAGAGAAAGTTGCTTTTTTATTCAATTCCGAAACCTCTTCGATTTGGAATGAGCTATTAAAACATATTAGCAACGAAAAAATTGTTGAAATTACTACCATTTCTCCATTTTATGATAGCAAAGGAAAGGTACTGCAAGAGCTTAAAAATCTTTTCCCAAAAGCAGATATTAATGTGGTTTTAGAAGAAAGTGGTTTTATTCCATCGGCAATGGATTTAAGTAAAACATTTTCATTTTACGACTGGTGCAATGCTGGTATCAGTAGAGTTCAATATTCGAAATCTGATAATTCAAACTCTAAACTTCACGGAAAGATTATCCATATTAAAACAAAAGATGGTAAAGAATTTTGCCTTTTCGGAAGTGCCAATATAACACCGGAGGGCTTGGCATTAGCAGGAAAAAATGCAAATGCAGAAGTTTCACTTCTTATACGATCTGAAAAAGGTGGCTTGCTTAATAAATTAGGCATAAAATTGAAAGTTGGCAACAAAAAACAACTTTCAGATTTTACTTCTACAGCTCATAAATCCATTTATGAAACGATAATCAAGAATAATAAATTTCAGGTTCAACTTCTTAGCGCAGAATTGATTTATGATGAGCTTACAATTCACTTAAATGGCAATTTCTCAGAACCGTTTAAATTTATGCTTTTTGATAAAGAGAACCGATATTTTCATTCCCAAACATTCTCGAAGTTTGAGCAAGAACTAAAAGTAAAACTCAATGCAGAATTAGGTAGTTTTCAGTACGTTCAATTGGCTAATATGGAGGATGAATTTGTATCAAACAAACTTTTGGTGTCTGATTATTTTCATCTTGCCAAAACCCATCCAAATCCTAAAACTGAAGACATAGAAAGGATTTACAGCGAAATCCAAAATGGAGAACTAAGCAAAGTTCTCGACTTGTTGCATTATGCGATAATTGATGAAACGGAAAACGAAGAAAGTGCAAGTATTCTGAATAGCCGTAAAACTACAGATGCAAAAAGAGACGGAAACAACGAGCCCGAAAAGCTGTATGACCTTTCTTCTTACAAACCAATTGAGCATTCTGCGTATGAGAAAAGTCTTTTGCTTTCTTCTCTTTCGCTTCGGGTTTTAGATGTTTTAAAATTCATTCACTCAAAATCTCTGTCCATAAACAGACAGATTGATATTAGCATTGATGAACAGGAAGAAAATTTAGGTAACATTGATGGCAATGAGAAAAACGAAGTAAAAATAGTTCGTAATCTTTCTTTTGCGTTGCTAAAGTCTGAAAAAAGAAAATTGACAAGCTATTTTGATAATCTGTATTATAATCAGCAAGAACTTCTTTATGGTAACAATAGACCCCAAAACTATAAACCCACATTAACAGACTTAACCAAATATTTGATAACGCTTGAGCTGATACTTGAATATGGAGGCAAAACAGAAAAATACGACGAGCAAGAAAAGCAACATTTCTTTAGCTATCTTCCGTTTAGCAACAATTATGACAACAATAATGTGAAAGGTTGTTGTTTAAACTTAATAGGCGACTTTTTAATGTTGGCAAGAACAGGCTTTAAAGAATACGAATTTGATTATACAAAAAAGAAAGTTGAGGAATTAAAAGCCGATGCACTTGTAAACACGATTGTTTGCCTGATAAACAATTATTGGAAAGATGGCGAGATGCATTACTTTTTTTCAATGCTTCTAAACACGCTTCATTATTTAGGGTGGAAAAATATTGATGATTTTGAAAATAATTTTGATGATTTGCAAATTAAAATCAATCTTAGAATTTCTGACCTAAAACAGCGAACCAAAGGACTTGAACAGAATCTGATGGTGTTTTATTACAAAGTTTGTCCAGCATTTAAAAAAGTTATGAAGCAACTTGCAGAAAAAAACTTCGATACACTGGCAGTTCAAGGTCAAATTATTTACAAATCTCCGTGGGGTTACAGCTATGTTCAATCAGTAAATAAAATAAATGACTTTACGCTAGTTAGACCAGGCTTTATGTGGGATGATGTTAAAGAAGATTATATAAAACATAGCCCAGATGAAATATATTTGCCGTTAAGGCTCTCTTCTTTTATTTGTACGGATTTGTAGTCATAAAAAATCGGATAACCTTTTGGGCTATCCGATTTGCTTTTAAAATTCTGTAATAATTATCTGCGTTGGGCAGGTTGTTCGGTTGTTACGTCAGGCTGCTGTTTTTCCTTTTTTTCACGGGAATAAACCCATAACGACAACAGCCCAAATATAATCAACGCATAAGCTATCCATTTGCCAACCTTTTCAATCAATTTAATGAAAATCGAACTTTCATAAGATGAGAACCCCTCAGTTCCCATAGAGCTGCGCCTGTAAAACTTTCTACGGTTAATCCAGTAACGAAGTACCAAGCCTGCAACCAAAAATATGATACCTATAACGAGTGATGCAACCATAGTTTATTTCCACTATTTGAATTTACAAAAAAATATTTGTTTAGCCCCTGAACGATGCGTATTCAATACAAAAACGGCTTACCAATCCAATAAGCCGTTTTTTATGAATTGACATGCTGTATTAATCACTACTGTTAAACTGAAAAGTTATCTGCTTTTCGTTCCCGAAGTTATCCGAAATCCAAACCTCAAAGGATTGAGATACTGCAGATGCCGAAGTATAGTACAAACGGAACTGCTCGGTTGGTAACTCATACAGATCATTAGGTAGGTACGGCGGCTCATCGTAATACCTAAGTGTGCCCTTTCCGTCAAACTGGAAGTAGCGAAGGAAATATTGCGTGCTGCTATAATTTCCAGTTCGCTGTATTGTAATGCGGATCTCTACCGTCTGGCCGTTGGCAACATATTTAGGCACTGGCATCACTTTGACCTCAAAAGGAAAGTCCTTTTGTATTTCGAGTTCATCATCTTTGCTACAAGATACCAACGTAACCGAAGCTGTGAGGATTGCCAGGAATACATATATCGGCAGTAATCCTATTCTGAAATTATTGAATATTGCTATCATTGTTTTCTGTTTTAAAAGTTAAACCTTAATCCCATACCTACGGACGGTCGGAACTGTTCTAAGTCTTTACCCCAAAGGACTTTTGTACGCCCTTGCAGGACTAATACAAATCGGTCGGACAGGTACGTTTCAAATGTGAGCCGTCCACCAGCTCCGTAGATAAAATTGTCCTCGCTCAGTATCTTCGATCCGTCATACAACATAGCTTCGCCCCGGTTAATGCTTTCATAACCGACTACGCCTGTTATTCCTAAATTCAGCGTGATGTTTTTTCGGGCATCGCCCAACAAGTAGAAACTGTAACCGCCTTCGGCACTATAACTTTCCTGCGGTATGCGCAGGTCTTTATAGTCGTGGTATTGGTGTGTATATTCCAATGCCCAAAGCTGGTAATTGCCGTTTTTACCATTTACAGTCATCGCTACACTGATGTAATAATCATTGCCAATCTTATCATTGGATAATACGCCTGTGCTTATTTCCAAGCCTTTCTGTTTAGGCAGCATTCGTTGTGCCTGTGCCATTGTGATGCCCATTAAAACAAGCATCACGGTATAGATATACTTTTTCATTTTATTGCTATCTTATTTAAAGGGTTATTAAAATTTCAGGTGCATATCGTTAATCAAACGAGCCTTGATTAAATCAGAGTTTTCTATCTGAAGTGTTTGATGCCTGCCACCGTTTTTCTCGAAAATCTCAATCAGTAATACCTTGTCATCAGCAATGGTAAATTGGTCTAACATGAACACGTTTTGCTCGATGGTTTTTCCACCGATCTCGTCCAATGGTTTGTAAGTGCGTAGCGGTATCATCGGACGTTCCTGTACTACGGTACGTTTGGCTACCTTTTTATCCACTACCTTGAAATTCACAAAATCAATCTGAAATGGCACATTGGTACGGTTTCTCAATTCCGTATGCAAATAGTATTTGCCGTTGTGGATGTAAATGCCTTTGAGCATAAACTGAATGCCGAAGCTCTTAGCTCCAATATGCTTTACAATGCGTTTGTCTTTCTTGTAAATGGTTTCCAGTAGCAAGCCTGCCAGCGAGGGCGAATTGTTGCCCAATTCTTCAAAAAGCACATCGTTACCATTGGCTTTATCTACCGCTTTCTGCATCGTGAGCAGGTCATAGCTCATTGCCGCCGGGTAGGAACTGTAATACACGTTGAAGTTGTAAAAACGACCGTCATTCGTGATAACGGAAAAATTGGTTTCAGGCTCAAAGTCCCTTACAGATGCTTTCACACGCAACACGTTTTCTGCATCTTCGGCTTTTCCTGCTATCAGGTATTCGCTGCCCAAGTCCACATAACGAATGGCGGTCGGGAAAATCAAGTGCGAAGTTTTATCGTAAGTTACTTCCATACGGTACGGTTCTATCTTGCCCAGGGCAAGCGGCGTTCTGATGGTGTCCTGTGCGTAAGAGTTTACGGCAAAGCCGAGTATCAGGGCAAAAGCCCAAAAGGTTTTTAAATGATTTTTCATTGTTTTATTTATTTGAGTTCAACATTATTTTTTAGATACAAGAAAGACCTGATAGCCCGCTTTCAGTGTAACCTTTGGCGTTCTTACTTTCTTGGCGAAATAGCCTGAGATACCCTGTACCACGCCACGGCTTAAATCAGCCGCTACCTGCTGTCCGGCATTCTGCGTGAGCATTACGCTTGTTCCCCCTGTCTGGCTCATATTGGCCGCCATTTCGGTAAGTGCATTCATTTCCGGCGAATACGGAACGTACAAGCCTTGCTGCCCGTCCAAATCGTAAATGATTATATCTACCGGAATGATGTTGCCCTCCAGTTCTACGGAGGTAACTTTTAATTGTAGCCTGCCATTCTGAAATTTTGCATTAGCCGTTACAATTGTTCCTTTGGGAATGGTACGTTGCGGGGTTTTAGCAGGCTCTAATAGTCGTAAGCGCACACCCGTTTCGCCAACTACTGTCTGGGCTTCGTTTACACAGGCTTTGATGCTGTTTTTAGGCTGTACTACCTCTTCAGTAGAACCTGCGGTATAGAACCCGCGGCTTTTTGTTTGGCTCCAATCGGCTGCAAAGGCACTGTCCGACGGTTCACGGTACAAGGCTGATACAATGTTCTTTCTTGTTGGTGTGAACGATACAAATTGCTCTTTTTGGTTAGCACCCGCAGCCCCAGTAGTTGCACCGTTGGCAGGAGCAGCATTTCCGGTGTTAGCATTTTGCGGAAGATACTTTGCAGCCATTTCATAGGATTTCTCCATTAATTTGAGTTGGTCGTCAACGGTGGCCACAGGTGGCACATCTTTCTCGGCCAGCTTTTCTTTCATTTCGTCCAGTTGCCTGCGGAGTTCCATTGTTTCAGAATTATTATCCTGATAGAATGAACCCAATGTGCTTTGCATATTTCTGTAGCTGTTCAATCCATGATTACCGTTTCTTCCCGAATTTCTGCCGCCACCGCCAAAGCCGTTGCTTTCTTCATCTTGTTCAGGTAAACCTTCTTCATTGTCAGCAGATGCACTGTCTTCAGTATTCCAATAATCAGAAAGCGTGGTCAGTGCATTGCGCTTTTCCTGCTCTTTGCGTTCGAGCATTTCCTGTTCATACGCCTTGCCTTTATCGGCAGGCATTCCTGCCCCGGTAGCCTGTGGTACGGCATCGTTTAATCCGATGTTCTCCACCGCCTTTTTGTCTTTCGACGGTTTAAATATCAGGTACATACAGCCGAGAAATACCACTCCCATTAAAAGGAATATAAGTGGCTTTTTGAGTTTGTCGGCTTTGTTCTGTGCGCCGTCTTGCAACACATCAGCAGTTTCATTCGGGTTCCCCTCCGTTACCCGAACAACCGATTTTTTGTTCTCATTTTCTTTCATAAATCTGATTTTTTAAAATTGTTGATACACTATCCGGCAACCTTGCAGGATTTCCATTTTTAAGGACAGGGTTCTCAATATGTTTAATGACCATATTGTTACCTGACTTTGAGGTGTCGTACATCACTTTGCCAATGACCACTACGGTGAGCAGTAGGTAAACCACAAAGAAGTACAGCGTATATTGGCGCTGTTTGCGCAAAGGCAACGCCCGCCAACGTTCATCGAGCCGGTCAAAGTACCTGTCCATATTTGCTCTTAATTTTTTCATAGCCTTACTATTTGTTGTTACAGCTTGAAACGCTTAGGACTTTTACCCGCCTGTTGCTTTGGCTCATCGTTGACCAGTGCGACCGCTTCCGTTAATTTGGGTGCAGATATGACGGACAGGTTTGCCAGTTCTGATTTTTTAAGCAACTGCCCGAAGCCGTCTTTCTTGGCTATTTCCATACGGCTAAGCGAAAATTTGCCATTCAGGTATTTTACCCACATACTGCATTCTACACGGGGCTTGTCATCACCCGACCATTGTAGGTAGCCTGTCAGAAATAAATCCTGTTTAGGTAAATTGTCTGCACCTTTTTGGCAGCTTTTGAGGTATTCGCTGATACTGTCTTTCAGCTTTCTGGCATACGCACCCTGCGTATGGAAATAGCCGTTATATCCTTTGTCTGTAAGGATTTTTGCGAACGTTTTTAAATCTGATAATGCTTCCATAAGATTGTTTTTAGCGTTCGATGACTTCGATATCCCTGTTTTCCACGACTGCAAATTTTTCAATATTGAAACCTTGCGGGTTGTTGTCAGAGCGAACGGAGTTAACGAGATAGCAGGAAGTAATCAGGTTACGTCTGGTTACATTGCTTGACCGGATGATGAACTGTTTGGCATAGGTGCGCACTGCATACGGGTAGTTGTCGAAGTTGCACACGACACTATCTACCTCTATGCGTTGTTGCACGTTCCCCGAAATAATCCTGCTGTAATAGCCCTTTTCCGATAAGTCTTTGTAGTAATCAAAAGCACTTTTATCGGCAAGGTTGAATGCCCTGCTCATATTGCTTTCAATAGCATTCTTGTCGGGGGCAAGCGTAAAGAACAGTTCGTGGAAACGTCTGACGTGTTCCCTTGCTTCAACCGGGCGGTTGATGCTTGCATCCTGCGACAAGGCAAGCATCAGGGATTTACCATTATCCAGTACATAGATTTTTTGGCGTTGTTCTTCTGCAAAGCGGTAGGAACGCCATACGGCGTATCCTACCACACTGGTGCAGAGAACCGCAAACACAATGGCATATAACCTTATCTGCCTAAAGCTGTTTTCGATATTTCTTAGCGTTTTAAATTCCATTTTTTAGAATGATTAATTGTTTATTTATTCATCAGTTTACCGCCGATGTTTCCAACTGTCGAACCTGCGCCTGCTCCGGCGATATTTCCGGCTTTCATTGCCGTGGAGTTTACATTGCGGGTAAAGTTCCCTGCGCCTCCGGCTTGGATTACCCAACCTGTTACTGTCGGTATAGTGAAGTACCCGATGATGCCGATAATCATAAAAATGATGTACACGGTATTGCTCGTATCAGGAATGTAGGTGGGGTCGGCAAGCATTGCTATATCCCGTTCTAAAATGAGGGATTGTATTCTTGCCAACATTGAGCTGAACAAATCCGAAACGGGAAGCCACAGGTAAACGCTTACATACCTCGTGAGCCATTGCGTGAGCGTGGACTGAAAGCCGTCCCATACGGAAATAGCAAAGGCTATTGGTCCGAGTATGGAGAGGACTATCAGGAAAAACGTTCGTATGGTATCAATGACCAAAGCCGCCGCCTGAAAGAGTATTTCCAATAGATTGCGAAACCAGTCCTTTATCGCCTTTTCAATCTTGTAGGCTTGCCTGTCCATATACATACCCGCCATTGTACCAATGTCGGACGGCGACCAACCCAGTTCGTCCAGTTTCTTATCAAACTCTTCGTCTGATACCATATAGGCAGTTTCAGGATTTCTGACCATTGCCTCATATTCCAACTGGTCTTTCTGCTGTTGCAGCTTGTTCAGGTCAATCACCTGGTCTTCGAGTATTTGGTGGGTTCCTACAACCACCGGGCTTAACACTGCATTGATGGTTCCCAGTACGATAGTCGGGAAGAACATAATGCACAGCCCCAAAGCGAACGGGCGCAGCAGAGGGAACATATCAATAGGTTCGGCACGGCTTAAAGCCTGCCAAACCTTTAATGCTACATAGAACAATGCTCCCAATCCCGCCAAACCCTTAGCTACTGCCGCCATATCGCCTGCAAGCGGCATCATATCGTCATAAAGCGATCGCAGGAGTTCGTGAAGATTATCCCATTCCATAGTTTACCAGTATTTTTGGTTAGCAGTTCCGTAGAGTTCAAGCACTCTTTGGGCATCGTTTTTCTTTTTCGCTCTTAGGTAGCTCACAGAAATGTTCTTAGTGGTGTAGTAGCGTACAAGGCTGTGGTAATCCTTTACCTCTTTGTACACACGGTCAATAATGTCCATACGCTCTTTGTCATTCAGCGAAAGGCTTGAAGAGGTTACAATCTGCTTTAGTTCTTTCAGCAGTTCGGTACTTTCATTGAGCAGTGCCGAATAACCGTTGCCAATAGCGACCAATTCCTGTGGCGAAAAATTGGGGTCGTTCATCATCTTGCCGAAGTTCTGCACGTACATTTCGGACACATCGCCCACCAAGAGTACGGTTTGCTGCACCTTACGGGCATCTTTTACAAGGTTGTTGATAGCTTTCAGCTTGTCGTAATACTCCTTGCCCTGGTCGTACACTTTCTTTACTTCGTTGAAGTTCTTTATCACATTACTCACGGTGGAAGAAGTCTGTATGATTTCATTCGCACTGTTGATAATCCCTGAAGCCAAATTAGCGGGGTCGGTTACAACCCATTGGGCTTTTGCTGACGGTGCTACGGCGAGCATCAGTGCCGTACACACCAGATACATTACTTTTTTCATTGTTCTGATTTTTTAAATTGTTAATGACTATTGATTTGAATTGTCCCGCCGTTGCATTGCGATATGCTTAATAGCGAGTTCTACGTTACCATCGAGTTCCGCAGCAAGCTGCATCACTTCCATCTTTTCGGTTTCCTCTGTGGTGTAGGCGAGGTATTCCTCCAAACTAACTTCGGTGGCATAGACTGCCGAGTGCGTACCACCTAAACCAATCCAAACCTCTTTGTACAAGCGGCTTGCATCGTTGTTCATATTGATGGAAAGTACCTGACCTTTTTCTTTGTCGGTAAGCCCCAACATTGCCTGTATATCATCAAACTTGTTCATATACTTGCGTTGGTCTAAAAGGATTTTACAGTCGGAGTTATTGATGATACTTTCTTTCACAATGGGCGACTGGATGATATCATCGACCTCCTGTGTTACGACAATGGCTTCTCCGAAAAACTTACGCACGGTTTTGAACAAATACTTGATGTATTCTGCCATTCCCTCTTTTGCAATCGCTTTCCAAGCCTCTTCAATCAGGATAAGTTTGCGAATACCTTTCAGTCGGCGCATTTTGTTAATGAACACCTCCATAATGATAATCGTGACTATGGGAAAGAGGATTTTGTGGTCTTTTATCGCATCAATTTCAAACACGATAAAGCGTTTGGAAAGAAGGTCTAACTGCTTATCGGAGTTGAGCAAATAATCGTATTCTCCTCCTTTGTAATAGGGTTCGAGAACATTCAGGAAATTGGCAATGTCAAAATCTTTTTCCCTGACTTGTTTCTCCTCCAATACTTTGCGGTAGTCGTCTTTTACATACTCATAGAAGCCGTTAAATGACGGATAAGTATCATCTTGTTTGATACGTTCGATGTAACCGGAAACAGCATTGGACAATGCTACTTCTTCCGACCTTGTCGGCGGTTCATCGTCCCGTTTCCAAAGAGTGAGTATCAGAGTTTTGATACTTTCCCGCTTTTCGATGTCGAACACGCCGTCATCGGTATAAAAGGGATTGAACGCAATCGGGTTATCTTCGGTGTACGTGAAGTAAACACCGTCTTCGCCTTTGGTTTTTCCTTTGATGAGTTCGCATAATCCCTGATAACTGTTACCCGTATCTACGAGTAGAACGTGAGCACCCTGTTCGTGATATTGGCGTACCATATGGTTAGTGAAGAAAGATTTTCCCGAACCTGACGGACCAAGTATGAACTTGTTTCTGTTCGTGATAATCCCACGTTTCATCGGCAAATCGGAAATATCCAAATGGATTGGTTTTCCTGTAAGCCTGTCCGCCATTTTGATACCGAACGGAGAGGGCGAATTGTGGTAATTCGTTTCTTCTGCAAAGAAGCACAAGGCAGGTTCTATAAACGTATAGAAACTTTCCTCACTCGGAAAATCGCCAGCATTGCCTGGCATTGCAGCCCAATACAATGTGGCAACGTCTGTCGTGTTGTGGCGGGGCTTACACTCCATTAGTGCCAACGCACTACCGCAATCGTTCTTTAGCTGTTTGAGTTCCGCAGGGTCTTCCGACCAAGCCATAATATTGAAGTGTGCTCTTACAGAAGATAGCCCGAAGCTGTGTGCTTCGTTCAGATACTTCTCAATCCACTCCTTATTGATTTGGTTCGCCCGACTATAACGGGCTAAAGAGTGCATATTACGGGCAGATTTCTCAAACTTTTGCAGGTTGTCCTCGCTGTTATCCAAGAATAGGTACTGATTGTAAATGTGGTTACAGCTCAATAACAACCCTACGGGTGCAGCAAACGACAAACGGCAGTCGCTCCGGTCGGTAGATAGCTTTTCAAAGCGGGTATCAGCCGAAACAGTTGCAGGCAGGTCGTCCGTATCGGACAAGGTGTGCAAAGACAGCCTTTTGTTGCCGATACGCACTTCTTCCGCTCCTAATGCGATGTCCTGCATTGGTGTTCCGGCTTCTCTCGAAAGTGTAAGGTATTGTTCCAGCAATCCCTGTTTTTCGTCTGTTCCGATGATGTCGTCTTCGGTCAAACGTCGCAGGTTTACAAAACCGCTATCATTCACGATACGTTCAAACTGTGCGACCGCTTCCATAAATTGATGTATCGTTTCCTTATTGATTTCCTTTGGAATAAGCGTACCCTTGCAAAGCGAACTGAAATTGCTTTGCATACGCATTCTGTTCTTGGTCGTTTTTGTCAGGAACAGGTAGCAATAATGGTTCAGGAATGGTCGTTCGTTGAAATGCCGTTGATAGCTTTTGGAAAGAAAACTCTGGTCTTCCTGTGCCAAATCGGGAGTGTAGCTTTCTTTGATATACCAATCTTGCTTGTGAATGACTGTAAAATCGGGTAATGTCTTAATCGCCTTATGCCAGGCGGAGTGAATAGCTTCGTATTCAGCCGATGCTACCGTAAACAGCTCAGGCAATCGTACTTCAAAACAGGCGGTTATGTCCGCATCTTTGGACAGGATACAGTTGTTTTCTACTGCCAAGAGTGGAAACTTATGTTCCAATGTGGTTGTTTTGGCTACATTTCTCATACGGCTTTCGGTTTAGGAGTGAATTTTAAATACCTGCGTACAGGCTTACGACAAATAATGTAGCGAGGGTGTCGTTTTCTCGCACCTACTTTCATTAGTCCGTGTTCTCTGTACTTTCGGTTCAGCGAAAAGGTCTGCCATACAATGAGCGAAGCACCGCCAGCTCCGAGAAACAGGCAGACGTAATTACTTACGCCAGCCATATACAATATCATCACGAAGATGAGCGTACCGAGCAGACCACCAGCGAATATGAACAGGTATTGGGCTTTCAGCCCTTTAAATTCCACTGTCCTGCCAATGCCTTTGTTAATGTTATAACTGTTCATAAGGCAGAGGTTTACAGGAAGAATGAACGCAGGATAGTAGCCGCAACAATCAGGAAGATACACGCACCGAACCACGAAGCCGCCGTCTTCGATGTGTCGGGGTCGCCCGAGCTGAATTTGTTGTACACCTTAACACCTCCGATTAAGCCGACAACCGCCCCAATCGCATAAATGAGTTGGGTGGCAGGGTCGAAATAAGACGTTACCATTTGGGTAGCCTCGTTGATACCTGCCGACCCGTTTCCCTGTGCGAACGCACCCATTCCTGACAGCATTGCTACGGCTGCCAGCAAAACTTTTTTACTTTGTTTTTTCATAATTGAAACACATTAATTTGTTACTGTTATCCCGCACCTTGCGGACTTTCGGGACAAAGGTGTTTTAGAAATCAAGGCGTGATAACAAAGTGGCAGTGAGAGGAATTGTTTGGCTGTGGGTGGCTGAATTGCTAAAGAAAATAGAGAGGTGTTGACAGGAAGAGAGAGGTTTTTACTATCTTCGTAAAATGAAATCCTTGTCGTACATATTAGCATTAATGGTTTTGGTCTTATCGACCTTGCCAAGCTTTATGGAAGATAAATGTTTTGACCTAGTGAATCAAACAACAAATAGTCAAGAACAAGATAGCGACGATTGCGGTATGGAATGTTGCTCGCCTTTTTCTAAATGCAATACCTGTACTGGATTTGTAATTACTTCCTTTTATGCTTTAACATCCAATTATGTCCAACAACCTAAAAAGAAATTAGGTGTAATAACAGCGTCAGCTGTTTCAGACTTCCTCTCTTCCATTTGGCAACCCCCTAAGATTAATTAATGTTTTTAGTGTCTTCGGCACAATAACAGATTACGGTGCTACAAACCGTCAATTCTCATTTTTCAAACATTAATGTTTTTTTATACAATGAAAAAAATAGTCTTTGTGTCATTTTTTATGACACTAAATCTCTGTGTATTTGCACAAAACACTTTAAATGCTGTTATTAGAAACAGTGAAAACAAAAATCTTTTGATTGGAGTGACAGCATCTATAAAAGGAACCTCGCTTGCCGCTACATCAAACGAAAACGGTCTCATCATAATAGAAAATATTCCTGATGGGATACAGGAAATACATTTTAGCTATATCGGTTTTAACGACTATATAGATACATTGGAATTTCCATTAGCTGACAACAGTCCTATTGAAATCTTACTCAAAGAAAGTTCAGAGGAGTTAGAGGAAGTTGTCATTTCATCCACAAGAAGCACAAGGAGTATACAAAATATCCCTACCCGTATTGAATTTATTGGAAGTGAAGAACTGGGCGAAAAAGGGAACATGAAACCGGGAGATATTCGTATGCTTTTAGCGGAAAGCACAGGTATTCACGTACAAACCACTTCGCCTACCAGTGCCAATGCAAGTATTCGTATTCAGGGACTTGATGGAAGATATACACAAATCCTGAAAGACGGTTTCCCCATTTATTCAGGTGCTTCAAGTGGATTGGGTTTGTTACAGATACCACCACTTGACCTCAAACAAGTAGAAGTCATCAAAGGCTCTACATCTACACTATATGGAGGCGGAGCAATAGCTGGACTGGTCAATCTGATTTCCAAAACGCCGACCTATGAGAGAGATTTAGGTTTTCACCTCAATGGAACATCCGGCAGGGGTTTGGATATAAACGGCTTTTATGGACAAAGGTTTAATAAAATTGGAACAACTATATTTGCTTCCCATAACCGTAACGCAGCTTATGATCCTGCTAAGAACGGACTATCCGCTATTCCACAATTCGAACGCTATGTACTGAATCCGAAGCTCTTCGTTTATTTCAATGAAAAGACGAAACTGAACTTCGGTATCAACACAACGATCGAGAGCCGTTTGGGAGGTGATATGCTTTACATCAAAGGAAATGGAGATAATACAAACCAATATTTTGAGGAAAATAAAACACAACGCTATTCCACACAATTTATTTTCGACCATATCATCAATGAAAACAGTACTGTTCAAGTCAAAAATAGTGTAAGTTATTTTAACCGAAATACTACCATTCCAAACTATCAGTTTGAGGGAACACAAACAGCAAGTTTTACCGAAGCCAACTACACCAACAGTACTGAAAAATCGGAATGGGTCACAGGTATTAATATTTGGACGGATAATTTCAAAGAAAAGCAGATTATGGCATCTCCGTTGAGAGATTATAATCAGACTACATTCGGTGCTTTTGTACAAAATTCTTTTAATGCTACGGATTGGTTTCAATTGGAAACAGGTTTTAGAACGGATTATGTTGTGGATTATGGGGTGGTATTCTTACCGAGAGTTTCGGCTCTATTCCACATTGCCGAGGGCTTAACTTCACGAGTTGGTGGTGGATTTGGCTATAAAACACCTACCATTTTTACGGAAGAAAGCGAACGCCTACAATATCAAAATGTAATGCCCATTGACGACAAGACCAATAAATTGGAAAAAAGTTATGGAGCAAATGCAGACATCAATTACCGCACCTACATTGGGGAAGATTGGTCATTTAGCATAAATCAATTGTTCTTTTACACCTATTTGGATAATCCCTTGTTACTTGAAAACTCCTCGGCAAATCTGTATCAGTTTGTTAATTCTCCTGGCTACATCCATACCAAAGGAACAGAAACCAATATTAAAATTGGTTATGATGACCTGAAATTGTTTTTGGGTTATACCTATACAGATGCCCGATTACACCATAATGGAACGACTGTAGAAAGCCCTTTAACACCAAAACACCGCATTAATTCCATCCTGATGTATGAAATAGAAGACAAATGGAAAATTGGTCTGGAAGCCTATTATTTCAGTCGCCAAAAACTGAATAATGGAACTACGGGCAAAGATTACTTTATTACTGGATTTATGGCTGAAAAGATTTGGGAAAGATTTTCTCTGTACATCAACTTTGAAAACTTCCTCGACACCCGACAAACACGCTTTGACAGCATTTATACAGGAACAATAACCAATCCAGTTTTTAAAGACATTTATGCACCTTTGGACGGATTTGTGATTAACGGAGGAATAAAATTTAAGCTTTAAAATAAATGGAAAAAACCATATTCAATATAACTAAAATGGATTGCCCAAGCGAGGAGCAATTAATCCGTATGAAACTGCAAGACTTTGATACGGTAAAAGGATTGGAATTCGATATAGCCAATAGAAAATTAGACGTTTATCACGATGGAAACCCAGAGCCAATTTTTTTGGCTCTGGGAACACTGAATCTAAATACGACATTGGTTTCAACCGAAAAAAGTAATTTCGTTGTTGAAACAGATACAAGCAAGAAGCAACGGAAATTACTTTGGATCGTATTGATTATCAACTTCCTGTTCTTTGGATTGGAAATGTTATTCGGTGTTTTTTCAGGCTCAATGGGGTTGGTAGCCGATAGTTTGGATATGCTTGCCGACAGTGTCGTTTACGCATTGGCATTAATCGCCGTGGGTGGAACAATCGCTTTAAAAAACAACATCGCCAGATTTGCAGGATACTTCCAAGTCTTACTGGCTATTATAGGTTTCGTTGAAGTAATCAGACGTTGTATGGGAATTGAAGCTATGCCCGATTTCAAGACAATGATTGTCGTTTCAGTTTTAGCATTGATTGCAAACGTATTTTGCCTTTATCTTTTACAAAAGAACAAAAGTAAAGAAGCGCATATGCAGGCTTCGATGATATTCACATCAAATGATGTCATTATCAATTCGGGAGTTATTGTTGCTGGTCTTTTAGTTAATTGGCTCAATTCAAGTTATCCAGATTTGATTATTGGAGCTATTGTATTTGTAATTGTAGCAAGAGGGGCTTACAGAATATTGAAGTTGGCAAAGTAAATGTAAAAATAAGTTGAGCCTGAAATTTAGTTTTTCAGGCTCAATTAAAATAATTCCGTTTCAGACAAACTCCCCAATATCAAAATCATCTAAATCATTGTTCCGCAAAGTGGAAGAACTGATTTCCGTTTCAGATGAGAGTGAGCTATCCAATAGCTTGGCAATTTTACTGGATGCACCCGCTATAGAATTTTCCAGCAGACTAAATAATTCGGTTCCCTGTATTTTCTGAACGATTGCTATCGCTGTTTCCTTTTGAGATGACTCCAGTTTTTCTTGCTGAAGCAACATCCCCACGGAGCTTAGTTCTTCAAAGGTAACCCCTTGGGCAAAACCATTATCGCCACCAGATATTCCGTACCTGTTCCATTCTTCTTCCTCTTCTTCAAAATCAGGTTGATTGCTAAAAACTTCATCCAGCTCTTCCTGCGGAATCTGAATACTCCTGTTTTCATTTTCGTCGTATTCAATGTCTAAATTATCGGGATTTACCTCTGGTTCCTCAATCTGGCGTTCATTGGCAGTGTTTGGCACTGAAAGGCGTTCTACGGGTTTGGGCTGTCCCATAATATCGGGCAGATCCGGATTGACTTTCTTTTGCGGAGGTTTTTGTTTTGACCTTTTCTTAATGATAATCTTATCCTGCAAAAGCAGGACAATGACGATCAGCAGGCATATTACTATTACAATTTCCATAACTATAAAATTGGTTTAAAACGTTCGTTGAAATAATCTGTAATATCGTCCCCGTACTCTCTAAAATGGTGTTCAAGAATGTTGTCGATATAAGAATAGAGTGTAGTCTTTTCTTCTCTTGTTAATTGTACTATACGTAACAACCTTTCGTGATATTCTGGACGAATGTAAACGACCTTTCCGTTTCGACCTGAAGGAAAACGATTGACCAGAAATGTCTCCTCATAATCCACCTTCTTTAGGGAGCTATTGCGGGCTTTTGGTTTTGTTTCCTTCTGTATTTTCTGTTGTTGAATAACTTCGGGTATAGTAACAGATTGATTACCACTCATGATATTCATGATTAATTCTTCATCAACATCGGGCTTATCAAAATCTTTTCTTCTCTTATCTGTTGACATACTTAACTATTTTAGAGATTAACAATTTTTAAAAATTCTTCAATAAATAAATCCAGTCTCGTTACTTTCATTAGTTGAGGTTCGGCAGGTAACAGACTTGACCGAAATACACTGTTCGGTGTATCGTCCGTCTCTTTTCTGAAACGTTTACTATCCATTATCCGAGAATTCATCACAGATAAATCGAGTTCGTTAATAACGCTTTGATAAGCCTCGTATATTCCTGTTTTCTCTCGACCATCTACCTGATTCCAAAACATCCACATTTTCTGATCTTCATTACTCTCCTCCGTTTCGGGCAAGCCAAGGAATGCTTTAGTAAAGCTCAGTGTACTTTCCATAACTAGACGGTCAGCACTAATTGGAGAAAAAATAAAATCCATTGTTCTTAAGGTCGTGAGCACACCTTTTGTATTAGCTGTTCCGGGAAGATCAAAAAAAGTTATATCAGGCTCTATTGCAGATTGATTTACGTATTCTAAAGCCTTTGACAAGGCATCCTCCGGTTTACAACTGATAATCGGATATGCTTTTTTATTGATACTTTGATACAACTTCATTGCAGCTCTTTTGTGGTAATCATTCTGCATAATAGTTTTCAAATCCCTTTCCCTCATATTGGCTAAGCTGTGTTGTGGGAAATCACAATCCATTACAAGGACATTAAAAGCTAAACGATAATGCAATACACTTGAAAGTAATGCGGTCATAGTAGATTTTCCAACACCGCCTTTAGGCGTTGAAAAACTAATTTTTAAAGTTTTCTTTTTTGTTTCCATTATTTAAAGATTTATTGTTACACATTTTATTTGTTTGGCAGGTTTGAATATTGGTTTATTTAAATAGTACCTATTTCCTATATGCCTGTATTCCCCTTTTGGAAATTTTCTTGATTGTTATTTGCTTTTATTACCGCTTGGTGGGTAATCATTTTTAGCAACTGGAAAACCTTACAACTTGTAAATTGCTTTACCGCTTTTATGCTTTTACAGTTTTATGTTTTTAAAACCCTATGCTTTTATTCCAAAATTTCTGTACTAAAACCCAATTTATTTTTTATCCTCATTACATTTTTTATTACCTGCACTAAAACTATACGGCAAATAAAGCGATTGAATCGGCTCGTTATTGATGGGTGGTAGTCTTTGGCACCCAAAGGCAGTGTTTGGCTATGTGTCTGATTGTGATGCTCTCATAAGTAGTGTCTTACTTTGTATATAGAATTTTATTAACAGATTTATGCAAAGGCATCTTGAGGAACTGGACAAAAGCAGAACGGCATCAAGCCGTTTATCCCTGCTACATTTAATCCGTCCCGAAGGGCGGATTTTTGTGTTCACCAGAACACGGCAAGTTGTGTTTTGAGCATCTCGAAAAGATTTCCGATGCTCAAAACAACTTGCCCTGCCGGGGGCAGAAAACGTCCTCCGAAGTCGGCGTTTTGTATGAATTAAAAATGGATTAGTGATGAATGAAAACAGCAGAAAGCAGTTAAAAAAGGGCGGGCGTCCTCTAAAAAACGATCCCGCTAAAATCCGGTACACGATTTCCTTTAATGAGGAAGAGCATGCCCGTTTTCTTGACTTATTTGAAAAGTCCGGTATGCAGGTTAAGGCACATTTTATAACCTCTTGCATCTTCGATAAGACGATAAAATCTGTTAAAATAGACAAAGGAACAATTGATTTTTATATGCGATTGACTTCGTTTCACAGTCAATTTCGATCTATTGGCGTGAATTATAATCAGGTCGTAAAGCTATTGTATAAGAACTTTTCGGAGAAAAAGGCAGCAGCATATCTCTATAAATTGGAAAAACATACGGCTGAAATGACCGCCTTGTTTAAAGAAATTGTCCAGATAACGGAAGAATTTGATGTAAAATATCTGAAAAAATAACAGCAGAAATGATTGCGAAAATTGGTAGAAGCGCAAATTTATACGGAGCCTTGGCATATAATCAGCTCAAAGTGGAGAACGAAAATGGACAAATTTTGTTCGCCAATAAGATAATTGAAACTGCTAACGGACATTATTCCGTAGCACAATTAGCCCAATCTTTTGCTCCTTATCTCATCGCCAACCGCAATACCGAGAAACATACGTTGCATATTTCGCTCAATCCTGATCCCAAGGATAATGTAGATGATGATAAGTTTAGGGAAATGGCGGAAGAATATATGCGTGAAATGGGTTACGGCGAACAGCCTTTTGTGGTCTTCAAACATACCGATATTGACCGTAGTCATATCCATATCGTATCGGTCTGCGTGGACGAACAGGGCGTGAAAATTTCGGATAGTTTTGAGAAAATGCGGTCTATGAGTGTATGCCGTGAACTGGAAAGAAAACACGGTCTGATACCCGCAACGGACAAAGAACGTAATCACAATGATAAGGTTTTTCGTCCGGTGGATTATCGGGCAAGTGATATAAAAAGTCAGATTGCTTCGGTCATTCGCCACTTGCCGAACTATTATCAATACCAAACTTTGGGAGAATACAATGCTTTGCTTTCCCTGTTCAATATTACCACCGAGAAAGTGGAGGGAGAATTACACGGAAAGGCACAGCAGGGTTTATTGTACATTCCATTGAATGAGAAAGGCGAAAAAGCAGGACATCCGTTCAAGGCTTCGTTTTTCGGAAAGAACGCAGGGCTTCCGGCTTTGGAATTGCATTTTGCGAAATGCAAAACAACCCTGAAAGATACCGCAACCAAACAGACTTTAAAATCAGCCGTTACCATTGCCCTGCAATCAACGGTTGACGAATTGAGCTTTAAAAAACAGTTAGGCGAGCAAGGTATCAATGTAGTGATACGCAGAAACGATACCGGACGAATTTACGGTATGTCGTTCATTGACCACAACTCTAAAAGCGTTTGGAACGGTTCACGATTGGCAAAAGAACTTTCTGCCAATACCTTTAATGATTATTGGAACAATAATATCAAAGCGGAGATTAAAGAGCCAGTTGCACCCCTACCAAAATTGTCCAAACCAACTGATACGGAGGATTTACCTGCGGAAGAACCACATCATTTGTTCGACTTCTTAAATACTGAAAAACACGAAGACGGTTTGATAGAAGCCTTTGGAGGTTTGCTCATACCTGAAGCACAGGGGGAAGATTACGAGGAACAGGATTTTGCTAATAGGATGAAGAAAAAGAAAAGAAGACTATAGTAAGTCATCTTTTGGAATTAAAATCTGCTTTTAAAACGATTTGTTAAATTGTATTTTAGCATTTGCTTAAATAAACGAATTAACTATATTTGCACTATGGGTAATAATTCTTGTATACGTCAACAAGCAGACATTGAACAAATAAACCGCTGTAAAGACCGGGTTTTAGAGCTTAACGATTCGTTTGATTATTTATCGAATGGGCTTGAATTGGCAGGAAATACCGTAAGACTTAAAATTCTCTTCCTACTTTACGAAGAAAAACGACTTTGTGTTTGCGATATAAGCGACGTTCTTGGAATGACAATCTCGGCAGTTTCACAACATTTACGAAAACTTAAAGACCGTAATCTAGTAGAAACAGACAGGGAGGCCCAAACTATTTTTTATTCATTGACCAAGGAATATGAAAAATTGCTAAAACCGTTTTTTAAAATACTTGATGAAAACAAAGTCATAGAAGCAATATGAAAACAAACAACAAACTTATCGGCGCAGGACTTTTGACTGCAATTGCAGCTTCACTTTGTTGCGTTACACCAGTTTTGGCTCTCATTGCAGGAACAAGCGGACTTGCCTCCACTTTTTCTTGGCTTGAATCTTTCAGACCGTATTTTATCGGTTTGACAATTTTGGTTCTTGGTTTTGCTTGGTATCAAAAGTTAAAGCCTAAAAAGCAAATTGATTGCAATTGTGAAACAGCAGAAAAACCAAAATTCATTCAGTCGAAAACGTTTTTAGGAATTGTAACATCATTTGCAATAGTAATGCTTGCTTTTCCATATTATTCAAGTGTTTTCTACCCAAAGACAGAAAAGCAAATCATAATAGTGGACAAATCCAATATTGAAAAAGTAGAATTTACGATTAGCGGAATGACTTGTGCAAGTTGTGAAGAACACATAAATCACGAAGTGAATAAATTGATAGGGATTGTCAATCTAAAAGCTTCTTATGAAAATGGAAATACAATCGTAGAGTTTGACAACTCGAAAACAAATATTTCTGAAATTGAAAAAGCAATAAACTCAACAGGGTATTCTGTAACCGCGAAAAATTAAAATTAAAATGGAAATCAAATTGCAATCAATAATCACTTGCCCCAACTGCGGACACAAGAAAGAAGAAACAATGCCGACAGATGCTTGCCAATATTTTTACGAATGTGAAAAGTGCAAACATGTTCTTAAACCAAAGCAAGGCGACTGTTGTGTTTATTGTAGTTATGGAAATGTTCCTTGTCCACCTATTCAGCAAAACAAAAAATGTTGCTAACGGGTATAAAACAAAAGAAGGTCGATATAACTAAAGTATTTTTATTTTACTACCTATAAATATTACTATATAAAAGGGGTATAGAAGCTATACCTCTTAGACCCAGCCGAACCCTGCCACTCACCGCCATCCACTACCACTTTTCCAAAGCCAATCT
Source organism: Sphingobacterium spiritivorum (assembly GCF_016725325.1). NCBI lineage: Bacteria > Pseudomonadati > Bacteroidota > Sphingobacteriia > Sphingobacteriales > Sphingobacteriaceae > Sphingobacterium > Sphingobacterium spiritivorum. Next base: position 2,838,848 of record NZ_CP068083.1, read on the forward strand.
TTATAGTCTTTAAATTCACGCCCGAACATTAAAATTAAAAATAATGCAAGGAGAAGACGATTTAAGAGGTTTAGCCAAAATAATGGCTTTTATGAGAGCAGTTAGTATTCTATTAGTACTGATGCATCTTTATTGGTTTTGTTATGGTTTCTTTATGGAACGTGGCTGGACACTAGAAGTAATCAATAAAATATTAGGGAATTTTGACCGAACAGCCGGTTTGTTTTCGCATACTTTATATACCAAAGTATTTGCAATCGTGTTATTGGCTTTAAGCTGTTTGGGAACCAAAGGCGTGAAGAACGAGAAGATAACCTGGTCAAAGATTTACGTGGCTTTGGGAATTGGTTTTTTGCTGTTCTTTCTGAATACACCACTGTTAAAGTTGTCGCCCATCATTGGCACATTCTTTTATATACTGACTATCGGACTAGGTTATATTGCTTTGCTGATGGCTGGGGTTTGGATAAGCAGGTTATTGAAAAACAACCTGATGGATGATGTTTTCAATATGGAGAACGAAAGTTTTATGCAGGAAACCAAATTGATGGAAAATGAATATTCCGTAAACCTGCCTACTAAATTTTGGTACAATAAAAAGGAACACAAGGGCTGGATCAATATCGTAAATCCTTTCAGAGCAACGATTGTTTTGGGGACTCCGGGTTCTGGTAAATCGTATGCCGTCGTTAACAATTATATCAAGCAACAAATTGAAAAAGGTTTTTCGATGTATATCTACGATTTCAAGTTTGACGACCTTTCTACTATTGCTTATAATCATTTATTGAAACATCAGGATAAGTACGAAATAAAACCAAAGTTCTACGTCATCAACTTTGACGATCCACGCAAGAGCCATCGTTGCAATCCGCTCAATCCAGATTTTATGACTGACATATCCGATGCTTACGAAGCCGCTTACACGATTATGTTGAACCTCAACAGAAGCTGGATACAAAAACAAGGAGATTTCTTTGTCGAATCTCCAATTATTCTTTTAGCGGCTATCATCTGGTTTTTAAAAATTTACGAGAATGGTAAGTATTGCACCTTTCCACACGCCATTGAATTGCTGAATAAAAAGTATTCGGATGTATTTACCATTTTAACTTCGTATCCTGATTTGGAAAACTATCTTTCACCATTTATGGATGCTTGGCAAGGCGGAGCACAAGACCAGTTGCAGGGACAAATTGCATCGGCTAAAATCCCTTTGTCACGAATGATATCACCGCAGTTGTATTGGGTAATGACAGGCGATGATTTTTCATTGGACATCAACAACCCCAAAGAACCTAAGATACTTTGTGTAGGTAATAACCCCGACAGACAAAATATTTACTCCGCAGCTTTAGGACTCTACAATTCGAGAATTGTCAAACTCATTAATAAGAAAGGGCAGTTAAAGAGTTCGGTTATCATAGACGAATTGCCGACGATATATTTCAGGGGCTTGGACAACCTGATAGCCACTGCCCGTAGTAATAAGGTTGCTGTGTGTTTGGGCTTTCAGGATTTTTCGCAATTAACCCGAGATTATGGCGATAAGGAAAGCAAAGTAATTCAAAATACGGTAGGTAATATTTTCAGCGGTCAGGTGGTTGGCGAAACAGCAAAAAGCCTTTCGGAACGCTTCGGAAAAGTATTACAGAAACGCCAGAGCATGACCATCAACCGTAACGATAAATCGACCTCTATATCCACACAATTAGACAGCCTTATCCCTGCTTCCAAAATTTCAACGCTTACACAGGGTCTGTTTGTCGGCTCTGTATCTGACAACTTCGATGAGCGCATCGAACAAAAGATATTTCACGCTGAAATTGTTGTAGATAATGAAAAGGTAGCTGCCGAAACCAAAGCGTATCAGAAGATACCGAACATCTTATCTTTTATTGATGAAAATGGAATGGATAATATGAAACGGGATATTGAGCGTAATTACCGTCAGATAAAATCAGACATTGTTCATATTATAAACAGGGAAACGGAGCGGATTAACAATGATCCTGAATTACAGCATTTGCATGAAAAAAAAGAATAGTTTCTTTTATATCCTACACGCTAAAATTTAAATTGAAGTATATTCTATTAATTCATCGCGAACAGCAGATGATACTAATTTCAATATGGTACAGTAATAAATGCCTGAACTAAAGCAAAAATAATTCGAATTATACCATTATCTTTGTAACGTATTTTGATTTTTGTATGTTAAAAAGGATTAACATTTTAATTATTATATGCGTATTTGGGTTATTCTTAATCCCAGCGCAGTCATATGCCTGTAATTCTCATTCCAAAGAAATTGTCACCAGGAATAAATCATATTGTAGTGACAAAAAGCAAGATCATTCAGAAGATCATTGCGAGAAAGACTGCTGTAAATCTAAAGACGCCACAAGCAATGAATGTTCCGGAAATTGTGGGCCTACGTCGTGCCACAGCTCTCCTAATAGTTTTTCTGCAACACCCCCAGATTTCTAAATATGTTCAAAATACTTTAATTTTTGAAAGTAAGAAATCTTATCCTCTATACCAGCAACGCGCTTATTCTTCAAGGGAATCTTCCATTTGGCAACCGCCTAAAATAGCTTAAATTAATACTGTATAGCCATAGATGTGCAAAGTCGGTTGATTTACCGCCTATTCACAATACACGTTTTATAAAGCCAGGTCTGGCTTTTATAGAATCCTTATTAATACTTTTTAAGTTTCCAAATGAAATCAATATCAAAAATTTTGATGGCAATCGCCATATTACTATCAACTGAAAACATATTTGCACAAAACAAAATTTCGGGTACGATCAAAGCCAAAGACATAAATCATAGCTTAGCAGGAGTATCGATTTATATTGCCGACCTTAAAACAGGAACATCAACCAACACAGACGGTAATTATGAAATCAGAAATCTCAAACGGGGAATTTATCTTTTAGAAGTAAGCATTATAGGATATCAGTCGATAATCGAAAAAATAACCATTGAAAAAGATACGGTTATGGACTTTCTGTTAAGCCCAGCTGTTACAGAGCTGAACGAATTGATTATTACAGGTGTAGCCCGCTCAACAGAGCTAAAGCTAAGCCCTGTTATTGTTAAAGCGGTGGACGGTCATACCTTGAAACAGAATACTGCCACCAATTTGATAGACGGCTTGCGGAACATACCCGGCGTAAACCAGATAACTACCGGTGCAGGAATTTCAAAGCCGACCATTCGGGGTTTGGGATTTAACAGAGTAATCACATTGAACAATGGTATTCGGCAAGAAGGACAGCAATGGGGCGATGAACACGGTATCGAGATAGACGAGAATGCGGTGGACAGGGTGGAAGTTGTCAAAGGTCCCGGAAGCCTGATGTACGGTTCGGACGGTATTGCGGGAGTACTTAATTTCCTTGCTCCGAAAGCTTTGCCGTTGGGACAGGTAAAAACACAGGTTTCTACCAATTACCAAAGTAATAACAACCTCATAGGCTACTCCGTTTCCAATGCGGGGAATAAAGACGGCTTCCAATGGCTCGGCAGGTTCAGCAACAAATTTGCGGGCAATTATCAGAACGCCTATGACGGTAAAGTGTTTAATTCGGGCTTTAAGGAACTCAACGGCAGCTTGTTTTTGGGAATAAACAAAAGCTGGGGACACTCGCACCTGACCGTAAGCTCTTATAACAACACCCTTAACCTTGTAGAGGGAGAAAGAGATGAATTAGGAAGATTTATCTACGAAAATGCCAATGGTGATGAAATGGTTGCAACGGACGAAGATTTGAAAGGGTATAAAACAGGTTTTCCGCATCAGAAGATAAATCATATTGGAGTAGCTTCAAACAGTTATTTCATATTGGATAAAGGAACACTTAATGCCGACTTCGGTTTTCAAAATAACAAGCGAAGAGAGCACGAAGACCCTTCCGCTCCCGACCAACCGGCTTTGTTCTTTGACTTGAACACGCTGAATTATAATGTGCGATATAATTTTGAAAAGTCAAACGATTGGGAAACTTCGGTCGGTATCGGTGGTATGTGGCAGTCCAATACCAACAAAGGGGAGGAATTTATGATACCTGCCTATTATCTGTTTGATGCAGGTGGATTTGTTTTCACACAGAAAACTTTTTTTGACAGGCTCACTTTAGCCGGAGGCATCAGGTTCGACAACAGGTATATGAACTCCCAAGAACTTTACCTCGATGAAGACGACAATCCTGTTTCCGGTACAAATTCCGATGCGAGCTTGAAATTTACTGCCTTTGATAAGAACTACAATGGCATTTCGGGGAGTTTGGGATTATCGTACAAAGCGGATAAAAATTCCACATTCAAATTCAACGTATCAAGAGGTTTCAGAGCACCGAACAGCACAGAGCTTTCTGCCAACGGAAGACACGAGGGAACATTTCGGTATATCATCGGAAGACCTGATTTAAAATCAGAAATCAGCCATCAGGTGGATGTTGCATATTTCCTTAATTCCAAACATATCACGTTAGAGTTTACCCCATTTGTAAACTTCATTCAAAACTATATCTATTTGGAAAAAATGGCGGCGAATGATGGTTCAGAGATATTTCCTGACCCCACAGACCCGGCTCCTGGGTTTCATTATACTTCAGGAAATGCCACCTTGCTTGGTGGCGAAATTTATCTGGATATACATCCCCATCCGATGGATTGGCTGCATTTGGAAAACTCATTTTCTTATGTTCAGGCTACCCAAAGCAACCAGCCCGAAAGCTCAAAGTATTTGCCGTTTATTCCTGCCCCACGATACAGGGGAGAAATCAAAGCTGAATTAAAGGAGGTTAATCATACGTTTTCTAACGCCTATATCAAATTCGGTCTTGACCGTTTCTTTAAGCAGGATAAATTTTTCAGTGCTTACGGAACGGAAACCGCAACACCAGCTTACACGCTTTTAAGTGCAGGAATTGGGACAAATATAAAGGCATTCAACCGAAGCGACTTTATGTCTTTGTACATCAGTGGCGAAAACCTTGCTGATATAGCTTATCAGAACCATTTAAGTAGGTTGAAGTATGCTTCTGAAAACCCCGTAACCGGGCGTATGGGTGTATTCAATATGGGACGAAATATCAGTGTTAAATTAATAATGAATTTCTGATTCGATATTATTGAGTGAAAGATTTAAAAGAACGCTAGCAGGAAATGTAACTGACACTATAATGCTCATGGAATAAAAATAAATGGCGGATAAGAGAAACTTATCTGCCATTTATTTCAAAAAAAACGAACCGGTTTGAAAAATACCATTATCTTTGCAATAGTTTTTTTGTTTTTTACATGTTAAAAAGGATAAACATATTAATGATTATATGCTTATTGGGCTTTTTTATAATCCCAATGCAATCCTATGCGTGTAAATCGCATTCCAAAGAAATTGTTATCAAGGAGAAGTCATGTTGCAGTGCCAACAAGCAGCATCATTCAGAAGATCAATGTGAGAAAGACTGCTGTAAGTCTAAGGATGACACGAGCAATGAATGCTCTGGAAATTGTGGACCTACGTCCTGCCACAGCTCTTCTAATAGTTTTTCTGCAACACCCCCATTTTTTAGGAACGCTCAAAATCCTGTTTTTTCTAAAAGTAAAAAATCATACCCTTTATACAAAGAACCCTTTTATTCTACAGGGGAATCTTCCATTTGGCAACCGCCTAAAATAAGTTAAATTAGTACTGTATAGCCATAGGTGTGCGAAATCGGTTGATTTTGCACCTATCCGCAATACATGTTTTATTAAAAGCCAGATCTGGCTTTTGATTATTTACCATTTTTAATACTTAATAAGGTTCCAAATGAAATCAATATCAAAAATATTGATGGTAATCACCGTATTACTATCCGCAGCAAACAGCTTTGCGCAAAACCAGAACGAGCAACATCACAACCATGGTGGAACAGCTCAAGCAAAGAATATTCCATCACAAAATTTATCACAATTACATGCCGTATTTGACAAGTATTTTTCCATAAAAGATGCTTTGGTAAACGCAGATGTAAATATAGCATCTTCAAATGCTACTGAATTAGCCACAGTTATTAAAACAGTGGATATGGGTGAACTTTCTCCCAAAGAGCATACCGTATGGATGAAGGTCATGAAGGAACTGTCTTTAAACACAGAAAACATCTCGAAATCGAAAGACGTCGTAAAGCAACGGAGGGCATTTGCCCTACTTTCTAAGAATGTCTATGAATTGGCAAACGCATCAAAGCAAAAAACAACTATGTACTACCAAAACTGCCCGATGTACAACGATGGCAAAGGTGCAACTTGGTTAAGTAAAAGTACGGATATCAAAAACCCGTATTACGGTTCAAAAATGCTGACCTGCGGTAGTACTATTGAAAAATTAAATTAGTCAGCCATTATGAGATGTCTATTGATTGGGATCGTTACTTCTATTGTAGTCATATTTAGTTCATGCAACAATAACCCTACACTAAAGGTGCAAGACAATACATATACTTCAAAAAGCTCAAATACAAATACCCGTGACCACAATGCCTTTGAAATGGGCGATGTAGTTCCGTCGGAAGAGGTATGCATGGTCAACAATGAATACATGGGCAAAAAACAATTTGAGGTAAATTTTGAAGGAAAAATATATTACGGATGTTGCCAGATGTGTAAAGAACGTATTCCAAAAGATCCTTCTACACGCGTTGCCATAGATCCATTTTCCAAAAAGCAGATAGATAAAGCGACTGCTATAATAGCAATTACGGGCAACAACGGGGAAGTATCATATTTTGAAAATAATACTACATATACAAATTACATAAATCAATTTTAATTATTAAAAACAGAAATCATGACAATGAAACATTTATTTGTAGGCTTACTAGCCTCATCCGTATTGACCTTGGCAGCATGCAATGGCGCTTCTGAAAAAAAATCAGAAAGCGACGTCCATACTGAAACAACGGTATCCAACGAAAGCAACGCTGCAAGCGACCAGGGAACTTTTTCGGAACTTTTTTCCCATTACCAGCACCTGACTTTTGCTTTGTCTTCCGATAATGATAAAGAAGCCGCAAATGCAGCTAAAGGCATGCTGGAAGCACTCCCCAAGATTAATACCGAGGGCTTTAGTGCAGAACAGAAAAGCACCTTCGATGACATCGCTGCTGATATTCAGGAACATTCGGAGCACATAGGTGATAACATAGGCAATATCGCTCATCAAAGAGAACATTTAGTGATCTTGAGCAAGGATTTTTATGATATAACAAAAGAATTCGGCACCGAAAAGCCCATGTACAAGATTTTTTGCTCGATGTACGATGACAACAAAGGAGCATATTGGTTAAGCGATAGCAAAGAGGTCAAAAACCCTTACTATGGTGAAGATATGCTAACATGTGGTGAAGTTCAGGAAGAACTGAAGTAAAAACGCTGATTAAGATTTGAAATTCAAATATCAGGTACCGGTCGATTTCTGTAGGCTGGTATCTGATATTAAAATGTAAACAATGTATATGTTATGCTTAAAAAAATTATCAAATATTTTTTGGAGAACCGAGTAATAACACTGTTATTACTTGTGGTTGTCCTTATATGGGGGCTGATTACAGCGCCCTTTAATTGGCATCAAAATGCGTTGCCGAGCGATCCTGTGCCGGTCGATGCGATTCCGAACATTGGGGAGAACCAGCAAATTGTTGCGACCGAATGGATGGGGAGGTCTCCCAAAGATATACAGGAGCAGATTACCTATCCACTCACGACCTCCTTACTGGGCATCCCCGGCGTAAAAACAATCCGGAGCAGTTCGATGTTCGGCATGTCCTTCCTCTATGTCATTTTTGAAGAGGATGTTGAGTTTTATTGGAGCCGTTCCCGTATTCTGGAAAAACTGAATTCATTGCCTGCCGGCACATTACCATCCGATGTAACGCCCACGCTCGGGCCGGATGCCACTGCTTTGGGGCAGGTCTTTTGGTATACACTGGAGGGACGCAATCCCGAAACCGGAAAACCTACAGGAGGCTGGGACCCCGATGAGCTGCGCACGATTCAGGATTTCTATGCCAAATATAATTTGGCAGCATCGGAAGGGGTTTCCGAAGTGGCTTCCATCGGAGGTTTCGTAAAAGAATACCAAGTCGATATCAATCCAGATGCGATGCGCGCATACAATGTATCCGTAATGGATATCATGTCGGCTATCCAAAACAGCAACCTGGATATCGGTGCAGAGACGATCGAAATAAACAAAGCGGAATATCTGGTGCGTGGATTGGGCTACCTTAAAAGTGTCCAGGATCTTGAAGATGCCGTAGTGGCTGTGCGCAATAATGTTCCCGTAAAGATAAAAGACGTTGGGTTTGTCAATTTGGGACCCTCCACACGACGCGGTGGATTGGATAAGGAAGGCGTGGAAGCAGTTGGCGGTGTAGTAGTTGCCCGGCATGGAACCAACCCCATGGAAGTCATCAATAATGTCAAGGCGAAGATCAAAGAAATGGAGGCAGGTTTCCCTCAAAAAACATTAGAGGATGGGACTATTTCAAAAGTCACCGTCGTTCCGTTTTATGACCGCTCGGGTTTAATCCAGGAAACCATCGGGACGCTGGAAAATGCTTTAGCACACGAAATCCTGATCTGTATTATCGTTGTGATCGTGCTGGTGATCAACCTGCGAGCATCGATTCTTATATCCAGTATCTTGCCCATTGGCGTACTGGCGACCTTCATAATCATGAAACAAATGGGGGTCGAGGCGAATATCGTTGCCCTTTCGGGAATCGCCATTGCCATTGGGGTCATGGTGGATGTGGGGATTGTCTTTATCGAAAGCATACTACGCCATATGGATGAAGAAAAAGCCAAGGGTGTTGAGAGTCGGGGGAAAGCCTTTGTAAACTTGATTTCCACCGCTGTTGCGGAAGTGTCGGGTGCTTTGTCAACGGCGATGCTCACCACGATCATCAGCTTTTTACCTGTTTTTATGATGGAAGCACAAGAAGGTAAGTTGTTCGGTCCCTTGGCATACACCAAAACCTTTGCTTTGGTTTCAGCCTTTGTGTTAGGCATTATTATCTTGCCAACACTGGCTTATTATATATTTTCAATCCGTATCAATGGGAGTAAAGTTCGCCGGATAGCCAACTACGTTTTGGTAGTTGCCGGTATCGCTCTTTGGATCTATACAGGTGTTTTTGTCGCGTTCGCATTGACTTTGATCGGAGTCAACAACCTGTTTACACCAAGATGGAAAGGAGAAAAAATTGCCAACTACGTTAATGTAGCTATCACACTTTTTGTAGCGATGTATTACCTGACGGTTGAGTGGCTGCCACTCGGCACGCAGGCAAGCACCACACTTAACTTTGTGTTCGTATTCTTTGCCATTGGTTCCATCCTGGGAATGTTATGGGCATTGGTGATCTATTATGAACAGATTCTTCGATGGTCACTTTCCAACCGGTGGAAATTCATGGCCATCCCTATCATTACTTTATTATTCGGAATGTTAGCATGGATGGGCGTAGAGAAGAGTTTTGGTTTTGTTGCAAATGGCTTCGAAAAGACAGGTTGGAAATCATTTCGGGAGACTGCCTTCTGGCAAAAATCCACCGAAACATTTCCCGGTATCGGGGAGGAATTTATGCCAAGCCTCAATGAAGGTTCTTTCCTTTTGATGCCCACCAGTATGCCGCATACTGGGATTGAACAAAACCTGCAATTGATCAGAACACTTGATAAACGTATTCAAAACATACCGGAAGTCGAACTTATCGTAGGAAAATGGGGCCGTGTGAATTCTGCACTTGATCCGGCTCCTACACAGATGTTTGAAAATACGATCAATTATATCCCGGAATTTTATCTGGATGAAGACGGGCATCGTGAAAGGTTCAAGGTAAACAGTTCCGGAGAATTCGTGTTGAAAGGTGACAAGACCTATGCTGTTTCCGATGGTTTCCGTTCCATACCACGGGACAGTCTGATTGAAGATAAAAGCGGAAAATTTTTCCGCAGATGGCGTCCTGAAATTAAAAAGGCCGACGATATATGGCAAGAGATCGTCAATGTTTCCCATCTGCCCGGATTGACTTCCGCTCCTAAGTTGCAACCGATAGAAGCGAGAATGGTAATGCTTTCTACGGGAATGAGGGCTCCGATGGGGCTAAAGGTTTCGGGTCCGGATCTGGAGTCGATTGAAATCGGTGGCAAGGCCTTGGAAGCAGCCTTAAAGGATGTTCCATCTGTTATGCCATCGACCGTTTTCTACGACAGGGCTGTTGGCGCACCCTATATCGAAATCCATCTGAACCGGGATAGAATGGCCAGATACGGTATTACCGTTGCCGAGCTTCAGGAAGTAATCAGTGCGGCAGTCGGCGGTATGACGTTGACCACTACAGTCGAAGGCCGGGAACGGTTTCCCGTTCGCCTGCGCTACCCACGAGAATTACGGGATGACCCGGATGCGTTGCGAAAAATAATCATTCCGACAGCTACAGGAGCTCAGATTCCATTGGGGGATGTGGTGGATGTTGAATATGCCAAGGGCGCTCAGATGATCCAAAGTGAAAATACCTTTTTGTTGGGTTATGTAATCTTTGATAAAAAAAGTGGCATAGCGGAAGTCGACGTAGTATACGAAGCGGATCAACTCCTAAAGGAAAAAATAGCGTCTGGAGAACTGGATTTACCCAACGGGGTGACGTATAAGTTTGCCGGAAATTATGAACAGCAAGAACGTGCCGCAAAAAGGCTAATGCTTATTATACCACTGAGTTTGTTAGCCATTTTAGTAATTCTCTACTTTCAGTTCCGAACGGTTACAGCATCGTTAATTCATTTTTCCGGTGTTTTTGTAGCTCTTGCAGGAGGTTTTATTTTGTTGTGGCTTTACGGACAGCCTTGGTTTATGGATTTCTCTGTCGGAGGGACAAATATGAGGGATCTGTTCCAGATGCACAGCATCAATCTCAGCATTGCCGTTTGGGTAGGATTTATCGCCCTGTTCGGACTGGCGACGAGTGATGGTGTATTAATGGGAACATACATCCACGATACATTTGAAGCACGGAACCCCAGAACAAAAGATGAAATACGGGAAGCAGTCATATACGCAGGCTTAAAGCGTGTCAGACCGGCAGCGATGACCACTGCTACAGCACTGATCGCCTTACTGCCTGTCCTGACCTCTACCGGTAAAGGTGCGGAAATCATGGTACCAATGGCCATCCCGACTTTCGGCGGCATGCTGATCCAATCCATGACCATGTTTGTGGTTCCAGTATTCCAGTGCTGGTGGAGGGAATCTGCCACTAAAAAAGAAAATAGAAAAAATAATAAAAATATAGCGAATGAAAACGAATAAGATAAATCGGTATATAACCGTGGCTGTATTAACAAGCTTAAGCATTTTTTCGCAAGCTTTAGCCCAAGACTACCCCACCGATTCGCTGTCCTATTATATACAAGTCGCAATCGAAAATAATCCGGGTGTAAAATCACAAAAGTATGCGCATGAGGCATACCTTGAAAAAATTCCGCAAGCCGGAGCATACCAAGACCCCGAATTGTCCATGGAAGCATATACGATGCCTATGGAAATTATAGGAGGGCGTTCTATTGGAAATGTGAGCTTGATGCAAATGTTTCCATGGTTCGGCACGAGAAAAGCAGCTCGCACAGAGGCTACACATATGGCCAATATGCAAGATCAACAGTATCGGGAAGCCATAAATAATCTGATCCTTCAGGTCAGCACACAGTGGTACACGATGCAAAAATTGAACGAGCAACTCAAGAATAATCAGGAAAACCAAGTGTTTCTAAAACAATTGGAACAATTGGCAATACGGAAATTCTCTGCGCCCTCAAGCACCTCACAATCAAGTGTAGCACCCGTCGTAAGCAGTAATACGCCTTCCTCACCAACCAGATCTAGTGCTTCATCGGGTATGGGAGGGATGAGTATGGGAGGAGGCAATTCAGCTCCTGCTACTAATCAGAATATGAGTATGCCGTCCGGTGGTGGCATGGGAGCAATGGAAGGTGGCTCCGGATCGGGTATGTCAGAGGTGCTTCGTATCCAATTGGAAATTGTCGAAATTGAAAATAACATTGAAAGTTTACATGCTCAGATTAAAGCCGAAAAAGCAAAATTCAATGCATTGTTGAATCGGGAAGCAACTGAAAAGGTCATGCTGGGACAAGAGATCCACAAGCTGAATTTTTTATATAGCGAGGAAGAGGCACTAAGGGTTATTGAGGCAAACAACCCCATGCTTGAAATGATTGCCGAAGAAGGCTTGGCATTTAAGGCAAAAGCGGAAATGGATCGGAAAATGAGTTATCCCATGATTGGTATCGGTGTGGAATACATGGTTGTGGGAAGGACGAATAATTCAATGCTGGCCATGGACGGGATGAACGGTAAGGATATGGTCATGCCTATGGTTTCAGTGAGCCTGCCACTCTTCCGTAAAAAATACAATGCCCAGCAAAACGAAAGCAGGCTATGGCGAAAATCAAGCGAAGAGAACTTTAAAAACACCTTCAACACTTTGAAAAGCGAGTTTTACAGTCTCAAAAGCCAACTGGATGATGCTCAGCGTGCCATCGAGCTGTACGAAAAACAAACTACGCTCGCCCAAACGACATATAACCTGATCGTAAAAGAGTTCGTTACAGGCAAAAGTGACTTGACCAACGTTATTCAGGTGCAGCGGCAATTATTGGATTATCAGCTTAGGAAAGCTGAGGCCCTTGCCAACTATAATACGATGGTTGTGTCAATAAAAAAATTATTAGCAGACCATAAATAATGCAATTATTTTGAAATTCTTAGCAATGAATAAACTGAAAAATATTTTTAGAAATAAGGCGGTAACTTACGGGGTTATATTATTGTCCGGACTACTGCTTGGCTGGGCGATATTTGGCGGGAATTCGTCCCATGATCACAGCCATGACCTTGAAATGGAAGTGACCGAGGACGGGGAAACAGTATGGACTTGCTCCATGCACCCCCAGATCAGAATGGATAAACCGGGGAAATGCCCGATATGTGCAATGGATCTAATTCCCTTGAAATCATCCGGGGGAGGTGATGATGTAATTGACGATGACGCCATCCAGATGTCAGAAGAAGCCATAGCATTGGCGAATATCCAGACTTCGATTGTCGGCCACCAAGACGCTGTTAAAGATGTCCAACTGTATGGGACTATTCAGGTGGACGAACGTTTACAACAATCCCAAACATCGCATGTCAATGGCCGTATTGAAAATCTTTACGTAACCTTTACTGGCGAGTCGGTAAGAGAAGGACAACTGATAGCCAAAATCTATTCGCCTGATTTATTGACGGCGCAGCAAGAATTGCTCGAAGCTGCAAAATTGCAGGATATGCAGCCCCTCCTATTGGATGCCGCGAAAGAGAAGCTGAGTTTATGGAAGGTGTCAGAGGATCAGATAAGCAAAATATTGACATCCAACGAAGTTTCACCCTACGTCAATATATATGCGAATACAAGTGGTGTTGTCATAGCAAAAAATGTAAACCCGGGCGATTATATCGGCCAAGGGAGCGTCTTGTACACCATTTCAAACCTTTCCAAGTTATGGGCGGTTTTTGATGCGTATGAAACAGATCTGCCATTTCTAAAGGTGGGAGATCAGCTGGAATATACATTACGGAGTTTGCCCGGAAAAGTCTATAATGGGCGGATTGCCTTTATTAACCCTATCCTTGATGCCAATTCAAGAACGGCAAAAATCAGGGTCGAAGCCGATAACCGGGATCGCAATCTCAAACCTGAAATGTATGCAACAGCAAGGATCACTGCTCCTTTAAAGGGCTACAACGATGAGTTGGTCATTCCCAAGTCGGCGGTTTTATGGACAGGGAAGCGCTCCATAGTTTACGTAAAACAGCCAAATACATCCACGCCTGCTTTTAAACTTCGGGAGATCGTCTTGGGCCCCTCATTGGGCGACCAATATGTTGTTATGTCGGGGCTGGAAAATGGCGAGGAAATCGTGACCAAGGGAGCTTTCACCGTTGATGCAAGTGCCCAGCTGGAAGGTAAAATCAGTATGATGAATAACGATGGCGCAGCATCGGCTGCCGGACATCAGCATGGCGATGCTCAAACCAATGTCAATAAGACCCATGATATGTTGAAAGTATCAGGAAATTGTGAAATGTGCAAAAGCCGGATTGAGAAAGCGGCCAAAAGTGTCAAGGGGGTGATTTCCGCAAACTGGGATGTTAATGCCAAAGTTATCCATTTGGATTTCGATTCAAAAGTAACCTCAAAAAGTGCCATAAGCAAAGCTATTGCTAATGTTGGTCACGATACAGAGCTGGACAAGGCTCCCAAGGCGGTTTATGACGACTTACCGAGTTGCTGTCTCTATGACCGGGGATAATGGTACTTGATTAATATTAGATCATGAAAAAAAACGGAAAACGAACGAAAGCATACAAAGTAATTTTAACAGTTCTGTTAAGTGTGTTTGTGTTAATGCAATTTATAACCCCCCAAAGGAACCTATCCCCGGTTCCTGCGGGCCAGGTTTTTGTTGATTCATTTAAGGTCGATGCAAAAGTTAATGCAATCCTGTCGGTATCATGCTATGACTGCCATAGCAATAATACCCAATACCCTTGGTACACTAATGTTCAGCCTTTGGGTTGGTTCATGGCAGATCATATAACCGAAGGAAAAGAGAAATTGAACTTTGATGATTTGCCAAATTACAGCCCGAGAAGGATAAACTCAAAGTTTAGCCAGATTATTGAGCAAATCGAGAAAGGTAAAATGCCGTTGAGTTCATATACGTGGATGCATGGGGGTGCTCGTCTAAGCATGGAAGATAAGAAGCTGTTAGTTGAATACTTTAACTCGTTGATGGATAATGAATAAGTTTAGAGTGTTAATAGTACAGACGGTTCCTTCGGAAATAGACTCAAAACGTAAATTTTAATAACAGGAAAAGTGGAAAACCAATCTAATATCTTAAAATACAAACATCTCGGAATCTACACTCAAAACGAGAATGTAGTATATATGCATGAAAACTGCCACGTTTGTGCTTCAGAAGGCTTTGAGGCACTTACCCGAATTAGAATATCCACTGCAACGGACTCAATCGTAGCAAGTCTTAATGTAATTTCATCCAATCTTCTATTGACTGATGAAATTGGGTTATCGGACGCCGCAGCAAAAAAACTGAATGTTTCCCCAAATGAAACTTTGTATGTTTCACATTTGGAACCTATTAAATCTTTAAGCCACGTACGGGCAAAAATCTACAATCAGAAACTGGATTACTTGGCGTACAATGAAATCATTACGGATATAGTTCAGGGCAATTATTCCAATATCGACCTCACAGCATTTATTACCGCCTGTGCCGGAAATAGAATGGATCTTGATGAAATCACCTATCTTACAAAAGCCATGATTGCTTCTGGTATGCAATTGCACTGGAACAAGGAGATTGTTGTTGATAAGCATTGCATCGGAGGGTTACCAGGCAATAGAACAACACCGTTGGTAGTTGCCATTGTTACTGCCTTTGGCCTTACAATGCCCAAAACGTCTTCCCGTGCCATTACCTCGCCTGCCGGTACTGCAGATACCATGGAAGTATTTACCAATGTAACGCTTTCCCCTGAAAAAATAAAAGAAGTGGTTCATAAGGAAGGGGGGTGTATCGTTTGGGGTGGAACAGCCCAGTTAAGCCCGGCAGATGATCTGCTGATAAAAATCGAAAAAGCCCTCGATATAGATAGCGAGGGACAGCTAATTGCTTCGGTACTCTCAAAAAAAGCAGCGGCGGGTTCCACGCACGTTGTTATAGATATTCCTGTAGGTGAAACTGCAAAAATGAGAAGTACAAAAATGGCACAGACAAAGAGTATATGGGTGGTCTAAAATACATTTTGACCAGAAACATTGCCGCTACTACCCATTATGACAGCGATATGGGCTGGGGGTTCGGATTGAATTTGTCCTATTAAGTTTGACTTTCTATGAGGTCGGATTTAGAATCCGACCTCTTTTGATGAATTAAAAATGTTACTTAATGAGCAATTATTACGAGGAAATAATAAAGAAACTAGAAGATGAAATAAAAGAGGTGTCTCTTGAACTGGATGGTTCCATAGCTTTGTATGAAGTTATTATCGAGTTGATATTATCGAGACTTTCCGAAATAAAGGAATATACACTAAAAAATGGCTTTGATAGTATAAATGAAGAGATCCACTTTTTCAAATATCAAAAACCAGTCATTGTTGCAAAACTCATTTACTATAACGCTATCTATAAAATAGAGACAAAAAAACCTAATGATATAAAAGCTATTAGGAAATACATTAATGGTGAGCTAAGGAAACTCAAACGGTATTTTGAGAGTAACCTTGAATTCTATAAATATTACCGAACAGGCAGTTCATTTGTAGATGAAAAGTTATTTGTTCGGGGCAAACACGATATAAAGTTAAGTTTGGACACGGTTTATTTTGAAACCGACCACCGGTTTTCTACATCCCACGATTATAAGGCGGCAAAAATAATTGCCAATGACCTGATTCAAGTTTATCTTGAAGACCAACTTCACAACATAATCTATAAAGATAAATCAATAGACCTACCAACATTAAGTTGGACGGGAAGCAAAGCGGCTTTAACGGAATTGATTTACGGACTGCATTCTCAAGCCGTCTTCAATAATGGGAATACAGATATTATAACCATAGTCAGATTTTTTGAAAACAGTTTTAATGTTGATTTGGGCGATTTTTACCATACATTTTTGGAACTCAAAGCAAGAAAGCTGAACCGAACGAAATTCCTTGACAGCTTACGTGATGCTTTGATTAAAAAAATGGAAGAACAGGACGAAATATAAAATCAAAAGACGATTTTGTCGATCAGAGACTGTAAAATAAACTGTGTCAAGGATAATAAACAGAAGTATTATTTTTGACATAGTAATTATGAGTATTAAGGAAAGCGATTTTGATTTTGAGTCCATGAAGGACCTGGCCCTAGAACAGTTACGTAGTGGTGAATCACTTTATGGCAAGAACGGAGCTTTTGCTCCTTTAATGAAAAAGTTTTTAGAAGCAGCGCTAGAAGCTGAGATTGAGAGCCATCTGGATGAAGCTGAACGCTCTTGTGGTAATCGTCGTAACGGCAAGTCCAGCAAGCAGATTCGCACCTCAGATGGCACTATCGAGATCGATACTCCGCGTGACCGTCGGTCTAACTTCGAACCCCAGCTTATTAAGAAACGTGAGACGATTTTAGCTTTCTTCGATTACCGATAAGATCATTCCCCAGGTCAAGGAGTGGCAATCAAGAAGTCTAGACTCGCTTTATACGATTGTTTGGATGGACGCCATGCACTACAAAGTAAAAGAAGACCATCGGTTTGTTTCGCGGGCAGTATACAATATTCTTGGCATTGATCGAAATGGACATAAGCATCTGTTAGGGATGTATGTTTCGGAGAATGAGGGAGCTAACTTTTGGTTGAGCGTATTGACTGATTTACAAAATCGAGGCGTAGAGGATATCTTAATTGCTTGTATCGATAATTTAAAAGGGTTTTCCGAAGCGATACAGAGTGTTTTTCCCGACACCGAAGTACAGACCTGTGTAGTACATCAAATCCGAAACAGCCTAAAGTATGTAGCCAGTAAGGATCAAAAGGAGTTCATGAACGATCTAAAACCCGTATATAGGGCCGATACGTTGGATCTAGCCGAGCTTCGGATGGATGAACTTCAGGATAAATGGGGTGAAAAGTATCCTGTGGTCATTGAATCCTGGCGACGCAACTGGGATCGTCTGACCACCTATTTCCGATACGATAAATCCATCCGAAAGTTGATATACACGACTAACACGATCGAAGGATTTCATCGCCAAGTGCGTAAGGTCACCAAAACTAAAGGTGCATTCACCTCCGATATAGCGTTATTGAAATTGATTTATTTAGCACATAACAACATTAAGAAGAAATGGACGATGCCACTAGCCAATTGGGGAACAACAGCACAGAAATTAGCAATTTGGTTTCCGGGAAGAATGGTGTTAGATTTGCAATAAGAAAAATGGTTGAATTACCGCCCCGCGGGGCGGTAATTCAACCATTGACACAGTTTATTTTACACTCCCGTCGATCATTATTCGGCGAAGGAGCCAGTCCATTTTCCTCTTTCCCTAACTATCGTTTACAAATGGAAACGGTCCTGAAATTCTTTACCCAGTTTGAATTCATTGGAGGTTTTTAGACTTCTACCAATAATGAGATTATACCGCCGTTGCCATTTGCTCACAAGCTTCTGCGCATTTGTAGCAAGCATCCGCACACTCTTTGCAATGTTGCATATCATGCTTAGCACATTCATCTCCACACGCTCTACAAATCTCCGCACATAGCTTGCAAAGGTGACGGCTATATTGGCTTCCCAAACTCATGAGTTCGGCTGCGGCTCTACATATGGCTGCACATTCCAGATCAAGCTGGATACATCGAGCCATCATTTTTACATTGTCCTCTTGCAAGCAAGAAGCTGCACAATGGTTACAAGCTACAGCACAGGCGTAGCATTCGTCAATACATTTTTGAAATTGTTGATGTGACATAATTTTATTGTTTAAAGTGAGAAATTATTTATCTATTCTTATTAGCTAATAACCAGGTTTGAATCTCCGAGATTTCCTGATCCTGTTTTTCAATAATATTTTTTGCCATTGTCTGCATAGCACTTTCGTGTCCGTAAATAAGTTCCAATTTTGCGTTTCCAATTGCATTTTGATGATGCTGAATCATCAACATGGCAAAATCGTGATCCGTGTCTCCATTAATGATTTGGAGATCTGTCACTCTGCCTGAGCGTTCCATATTTTTCATCTGCTCTGTAACAAATTCGGGAACATTTAGATGCGGTACGTGACCATTGAGAAATGTGGTTAATTCTTGAATCTCAGCCTTCTGGTCTTTAATTATTTTCTGGGCCATCTCCCTCATTTGCGCATCATCGCCGGATTGCAGTTCCTTATTTGCCATGTCGATCGCTCCCTGATGATGCATTCGCATCATCAGAGCAAAAGCATTATCAGGGTCGGGGGGCATTTGCATGGCCATCATCTCATCCATCATGTTGTGCATGATAGTCATCATTTCATTGTCATCGTGATTCTGGATTTTGATTTTGTTGATATCGTCCTTATCGCACGCTTGGATAAATAACAGTATTCCTGCTATTGCCATTATTTTTATCGCTAATTTCATAGATGTATATTATTATTATCAATTTCCTTTTCTCTTTTAATAATGAAATGTTAAAGACTTTTTTTGATAGAACACATAGACAGAACAACATACAATTCAATTTGTTTGATTTTTTGGATTCAAAACGAGCTACAGATAAGATATGTGGGTGTAAGATTATTTCTGTAATGTAGTGGTTTATGCTACTATTTATTCATCAATTTTGAAATGAATCACAGTCCAGAAATAAATTGAACGAACCTGAGATGTTGTGATTAGGAAAATGTATGAATGGGTAAATGTTTTTACAATACTCCCCGTGACATATAAATACTTTTTGTCGGTACTACGCTTTCCATAGCCTTTGGATTTTCTTGCTGCTTTTCGACTTGTTCTGTAGAATTTTCTATTGGTTCCGGAGTGTTAGATAACTGTATTTTCCGCTCAATTGCCGCCAACTCCGTTTTGAGTTCGCTAAGTCGGTTTTCTTTTGTCCACGTACCATTGATTACTTCCTTAAGTATTGGAATGTTTTTTTGGAAATCTGCCATATTCTCCTGTTCTTTTCTGATATAGGTGGGCAGCTTTTCCAATGCTTTAATAAAATTTAGTGAAGCTGTTTCGGGATCTTTTGCCATTACACCATTGTTGAATGTATATTTGATAGTACCCTCACCTTGAATAAAAAAACGGTTTACACGAATATCCACCCCCTCTTTTTGTGACATTTCCGTTTTTACCAAAAGTTGAAAGCCATACAGATTACCGATTTCTTCATAATCCCCACCCGTTCGGGATTTGTCGGCAAGCTGATTGAGCTTTGCACCGATTTGTTTTATATCCGCATTGGGCGACAAAACGTCTAATTTAATAAGGTTGGCAACGGAACCGTCAGTGTTTTTTTGGATACGTCCCTGCAAATTATTCCAATCAAGGCTCATACGGTCATAGCGGGATTGGGCTTTTCCAAGTTCTGCCTCATAATCTTCCAGTTTGTACTTGGCACTTGATTTTGAACGATTGAACGATTGCCTTTCGCTTTCCAATCCGGCAATCTGTTTCTCTATTTTAGCTTTGTCCAAAAGGTCGGTATTGCCCATAAGGATAGCTACATATTCCGAGAAATTCATACCCGACTTTTCATCCATACCACCTTCGTCAATCGTCCGTTTACCAAGATTGTTGGATTTTAATTGGTCAATAAATAGCTGTTTGTTGTGCAGCAGGTTGAACTTATAACTATCCAGCGATTTTTCAACGGCATAGATGATTACATCCACTTTATTGTCGTTAAAATGCTTGGCAATCTCATTGCCTTTGCGGATAGCCCTACCGTCCCTTTGCGCAAGGTCGGACGGTCGCCACGGCGTATCTAAATGGTGTACGGCAACGGCTCTTTTCTGTGCGTTCACACCTGTACCGAGCATACTCGTAGAACCGAAAAGGACACGGATTTTGCCCTCGTTCATTCCTTTGATTAGCTCTTTTCGTTGCTTGTCATTCTTCGCTTCCTGTATAAAGCGGATTTCGTGTGCAGGTATGTCGTGGTCTTCCACGAGCTTACGTTTGATTTCGGAGTAGATATTCCACTGATTTGGCTTGTATGTTCCCAAATCCGAGAAGATGAACTGCGTGCCTTTCTGTGCATTGAATTTATTGTAATATTTAGCAATATTATCTGCACAATGGGAAGCTTTGTTATCGGCGTGGTCTTGGTAATGGGGGCTTACCATTCGCATATCCAAAGACATCTTTCGAGCGTAGTCCGTAGCGATAAGCATTTTTGCTTTTTCTTCTTTTTTAGATAGCGGTTTTCTGCCAAGTAATTCCCCTTTGCCTGATTTGGCAAACTCCATCAGCTTTTCAATAAACTTCTCCTGGTCTGGAGTTGGAGGTATGTTGTAAAATATCTCGTTCTTTTCGGGACGGTCTATTCCAATCATTTCGGCGGTACGGTAATCCGTGATTTCGGAGTAGAATTGAGCGAGTTCCGGCACTTTGATAAAGTAGCGGAAACGCTCTTTTGCCACGATATTATTGGCGACCGAAAACTCATAATCGGTTGTTTTCTTTGCGTAGATTGCCGCCCACGCATCAAACGAGTTAATGCCCTGTTTTGCCAAAGCCCTTGGTCGCAGGTATTTGAACAACAGGTACAATTCGGTCAGTGAATTGCTGATAGTCGTACCCGAAAGGAAAGTTGCCCCCATATCCGCATCGGTACGTTCCTGTATAGTCCGTATAGCAAACAAAAGATTCAGTGCCTTTAGGCTTCCCTGTTGATTGCCCAATCCTGCAACCCTTGAATGCCTTGTGTTGAAAATCAGGTTTTTGAATTGGTGGCTTTCGTCTACAAATAAATGGTCGATACCCATCATCTTGAAGTCCACAATATCATCTTTGCGGTTTTCAATGTCGTGTTGCAGGGTTTTCAGCTTGACTTCGAGGTTTTCTTTCTGTTTCTCTGCTCCGGCGAGCATACCCCGGGTTACTTCATCGCCCTGACTTCGCAAAACGTCAAGATTTTCCTCCACACTGTCCAGTTCGGATTGCAGGATTTCCTTTTGTATTTCGGGCGATTGGGGTATCATTCCGAACTGGTCGTGGGTCAATATCACACAATCCCACTCGTTGTTCTTAATATCTCCGAAAATCCGCAGTCGTTTTTGGGGCGTAAAATCATCAATGCCCGGATAGAGTATTTTAGCGTGCGGATAGGCGGTGCGGTAGGCTTCGGCAATTTCAGGTATATTCGCTTTCAACCCGATAATCATCGGTTTGTGAGCCAGTCCCAAACGCTTCATTTCCTGTGCACCC
This sequence comes from Sphingobacterium spiritivorum, assembly GCF_016725325.1. Classification (NCBI taxonomy): domain Bacteria; kingdom Pseudomonadati; phylum Bacteroidota; class Sphingobacteriia; order Sphingobacteriales; family Sphingobacteriaceae; genus Sphingobacterium; species Sphingobacterium spiritivorum. Next base: position 2,860,960 of record NZ_CP068083.1, read on the forward strand.
GTGCACATTATCAACGTCTTTCCGGCACCTACTTCATGGTCGCAGATAGCACCGTTATTGAGCTTTATTATCCAGACAGCATCCTTTTGGCTTGAATACAGGTCTTCAATACCCAATGCTTTTCGGTCCAATTCCGGAAACACCTGATGGGAACCGTCGTAGTGCGGTCGGACAAAACAGTTAAAGGTGTCGTTGTATTGGTCAGTCATCCTTATCTTGAACTCATCGTTTTGGGCGTGGAGCCAATCGTTAAAGGAGGTTCGGATTTCGTCAATCTTGGTATTCGCCATTTGTATGGCTTCCATATCCCGTACCTTGACATTCTTTCCGTCAACCTGTACCGTTTTGGAAATATCGGGTGTGGTATTGACAAGGGCGTGCTTGAGCAGGGCAATCCCGTCATACGTCCGGCTTTGGGCTTTGACCGCATATTTATCCCATATATGGACATTTTTCTGTTTGCAGGTGACGGAAAAATCATCGGCACTGTCCGAATAGTGGATTTTCACATCTGCGTCGAACAGATGCGATGCAAATCGGGCGTAGATGCCAGTGGGTATCCAGCGTTCGCCCAGATTAAAATCGAGTTCCTCAAATTCGATACGTCTTGGTCGGGCTTCTTCCAAAACGGTAAGGCTTTCTTTAGCTTGGGTATCATCGGGATTGCTTTCGAGGTAATCTCTTATTTCGTTGGCTTTCTCCACTACATTGCCCGCAACCCAGCGTTCGAATATTTCATATTCCTTTTGCAATGGATTGTAGTAGATGAGACCGTGTAAGGCTTCTTTCAAAGCATCAGCAGGCATACCGCTGATTTCGGACATAAAGTCCAAATCCACGCTTCCGTATTTGTTCAGCGAAGCCGATAACGCTTCTTCGGGATTGTCCGTTGCAATGGTTGCGGTAGAAAAACTTACAGGACGGCTGAATATATCTGCCTTATGGATTACACCACCAACGACACGCTCCAGATAGGGCATTTCTTTGCCTACACTGTCTGTTTTGATGAGCTTGATATTGTCCGCACTGTTGAGATTTCCGTACCTTTTGACAAAAGCATCGTATAAGCGGTTAAGGTTTTCCCTTTCTTCCTTGTGTTCTGAATGTTTCTCGGCTTCTTTTTGGTAGAGGTCGATATAGGTATCACGAACTTGGATATATGCTTCGGCTCTTGCTTTTTGCAAAGACGGTAACTGCAACGGGTGGAATATTGCCCTTGCATCACTTTTATCCACTTCCTGCAAATAGCCGACCCAACCGTTATCTACGACAAGGCAATCGTTACGGTGAAACTGTTGGAGTTCGTCACTGTACGGAGCAGGTTCGGGAACAGTAGCAGGTACGGTACCGGCTGACTTATCGGCTTGGCCATTACTGTTTGCCTGTGAAAATAAATCGCCGATTGTTTTCTGTTTTGTGCCATTGGTTTGTAAGGTTTTATTGACCGTGCCGTTTGATGCTGGAGATGTATAGGACTGTTGCATCGCTCCGCTAAAGAGGTCGGTTTGCCGACCTCTTGGGGTACGTTTTCTTTTTGTCGTTTGTCTTTTGGCTTGGGTGGTTTTCTTTGGCGGGGTAATAACCGCTACGGTTTCATTTACATTTTCAAACAGGTCGAAAATGCTTAGCTGTTTTAATTCCTGCTGGCTTTCCTGTACAATGGCTGGTGCAGTAAAACGCGGTCGTTCGGGTTGTATGATTTCGGGTTCAGTAGCCGGAGGTGCCGGCGTTGGCGTAATCGGAATTTGTACGATAGGTTCATCGTTGCTTTCGCCTTTGTACAAATCAAAATTCAGGTGCTTTCCAAAATCTTCGGAAAGCATTTGCTTCAAATCTTTGGCAATCCCCGCAACACCGTCTTTATGCGTATAGATAATTGCAGGTTTTCCGTATGGGTCGGTATCTATCTTACGGTCGGTATGTATGACCCTCGTACCGTCACGGAAAAAAGCATTGCTTGAAGTATCGTATTTGGTCTGCCTGCTTTGGCAAAACAGCTCTTCCAATTCGCTCAGAGGTTGTTTTGCCGTATTCTTTTGCAGGATAATCAGGTCGCTTCCGACTTCTGTACCTGCATATTCCGTGAACAGGTTGTTTGGCAATCGGACAACCGACACCAGATGGTTGCTTTTCATTAACGCCCTACGTATCGGCTCATTGTTGGGGCTGTTTAAAATTCCTTGCGAAGTAATAAATACCTGCAAACCACCCTCACGGAGCATATCGTTTCCTTTCAAAAAGAAATAATTGTGTATGCTACGGGCAGCCTGTATTTTTGCGGGGTCTTTGCTTCGGGAAAACGTAAGATCGAACACGGAAGTATCGCCAAACGGAATGTTGCTTGCAACAACATCATAGCTATTTTGTTCCTTTTCGGGGATTTCCTCATAACCGCTCACACGGATATTGCTTTCGGGATAGAGGTGTTTTAGGATTTTGCCTGTCAGCAAATCTTTTTCATAGGCAGTTACTTTGGTTTGTTGGTTTTCGGAAAAGGATTGTATAAACGAGCCGATACCTGCGGAGGGTTCAAGGAATTTCTGAATATTTACATCGCTTTCCCGCAGGGTTTCGGAAATTGCATCAATTACCTGTGGAGGTGTATAAAAAGCCGTCAGCACGGAGCTTTTCATACTGTCCACGTATCGGCGGTATTGCTTATCGTCTTCGGACTTTTCTTTGAGCAGTTTGTGGAGTTCCAGCGTAATGGGGAATAAATCGTGTTCGGTTTTCCTCCAATGGTTGATATCTATTTCATTTGCTATGGGGTTCAATACGAATTTAAGACCGCCAAATCCGCTGTATTGTTTCATTGACAGTCTTTCACCCACGGTAGCGTTTCGTTGCTCTTTTTCCAATGTAAAGGCAATCCGCAGGGCTTCGATATTGTCCAAGAGATGCTGCCGTTTACTGAAGCCCATTTTCCTCAATCCATATTGCGATGGTTCCGGTTATCTCGGTATAGAGCAGGTCAAACTCATAACCGTAGGCAAAATCATCGGCTAGTTCATATTGGGCGAAAACATTCTCGCAAACAGGGAACATTTTCAGAGCGAACCGCCGCAGTTCCTCGTCTGCCATTAGGGTATCGAACTCATTGCATACTACCTGAAAAACCATATCAAACTTGGAGAAGTGCAAACCCTCAAAGAGTATGTAATTCGCTATCTCATTACATTGCTCAATGGCATTGCCGGAACGGAACGCATCCTCATAGGCATTGGCAGCCCACGAGGAACGCTGGTCAATAAATTTTTGGTTGCTGGCTTTTTCAGGGAAACTACTGTTCAGGAGTTCCTGTAGTCGTAAACGGAAATACGACAGGTCTTTTTGCTGTGTACTCATAATTAAATTTTGTTTAGAATTTTGCGTAAAACCTAAAATTAGAGCAGGGAGCAAGAGCCTTTGAAGAAGTGGCAGGGTTTGGCTTCGGGAGGCAGGATTTGGCAGAACAGTGTTTATTCAGATATCGTTATAGAGTTGTCCACTTCATTGACATATACGTCCGACCCATCAAAATCATCATCATCGTTTTGGGAACTTTGTCTTGTAAAAAGCTCCAGTCTGTCAACTTGCCCAAAAAGCCGAACAATACGCTTTCTGATTTTGTCAGGTTTTTCGGATTGTCTTCCACGGGGAGATATAAGCACCTGTGGAACATCTCTTGCATGTCTTTCAAGAGGTTTTCCCTTTGTGAACAGTAGGACGATTTCTGCATTTGCCCGTGTAATATATCCCATTCCAATAAAAACCCAATCATTGTTCCTGTTCGTTTTTTTTTCTTGCAACGGCTAAGGTATCAGCGAGAAGAAAAGGTCGACTGAAAGTGGCAGAGTTTGGCTTTGAGAGGTAGGGTTTTACCACACATAAGATTATTAAAAGAATTGATTGTTTTTTTACAAACCATATTATATCTAAATTTATTATCGTAATATTGCGATATATAAAAAACAAAGCATGGGACTTACTAAATCAGAAATATTCACGGACGAGCAAAACAGATTAGCTTCTCTATTTAAGGTTCTGGCACACCCTGCAAGGGTTGCCATACTTCAATATATCATTAACCAGAAAGCCTGTATCTGTAATGATCTGGTCGAGGAATTGGGATTGGCACAGGCTACGATTTCTCAGCATTTAAAGGAGTTAAAGAGTATCGGCATCATTCAAGGCACAATCGAGGTTAAATCTGTTTGTTATTGCATCGATAAAAATGTTTGGAAAAAAATCCAAGCAGATTTTAATTCATTCTTTGATCAGGAAGTAAAGGTAAACAAGTGCTGTTAGCCGTGTTTTTTTAATATTTAACATCGCTATATTACGATACAATATTTTAATAAATCATTTCAAAATTCAAAAACAATGAAACTATCAAACATCAAAGAAATCTTACCAACATTGGACAATGTTGAATTTCAATTAGCGGACGGAACATTTGTCCCCAAACATTTCCACGTTACGGAGGTAGGTATTGTTACAAAACATTTTATTGATTGTGGCGGAACGATCAGAAATGAAAAGGTCGTCAACTTCCAGTTGTGGAACGCCAACGATTTTGAACACAGGCTAAAGCCGACCAAACTATTGAACATCATCAAACTGTCCGAAGAAAAATTGGATATTCAAGATGCCGAAATAGAAGTGGAATACCAAAGCGAAACCATTGGCAAATACAATCTGGATTTTAACGGAAACCATTTTGTACTGAAAAACAAACAAACCGCTTGTTTGGCAAGTGATGCCTGCGGTATTCCTGCCGAAAAACAGAAAGTAGAATTATCAGAGCTGAACAGTGCTTGCTGTTCGCCTAATTCGGACTGTTGTTAAACCCTATAAACCAATCGTAATGTACAAGAATTTAGCTGAAACCATAAAGGGAATATCTGATGTTCAGACCGTAAGCGAAGAACGTAAAACCATATTGCAACCCTTGATAGACTTCGTACAACAAAAAGTAAGCAACGGACAGGTAATAAATCTCAATTTCATCTGTACACACAATTCACGAAGAAGCCATTTATCGCAGGTTTGGGCACAGGTGGCAAGTGTATATTACCATATCCCGAATGTATATTGCTATTCGGGCGGTACGGAAGAAACGGCATTATTTCCGAAAGTAGTGGAAACATTGAATGAACAGGGTTTTTCTGCTTTCAAAATTTCGGAAGCGGACAATCCTGTTTATGCTATTAAGTACAGTGAAAATGCTTTGCCGATTATCGGTTTTTCAAAAAAGTACGATAGCCCTTTCAATCCTGTATCGGCATTCACTGCCATTATGACCTGTTCACAGGCAGACGATGGCTGTCCTTTTATTGCAGGTGCAGAAAAGAGAATACCTATCACATTTGAAGACCCGAAGATTTCAGACGGCACAACAGAGCAGACAAAGATATATGCGGAAAGGAGTTTGGAGATAGCAACTGAAATGTTCTATGTTTTTTCAATGATTAAAAAATAACCAATGCAACCAAAACTAAAATTTCTTGACCGTTACCTTACCCTATGGATATTCCTTGCTATGGCATTTGGCGTAGGATTAGGATATTTCTTTCCCAACATTTCTAACGTAACAGACAGCTTGTCCGTAGGAACCATTAATATCCCGCTGGCAATAGGTTTGATACTGATGATGTACCCGCCATTGGCAAAGGTGGATTATACAGTATTGCCCAAAGCGTTTAAGGATAAAAAAGTAATTGGAATATCTTTATTCCTCAATTGGGTAATCGGTACGGTAATGATGTTCGGGTTAGCCGTTCTGTTTTTAAGGAATGAACCCGATTATATGACGGGATTGATTTTGATAGGATTGGCAAGATGTATCGCAATGGTAATTGTATGGAGCGACCTGGCAAAAGCCAACAGGGAATATACGGCACTATTGGTAGCGTTGAACAGTGTCTTTCAGATATTGAGTTACAGTTTTTTGGTTTGGCTTTTTATCAACGTATTGCCGAGTAAATTAGGATTAGCCAATTTCAATGTAAATGTATCAATGAAAGACGTTACCGAAAGCGTGTTGATATACTTGGGTATTCCTTTTTTTACAGGTTTCGTGAGCCGATATGTTCTTATAAAATCAAAAGGCATTGAATGGTACAATAGAAAATACATACCGGCAGTATCACCTATTACACTTTACGCATTATTGTTTACCATTGTACTGATGTTCAGTTTGAAAGGCGACAAGATATTGGAGTTGCCAGTGGACGTGATTAAGATAGCCATACCGCTAATCATCTATTTTGTATTGATGTTTTTCGTGAGCTTTTTTATAAGCAAATCCCTGAATGTTCCTTATGACAGGAACGCGTCCATAGCATTTACAGCCACCGGGAACAATTTTGAATTGGCCATAGCCGTAGCCATTGCGGTTTTTGGTATTCATTCTCCACAGGCATTTGTTGGCGTTATCGGACCATTGGTCGAAGTGCCTGTACTGATACTATTGGTAAGGGCAAGTTTATGGTTGAAGAAGAAACTATACTAAGTTGATGTAAATAACTTAGCGGGATTTTAGAATTGTCAAGAAACTAAAATTAAACCCTCTGAATCCGGAGCGTTTATTGTTTGTTCAAGATGTGAAGCATCCTGCCCACCTCAATATCCATTCGGGAAAATGCAAACCATTTTTTGCCCAGGTCTTTGAGCGAAGCCCCTATATGGTAAAGCTCCGCTTGGTCTATTATCAAAAATCGGTCGTGGGTATCGGAGAAAACCTTAATTTCAATCGGGAGGTATTGGCTGTTGTACCGTTTTATGTCCAATTGTAGCTGATTGCTGATTGCTTTGGTGTAGATTGTTGCGGTTACATTTTGTTTTCGCTTAACCAATATCGTTAGTGCCGTTGAGGAAATCCAACAGATAGTGGGCGAAAAAATAAAGCTGCCCGAAGATTACCACATTGAATACGGTGGGCAATTTGAAGCGGAGGCAGAAGCATCGCAGACCTTGATTGCGACCTCCCTGCTTTCCATTCTGATTATTTTCCTGATACTGTTCCGGGAGTTCAAAACGGTAAAGTTAGCCGCCATCATTTTAATCAACCTGTCTTTGGCATTGATTGGCGGTGTGTTCAGCATCTATTTTACCAGTGGCATTTTGAGCATTCCTGCCATTATCGGTTTTATCACCTTGTTTGGTGTGGCTACCCGTAACGGCATCCTGCTCGTATCGCATTACAATACATTGTGTGATGAGGGGTTGGATTTGTACGATACGGTTATACAAGGCTCAAAGAACAGGTTAAGCCCCATCCTGATGACGGCACTTACCGCAGGGCTGGCATTGATACCGCTTGCTATTGCGGGCGATTTGCCCGGCAACGAGATACAAAGTCCTATGGCAAAAGTGATATTGGGCGGCTTGCTTACTTCTACATTGCTCAACATTTTTATTGTTCCGGCGGTGTACTATTTATCTAACAAAAAAGCAGCTAAAGCATGAACATAAAATTTTTAACGGCAATCTGTATGTGCGTTTTTACCATACAATTGCAGGCACAGTCAGGATTGGAAACCGTCTTGTCTGATGTTGCCAAGAACAATAAAACGCTGCAAACCCAAAGCAAATATTGGGATGCGCAGAAGTTATTGTACCATACGGGCAATACGCTGTACGACCCTGTGGTCAGCTACGATTTTATGCGTGGCTCACCCTATGCCATTGCGGGCAACCAAACGGACATTAACGTCTTGCAGCGTTTCGACTTTCCCACGGTTTACAGTAAAAAGAAAGCATTGGCTGGCGAGCAGAGTAAGCAGGCAGATTTTTCGCTAACAGCCAACAGGCAGGAAATATTATTGGGAGCGAAAAAGATTTGCATTGAACTGATATACCGCAATAAACTTCAGGAAAGAATTATAGAACGGAAAACAAAAACCGAAAAGTTCCTGACCGACTTTCAGACCAAACTGGATAAGGGCGAAGGTAATGTGCTGGACGTGAATAAGGCTAAACTTCAATTGATTGAGATTAATAAAGATTATCAGTTGAACATTTCCGCTATCAACCAACTTCATCAAAAACTGACGGAACTTAACGGCGGTATAGAGATAGTCTTTAACGATACCATATACCCTGAATATAAGCCCGTTCCTGCATTTGAAGAATTGGAAGAAACAATTGAATACAAAGACCCGGTAAGAAAATATTTGACACAACAGACCGTAGTAGCCCAAAAGGATATTGAAGTTACTAAGGCATTGACCCTGCCAAAATTTGAAGTGGGTTTTCATTATCAGGGTATTTTAGGGCAGCAGTTTTACGGTGCAAAAGTAGGCGTGAGCATTCCTTTGTGTGAAAACAAAAATCGGGTGAAGCAAAAGCAGGCTGAATTATCGGTGGCAGAAGTACAGGTAGCACGGCACAAGAACGAACATTATTATCATTTGAAGCAACTGTATGAAAAGTATATCAACCTGCAAAAGACGGTAGCAGAATATGAGAAAGTATTAAGCAGTATCAACAGTATTAAACTATTGGATAAAGCGTTATCATTCGGAGAGATAACCACTATCCAATATTTTTTGGAGGCAAGTTACTTTTATACCGCTACCAATAATTATTTGCAGGCGGAGAAAGAGTACAACGATGCAATAGCCGAACTGTACCAGTATTTGCTATAATTTAATATTGTAGGGTGAATGCAGACCATTAGCAAAGGCAGATGTATCACTGTTTTAAAACCTTGCGGAATACAACTTTCGCAAGGTTTCAATTAACTAAATTAGAAGCCTGGGCCGAGGCTTCAGGTTAACAAAAACCCAAATTAAAAGCGCCTATGCAGACAATGCAATCAGATAACTTGATTTAGACAGGAAGCAACGAGCGTAGTTCGACTTAAATCGTAAATTTGTTTATTGTGCTTAATATAGCAGTTAGTAAGATATGAATACACTCTTTATTAAAAATATGGTATGCGACCGCTGTATTATGGTGGTGCAAAACGAATTGGATAAACTTGGTTTAGATGCTAAAAATGTAAAGCTGGGCGAAGTTACCCTTACCAAAGAAATTACACCTACGGAGAAAGAGGCTTTGGTCAAGACTTTAGAGCCATTGGGGTTTGAAGTAATTGATGATAAAAAAGGCAGGATAATAGAAAAGATAAAGAACATTATCATTGACCTGGTACATCATCAGGATAGTGATGTAAAAACCAATCTTTCCGATGTATTGAGCGATAAACTGCACCACGATTACAATTACTTGTCCAATCTGTTTTCAGAAGTAGAGGGTACAACTATTGAAAAATACTTTATCGCCCAAAAGGTGGAAAAGGTAAAAGAACTGCTGGTGTATGATGAACTGTCGTTAAGTGAGATTGCCATGCGCCTCAACTATTCAAGCGTAGCCTATTTGAGCAACCAGTTCAAGAAAGTAACGGGGCTTACCCCGAGCTATTTCAAACAAGTCCGGGAAGATAAGAGAAAGCCGTTGGATAAAGTATAGGAACGGCTACGCTATTCAGGAACACTGCGGGCAAAGCCCTGACACCGTAAAATTGACTTCACTTATTTTATATCCTTTAGGCAACTTAAATAACGGTTGCACATCCTCTATACAAGTTACCGATTTACATTTTTGACAACTGAAATGCAAGTGGTTATGATTGTGGACTACTTCACAGTTATGGCAACTTGCATATCCTACACCCCCGTCAACGTTTACCACTTTGTGGACTAAATCTTCTTCCATTAACCTATCCAGTACCCGGAGATATTTGCCGGAGAGAAAGCCGGGAAACTGAACATACAGATTGCCGCACAATTCAACAACAGGGAAGAATTTGATATAGTCAGGAACAGCGAAATTACAACGCCTCAAATGACTTTGAATGTCAGCACGATTTCCGAAGAAATTTCTTGGGAGCATCCCACATTCAAAAACTTTAACGGAAGTATCGGCATATCCGCTATGCAGCAGGACAATACCTACAAAGGTCGGTATCTCATCCCTGCCTACAATTCCCAAACATACGGTGCATACTGGATTGAAAAATGGAAGAAGAACAAATGGGAGCTTCAGGGCGGTATCAGGTATGATTTTAAGCAAATCAGTACGGTACGATACCCTTACAATAACCAGCCTGTGGAGCATGACTTTGATTTTTCAACAATCGGGGCATCATTCAATACCATCTACCATCTTTCAGACCATATCAGGATAAACGGAATGGTCAGCCTTGCCAATAGGGCTCCCCACGTTAACGAACTGCTCATTGACGGCATACATCAAGGTACTGCCACCTATGAACTTGGGGACGTAAACCTGAAAATAGAGCAGGCTGTAAACACGGTCTTGGGGCTTTCATATAGCAATGAAGAAAAATCAGTAAATATAGACTGGTCTGTATTCTACAATTCCATCAACAACTTTATCTATTTACAGCCCCGCCCGGGAGAGCCTGTATTGACCATTGCAGGTGCATTTCCCAAATTCGTCTATCAACAGGCTGATGCCTATCTCACGGGAACGGATTTATTAATCAATTACAAGCCTGTACAGAAACTGGACATCATAGGAAAGGCATCTTTGCTAAGGGCGTACAATAAAACGATAAACGACTGGCTGATTTCCATGCCATCGGACAGGTTTTCATTGGGGTTCAATTACGAACTGCCCGATATAAGGTCTTTCCAAAAATCCTATATCGGGATGGAAATTCCGCTGGTCTTAAAACAGACAAGAGTACCTGATGAAAACATACACGGCCAGCAGGATTATAAGCTGCCCCCTGATGGTTATCTCCTGACAAATATATCCGCTGGTACAGTGGTCAGTGTCTTGGGCAGGTCACTGAACATCAATCTTGCAGTGAGCAACCTGTTCAATACCCGGTACAGAAACTACCTGAACAGCTTCAGGTATTTTACGGACGAAATGGGCAGAAACATCTCCGTTAGATTAAAGTACGTTTTCTGACAAACACGTTTTTCAACAATTAAATTTATATAACAATGACACAGAAATTCAAACATTTTTCTTCGATTGCCGTAGCGGCAATCGTACTATTCGCAACCTCATGCAGCAAAGACGATGACCCTATCCCCGAAGAAAACGACAACGAGGTAATCACTACGGTACAGCTACGTTTTAAGGAACAGGGAACCACGAACGAACTTCTTTATGCTTGGAAAGGTGCTGACGGAGCCGGAGGAAACGCCCCGGTCATAGACCAGATTGCACTGCAACCGGGTAAGTCCTATGATGTCAGCGTATCCTTTCTTGACGAGGTAAATGGTGAAGACATTACCGAAGAAGTAAGTGAGGAAAATATAGACCACCGTATTTATTACGTGCCATCTTCCACATCAAATATACAAATCACAAATTTGGATAAGGATGACAACAACGTTACGTTAGGGCTGGAAAGCGTTTGGACAACCACGACCGCTTCCACTGGTACGGTCAGGGTTGTGCTGCGCCATTATCCACAGGGAGGAAAGATTGAAACGGACTTGATTAATGACCCTAAGTCATCAACTGACGTAGATATTCAATTTAATTCTAAAGTTGAATAAACCCCGCACCAAGAAGAAGACCGGGCATCCGTCAGTATTTTAAGACCACAGCTTTTTAAGCAAACAATAAAGCATTGCGATTATCTTTCGCAATGCTTTGTGGTTTTAAAGACCATCTAAAACTGGCTTTATGGCGATAACCATCTGATGAAGTGGCTCACCTATACAGGATTTCAATAAATCTTACAAATCAAATCCAAAATTTCACAACAGTACCCATAATTATAATAGCCAATTTTGCATTGTAAATTAAAGCAGGCAAATATGGCGACAAACAGAGAAAATATATACATACCGTTGGAGGATGTAGAAAGCGAACACTGTGCATTAATCGTTGAAAAGGGATTGGCACAGGTAAAAGGCGTAGAAACCCATAAAGTAGAGCTGAACAACCGCAGGGCAGCGATTACAGTAGATAGCAATGAAACCGTAGGCGAAGCTGTTAAGGCAATTAAAGATTTAGGTTACGGAGTTCCTACGGTTAAAAGTGCTTTTCCGGTATTGGGCATGACCTGTGCATCCTGTGCGGGCAGTGCCGAAAGCATTGTTAAATACCAACCGGGAGTAGTTAATGCTTCCGTGAACTTTGCAACGGGCAATCTTACCGTGGAATATCTGCCCAATATGACCGATGCCTCCACCCTGCAAAAAGCGGTTCAGGGAGTAGGTTACGACCTATTGATTGAAGACAAAACCAAGCAGCAGGAAACGCTCGAAGCCATCCACGAAAAGAAATTCCGAACCTTGAAAAACAAGACCATTTGGGCAATTATCCTTTCCCTGCCCGTGGTAATCATAGGAATGTTCTTTATGGATATGCCCTATGCAGACCCGATAATGTGGCTCTTTTCCACGCCCGTTGTAATATGGTTGGGCAGGGATTTTTTTGTAAACGCTTGGAAGCAGGCAAAGCACCGTTCCGCCAATATGGATACGCTGGTGGCATTGAGTACAGGTATTGCCTACCTGTTCAGTGTTTTCAATATGCTGTTTGCCGACTTTTGGCATCAACGGGGACTGCATGCTCACGTATATTTTGAAGCGGCTGCCGTTATTATCGCATTCATCCTCTTGGGAAAACTGCTGGAAGAAAGAGCCAAAGGCAACACCTCTTCAGCCATTAAGAAGCTGATGGGCTTGCAGCCAAAAACGGTCATCGTGGTACATGCGGACGGAACGGAAAAGCAGACCGCTATCGAAGACGTAAGCGCAGGCGATGTGATACTCGTAAAGCCCGGTGAAAAGATTGCGGTAGACGGCATGGTCATATCGGGCAATTCGTATGTGGACGAAAGCATGTTAAGCGGTGAGCCTGTACCTGTATTGAAAAAAGAAAAAGAAAAAGTATTTGCAGGAACGATTAACCAAAAAGGCAGCTTCCGGTTCAGGGCGGTAAAAGTGGGCAAAGAAACCATGCTTGCCCACATCATCAAAATGGTGCAGGATGCACAGGGAAGCAAAGCACCCGTACAGAAACTGGTCGATAGGATTGCGGGCATCTTTGTTCCCACAGTGATAGGTATTGCCATCCTGACATTTACGCTATGGTTGATTTTGGGAGGCGAAAACGGGGTTGTTCAAGGTCTGTTGGCAGCCGTTACGGTATTGGTCATTGCCTGCCCCTGTGCTTTAGGCTTAGCGACACCCACCGCTATTATGGTAGGCGTTGGTAAAGGTGCTGAAAATGGCATTTTGATAAAGGATGCCGAAAGTTTGGAACTGGCCAAAAAAGTAAATGCCATCGTTTTGGACAAAACCGGAACCATCACCGAGGGAAGACCACAGGTAACGGGCATTAAATGGCTGAACAATGAGGACACTGCAAAAGAAATCCTTTTGAGCATCGAAAAGCAATCCGAGCATCCATTGGCAGAAGCCGTAGTGAAGCATCTTGGCGATGTAGCGACCACCTCTTTATCCATGTTCGACAGCATTACGGGCAAAGGCGCAAAAGCAGACCATGACAACGAAACCTATTATGTAGGCAACAAAAAGCTATTGGCAGAAAACAACATTGCCATTGCCGGCGAATTACAAGACCAGGCCGAAGAATGGGGCAAACAGTCTAAAACCGTTATCTGGTTTGCAAACAGCAAAAAGGCTCTTGCTGTAATCGCTATCGCCGATAAGATTAAGGAAACATCGGTGCGGGCTATCCGGGAAATGCAGGAAATGGGCATTGACCTGTATATGCTGACCGGAGATAATGAAGCTACTGCAAAAGCCATTGCGGAGCAGACAGGCATCAAGCATTACAAAGCCGAAGTTTTGCCACAGCACAAAGCCGACTTTGTGAAAGAACTGCAAAGTAAAGGAAAGGTAGTGGCAATGGTGGGCGATGGTATCAACGACAGCACCGCATTGGCAACAGCCGATGTAAGTATCGCAATGGGCAAAGGCAGCGACATCGCAATGGACGTAGCCAAGATGACCATCATTTCGTCCGACCTGACCAAGATACCGCAGGCAATACGCTTGTCCAAACAGACCGTAGCCACCATCAAGCAAAACCTGTTCTGGGCGTTTATCTACAACGTAATCGGCATTCCGGTAGCGGCAGGCATCCTTTACCCTGTTAACGGCTTCCTGCTCAACCCGATGATTGCGGGTGCGGCAATGGCATTGAGCAGCGTGAGCGTGGTCAGTAACAGCCTGCGGTTGAAGTGGAAGAAATAAAACAGTAAATCTCACAAATCAAACAAGAAATTACACAACAATAACTAACTGAATAGTACGGAAATTTGCATTATCAGATAACTCTAAAATTTGTAAACAATGGAAAATAAACAATTTCAATTCAAGACGAACATCAATTGCGGCGGCTGTATCGCATCTGTAAAGCCGCACTTGGACAAGGCAGAGGGCATCTGCCATTGGGAAGTGGACACGGCCAACAAGGACAAAGTACTTACCGTGAAGTCCGAGGGCATTACCGAGCATGAAGTAATATCGACCGTGCAAAAGGCAGGCTTCAAAATAGAACCTTTGGATGCCTAAGCCAGCAACTTTTTGAAATGCCCTTTTTCCGACCGAATTTCCATGAGGTTGGGTTGATGAAAAAGGGCATTTTATCAATTCTGAAAAAAGGCGATAGGTTATTGCGTATATGGCATTATTTTTCCATATAGCAAAAAAAACGTAAAACGATATAAAAAACCAATCTAATTTGTAACTTTGTTGCGTTGAAAAATTATAGAATACATATAGGCATTTTGACATTGTTCTGTTTGGTTTTCTTTATGATACCAAGTCAGAGCTATGCCTGTTCCAAAAATTCAACAAAGACCGAGCAGTCTTCCTGCTCAAAGGAGAAATCCAAAAAATCAGAACATACAAAAGGTTGCAAGAGCAAATCCTGTAAAAAATGCAAAAGTGACAAATGCGGGGGCGGTTGTTCCCACAGCTCTTGCAGGTGCGGTGCTTCAACCACTTCCCTAAATGTCCCAACCGTAATCGAATTAAAGGCAAAAGATCACTTAGCAGCAGCTAAAAAGCAAAAATTCGCTTTCAAAGAAGCCTATTATTCTTCGGGCTTTTTTTCCATTTGGCTACCGCCTAAAATAAGCTAAATTTATGGCCTGCCAGCCATAGGTATGTCCTGTCAGAAGCCGCTTCGGCTTTTTGCAAATCCCTTATTTGTATCATTTATTTAAAGTTTAAAACAGAAATGGGCTTTCAATACTTCATTTCTAAAAAGTAATTATTATGAAATCATTATCAAAAATAGTGATGGTAATCGCCGTATTACTATCCTCAATGAATGGTTTCGCACAAATCAAAAATGCGAAAACAGAAACCGTAAAGATTTACGGCAATTGTGGTATGTGTAAAACCACCATCGAAAAAGCAGGTAACATAAAAAAGGTAGCCAACGTGGACTGGAACAAAGATACCAAGATGGCTACGCTCACGTATGACAGCGAGAAAACAAATCAGGATGAAATCCTGAAACGTATCGCTTTGGCGGGTTATGATAGTGAGAAGTTCCGTGCGCCGGATGACGTATATGCGAAACTGGCTGAATGCTGCCAGTACGATAGACCTTTGAAGACAATTGCCCAAAACAAAGGGGCGGCAATGGACATGAAAGTCGGACATGGCAATCACAACCACGGTGAAATGGCAGCACCCGCTAACAAGGATGCAGCTCAAAATCAATCACAGCTAAAAGCTGTGTTTGACAACTACTTTTCAGTGAAAGATGCTTTGATAAAAACCGATGAGGCAACTGCATCTGCCAAAGCCGCTGAATTGGCTGCATCCCTTAAAGCAGTCGATATGAACAAGCTTTCGGCAGAGGAACATACGGCTTGGATGAAAGTAATGCAGGACTTGACAGCTAATGCGGAAAGCATTTCAAAATCAAAAGACGTTGCAAAACAAAGAAGTGCTTTTGCGGCACTTTCGGGAAGCATCTACATACTGGCTAAAGTGTCTAAACAGGATACACCAGTTTATTACCAGCACTGTCCTATGTACAATGGAGGTAAGGGGGCCAATTGGCTAAGTAAAGAGAATGCCATTAAAAACCCATATTACGGCTCACAGATGCTTACCTGCGGCAGTACGGTCGAAACCATTAAATAACAGGTCGGAAAGCTATGGAACAGTATAGTGATATGGTGCAGGCTCTTAAAGACCTAAGACAACGTGGGTACAGTATTGATTTTAGTCTGTTGCCGGACTGCCTTTACTGTGCGTCAAAGAGCCTGAAACTAAAACCGGAGGATTTTACGGTTACGGAAACTCATAGGTTTGAAAGCCTCGACAGCAGTCCTGATAACAATGCCGTGATTTATGCCATATCGTCCAATGACGGTAAGAGCAAAGGGGTACTTGTTGATGCCTATGGTACTTATGCTGAAGAAATGACCCATGAGATGGTAAAAAAATTAAATGCAACATAACTTTTAAAATCCCTTGTTATGAAAAAATACACGTGTCCCATGCACCCGCAGGTGCTAAAAGACGAACCGGGCAAATGCCCTCTTTGTGGCATGGCATTGGTTCCCGGTGGCGGTACGTCAGCTTCTCATGAACACACGCCAGAACATGAGCATTCCGGGCATTCTCAACATGGCCATGATGACGAAAACTTTGATAAACATGAGGGGCATAATACAGGCGATTTCCTCACACGTTTTTGGATAAGCCTTGTCATTACAATCCCTATCCTGCTCCTGTCGCACATGATACAGCAATGGTTGGGTTTCTCCCTTGCTTTCAATGGCGATAAATATGTGCTGTTGGCATTGGGTACGGTGATTTATTGCTATGGAGGCTTACCGTTCCTAAAGGGAATGATTGGCGAGGTGAAAGCCAAAGCCATAGGGATGATGACACTTGTTGCCATTGCCATATCCGTAGCCTATGTTTATTCCGTAGCCGTTGTATTTGGCTTGCAGGGTATGGACTTCTTTTGGGAACTGGCAACCCTAATTGACATCATGCTGTTAGGGCATTGGCTGGAAATGCGTTCCCAAATGGCTGCTTCACGGGCATTACAGTCATTGGTGGCTTTGCTGCCCAACGATGTTACCGTGGAACGTGGCGGAGAAGCTGTAAAGATAAAGCTCGAAGACCTGCAAAGCGGTGAAACGGCTATCATAAAACCGGGAGAAAAAATTCCAGCCGATGGATTGGTACTGGAGGGGCTTTCGTATATCAACGAGAGTATGCTTACCGGGGAAAGTGTTCCCGTAAAAAAGGAAAAGGACGGAAAGGTCATCGCAGGCTCTATCAATGGCGATGGTGCGCTGAAAGTTAAGGTAACAGCCGTGGGAAAAGACAGCTACCTGAACAGGGTTATCAATCTTGTGCAGGAAGCGCAGGCTACTAAGTCTAATACACAGAACCTTGCGGACAAAGTTGCCAAATGGCTCACCTTTATTGCCATTGCCGTGGGCATAGGCACATTTGCCTATTGGTATGCAAGCAGTGGAGATATTGCCTTTGCGCTTGAAAGAATGGTGACGGTAATGGTAACGGCCTGCCCGCACGCATTGGGCGTGGCTATCCCGTTGGTGGTCGCCATTTCCACAACGCTTTCGGCGACCAATGGCCTGCTCATCCGCAACCGTACGGCATTTGAAACCACCCGAAAACTTTCCACCGTCATTTTTGATAAGACCGGAACGCTCACCAAAGGTTCCCATGCCGTAGAAAAGGTTATACCGTTAACAGACGAATATAATGCCGATGAGGTTATCCAGTATGCTGCCGCAGTACAGCAAAATTCGGAACACCATATCGCCAAAGGCATTATGGCTACATTGAAAGAAAAGAGCCTTGCCTTATGGAAGTCTGAAAACTTCAGCTATATGCAGGGCATAGGTGTTAAAGGTGTTGTGAACGGGAAAAATGTCGTAGCTGGCGGCCCGAATTATTTCACCGAAAACCACCTTTCCCTGCCGGAAATACCAAGCGAAATCAATCAGGAAGCCGAAACGGTCAACTTTGTCCTCATTGATGACCGGGTAATCGGCATCATTACTTTGGCAGACAGCATCCGTGAGGGGTCGGCACAGGCGATTGAGGAACTCAAAAAAATGGGCATCAAGTCCTTTCTGCTCACCGGGGACAACGACAGGATTGCTGCTGCCGTAGCCGGAAAATTGGGTATGGACGGGTATTTGGCTAATGTGCTTCCGCACAACAAGCAGGAGAAAGTAAAGGAGTTTCAGGCAAAAGGCGAAATCGTAGCAATGACTGGTGATGGTGTAAATGATGCACCTGCACTGGCACAGGCAGATGTGGGCATTGCCGTGGGTTCCGGTACGGACGTGGCTGCCGAAACAGCGGATATCATATTGGTAGACAGCGACCCGAGGGATGTGGTCAAACTGATTGACTTCGGCAAACTTACCTACAAAAAGATGGTACAGAACCTGATATGGGCGGTTGGCTACAACGTGGTGGCAATACCCCTTGCGGCAGGCGTACTCTATCCGAATTTTGTTTTAAGTCCCGCTATGGGTGCTGTGCTGATGAGTGTAAGCACCATTGTAGTGGCTATTAACGCAAGTTTTTTAAAAATCAAAAAATAAATAAAAATGAAAAATCTAACATTATCAATCATTGCTGTTATCATGGCATTTGTAACAGTATCATGCAATCAGGCATCCAACAAAAACGAGCAGTCTTCAAGTGATACTGCTGTTGTATCACAAGAACAGTCAGCTTCCCAACCAAAAGAGGATGATACGGTAGCTGCGCCCGTTGTGAGTGAAACTCCGAGCGGTCAGGAAGCAAAAGCAACAGGAAAAGAAGAAGCAAAAAACTTTTCTATTGCGCCCATAGTTACCGATTATCTGTCCTTAAAGAACGCCCTTGTTTCGGACGATGACAAAGCTGCCGCCAGTTCAGGGAAAAAGCTGTTAGCTACCCTGAATAAAGTGGACATGAAAGCCGTTCCTGCCGATAAGCACAAAAAGTACATGGACATAGCGGACGATGCTAAAGAACACGCAGAACATATCGGGGAAAATGTCGGCAACATCCACCACCAGCGGGAACATTTGGCCTCGCTTGGCGAAGATTTGAAAGACCTGATTGATTTGTTCGGTACATCGCAAACATTGTATCAGGACCATTGCCCGATGTTCAATGACGGTAAGGGTGCTGTTTGGTTCAGCGAAAACAAGGAAATCAAAAACCCTTACTACGGTTCTAAAATGCTGACCTGCGGTAAGGTGGAAAAAACAATTAACAGCAAATAAAATTCAGGGTTATGGAAAATATGCAAAACAGTCACCATGCGGGTCATTCCTCGGAGCATGGCACGCACAATACAAAACATGCTTCGGCCATGTACAAACGCTTTGCGGTGATGGCTGTAGCCATGTTCGCAGTGATGTATTTTATCATGTACGCCATGATTGACGGGTGGCAGAACCTGATACCCAATATCAACAATTTGTACATGACCCTGCTGATGACCTCGGCAATGCTGCTTATCGAATTAGCGATAATGAAAGTAATGTACCCCAACAGGAAGATGAATTGGGCGATAGCCATCATCTCGGTTGCTGTTGGCATCTTTTCATGGTTTGGTATCAGGGAACAAATCAATGTCGGGGACAAGCAGTTTGCAAAGGGTATGATACCCCATCACGCAGCAGCCATATTGATGTCCGAAAAGGCACACCTGACCGACCCGGAACTGATAGAGCTGCAAAAAAATATACTTAAAACCCAAGCGGAAGAAATTGAACTAATGAAGCGCAAGCTAAAAGAGTTTGAAGAAAGTAAATAATAAAATTTAAAAAAACAAGTTTGGACATGAACAAAATAATAATTGGCTTTATTTCCTTATTAACCCTGCTATTCACCGCTTGCGGTCAGGCGGGGTCAAATAAGGATGAAGCGGAACAGCAGCATTCGCAGGCAACTCCGGAAAGCAACGGACATACTACCCAAATAGGTGAATTGGTTCCATCGGATGAAGTCTGCATGGTCAACGATGCCTATATGGGCAAAAGGCAGTTTGACGTAAAATTTGATGGTAAAACCTATTACGGATGTTGCGAAATGTGTAAGGAACGTATTCCAAAAGATGCGACCGTGCGGATGGCGATAGACCCCTATTCCCATAAGCAGGTAGACAAAGCTAATGCGGTGATTGCTGTGACAGGAAATAACGGTGAAGTTTCTTATTTTGAAAACAAGGAGAATTATGCCAAGTATGTGAAAAAACAGTAGACACAAAAAGATGAAGCCACAATAAAATAATTATGACCATAAAGAAGAAAATCATATTGGGGCTGGCTGTCGTCCTGATTGCCATACAGTTCTTTCAGCCCTTACGGAACCAGGCGGTTGAAGTGCCAGCCACCCATATCGAAAGGGTGTACACCGTACCCCAAAATGTAAAGGCTATCCTTGTTCAGTCCTGTTATGACTGCCATAGCAACAATACCCATTATCCGTGGTACAGCCGTATCCAGCCCGGCGCATGGTACATGGCAGAGCATATAAAAAAGGGGAAAGAGGAACTCAACTTTAGCGAATTTGGCGACTATTCTGTCCGCAGGCAGCGAAACAAGTTCAGGGCTATGGCCGGGCAGGTTAAGGACGGGGAAATGCCATTGTCGTCATATACGCTAATTCATCGTAATGCAGTATTGTCACCGGAGGATAAGCAGGTTTTGATAGCGTGGTTTGGCACAATGGAAGACAGCATTAAATAAAATTTTTCAACGAATGAACAGATATAAAAAAATACCCATAAGAATATTGCAAACAGTGCTGATGCTGCTTTGCACGCAAACGCTGTTTGCACAGAGAGTAGTGCATTACGAGCTGTATGTAAAAGATACACTTGTCAACTATGCAGGTAAGCAAAAAAGGGCGATTGCCGTAAACGGGCAAATCCCCATGCCCACCCTTACCTTTACCGAGGGCGACACTGCCGAAATAGTGGTGCACAACCAATTGAAAGAAAGCACATCACTGCACTGGCATGGTGTGTTCCTGCCCAATAAAGAAGACGGTGTGCCCTGGCTTACGCAAAAGCCCATCGCACCGGGTACAACCTACACCTACCGTTTTCCGATTATCCAGCATGGCACGCACTGGTATCATTCGCACTCAGGCTTGCAGGAGCAGATAGGCATGTACGGTAGTTTTATCATGAAAAAAAGAGGCGACGATAAAACCTTTAGAAAAGGAATTGACGATTTGCCGACCGTCCCGATTATATTAAGTGAGTGGACAAATCTTAACCCGGATAACATCAACCGTATGCTACACAATGCAAATGATTGGGCGGCCATTAAGAAAGGTGCTACGCAATCGTACGTTGAAGCTATTAAGGAGGGAAAATTAGGCGTAAAGGTAAAAAATGAGTGGAAACGGATGCTGGCGATGGATGTCAGTGATGTTTACTATGATAAAATCCTAATAAATGGTAGCCATAGCACCGATTTGAAAACAATTGGTGGTAAAAAGCTAAAAGCAGGTGACAAAGTCAGATTACGCGTTTCCAATGGCGGGGCGTCTTCGTATTTCTGGCTAAGATATGCTGGAGGGAAAATTACAGTAGTAGCGAATGATGGAAATGATGTTGAGCCTGTAGAAGTGGATAGATTAATCATTGCAGTTTCTGAAACTTACGATATTGTAGTGACTATCCCTCAAGATGGGTTAGCATATGAGTTTTTAGCAACAACCGAGGACAGAACACAATCAGCAAGCTACTTTATAGGTGATGGGGTCAAACAGCTTATTTCCCCGCTCCCACGATTGAAGTATTTCGAGGGGATGAAGATGATGAACGATATGATGAAAATGAATGGCGATTTGGACGATATGGGCATGAAGATGAGCCTGAACCAAATGGACATGAATGTAGTGATGTATCCCGAAATTACCGGAGATGCAGCAAAGAAATCAGACCACAGCAAGCATGAAGGTATGAACATGGATGACGACCCTAACCGTTACAACGCTAATGCCTTGGGAGACATCAAAACATTAAATTATGCTATGTTGCAATCGCCTTACAACACCTCCCTTCCAAAAGATGCGCCTGTAAAAGAGTTGAAGTTCACACTTACTGGCAACATGAACCGCTATGTATGGAGCATGGATAATAAAATACTTTCGGAAACGGACAAAATACCTGTAAAAAAAGGAGAAATCCTACGGATTACCATTTATAATAATTCGATGATGCGGCATCCTATGCATCTTCACGGATTTGATTTTAGGGTGATAAACGGAAAAGGCGAAAAATCGCCGCTTAAAAATGTGTTGGATATCATGCCTATGGAAACGGATACCATTGAGTTTTTAGCAAATGAGGAAGGTGATTGGTTCTTTCATTGCCATATATTATATCACATGATGGCGGGAATGAACAGGGTGTTTGAAGTTGGAGACTACAATAACCCCTATTTACCTGACAAGGCAAAAGCCTATAAAGAATTGCAAAGAGAAAGTAATATGCCCCATTTTATGGCACAAAACGATTTTGCAACCAATGGTAATGATGGAGAAGCTATGCTAATGAATGCACGCTATCAATTAGGAACAGAATGGCGCTTAGGCTATAATAGTATGCACGGGTATGAAGTAGAAACTCACTTAGGTAGATACATTGGAAAGATGCAATGGTTCATGCCCTTTGTAGGTTTTGATTTTCGTTACCGGAAAATGGGAGAAGATGAGCACGAAAAGAACATATTTGGACAAACCAACAAGAAAGACACCCGCAAGGCGTTCAGTTTAGGGTTTATGTATACGTTACCTATGCTGGTCAATTTCCAGGCAGAAGTATATCACGATGGAATTGTAAGATTGCAGTTAATGCGCGAAGATATTCCAATTTCAAAAAGATTAAGAGGTGGCTTCATGGTAAATACCGACTTAGAATATATGGGGGAGCTTAGGTATATCATCAATAAAAATATAGGTATACGTACCCACTATGATAGTGATATGGGATTTGGTGTAGGGCTTGCATTGACATATTAAAATAAAATACCGGATGGTTGTAAACTGCAAACCGTAAAATTACGGCAAAATACAGTGGGTGATGCGGGGTATAATTCGTTTGGATTAACCTGCATCATACTACAACCCATCAGACAATACAACAGTTCCACCACCAGCATCATACTGGTTGTTCTTTCATGTAGTTGCATGGGCTAATACGAGCAGTATTAGCATTTCTATATTAATCAGTATCATATTTATCAAAATGAAACGAATGGATAAATTTTACAATGAAACATATCTTAAATTGGAAACAGAAATCCAAGAACTGGAGATTGAAAACGATAACCCGGTACAACGGACAGAAGCCATTATATACCGGATTGTGGAATGTCTGTCCGAAATTAAAGATTATGTTTTGAAACGAGGATTTACAAATGTTGATGAAGAAATCCGATTTTTTAAATATCAAAAGCCAGTCATTGTTTCAAAATTGATTTATTATAATGCCATTTACAAAATCGAGACGAGGAAGCCCTACGGGGCTAAGCGCATTAGAAAATATCTTAAAAAAGAATTGAAGAAGCTAAAAAGGTTTTTCGACAATAACATTGATTTTTATAAATATTACCGAAGCAACAACTCGTTTCTTGACGAGAAAATGTTTGTTCGGGGCAAGCACGATATAAAACTGTGGCTGGATACCTATTATTTTCAGTCCGACCAATCTTTTTCTACTTCCCACGATTATAAGGTAGCCAAGATAATGGCGAATGATTTGATACAGGTGTATCTCGAAGACCAGCTTTACTGCACCTACAAGCGTTTGTTTATAAAACGCACTGCTATTTCGGGGCTGAACTGGACAGGTAGTAAAGCTGCTTTGACAGAACTCATTTACTCCCTATACTACCAAAGCGTTCTCGATAATGGCAATACGGATATTAGGTTGATAGCGGAATATTTTGAAAATGCCTTTAATATTGATTTGGGAAACTTTTACCATACCTATCTCGAAATACGCAACCGGAAACGAAACCGTACCAAATTCCTTGATGCACTGCGGGATAACCTTATTAAGAAAATGGATGAGCAGGAGGAAAAATAATGACAGCGATAGAAAGAGAAACGGCGGACTTGCAGATCCGCCGTTTCTTTTAAAATTCTTCGCTTCTTGGTTACGAGGGAAGCCTGAATCTATCGTTATGCTTTAAAAGATACTTTAGTTATTTCTTATCTTTTGCTTTCTGAAAATGTTCCCGTTCCATTCTCAATAATTCTTCAAACAGCTTGGTTGCCTGCTCAATTGAAAACTGATGATTATTTTCAATTCTTACTGTACCAACCATAGCACCATTTGTCGGTTCAACCTTTTCGTAAAAATTATTAGTATGGTAAAGAACCTGCCCCACATCAAATTTCTTCAAACCCTCTACGCTTACGCCAAGCGCAATAGCTACTTTTTCCAATCGTTCGTCATCCACGTTCTCGGTTTGTTCCAATTTAGATACAGCTTGCTTGGTCACACCCATACGCTCTGCCAAATCCTTTTGCGTAATACCTACCAATCGCCTTGCACTGCCAATTTTTATACCCATGTGGTTTTTCCCCTCCAAATACACGGTTTCTTTTTCTTTTTCCATTGTTATTTTACGAATGATTTTTTTGGTTTATAAATAATTCCAGTTTCTCCCGCTCACTTTGCAACAACCGTTCGTATAACTCGACTACTTTATCTAACGGATTAATATTCTGCGTACTATTCTCACCATGTTGAACAGTACTATCTTTATAACTGTTGATATTATAAATAGCTCGTTCCACATCAAATTTCTTAATGAGGTCAGGGGTTACGCCTAATGCAAAAGCAAATCGTTCCAACATTTCCGGCTCTAAAACAGCTTCCCGTTCTATGGCAGAAATTTGTGGCTGGCTCATACCCAATTCATTAGCAAGCACTTCTTGCTTAATGCCCAAGTAAATACGGATACGCTGCGCATTTCTGCCCTGATGGTTTTCTTCCAGCGTTTCCAAAACGTGTACTTTGTCTTCCTCTTGCATATTTCATTGTCATTTGATAGCGTAAATATAATAAAAGACAACCAAAAAAGCATAATAGACAACCAAAATTACTTCAAAAAAATCTCCATTTCAACGTTATTTGGAACAAATAACTAATAGTGAGAAGATTGACAAACAATTATAAACAATATTACTTCCTTTCCCCAACGGGAGGGATAAAAAGCGATGTTTTGTTCTTCTCAAAGAAATTCAGCCTCCGCTGCATCATCAAAAGCCCGGATTAGCACGTCCTGCAACCATACTCGGAGCAATTAATCATTTCCCAATAACCATAATTTATAAACCCAATGGCGAATAAACTTATTCGTAATAGGATAACGATTTTTATAGCCTGCCATAACCCGGAACTGGTAACGGGCGGCAGGCACTTCCTAATTCTAATTTGTTTCATGTTGTTTGGTGTCGGCATAGCCCGTCCGCAGTCCCGAGAAGTCGGGACTGCAAACAACCAAAACATCACCGCTTTAAACATCGGCGACCAAATCCCTGATGCTCTTTGGAACACACCTTTGCAGGTGGTGAACCACCCGCAGGACAAAAAAAACATCACCCTTGCCGATTACAAAGGCAAGCTGATAATATTGGATTTTTGGAGTACGTGGTGCGGTACTTGTGTAGCTGCATTGCCAAGACTTCACGAACTGGAAAAGGAGTTTAAAGACGATGTTATCATTTTACCGATGACAGACCAGAAAGCCAACGAAATAAAAGCATTCTTAAAGAAGAATCGAGTACTTTCCCGATTAAACTTGTTTTCAGTTACCGATGACAATACATATAAATTCCATTTCCCTTACACCATGTTGCCGCATGAGGTATGGATTAGCAAATCCGGCGAAGTACAAGCTATTACACACTCATCTGATGTAACAAAGGAAAATATTACTTCGGCATTGAAAGGCAATGCAAATAGCATTGCACAGAAAAAGGACAACCTTACCTATGATGACACACGTCCATTACTGCTTAATAATAATGGTGCTGACGGGGATTTTTTTGTTAGCAGAAGTATTATTACGTTAGCCATAGAAGGCATTCCTCGTTCAAATGCTCTACCAAAAGTGAACGAAAAAGATAGCACCTTTCGGGTACTATCTACCAATGCTGACATCCGCCGTATGTACGAACTTGCATTTAGAGAATTGCTAACAATGCCACCTAACCGGACAAAGCTGGAGTTGAAGGAACCATTTTCTGTTTCGGAGAAAAGGTTTTTACAGGATAAGTATTGCTACGAATGGATTGCCCCATTGTCAGTATTGAAGCACTTTCCCCAAAAAGTACAGGCTGACCTCAATTATCACTTTGGCATAAATGGGCGTATGGAAAAACGTAATACAAAATGCTATACCATTAAGATTATAGGGAAAACGACAATAATCCCCAATAAACCCGAAGACGGCTTACAATACCTTTCGGCTTGGGTAAACAAGACCAATAAAGATATACAGCATATTCCTGTTGTAAATGATTTTACTGACGAAAAAATAGCCATCCCAAAAATAGCACATGCTATTGAGGATGTGGAAGCTGTTAACAGGCAACTTAAACCATTCGGTATTGCCATCGTGGAAGATGAAAGAGTGCTGGATTTTTTTGTCATTTCTGAACTATAAACCAAACTACTCAATGAAACGAACAATTACTTTTTTACTCATACTTTTTTCAGTTACCAATACCATTGCCCAAAACATATCCAACATTCGGGGTAAGGTAGTCAATAATGAAAATGGTCAGCCCGTAGCAGGTGCTACGGTCAAATTGTTGAACCGCAGTCAGAATAACACCGTACAAACTGATGAAGACGGAAATTTTGAATTTACAAATAAAGCATTCCCTTTAGCAGTTAGTGTTAGTTACATTGGATTAGCAGATACGACATTTGTCCTTTCTGCTGCTCCACAAAACCCATTGACGGTGCATCTAAATCCGGCAAGCAATACTTTAAGCGAAGTAGTGGTATCCACGGGTATTCAAAAAATACCCAAAGAAAGAGCCACAGGGTCATTTGACCATATCGACAACGAATTGTTTAATCGTCAAATCTCTACCGATGTATTGAGCAGGTTGGACGGTATTGCCAGTTCAGCAATGTTTGATAACAGACCCGGTGTAGGCAGTAACAATTTGAGCATACGAGGTCTAAGCACTATTTTTTCCAATACGAAACCATTAATCATACTGAATAATTTTCCCTACGAGGGCAATATAAATGATATTAACCCGAACGATGTGGAAGATATTACCATTCTAAAGGATGCAACCGCAGCCTCTATATGGGGCGTAAGAGCCGGAAACGGTGTAATCGTTATAACGACCAAGAAAGCCAAACGGAACCAGCCGCCTGCCATATCGTTTAACAGCAATATGACTCTTATTCAAAAGCCGGATATGATGCAACTGCCTTATATGTCTTCTGCGGATTATATAGGTGTCGAAAAAATGCTTTTTGACAATAACTTTTACGATGCCAATGAGCAGTTAGGCTACGTGCCATTATCCCCCGCAGTGGAATTAATGTATAAAAATAAACACGGGTTACTAACCGATGCCGCATTGCAACAAGGGCTGAACGAATTAGCGCAATACGATATACGTCGGGAATTGAATAAATACGTTTACAGGAAAGGGCTAAACCAGCAATATTCCCTAAACGTGAGTGGGCAGAGCGAAAATGTAAGCTATTATCTTTCTGGTGGCTATGATGACAATACCAGCACCACCGATGGAGGTTATAAACGGTATAATCTACGTTCTGACAATACGTTTCGACTTTCCAAAAAATTGAGTTTGGATGCCGCCTTGTTTTTTACCCATACCTTCACAAACGCAGGAAGACCTACCAATTTTTCTTCGTTACCTTATGCCCGTATTGCGGACGAAAATGGAAACGCTTTACCAATAGACCGATATTATCGGTCAAACTATATTCAGGAAACAAAACAAAATGGATTATTAGATTGGACGTATCGTCCATTGGACGAAATAAACCTCATCAACAATAAGCAGAAAACAAACAGCCTGATATTGAATACAGGGCTGAATTATGACATTGGCAAAGGGCTGATTGTAGAAATCAAATACCAATATGAAAACGCACAGGGAGCAGGAAAAGATATACGGAGCATGGCATCCTATTATACCCGTGATAGGATAAATACCTATACACAGGTTGGTACGGATGGAGCGTTATTCCGCCCAATACCTTTGGGCGATATCTTAAATGAATCAACAAACAGCTTCACGTCGCAATCTCTCCGTTTACAACTGAATTACTCCAAAACTTGGGATAAACACCAGCTAACAGGTCTTGCTGGAGCAGAGGCTCGTCAGGCAAACACCACTCTAACACAGTCTACACAATATGGTTATAATCCCCATATTTTGACGACTATCGCAGTTAATTACGATACTGATTATACTTTGTACAGTCCCACAGGTGGAATTGCAAAAATTCCAAATCCATATTTTACATCCGAAACTAACGATAGGTTTATATCCTTTTTTACCAATTGGGCTTATACGTTTGATAACCGCTATAATCTTAACATTAGTGCAAGACAAGATGGCTCAAATCTGTTTGGAGTAAGGAGCAATCAACGGTTTACCCCACTTTGGTCGGTTGGTGGTAGCTGGCATCTGACGAATGAACGGTTTATCAATATTACATGGCTTGACCTGTTGAAGCTAAGGACGACTTTCGGTTATAGCGGTAAC
The DNA here is from genome assembly GCF_016725325.1 of Sphingobacterium spiritivorum. NCBI lineage: Bacteria > Pseudomonadati > Bacteroidota > Sphingobacteriia > Sphingobacteriales > Sphingobacteriaceae > Sphingobacterium > Sphingobacterium spiritivorum. The sequence goes on from NZ_CP068083.1 coordinate 2,889,723, forward strand.
CTCAATCGCAATGTTTCGGCTCTGCCCACAATGCGTTATTACAATGGTGGAAATTTAATAAATACGCCTTATGGTGTATTAGTTAATCCACCGAACGAAAATCTTCGTTGGGAAAAGAACGGGCAGTTCAATGTAGGGTTTGACTTTGCTGTTTTAAAACAACGTTTAAGCGGTACATTTGAATACTATCACAAGAAAAATACCGACCTTATTGGTTATATGCCTATCGACCAAACCACAGGTGCAATAGGTTCCTTAAGTAGCCGAGGGTTCACTTATCTTGGAAATTCGGCTTCCATGACCGGAAACGGAATAGATATACAATTGCATAGTGTCAATATCCGTAAAGCATTTGAATGGCGGACAGACTTGCTGTACAGTACCGTAAAAACTAAAATAACGGAATATCTTGCCGAGACAAGAGACCTCAATAATTATCTTAATAGCGGATTGGTTATTTCGCCCATCATTGGAAAACCCGCCTATTCTATTTTTGCATTTCGATGGGCTGGTCTTGACCCCGAAACAGGCGACCCTATGGGCTACCTTCATGGCGAAGTAAGCAAAGATTATGCAGCCATCCGCAACGAAACCACACCAGAAGAACTGATTTATTATGGCTCCGCCACTCCTACACATTTCGGTGCTTTAAGAAATACGTTCTCATGGAAAGGGTTAAGTCTTTCATTCAATATCAGCTATAAATTAGGGTTCTATTTCAGGAGAAACAGCGTGTACTATAACGCAATATTCAATGGCACAGGTTCGCATTCGGATTTTAGTCTAAGATGGCAAAAGCCGGGTGATGAAGTCACCACACAGATTCCGTCAATGGTCTATCCGAATAATAACAATCGGGATGGCTATTTTTATCCACGTGCCGAAGTGCTGATTTCAAAGGGAGACAATATACGCTTACAGGACATCAACCTTAGTTACCAAATTAAATCATTGGAAAACAAATGGAAACTGAAAAGATTGGAGGTATTGATGTACGCTACCAATTTAGGGACGATATGGAAAGCGGATAAACATAACGTCGACCCGGAATTTGGAGATTTATCACCACTAAGAACTTTTTCATTTGGTTTAAGAGCAGGCTTTTAAAATTTAGAAACTATGACACGATATATAATAATATTACTGATTACAATAATCACATTTTCAGGATGTGAAAAATATTTGGACGTTAAACCGGATAAATCGCTTGTCGTACCGACCACGGTTGCAGACCTTAGAGCATTATTGTATAACACATCGAGAATGAATAGCTGGTATCCCTCAATTCAGGATGGTGCTACGGATAATCAATTTGTACAAACAGAAAATTTGAATAGATTCACTTCATTAACAGCAAAAAACATCTATACATGGAATGATGATGTATTTAACGATGATGAAACCAACGAATGGTCGATGATGTATGCAGCAATCTACTCATGCAATTTGATTTTGGAGCAGTTGGAGAAAATTGAACCTGTTCCGGTAGAAAAAAACCAAATTGAGGGAGAGGCTTTGTTTTTCCGCTCCTTTGCATTTTACAATGTTGCCCAGCTTTGGGCAAAACCTTATGAGAAAAATACGGCACAAACAGACTTAGGTATTCCACTAAGGTTAAAATCTGATATTGGTGAGAAATCTATAAGGTCATCGGTTGAAGAAACTTATACTAAAATTACCAATGACTTGAACAGGGCTGTTATACTTTTATCCGTCAATAGCCCATATAAAACAACACCAACGAAGCAGGCTGTCTATGGACTGTTAGCCCGCATATACTTATCAATGGAAGACTATGATAAAGCACTATCTTACGCAGACACTTGTTTAAGCTATTCAGATGCTTTACTTGATTACAATACATTAACAATGGGGTCGGCAACCTCATTCCCGATACCTCGCTATAATGAAGAAATAATTTTTCATGCTAACGATTTTGGGCGTATGGTGATGAGCATTACCTATGGAAGAATTGATAGCAACCTATATAAGTCTTATGAATCGAACGATATTAGAAAAACAGCTTTCTTTAGAAACAGAGCGGGCTATTATTCCTTTAGGGGAAATTACGATGGCAATTCAGGAATGTGGTTTGCCGGAATTTCTACCAACGAAATCTATCTGATAAAAGCTGAATGTGAAGCAAGAGCAGGAAATATTACCACGGCTTTACAGACCGTAAACGAACTATTAAAAAATCGCTATAACAGTACATTTATTCCATTCAGTTCGGACAATGATGAAACTGTATTAAGGTTTATCTTGGATGAGCGAAGAAAGGAATTAATATGGCGGGGATTACGGTGGTCGGATTTAAGACGATTGAACAAGGACAGCCGTTTTTCAAAAACGATAACAAGAAATATTGACGGAAAGATTTATACATTAGAGCCAAACAGTCCAAAGTATGTCTTGCCCATACCCAATAGTGTGATACTTAACAACGGTATGCAACAAAACGAGCGGTAACAAGGTTCAGCATAATACCGCAAATAATTATTATTCTATCCTTGTATATATAGACGAAATAACTGTATTCATATCAGGGTGTTCAGTATCTCCAATGAGTGGTTTTGCCTTAATAGCACACAATATATCATTTCCCGTTATACACGGAGGTGCTGTACTACCATTTTCATTAACAAGTGCGAAATTTTCTGGGTTGGAGATGTTACCATCTCCCGTTTCATCTGTATAGGCAAACCATTTTTCTCCAGCAAGACTGGCGTTTTTCATTACCGAAAAGGACATTGTTACAGATGCAATGGTTACCGCTGCCAGTGCAAATAGGTTATTTTTTATTTTTTTCATCATTTTAAAATTTTGAGGTTGAAGAAATGGTCTTTTCCTTTGGATGATTAAATCTAATTAACGAAAGTATTCTCTAAATAGAGTGTGAACATGGGATAATCCTTGTTCACACTCTTTCAAATTATTTACTGAAAAAGCTATTGCAGCTTTCTTTCTCTGTCGTCAATAACAGTACCTAAATTGGGATGTTCTTCACCACCAATCATCACAGGTTGAGCCTTAACCGCACAGATTTCGTCACTTCCTTCAGAACACGTAGGCGGATTAGCGCCATCACTTGGCGTGAGTATATAATTTTCAGGATTGTTGGGATTTCCATCTCCGGTTTCATCAGTGTACTCAAACCATTTTTCTCCTGCAAAACTGGCGTTTTTCATCACGGTAAACGACATGGTTACAGCTGCAATGGCTATTGCTACTACAGCAAATAGGTTCATTTTTAATTTTTTCATCGCTTTAAAATTTTGATGTTAAAAAATACTTTTTTATATGTCTTTTGGCAGACGCGCCCTCGGTAGCTTCGCCTCCGGCGTTGCTACCTCGTAATTTATGCCATAAGTAAAGCCCCAAAATGCTTAGGGAAAGGAAAAAGAGATTAAAGAAAAAATGCTGTGTCCAGTTCATACCACTTATCACCGAACCACACCCGCATGGTAATTTTTCCCATGCACCCATAAGAGCCACAGCGATATATGCTGTAAAAGCGGTCATTAATACGGTAGATAGTATTAGACCTGCTTTGCGATACTTTTCCATTACCAATGCCAGCACTGTTATTAACTCCAATGCCGGGAGCGAGTATATTAGGATATATCCTATGCTATCTGAAAAAGGTTGGCGGAGAATGCCTCCTTTAAACGCTGTAAAGTCTGTTATTTTATCGATGCCTACGGGTATCCAAAGAAGCAGCAAAAGAATAATAACGACATTGAGTGTTATCCGTTTTCTTTTGATTTGGTTTTGATATGTAGCTGCTGTTTCCATTGTCTTTGTATCTTAATGATGGTTATCACCATCCTTTGATACAAAGTTCATCAAAGCCGTAAGCGTGTGAAAGACAAAATCGGTAAATATTGAGCAACTTTGTGTAAGAAATTTTCCGATTTTATCAATTTCGGGGAAATTCCGTTACCTGCGTTTCAGGTATTGCTCTAAAGCAGTACGAAATGGACGTTCATTGGTGTAGCCAACTTCCATATATACGTCTTTTATAGCTTTCCCTTGTTTTTCGATGAGGAACAAGGCGTGAGAAATGCGCAATTCGGTAATAAAATCCTGTACGCTTATGTGGTACTGGCGTTTGAAGATATTGAGCAAAGTACGTTCCGTAACGAAAAAGTATTCTGAAAGGAATTTTATGGTAAGCGCATTATCACAATAATGTTCCTGGATATAGGCTTTGATTTTATAAGCAAGGTCGGCTTTTTGGTCTTCTAACATTGTGTCGTAATGCTCCAGAAGGTAGCTGATATACTTGCGGAGATTGCCATCCAATGCCCCGATATTGGTCTGTGAATAACTGTATATTTTATACAGCCATCGGTGTATCTTCCTGTCCATCCTGCATTGGTACATGGTGTCGTAGGTGCGGTTATCGTGTTTAAAACGATGCAGGACGTTTTGGATATTAGGGTAGTTATGGTACATGCTTTCTATCCATTCAGGCAAAATACTTACCACGAGACAGATATGCATGCCTTTTTGGGCATAGGCGAAATACCTGCCCGAATCGTAATAGGACATGAGGAAGCTGTTAGGCTGCGTTTTTATAATCGGCTTACGGCTTTCAGTCATATACAACAATGTGCCTTTGAGCATAAAATAAAGGTACAGTTGCCGCTCTTGAATGTCGAAAGGAATATAAACAGGGTTGCTTACATTAAGCTGCACTAAATCTATAAAAAAAGGACTGTTTTTAATTTGCTGGCTCAATAGTTCATAATACGGCAGCGTAAAGCCCTGCCTTTGGACAGCGAAAGGTAATGGGTATTTGCTCCACTCCGGGAGGTCGTTGGGATTGGCTATCCACCTTTTAAATTCGCTTTCTATTTTTAGGATATAAGGTATTTCCATAGGCGGTAATTTATTCTCCTATCGGATGCCTTAATAAATTCCGCCCTCTTACTTCAATTCCACTTTTACGGTAAGGGGTTCCTGTAATCAAACGGATGGAATTTGATATAGGCTATACAAATCTGAACCATTCAAATGAATAAAAAACCCAAGTTGGGTAGAACTTGGGTAAAATTTTTTTTCAAACAATTGAAGCAAGTGGGAAAGAAAGTGTACCGGGGCGTGCCACCGTCTGCATTTAACCACCGCACAGAGGACGACCCAAAAATGCAACCGGGTCGGGCTATCCGCTATATCTTTTGCGGATCTTAAAGGACCACAAAAGGATGTCGCTGCTATCCCTCACGCAATATGCCATTTAGTAAACTAATCATCTTACTTGCCTCTGCGCTCATTTTGGAAAAGGCAAACCATTTCCTACCCAAATCCTTTAGTGATGCGCCGATGTGGTATAGTTCCGTACCGTCAATAATGAGGAAACGGTCATGGGCATGGGCAAATGCGTGTACATTGATAGCCGGATATTGACTGTTGTAGCGTTGTAAATCGAGTTGTAATTGATTACTGATATTTTTGGTGTAAATAGTGGCAGATACGGATTGCCCACGCTTTCCGAGTAGCGTTAGCACCGTATCATCCACATAGTTGTCTATAAGGATAATTGACCTTTGTGCGCTCCGTATAATATCGGCGACAAAGGTATAGGCATCAAATATCTGCCCGTCATAGAAAATACCTTTATCACTGTGCAGCTTCCCGCTTTCCAAAGCCTTAAAGATTTCCTCAAATTTGCCGTCCGCTTCAATCTGTTTGAGTTCGATTTTATCCATCCGGGAGAACAATGCGGCATTTCCGATTAACAATCTGCGCATTTCCACAAAGGCATTCATAATCTCGATGCTGACCTTTACAGCTATCTCGCTGCGCAAAACGGCGGACAGCATGGCGACCCCTTGCTCGCCAAAAACATAGGGCAGGTAACGCCTGCCGCCGTAATTTAAACTTGAGGTTCCAATTTGGAACCTCAAGTTTTCAGCTTCTTCTTCTGTTAATTGAAAGCAGAATGATTGGGGAAACCGCTCTATGTTTCTTTTTACGGCTTTGTTAAGGTTTTTTGTTTCGACCTGGTACAACTTGGCAAGGTCGCTGTCCAACATAACCTGTTTGCCCCGTATTGTGTAGATAAGGTTTTCTATTTCCTTTCGGCTTATGATTGCGTTGCTGTTCATCTCTTTTTATATGTGCTGTTGTCAAATTCAAACGATGTTTCATAGGTATCTTTCAGTACGATACGGGCATCAAACTTTTTGCCTGCTTTGCTTTTCATCCCTTTGATAAGGCTGGTCGTTCCTTTGTTTACGAGGTTCTCCACTTCGTTAAGGCTCAACCGTACCCCGCAGATATTGCGGAACAAAAGCCAGTTGCACGCTTCATCGGGACATTTGACCACCTTATCCCTGATGAGCAGTTTATGGGCTTTGCACTTTTGGCAGGTCAGTTCGTGCTGCTTTTCGCCCGCAATGCTGATGCTCAACAGTTCCTGCGTAACGGCCGAGGCGTAGGCTTCCATGGATTGGTGAAAATCCATAGCATCTGCCTCGTTGTTTTCAATCTTCTGCAAAGCCATTTCCCATTCGGCGGTCATAGCTACATCGGCAATTCTTTTGTCCTTTACAGCATCATAAACCTGCAATCCTTTTTCGGTAGGAACAAGGGATTTCTTTTCACGCTTGATATAATCCCGCTTAAAAAGCGTTTCGATTATTGCCGCTCTTGTAGCGGGTGTTCCAATGCCAATGCCTTGCAAGGCTTTACGCTCATCTTCATTCGCTATTTCCTTTCCGGCATTTTCCATTGCCGACAATAGTCCGGCTTCGGTAAACAGCACAGGTGGTTTTGTTTTCTTTTCCAAACAGGAGGCTTCTTTGATTTTCAATTCACCGCCTTTTTTCAGTTCGGGCAAATCCTGTATCGGTTCGGTATCTTCGTCCGAAAATGTTCCTTTGATCGAACGCCAGCCCGCTTCCAAAACTTTACAGCCTTTTAGCATAAAATCGTAGTGTGATACTTCCAATGCTATATCCGTTATTTCTTTAATGCAAGGCTGAGAGATAGCTTCGAGCAGTCGAAAGGCAATCATATCATAAACCTTTGTTTCGTCGGCATTGAGTGCAGACGGCACTTTGTCCGTGATGAGTATTCCGTGGTGGTCTGTTACACGCAGGTCATTCACGACACGTTTATTGAAGCGACCCCATTTTAATTTAGAAATAGCTTGCTTAAAGTTATCATTGTCCTGTAACGCTCTTACAAGATTAGGTATCTCACTCCACATATCTTCGGGTATATATTTGCTTCCGGTACGTGGATAGGTAATAAATTTCTTTTCATAAAGGTTCTGGGCAATATTGAGTGTTTGCTCTGCCGACAGGTTCAGCTTTTTATTGGCTGCTTTTTGCAAGCCTGTGAGATCAAAAAGCAAGGGGGGTTGCTCCGTGGTGTTTTTGTTTTCCACAGATATGACCGTTGCGGTTCCGTGTCTTTGGACCAGTCGTAATGTATCTTCCGCAAGCTTTTGTTCGTTCCATTTGGTTTTTGAGATACTCTTAAAATCAATATCCTCTTTGCGGTGCAATAGCTGAATTTGCCAATACTTTTTAATAGCGAAATTTTTATTTTCCAGATAGCGTTTACAAATCAAAGCCAATGTAGGTGTTTGCACCCTGCCCAGCGAATAAATGCCGTTGCCAGCGGCTATACTCAATGCCTGTGTCGCATTGATGCCGATCAGCCAATCGGCACGGCTTCTGCCTTGTGCAGCCTGAAATAAGCCGTCAAATTCTTTACCGTCTTTCAGGCTGTCAAACCCTTGCTTGATTGCTTTTTCAGTAAGCGAGCTTATCCAAAGCCGCTGAAAGGGCTTACGGCATTTCAGATATTCATAAATGTACCGAAAGATAAGTTCACCCTCACGACCTGCATCGGTAGCTACGATAATACTGTTGCTTTTATGGAATAGCTCCTTGATGACTTTCAGTTGCTTTAATGCTCCAGTATCGACTGTATAACCTTTGTCTTTTTTGACCTTACGAACAGTCAAAATAAACGGATTCGGGAGTATCGGCAAGGAAGCCTTGTCAAATCCCGAAATCCCATAATCTTCGGGCATTCCCAAACCGATAAGGTGTCCGAATGCCCACGTAACGAAATAGCCATTGCCCGTTAGATAACCGTCCTTTTTTTCGGAAACACCCAACAAGCTGGCTATTTCCCTTGCTACGCTTGGTTTTTCTGCGATAATTGTTTTCATACCTAACTCACTTTCCTACCCTTTGATTTTGCAGGTGCTTTGGGTTTGTTCTGTTGCTCCTGTTGCTTTTCGTTTTTCGGTCTTTGCTGCCCTTTCTGTAGAGGCTCTTTGATATTCTTGGTCGCTTCGTTGGTCTTGCCCTCGGAATTGACGGCAATCTGCGTTTTATGGGCTTCTGTAGGTTTTATCCGTTCCTTGTATTGGTTGGGAAACTCAAAGTTGGTTTTTCCTGTTTCCTTGTTGAATGTGATATAGCCGTTATAAGTTTGCCCTTTCTTATCGACCAAATTCGGAATGTAAACTGTTTGACCGTCTTTGAACTTGTTGTATTGGTCATCCTCCAGTTCCTTTCCCCTAAAGGTTTTCGGGGCTTCCTGCGACCTGCTTTGCTGATTGTCCTGTTGGCTGTTTTGGGTTTGCCTGTTATTGTTGCTTCGGTCAAACAGAAATTCCACATACCGTTTATCCGCATTGAACTGTACGTTTGCATCAAAGGGAGTACCTTTTGTAGAAATCATTCCCTCAATGAACAGGGGTTTGCCCTCCACTAAGGTTTGTTTTTGTTCGTCATTTAGTTTTATACCTTTAACCTCATCGGGGATTTTGATGAAATCTGTTTTCAAAGCAATCAGCTCATTGGTAAGCCGGTCCACACTAATGATGGACGGCATCAATTCGCCTGTTTTGGAGTTTATCAGATCGACCACACGCCCCATATTGCCTGTTTGACGTAAGTTCTGTTTGTCCTCGTCTGAGAACTTGTGTCCGAAAAACTCAAAGTTTAAGTTGGGTTCACGCCTGATACCGTGTACCGCTGCCACAACGTCCCCCTCCGGGGTGGACTGTAAAGACAAGCGGGCATCTGTACGGACGACCGCACCGCCAAGATTAACGCTTATAGGTACAAGCTCATTGGTCTTGTAACCCCTCAATAGTGGGTCAAGGAGGTTCTTTTTCTCAAGGTATTCCTTGCTTAATCCGAGATTGTTCATTGTTTCCCAATCAATCTGTTCCGGCTGGAAGCGGTACTCGCTTGTTTCCGGGGTTGTCTCTGTTTTTGTCATATCATTTTTATTTTCTTGTTTTTGCTCTTGTTCGGGTTCATTTTTCACTTCATGCTTTTCCATTTTCTTTTTGCCTTCGGCAGTTGGATTGTTTATCTGATTCTGAAATTCTTTTGCTTTCTCTACGGCTTCGTCAGCCGAAACTTTGAAAAGAGCAAATTTGGTAGGGTCTTTTAACTGCCTCCAAAAATTGGAAAGGAAATTGGTCACGAAATCACCGTGTTTATCCACCCGCATGAACTCGCTTTGGTTCTTCTTCGTAGGGTCAACCGTTTCCATTTTTCCGCTTTTGTCAATACTTTTTACAGCTTGGATTTTCATTTTTTCTTTATCCAGCACTAAAAGTATATCCGATAACTGTTCGGAAGCAACCTGTTGGTTTTCTGTTTCTTTTTCTTCACTCATAATCTGAAAAGTTTAAAGTTTTATTGCCGAAAGTAAATGAAGCAGTTACTGCATCGCCCGAAGTGGCAGTCAAAGGCAGTATTTGGCACGCATTGGCGTTTTACTTGTTAAAACTCTCCCTGATAAACTGGTGCACATCGGATAGCTTGTAATACAGTTTTCCGCTAATGGTATAGTAAGGTAGTTTACCTATGGAGCGGTAGCGTTGCAGGGAACGGTTACTGATTTTCAACATTTGCAGCAGGTCCTGGTTATCGAGCAGTTCTTCTCCGTCTATGCTATTGCGTTTCTTTTTTAAATCGTCAATATTGTCGCCCAACATATCAAACCTGTCCATGATGCGTTCCATCCACGCTATAAATTCCATTCTGTCAATATTCATAGTCGATAAGTTTTAATGTTCACCATGCAAAATTGGGAAGCGTGGCAGTGTTTATCAGCCAAGCCCTGCCAATTGGTTTGGCTGTTTTTTGAAAATTTTTGCAATTGGGAGAAACCCTTGTTTGGTAGGGCTTAAAAAGAATTTCGAGTATTTAGGAGATGGTTTATACCATCATTTGCCAATTGACATACATTGGCTTATGGTATAAACAAAAAAGCAGTACACAACAATGCACTGCCCTGAACAAAAGACCTGCATTGGGTTAAAGGTCTTTATCCATATATTCTTCCAATGAAGTTTTAAGCTGGTCCAAGAATGCCGTTCGGGAACCGCTTCGGGTTTTCATTCTGTGGAATGCGTGGTGCAGGTCACCGAGCGTAATGCCAAAAAGTATCTGGAACATCAAACTGATTTTTCGGACACCGGTTTTACCGTGCGAAACTGCTGCCGAAGCATACAGGGCATATATCAATTCGACAAGTGCGTTTTTGCTTTCTGTCCAAAAAATATCTTTGGCGTTTTCCGGCTTTTGTAAAATAGCATCGGGATTTTCATCTGGATTGATTTTCGTCAGCAGATAGGTATAAAGCAATTCGTTGGCGATAATCCTTGCGGTCTTGTAATCGTAGAAAGTAGAAAATTCGGGATCAATTTCAAAGACGATACTGTTCAGACCGTCGTGGTAATTTATGTTGCCTCTTTTGAAATAGGTGTCGTCACGGTCCGTACGCCCCGAACGATAGTACCTATAAAAATCTGAATTGCAGATATGCTCAATGTACTCTCTTTTAAGATTGGCTAATTGAGTCGAAAAGTAACTGTAATACATTTTGCCGTTGCTGACCGGACAGGTCGTTTCAATCCGGTAAATTTTATTGTAGTAGATGAGTTTTCCAAGTATTTGGGGTTTGATGGTTCGGAAGAATTTTATTTCTTCCCCATCATTTTGAAAGCCCTTTTTAGCAATATATTTCTTGACCTCAAATAACAGGTCTTGTAGATACAAGGTCATTTCATAAGCCTCATCAATCAACCTTTTGCTCTGTGATAAAATCTTATCTTCCTTATTATGTATCTCTAAAATAATGGTGTGTAAAGAATGCTGCATAGCCCATAATTTTTGTGATCAATAGCGAATTTCAAATTCAGTTTATCCCTAATTAATACACAAACATCATTATATTAAGTGATACCTTTACCCAAGTTCACCCCACCTGTGGGAAGATTTTTGTCATAAATCTCACCCAACTGTGGAGATTATTTTATAAATATTCAGTATGAAATGACTTTGAAAAGCCCCTTTAGTAAACGCAAATTTAACGGATATAAAGAGACTTTAAGTCTGATTGCTTTATTATATAACTTTGAACCTTGTTAATCTTTTTATTTGAAAAAATGAGCCAGAAAAATCGCTTTAGTGATTTTGAGGTTTAAATCAAAAATCACCAAATTGTATTGCTCAATCAAATTAAATGATTAAATTTGCAACATCGAATCACAAATTATATGTGAGTTAAACGGTGAGTAGTTCTTTTTAAAGAAAGTCAACATATTGACATATAGATATTTGAGTGTGCGCAGATTCGTCCTGCCACCCCGACAATAAAATCGAAGCTCTCCGTTTAACGGAGAGCTTTTTTTGTTTTCAGAATTTGTCAAGCTTGCTTTGGACGGATTTGAAAACAAAAAACGGATCATACTGAATTGTTGGGGGCTTGTCGTTAAGCATACAATTTCATTACGCGATATAGAAAGAATTGCGTATCTCTTACACCCCGAAAAATACTTCTGAATGCTTTGAGTTTAGCATTGAAGGACTCCGCCGAAGCATTGGTACTTCTGTTATCAAAGTAATGTAGGATATAGGGATGATGGGCAGCGATAGATCTGGCCACACTTTCAAAAGATGATATTCCTGAGACTTCTACCTGGTTGTGCCATAGTCCTAATTTGGTAAAAGCAACTTTCTTATCCCTGCATTTATTGAAGATCTCTCCAAGTGCCATTCCCAGATCATACGCCTTTTTCAGCAGAGGAAATCGTACAAATAAGAGCTCTGCACGGTGTTTTTGACTTTCCGTCCATTTGACAGGATGCTTGAATAGCAGATATCTTGACCTTGCCAGCAGCTGTTTGAGGGTGTCACCATTGGATAATATTTCAGGATCGTAAGGAATACAGCTTTTACGTGACCAGGCAATCTTCTTACTCTCTTCATCCAACACTTCCCAACGGTATCGGATACGCAGTTCCTGAACAGCATCGTAAGCAAGTTTCTGTACATGAAACCGATCGATAACCCTTCTGGCATTCCTGAAACATCTGCGGATAGCCTTTGCCATATTGGGAGCCATATCCATCGTTACTTCCCTGACTTTGTTTCTTAGTCTAAGCGGGATACGCTCTAATGCAGCTATAATATCTTCTGCCTTTGTCCCTCTAATGGTGGCCAGTAAAGTCCCCTTTCTTTCTTTTGAGGCTTTACTGCTTACGATTGTGTAAAGTTCCCCATTACTGAAACTGGTCTCATCGATACTGAGCTGTTCAGATATGTTTTCAGGAAATACAATCCAGGACTCAGCATGATGTTTTTGATCCCAATCATGGAAGTCACTAAGGTGGTTCTTATACTGGTCCTGAAGTTGTTTGCCATCCAACTGGAACAGAAGCCCCAAAAGATGAGCACTGATAGGATAGTTATCCAAATATTCCCTTTAAAAAAAGCCCGAATTCCGTAGTCATTCGAGCCCCTTCACGTACAAGAGTCCAATCTCTGGTAATGATTTTATGGGTAGCTAAAACTGTCCAACGTCTGCGCTTAATATGAAGGGTAACTTTCTGTCCACGAATGGGGAAGTCTTTGATCTGGGTAACAGGCATAAAGCCCTTGGATTCCAATTTACTATTTTCATAACCTGAAGGAGCTATATTTTTTTCATCCAGATGGATATGGAGTTCTTTTTCCAACTGGACAACTTCCATAATATCAAAATAATCTAACAGTCCTTCGGGCATTAATAAAGCCAATAATCTACGTTCAGCGTCTTGCAATGAGATATTTTTTAAAAATGCTAAACTAAGAATTTATTTAAGATCCCCCCAAACATTCTGCTTGATCCCAAAAAACTAAGACACATTGTGTCTTCTTCGATTTTATTGATCCCACCCTATACAGGATCACCGAGCGGAGGGAGGTTATCCTGCCACCCCGACTGAAAAGCTCTGACGAAAGTCAGGGCTTTTTTTGTTTTCGGCTGGATGATAACCGTTGGTTTGATCCGCAGGAGGCTCAGGGATTGTGTTTGGGGCGAGAGGGATGAGCCAATCCTGCCACCCCGACAGCTTGACTAGCTAAAAGTCGTGAAAACCCCTTTAATTGTATGATTGAAGGGGTTTTTTATTTTCCCTCAAAGATTATTTGATACCAATTTATCCATCCATTTCCGATATAAATGCGTCCTATTCGGTGTCATTTTTCTATCCCTAAATTAGGGCACGAAAAACAATTCAATATATTGATATACAGTATGTTTTGTTGATTAATTAACCTCATTTGGAACGCTTTGGCGTGCCCCTTTTCCAAGAGGGCACAACTTTTTGAGCCATATGGGAATTTATCCAACTAAAATGAATGGGAAATGAAAAAAGCAGTAGACACATTTGGGATAACGTTCTATCTCCGCAGGTACAAGGCCAATCAGGATGGTGCCGTGCCGATCTATCTTCGTATAACGGTAAATGGAAAAAGGGTGGATATATCCGTAAAACGAACTATAGAGGAAAAGAACTGGAACTCCAAAAAGGGATTGGCAAAGGGAAGCCGGGAGGAAATCGTAAAACTGAACAACCATTTGGAAAAACTGAGGTCCTCAATCGTAGAATGTTATCAGGAACTCCATATACAAAAAAAATGATAACGGCCGAAATACTAAAGGATATGGCTATGAGCTCCGATAGGAAGGAATTTACGTTATGCAGCTTAATGCAGTACCACAATACCACACAGGTAAATATACTTGCCAGCGGAACCTTGAAGAACTACCATACCAGCGAAAGGTATGTCAAGAAGTTCCTCAAAGCGGAATACGGTGCAACCGACAAATACCTGAGCCAGCTTATCTATGGCTTCATCGTCCGTTTTGAACATTTTTTAAGGGAACATAAACCAATCGACCACCACAGGCCGCTGAACAACAACGGCATTATGAAGCATATAGAACGGTTCAGAAAGATGGTTTCTATGGCCGTAACGATGGAATGGCTGGAAAAAGACCCGTTTGTTAAATACAAGCAGAAATTTGACAAAGTGGAGCGTTATTGCCTCACTATTGATGAGCTTAAAAGAATAGAGGACAAAACACTTTCGCTAGAACGTCTCGGGCAGGTAAGGGATCTTTTTGTGTTCAGTTGTTATACTGGACTTTCCTATATCGATGTAATGGGACTTACTCCATATATGATAACCAAAGGCATGGATGGCAGACAGTGGATTTTTACCAATAGGCAGAAAACAGCTACAACTGTCCGTATCCCATTGTTGGAAAAGCCAAAAAACACCATAGAAAAGTACCGGTCAAATCCGAAGGTGAAAGCTGAAGGTGGTGTATTGCCGAGATTGACCAATGAACGTTTGAACGGCTACCTAAAAGAAATTGCAGAGCTGTGCAATATTACAAAACCTCTTACCTTCCATATCGCAAGGCATACCTTTGCCACTACAATAACAATGAACAACGGTGTACCAATGGAAAGTGTGAGCAAGATGCTGGGGCATACCAAATTGAGTACCACCCAAGTATATGCAAAGGTCATCGAGAAAAAACTGAGTGAGGATATGTATATGCTCAGCGAAAAATTGTCAGTAATTTGATTTTCGGCAAGTAAAATTGGAATAAGCGATTTTTGCGCACTTAAAGCTCATAGACCGCATTTTATGCCCGCAAGGGCCGCCCGATATTTTTTCAATATCATGTAGCCCTTGCCAACTTTAGAAATTAGCGTTAATTCAACGCTTTTACGCCAATCCTAGCAAAATCATTGCACAAATCAAATGTTGCCTGTGCCTTTCCCAATGCGTTGCCCGACATGATAGAATTAAATTTTGCTTCATCGGTCTTGTAATTTTTCACGTTCTGAAAATAGCCCGTAACGCTGTTGTATGCACCAAACAAAGTTCCCTTTGTGGTATCCATCTGTTGGCTTGGGCTTGTTCCCGAATACTCCAAAACCTTATCAATTACATTGCTGAACAGACTTGAAAATTCATCGGGTCTGCCTTTCTGTAGGTTTTCCAATGTTTCCCTGTTCGGTGCCATTGCCATCTGTACCAATTTCTTAACCTGCTTGTCGGTAATCTTCACCTTTGCCCACTGGTTAAAAATCTGCTCCATTTCTCCGCCCAATTGGTTGGTAATCCCCAATAGTTGGTGCGCCTGCTTCAACCGTTCGTGTGCGCTTGCGGTATGGCGTATCTTTATCGCTACTTTTTGGCTTCGCAAAGCGGCATTCAATGTATTTTGGCAACAAATTCGGATAGGCGTAAAGGATGCGGTTATACTGCCAAAACCATCGTGCGAAGTGGTCAAAAACAAATATTGCTCAATTACATCGTTTCTTCCCACCTTGATAAATTCGGGCAATTTTGAAGTTATAAAAATCCGCTCTCCCTTTCCTAATGCCCCTGCGGTCTCGTAAAAAACACCATCTCCACCGCCAACGATGCTATCGAAAAATGAAAAGGCATCAACATTTTGTACCACCTCGTAATCCCTGCCCACTACGCCCAAAACCTGCTCGGTATCGGTGCGGAAGGTGGCGAAATAATCGGGAACGGCGATTTCGGGAATCAACAGTTCCGTATCGGGGTCGCCATAATGGTTTTCGTTATCGTAGGTAAACAATTGCCGTTTCTCGACGGTGTAATCAAGCCCAGCGTATTTTATCGCTTCCGCGCTTGTGGGATAATCCTCTATGATTGTGTCCAGAGAATGCCAAGCCTTTTCCTTTACACTAAAAAAACTGTGCTTTTCGGTCTTGCCGTTATAATTTATGTTGTGTGCCCTGATTGATATTTTTAACGTTCCTAACCCTTGATAATAAAATTTCCGTTTCCAGTACATTGATGTTTGCCGTATCGCTAAGGGTCAGTTTCGATTGGGTCTCTATCTCGTGTACAATATCTGATAGCTGTTTATGGTCTGCGTGGACTGCCACACGTACCATGATAAAAATCGTTTCGTATTTCATCGTTTTTGGATATGTTGTTTCTTGAACTTGTCCAATTGTTGGTAAAAGACTTTCGGGTTGTCCTCCTCGAATTCTATCCCATAGCTTGGCCAGTACAATTGGTCTAGGAACTCTATAAATGCTTCTAACATCATATTAAGTTTAATTGGAAAATTGAGTGCCCCCAACTTGGGGCGGTCGTTAACTATCTGATTGGGAAATGGATATCCCCCTCGATTTCGGCAAGCTTATCAATACATAGTTTATTGACCATTGTCGCTACCGCATTGATAATGAAAGGGTTATTGGTCGTAAATTCCCTGCCCTTGTCATCCTCAATGGTCAGTTCGTAACGTTGATAGTGGTTGCTCTCGGTCTCGTCCGCATCATCTTTTTGGTTTACCTCAAATTCTTCCAATGTGTTGATGGTCTCCAATAATTTTCCCCTTTGGTAAGGCTTCACTTTTCTGGCGTCCTTCGGCCTTGATGAGATTGTATTCGATCTCCAGTTCCTTTCTTGCAGTTTCCGATGCCGTTCTACCGATACCGTGGATGTCCATGCGTTCGCCCTGGGCATTGATATTTGTGGTAACGATGTGCAGGTGCGGGTGGCTGGCATCCTGATGCTGGTAAACAAGGTATGGTTGTTCCCCGAAACCGATCCTATCCATATAACTGGCGGCTAGCTGTTGGAAAGTGACAAGGTCTAGCTTGTCATCCCTGTCGAAGTTCAATATGATATGGATAGCGTTGGTCTTGACGTTGGGCTTAAGGAATGTGAGATGTTCAAAACGGGCAAGCTTGGCATCAAAATCCAATCTGTTCAGTTCCGTACCGAAGCGGCTGGCCATGATGAGGTTGGCTTCGTTACCTGTGACCTTATTCTCGTTATAGAGCAAAAGCCCCCTAATGCTTTGTCCGCTGATTATCCTTGTAACCATTTTTCCGTGAGTTGGGAAATGAGTGTCAGTAGACGTTCCACCTTTATATCAACCTTTTTGTAGAGCTCAGCTATTTGCATCACGTAATTTTGCCTGCTGTTTTCCTTAGTCTTTTCTTGGTTGAATGTCCTTGTGATCTGGTTGATGTTGATGCCGATGGCCTTGAGTTCCTTGCGGATGCTGGAGAGTTCTTCCATCGGGGCATTCATTGTAATGTCCCTATAGGTGCAGTTGATCTTTTCCCTTGTGATAAGCTTTCGGGCTAGTTCGCCCATGCTCTGGCAGGTGCTTTGGGCAAGCAGGTTTTCCAAACGCTCGTAGGTCTCTTTGTTGACCCTTGTCCTGATGGGATGGGTAAAATGTCTCCGTTGCTTTTCGCTAGTTCTGCCGCTCATATCGGTACATATCAGAAGTTCAGGCAGGCACGAGTTCCGAGTGCCTGCTCCGACCACAAGGGCGGCAAGATGTTTTTGTCCTGTGGACAAAAATACATCTTGCCAAACACTCGGGTGTTTGCACTTGGCCCATGGAACAGTGCTGCTGAACTTGGATTTGTGGTTAAAATTGTTGTGTTTTTTCGGATGGTTTTAACTGCGGTTGTTTTCCAGCAGTCGCTTGATGTCATCGTTCTTATAGTACATCAATCCGCCAATTTTAGAGTAGGGCAATGTGCCATTGATGCGCAGGGTCTGTAAGGTACTTGGCGAAATTTTAAGTATTTCCCTAACCTCGTAGCTTTTTAGCCATTCCTTGTTGGATTCTAGTAACCTTGGTTTTCTTAGGATGTCCTTAATATCGACCAACAGTTCTGCCTTGAACTTTTGAAGGTCTTCTTTGGTGATGAATTCTATTGTTGCCATAATATCGTTTTTAGTTTTTTTTTATGGCAAAGGAAAGGGGTATTTAAGGTTTTGGTTCGATAGTACGGCGTTGGCACGATTAAATTTTAACTATAATAAGCTAAGTAAGTTTGTAAAAAAATCAAAATTGTATTCATAATGAATAGGTTACAAAACAGATTGATACACGAGTTATAGATGATTTTTCAAAAAATTCTACTTATATTAGAATATCTGATTCCGATAAACTCTTAAACAAACCAAATAATTATGGCCTCACTTGACCTCGAAAAAGAAGTAGAAGAATTCTATAAATATTATGTAGACAATTACAAGATATTTGAACAAGCAGCAGAATATTATAAGTCATTGCTTAATTCATTAGTAAGTGATGATTGTGAAGTTCAATCAATATCATATAGAGTAAAGGACAAGGAAGAATGTGTCGGGAAATTTAAAAGAAAATATTTAAAATCATTAGATGAAAGTCAAACTCAATATGAAATAAAAAATCATATTACAGATATGATTGGACTTCGCATCGTTTGCCTTTATGAAAGCGAAATAGAAAAAATCCGTAAAATTCTTGAAGGAAATTTTAAAGTTGTCGAAGTAACTGATAAAATAAAATCCCTAGATAGCACCGATAATCAATTTGGTTATAAAAGTCTGCATATTGATCTTCATCTAAATGATGAAAGGAAGAAGTTACCTGAATTTAAAAAGTTTGCAGACATCCGATTTGAAGTCCAAATTAGGACCATTATACAAGATGCATGGTCTGTTCTTGACCATAAGATAAAGTACAAAAAAAGTATTCCGGCTGAATTAAAAAGACGCATTAATAGACTTGCGGCACTATTTGAAATTGCGGACGATGAGTTTTATAACATTAAACTTGGCACAAAAGAATTTGAAGACAAAGCTAAAACAGACTCAAAGCCCAATGAGCCTCTAAATGTTCTTTCATTCTTAGCTACAGTTGTGCCGAAGTTCCCAACATATCAATTTATTGCATACAAGGCAGACGGATTTGTTCATGAACTACAATCTCATAAAAATAGCCTTAGTGCTAAAGAATTCGCTAAAAGCATTAATGATAAGTTAGACATTGTTAAAAAATATAACAACGAAATTATTTCATCTTCGCCAGCAAATTATCTAAATCCATACACCATGATAAGGCACTGCTTATATTTAACTGATAAAGAAACATATAGTCCTTTGTTATTTATGGTTCAAGGAAAACGATTTGAAGAATGGCTGAAAACACAGAAATAAATCTATCTCTAAATCTGGTTTCTTCAGGTTAAAGGTATATCCATTTTTTTTCTAAAGTAATGGCATGCTCAGATTTCTCCGATATTACGGATTAGAAGGAAATTAAATTATAAACTATTAGAACAGCTATCTAAATTTGAAATAGCTTATTGATTTTAGCGCTTGAAAACACTTGTAAAATGTACATATTGTGATGCTTTTGCTGATACGCGGGATCATATTCCTTCAAAGAACATACTTGAAAAACCTTATCCTAATAATCTTCTTACAATCCCAGCTTGTAAAAAATGTAATCAGTCCTTTTCATCTGATGAGGAGTATTTTTTAAATGTACTAGTGGAGATTTCAAAAAATCCCAACCTCTTAACAAGAAAAATGGAAGGTGGTAGTGTATTTAAAGCCAGAAGTAGATCATATAAACTGAATGCTAGGATACAGAACTCTCTGGTAAAAATGGACGATGGTAAAATATATTTTAAGGCCGAGACGGATAGGATAAAGAGGGTAATAGAGAAGAATGCTCTAGGACTATACGTTCATAAGTATGGAAAGAAAAGAAGTTTGAAAATGTTTAAATGTACCGGTTTTTACCCGTTTGAGACTGAAGAAACTAGGCCTGCTGAAATTTTTATGCTTACATATTCCGAAAAATTTAGATTGAAGAAATGGATACATATCCAGCACAACGTATTTTCTTATATAGTGGTGCGAGACTGGAGACGGAATAATAGATTAACAATGATATTTCACATCCATAATACTGTTTGGTGTGTGATTGAAATACCGTTCCCCATTTCTGACAAGGCATTTTTTAGACAATCAAGTATACAATATAAGCTTTTCTAACATGTTGCTATTCTACTTCTCCATTTAGCTGTTTCATATCGTTTCTGAGTTCGAATAATAATCTACTTAATTCAATTCTGTTTTTTAAAGATTTGTCCCTAAGTACTTTATTGATTGCCTTGTTTAGGAAGAAAGATATGTATTTTGATAATTGTCGAAATTGTAGTTTGCCAGCAAACAATAAATCTAAAGCATTCTTTATAGCAAATACATAACTTTCATTGAACAATGATATTTCCTCATCCTCTAATTGCCTAAATTTACCAGTATATTCCGCTTCTTGTGAAATCTCGGCTCTTGAACTTATTATGTTCCCAAAACCAATAATGCTTCGATAGCCATTAAGTTTTAGTATAAAATCGCTCGATCTACATGCTAGAAACAATACGTTGTGATTGGCAAAATATTGATTATGTTCCTTAGTTATGAAATCCTTCTGTTCATAACCTTCTGATCTAGCAGAATGTAAAGATGAAGATGTACCATGACCTAAAAAAACAATAAGGCTAGTTTTTTCTAACTGCTTTAAAAGGTCAAGCGTGCCATCGTGATAACTATCTGCTGGTTCTATGAGGATGTAGTTTTCTCCAAAAATATGACCAATCGGATCCAAAAAATCAGTTGAGCTGTCTTTTGGCCTAATACATTTTATGGCTTTGTAACTACTAATTGGCATTTAATTCCGAATAGTTAGCAATTGATAATTCAATAAACTCTCGAATAAACTTCAAACCTCCATTGTCTGGGGCAGGTCCATTTAATATATCGGTGATTTTTTTTCCATCAAATTGGTCATTGCCTGTATTAATTATGGTGTTTTGATCAAAACTTAAAATCGAGTTCAGTACAATATTGGAAATGGTATTTGATTCTTTCAATAACGTCGCTATCTCGTTGAATCTATTATCGTCCCTCTTGCAAAATTTGATTTTCAATTCAAGAATTTTACTAACAAAGTCCAAAGAGGGTATAGGATCTTCTGGGTTAGCTTCTATTTCTGAAGTAATCTTCTTTAAAATATACTGGGAAGCCTTTTTAATATCCGCAGAATATATTAGAAATGTACGGCTTTTTAATTTTTCTTTAGCTTTGATTATGTATTCTAAGACATCCCATCCTACTAATCCTTTGTAATCCTGATTGCTTGGTAATATGTTCCAATCCGAAATTATCAAGTTAATATTAATTCCTTTAACTGCTTCATTAATTCTCTCTAAGAACTTATCTTCTTCAAACACATTTTTATCTGCATTGAAGAATTCAGTAGGATTGATGAATATTAATTTGGTTTCATGACCAGACAAACTGACATTTTTGATATATTGAGATGAAGCATCAGGATCATCATCAAAAACCAAATAGTTTAGAGTAATTGGATTTGTTGAACTCATTTATATTACAATTTTAAAAGAAGCTCCCTTTAACTTCTGTCCATTTCCGGAAAACTCTATAGATCCTTTTAATTGTTTAACCCTATTAAAAACATCGTACATTCCAATGCCTGATCCTCGTTCCGTTGATTCTCTAACACCTAGTTCAAAAATTGAACTAGGATTTTTGACAAGATTTTCTGGAACCCCATTTCCATCATCGTAGTAATTAATGATTAGATTCTTGTCGGTTTTTTCGAAACTTACCTCAATATTCTTTGCTTTTGCCTTTATGGAGTTTGATATGAGATTATCAAATATGATGTCTATATCTATGGGATTAAGCAGATAGAATTTTTCAAAAACGTTTGTTGTCTTAATCGATAGGCTTTTTCTTGACAGACCAATATCTTCTAAATATTCTTTTATATAAGTTGGGAGGTTAACTCTTTGACTTGTGTGCTTGTAGTCGAAATTCGATTTTATAATAATTTGCGAAACCTTTAATGCCTTATCGATACTATTCTTAATAGCATATATTTTCGACTTAATCTTATTATCTATATCTGCTGTGGCCAACAGTTCATTAACATATGTGGATGCATTTCCAACATACAGGTCTATTGAGTGAACCAATTGTTCAGCATCATCACTTAATGTTTTTCTTGTTGAATTAAGATATTGATTCTTTTTTGTTTCAATGTCCAGCTTATCTGACAGCTCTTTGTTTTTTTCAGCTTCTTCTTTGGCTCTTTTTTCTGCGTTAAGCTTATCTAGCTCGGCTTGTAAACGTTGACGTTCTTTTCTCTCAGTTTCCAGTTCGGCTACACGACGTTTTTCTTCTTCCTCTTTTTGTCTTCTTTCCGCTTCTATTCGCTTTAATTCTTCCTCTCTTGCTTTTTGTTCTGCCTCAATTCTCCTTTTTCTTTCCTCTTCCTCTCTTTTTAAGGCTTCTTCTTTCTCCCTCTCTATACGTTTAAAATTTTCTTCGGTTAATTTAACCTGTTGTAACAAAGATTCATCGTTGGTTTTTTCAGCAATTAACTCAAGCTCTTTAATGAATTTGGGTTGTACTATGTCTAATTGTTCATTTACGAAAGAGACTAAGTTTTTATCGTAGCTGACAATATGAATGTTATTATCATCAGAAAGACTTTTAATTAGATTTACAAAATCAAGTTTACTGCCCAAGTTGGAGGCTGCTACATTGTAGTCGTCAGCATCCTTATCTTGCTCCAATCTGTTTCGGAACGCCAATGTATCATCGTTAGATCTAAAATATCCTTTTCTTAAAAAAGCCTCGCCCCATAAAACTCCGACAACGTACCTCTCAAGTCTTTTCATCGATTTCTCGATAAAGAGCTCTTTTAATAAATGCGTTCCTTGGGTATTTACTAATCCACCATCTCTACTAGATACCTCTTTAAACTGCTCAAAGTTCTCGGTCGTAATATCTACTCGGCCAAATAAGTCCCTAGTTCCTAGAAAGCGGTTATATCCTTGTTGTTTTCTCTTATCCAGACCCCAGCTATCATCATCGACATTTCCATAAGGCTGAACTCGAAAGCCATTTTTGAACAAGAATACATTTCCATAGTTTACAGGCTCAATATCCATTATCTTACCAAATTGAACCTTGGCACTTCGATTCAAATAATAAAGATTAATCTTTACATCGTCGATAATCTCAGAGTATATATTTGGTTCTTCAATATGGTAGATAAGAGTTCCTCTATCATAAAGTTTAGTGACAACCTTATTTAGATCTACTTCTAAATCAATTTGAGTTGTCTTGATATTCAAAACATCTAGAATTGAATTCTTAATAGAACCATTTATCTTTTGTCGTTCTGGCTTACCTCTATCACTTTCCAAATATCTTTCACATCTGATTTCAATGTTAAATTCGTCATCAGAGGAAAAAGGATTGATTAGCTTTTCAAGGGAATGCTTTAGTCGGCGAATTTTTTCTTCATCCCATCTTGAATTGAGAACCGATACATCCAGGATTGTTCCATTTTTCGATTTCTTTGGAAAAGCAACGTTCTCAAAGGGTATTTTTAAATATGGAACCTTAATATTTTGGAAACTTTCTTTTGCATTTTTTTCAAAATCTTTCCAGGAAACCGTTATTTGATGTGCGAGATTGTCATTGTATTTTGAGGTTGTCAATGTAAGATTGTTTCCCAATCTGTCACAAGAAAACCTCCCTACACCTTTGGCTCCCGCATAAAATCTTTTGGATTTTAAATTGTCAAGGTGAGATTCTTTTTTTATATCATCATCTTCAGAACCGTCCTGTTTTGCTGAATATGCTACTGCAAACCATTTTGTCCTTAAATCGGATTCTGACATTCCCTTACCATTGTCAGCTATTGTGATTCTATTATCTTCGAAGTTGATAATAACATGCTTAGCGTGAGCATCGTAGGAGTTTTTAACAAGCTCAAAAATTGCTATAAAATCATCGGTAATAAGATCTCTACCAATGATATTTTTCATGCCAGTCTTGACATCGAACGATATGGTTTCAGGAACAGGCATTATTTGTTTAAAATCTTGTTTAAAATCAGACCTGCTTGTTCGCCAAAAAGAGGGGGGATGGCATTGCCAATTTGTGAATACCTTGGTACTTCTTGCGTTCTTCTATCACCGCCAGTAGTATACTTGCTGCGGAATTTATACCAGTCATTAAACGACTGAATTCGAGCATATTCCCTAACAGTAAAAATACGAGGTTCGCAGTAATGTATGTAGTCATCTGGAAGTGTCGTGATAGTAGGCGCAGGTTTTAAACCATCCAAAGGTATTATCGTACGTTTCTTTAAATTGTACTTTTCTTTAATTTGTTTCGAAAGAGTTTTCCCCTTAGTAGCGTGTTGAAGCAAATAATTGAACTTTTCAACTGTCTTCAAATTATGTTTTGCAAAACGATGGCTATCGGGAATCTCATCATCATACCCCGATCTTAGTAATCGTTGATAATTTGAGGACACATTATTATATAAGCCAGAATTAAAGCCTCTAGAGTCCGGGCATTTCGTTTCTTTAATTCTTACTAAATCCGAAATAGCCTCAACCAGATTATTAGAGACCTTGATACCTTTAGATCTAGCAAATGCTTTCTTATTTGACACCAAAAGCTCAAAAAAATCTTTCGGCTGAAAATCAGAGGCAATATCTTTCCTGATACCAACTAAAATAAATCGAGTTCTCTTTTGAGGTACACCAAACTCCGAAAAATCAACAAGTTTCCCATAAACCTCGTAGCCTGGAAATTGTTCTTTTTTCATAACTCGTCTCAGAGACTTCTTAACGTATTCAGAATATATCCTTCCCTTAATTTTATTTTTATCAAACTTTTGGGTAAATCCTTTTACATTCTCGAAGAAGATAAGCTTGGGTTGAACTAATCGTATGAATCTTACATATGATTCAATCAATTTATTTCTAATATCATTTTCAATACGTCGTCCAGCAGTAGAGAACCCTTGACATGGCGGTCCCCCAGCAACTAAATCTATCGTACCTCTTAGTAATCTGAGCTTATCAGCGTATTCATTAATAATGTCATTGATATCGTGGTTTGTCTTTGGTAGCCAATTTGGCCAATCAAAATGACTTTTGTTTTCTATTAAATTATAGTTTAGTGTTTCGAAAGCATCAGGACTCTTCTCGATAGCAAATTTGGCTAACCATTGTTTTGAGTTGAAAAAACCCAACGAGAGCCCACCGCAACCAGCAAATAAATCAATATAAGTGTTCTTAGCCATAATTGCATAAAATAACAAAATATTTGTCAAACAAAAGAAATTTTTAATGACTATGGCTTATTAATGTAAATTGGATGATTTTTCCTATATCAAAAAGTACAAAATTACTATTGGTTTTAAGGTTAAAAGATGTATCTTTATAATTCAAAACGTACTTTGATTTTCAATAATGATATGTTCAAGCGCTAAAAATGATTTTTTAAAATTAAATTGTATGTGCCCGATTCGGTGTCGGTTTATTGGAAAATGTAATGATAAAATATCTAAGTAATTAGATTACAGTATATTAAAGTGGTGCGTGACAAATCCTGCCACCCCGACTAAAAAGCTCTGACTTGCGCCAGGGCTTTTTTTGTTTTCGGCAGGATGAGAACCGTTGGTTCGATATGAAGGCGGATCTTATAGAATCCTTAAGAGATCAGGGGTAAGCCTGTAATAAACAGTTGAATTCTTATAATACTTGCACTTAGATTCTGAGTGAGATATAACTTTTGAGCTTTAGTGTTAAAAAGTTAATTTGTGGAGTCTTAAAGTATTTCCCATTTTTAAGGAATTAAATCAACTTGTATGATTAATGAACTTTTCGAATGTAAAATTTTAAGAGCTAGCAGGACCAGATTATTGCAATTGATAGAAACAGTTGATTACGAAATACTATTCAAAATTCCGGAAGGTTTTAACAATAATATAATTTGGCAAATTGGTCATTGTATTACTTCTCAGCAGAGGCATATGTATATGCGTAGCGGATTACCCATGTATATTTCTAAAGAATTTATGGAATCCTTCAAAATCGGATCGTCTCCAGGTTCCTGGCAAGCTATTCCAGATATTGATGAGGTAAAACATTTATTGATTGATACGGTTAACCACCTCGAATCGGATCTGAAATCCGGATTATTTGTAACCTATGAACCCTTTGATTTACCGATCGGAATTCACGTGAAAAACCATTTCGAGGCATTACAAGCTGCTAACTATCATGAAGCCGAGCATAGTGGAAAGATTTTTATGTATTTGAAGTTATTAGTCAAAGACTGAGGTAGGTCAATGAAGAAGCACATTCAATACTTATTAAAGTAAGTGCTATGAGCAAGTAGTAAAAGATAAGTCATGACCACAAAAACGCTTTATCAATTCAAAAAATATCTATCGTAAAGTTTATTCTGACTTTCAGGTTTACTCTAGTTTTATGAGCTATATTATGGAGTCCTGCCAAGGAGATTTCGAGTATTATAACATTGCTTAATTACCTATTAATGACCCACACCTTTTTTACATTACTGAAGCAATTTATACACAAGTTGGTCCATGTAGGGATTTATCCCGAAATGCCTTATATAGAATCCCGGTATACTAAGCTACTGAACGTCCTTAACTGGCTGGGACTATGTTTTATGCTGGGGTATGCTATACTCAACCTGACTAATGAACGCTATTTTCTCGCCGTATTAAATGTGTTCAATATGGCAGATGCTGCGGCTGTATTGGTCTTGCACCGACTAAGAATGTACCTGAGTGCACGACTGGTAATGGTTGGATGCAGAATCGTAATCTATACGATCTCCGGACTGTATTTTCATAATGGTGCGGAGTACTTCCTATTAACGTTGCTGATTACCACTATTATAATCTTTGAGCATAAGTGGATCAGGATATTTTTGTGTTCTCTTATTACGCTGTCCTGTATAAGTGTTGTGTTATTTCCTCAGCCTCCGTTACTGGGATTACCTGTTATGGAAGAACAGGCAATTGTTAATATGTTGGTGGCCATTGCATTGATTATCGGTACAGTGACATTTTTCAAAAGTATTCAATATGGCTATCAAAAAGAAGTTGAAAAACAGCGGCAGGCTCTGATTGAATTAAACCGGGATAAACAACGTATGTTTTCTATACTTGCGCATGATATCCGAAGTCCGATAGCGACACTCGAAAACTTATTGCAGGTGTTTTATGAGAACTTACTGACACGTTCCGAACAGATGAAAACTACACAACTGTTAAAGGATCAGGTCACACAATTGGGAATCACTATGGATGACCTCTTAAACTGGAGCACCCGCGGGATGCGGGGCATTCAGACGGTCAAAACACCATTTCTTCTTTATCCTGTATTGATGGAATTGTTTCTTTTTTTTGATCTGATCATTAAACAAAAGCAGCTTGAAGTGGAGTTACATATGGATCAAGAAATGATATTGTCTGCAGATCGTGATCAGATTACTGTTGTGATGAGAAATCTGTTGAGTAATGCATGCAAATTCAGTCATACCGGTGGGCAAATACGAATAGCGGCAATAAAAAAGGACAACAGGAGAGAAGTAATCATTGAGGACAAAGGTGTGGGGATGGATGAAAACAGTATCAACAGGCTTTTCACTTCTTCAAATATCTCTACTCAGGGAACTGCAGGTGAGAAAGGATATGGATTGGGTTTGATGCTATGTGCAGAATTTGTACGTTTGAATGAAGGCAACATTACAGTGAAAAGCAGATTTGGAGAAGGTTCTATCTTTACTATTAGCCTGCCTGAATAAGGAAGCCTTTTTATAACTGTATTATTAATAACAGTCAAAAATGAAAATACAAAGTTTAGAAAATACAGATCCTGCGCAACTTATGAAGGTAATTAATATGGCCTTTTCAGATTATATTGTGCCTTTTCAACTCAATTTGGATCAGCTAAAGTTTAAGATTTTTACAGAAGGAATCCGTCTGGATTTATCTTTTGGAGTTTACTCTTCGGAGAGATTAGTTGCTTTTGTATTGCATGGACTTCGCATGATCGGAGATGAGCTTGTTGCTTACAATGCAGCAACGGGAGTAGTGCCGGATTATAGAGGCAGAGGGTTCGTGGGTGCGATGTATGATAAATTGTTGCCAAAATTAAATGAGCTTGGCGTGAAACAAATGATTCTGGAAGTTATTGAAAGAAACCAATCTGCTATTCGCGTTTATGAAAAATTAGGTTATTCAGTCCATAGAAAACTAGACTGTTTTAGCGGTATCGTACAAACTTCCGATCCGGCTCCGGATATCGAGATAAGAGAAATTAAAGAATTCCAATGGCCGGTTTTCACATCATTCTGGGATATACAGCCTTCATGGCAGAATAGCGTGATAACTTTAGAGGACAGTATAGATCATTGCCGTATTGTCGGAGCATATCAGCAGAATACATTAGCAGGTTATGTTGTTTTTAATCCTGTCAGCCGAAGGATTCAGCAGATATCGGTAGCTCAGAACTATCGCCGACAAGGAATTGCGACGAGTATGATATCCTATGTGTCTGCTACTCTTTCAAAGCAGGAGCTGTTTATTAATAATGTTGATCATACTTCAAAAGCGACATTATTATTTATAAAAAGTCTTGGACTTTCCTTTAAACTTGCACAATTTGAAATGTTGAGAATGCTGTAAACCAGTTGTAGTCAAAATAGCAGTATTCCATATTAGTTTTTGTGAAAAAGATGCTGTAAATTATATCGGAATTCTTAAATAGCATAAAAGGATCAGATCACCAAGGCGGAAACGATAAAAAAATAAATGCGATGGTACTAAAATTGATTTATGGATGTTTTCATTTCTAAATACGATATGAAAACTTTGATACCCATACTGACAACACTGTTTTTGCTTGTTTTCTGTAAACAGGATGCGATATCATCGATCACGCATATGAACACAGAGAATAACCTGAATTATGATAAAATTCACAGCATTAAGGATTCGGTTGAAATTTATCATGACTCTTTATATTTTGAGCTGAAACTAAATTTTACTGAGATATCCGGAGCAGAGTTTCGTGCTTATAAAGATAAATACACGACCAGCTGTGTTATAGATTCAAGTCGTTTTATACAAGGTTCAAATATGTATATAGCTCAGAATTGCAAGGAAATCTGTGAAATATATCTTTGTGAAAACAATACAAATAAGAAATTGCTTCTGCCATCCAGTTATGATTCAGGAATAGCAATGACTTTACTTTCCCCATCCTGTACTCAAATGTTAGTATGCTCTTCTTATGATGGTCCGGATTATAGTAATTACTATGAAAGCAGAACGGAAATTTTTGTTTTCCATATAACTACCGGAATGGGAATAAAAGGAGTAAAACCTGCTTTTAAATACTATTCCAGGAACTGGTCAATTGAAGAATTGACTTGGGTAAATGACCATACAATAGCGTTAAAAATCTATGAAGGAAACCGAAATGACAACCAGTTTAAATATTTGAAAACACAGTTTCCTAAAGTAAAATAGTTGTATTGCAAAGATGCCCCAGCTGTTGCTGAGGCATCCACTATTTAAAACGCACCACTGAATTGTTTATCTTATTAGCACCTGATAAAAGTAACAGGAAAGCTGTTTAATCAATAAAATCAAATTTGTCTTCAAACATTTTTCCTACAACGGGAATAGGCTTCTTTTGCTCATTGACAGCATTGATCAGGCCGAATATCCAAAGGATAAACAGGACAATACCGATGTAGCTTAGAAAACTTAAGGCCGGTACTATAAACACAATGATAGAAAGTGCAACATTGATAACTACTGATAAAATAAAGAATCCGAATCCCTGTTTGAGATGATAACTTACTAAATCACTCTTGGGTTGTAAATCTTTGCTTTTTAAATAAGCAACAATCCACCCGATGATTGTCACGTAACTTAAGATAGAAAGTGTCTTTTTGTCCATAATTATTTTATTTATATGCCCAAAAGTATGAACCATTCGGCCGATCTCCTAAGCCGGATTTGTCTTCGGTCACTTTGAATTGGTATTTGTACGGTTTGGTTGTATAAGCGTATGGAGTGATTGATCAATCAGACTTCATTAATTTAAAAAAGGACTCCTTTTTTGCTCTGGATATAGGTACTGTAGTTTTATCTTCCATAAAAATCAGACCTTCTCTCGAAAAGCTTGTGATGTAATTGGTATTGATCAGATGGGATTGATGCACCCGGAAGAATAAGGGCGGTATGAGGATATCCTCATAATTCTTAAGCGGTTTTGAAACA
Organism: Sphingobacterium spiritivorum; assembly: GCF_016725325.1. NCBI lineage: Bacteria > Pseudomonadati > Bacteroidota > Sphingobacteriia > Sphingobacteriales > Sphingobacteriaceae > Sphingobacterium > Sphingobacterium spiritivorum. The sequence goes on from NZ_CP068083.1 coordinate 2,920,071, forward strand.
ATAATATTTTTGGCACCGGTTAGAAAGAAGGTAGTATAAGATCCTGATGTCTCGCACCGGATAATCTGGTCTATTTTGACAACATGCATAGCCTCCTGTGTCGGCAGAACAATTTTATCAGGGTTCTTTCTGAGGTTATGTGTTAACTCTGATACCTGGCTTTCCTCCAGAAATTTTCCACGAAATTGCGCTATGCGGTCAATAGCAGTTTTTAGATCTTCAGGATCTATAGGCTTTAAAAGGTAATCTATTGCACTGAATTTAAAAGCACGGATGGCATGTTCCTCATAAGCAGTAGTGAAAATAAGATGAAATGACCGGTATGCTGCTTGCTGTAAAACATCAAATCCACTTCCATTTTTAAGCATAATGTCCATAAAGATAAGGTCAGGTTTAAGCCTGTCAATCAACCTTACTGCTTCCTCAGTACTTTCGGCATAACCTATAATCTGCACTTTTGCCGGAGCTGTAATTTCCAGCATTATAGAAAGAGCTTCCCTCAAATGGTATTCATCCTCAATGATAATAGTTCTGTACATATGAATTAATTTATAGGGATTTTTAAAATCACAACACAACCTGGACTGTTATCAGTTGTATCCCTTTCCTCTGTTTGGAATCCGATAAGCGGGTTGTCTTTAAGCATAAGACGGAGACGTTCGTCTGTGATTTGGGAAGACAGTGAACGATGTGCATCTTTCGGCCTTCTATTTCGGGATTCTTTGAGACCTATCCCGTTATCTGTGACCGTGCAGACTAGGATATTGTCTTCTTCATTGACATTAAAGGATATAGTTAATAAGCCCTTTCGATCAAGCAAAGGTTTTAGGCCATGTTCTACCGCATTTTCTATAAAAGGCTGGATTAAAAGGGGAGGTAAAAGGATGTCAGTATCTACGTCATCCTTGCAATGGATCTCATAGTCAAAACTATTGTTAAGTCTCAGCTGCTGTAATTCAATATAATTGCGTAATGTCTGAATCTCATCTTCCAGTGTAATGGTTTCCATACGGGATTGTTCCAATATTTGCCTGGTCAGCTTTGCAAATTTTCCCAGGTAGGTCACTGCCATTGTGGGATCATGCTGAAGAATCATACTTTGTATATTGCCCAATGCATTGAAAATGAAATGCGGGTCCATCTGGGAGCGGAGCAATCGTCGTTCAAGAGCTAACTTTTCTGCAAGATTTTCCAGTGTTTCCTTTTCCATAAGCTGCACTTTGAGCGCATTGTTAGCCTGTTGCTGTTGCAGAATGTCCTCTCTGTTCTGATAGTATCGCTGTCTGTAGTAATAAGAGCGGTACATAAAGATGAGTCCGATCAGTAATACAGCTGCGATGGCATAACCGAGGAGCTTATTTTTCTCCTGCAATTTGTTTTCCTGTTCCAATTGCTGTATGCGGGATATTTTCTTCTCAGATTCATACCGGGCGTCCGCATTTTGCAACATTTGTTGTGTGGTATGATCGTGTTTCTGACGATTATATTTTGCAAAGAGCTTATCATATTCATAATAAGCTTTATAATTACTTTGTAAAATGGCGACCTCTTTGAGACAACTGTAGAAAGTGGCTAATACATCATTGTCCTTGTAGGGAAGTGTCAGTTGGTAATCAATACCTTCTTTAAACAGATTTTCGGCATATTGATATTCTCCCTTTTGCATGAAATACTGACCCTTAAGTCCTATTGAGCTGCGGTATATGTTTTTAAGGTCATACTGCTTCGCGATGGATGTAGCTTTTTCCAGATTGAAAAGAAAAGCTTCTTCATCTACAGGCTGAGGACCATTCATGTATAATACGGCAAGATTGATATAGGCGATCCCTATATTACTTTTACTTACAATTTTCCCTTCATCTTTCTCTGCCAGGTGTATTGTTTCTTTAAAAAATGAAACGGTTTCCGACCATTGAGGTAAGTTCCCTGAGGCTACGGCGTCCGAAAGGTAACTGCCTACAGCCAGACGCGCATGTAATAAGCTCTCTGGGTTTCCGGATTTGATCGCATAACGCAGCGCTTCATCCGCATATTTTTTCACTTTGATCTGCGAACCTGAGGAAAAGAGGTATGATATATCTGCTCCTATACGTGCACACATATCATAATCCTTAAGTTTTATAAACAGGTCGTAAGCCTGCAAAAAATAATCTATCGCATTGGATTTATCATCAATATAGGATCGGAGACTTGCCATTACCATTGCAGCGTGTGCTTTTGCCCTTTTGTCTGATGTTGTGGCGGCAATATCATAGGAAAGTTCAGCGTAATGGGCAAATTCCCTGAGATGTAAAAGACGGCGATGTGTCAGTGCCAGATATGCGTAACATATGGCTTCATCTTCTTTGTTTTTATTTTTCCTGGCCAGTTCCAGAGCTTCCATCTGGATGTTCAGACTTGATGTTGAATCGGTAAACCGCTGGGCATATCCCTCACTAACCATTTTTTCAACAGAAGACAGTTTTTGAGCTTCTGCCGGATTGTTAAGAAAGAGTATAACTACTGTAAAACAAAGGGTAATAACCGGATAAATCCGGTTTTGAAAGGATGGAAAAATATTCAAATAAGTCTTCATCAACATCTTAAAAAGAGGACTAAAGTACCAATTATACAATGACACGCAAAATATGTCAAATAAGTTTTTTGATAAAAGAAGAGCTTTATTGTAGGTTTTTTTAAATATTTTAAATGATTCGGATTTCAGTATGCAGGAAGGAAACTTCTGAATAAAAATCGAAAGCACCCATTTACAAATTAGAGCTTGCTGATTAATGCAGCAATTTTTAATCTTGTTCTACACACATATTTAATAGCAAAACTTATGTATACAAAAAAAATGTTCGGGTTGATAGTAATCCTTTGTTTATGTCTGGGTATGGCACAGGCACAACAGATAGATGAAAGACGTATGAGGATTGAAATGACGGTCAGGCAGGGTAATGAAGAGATCATTGCGCCACTGACTTCGGCAACCATTTCTTTTAACCGGGGTCTGAATGAGACACTTGTTTCCGATTCCCTTTCCAGAGAGGTGACCAGTAAAGAGAATGCAAGACTTTATGATATCGGAATAGCGCTGGACAGACAAAATATTAAATTGCTGAGTGCTTTTATAAAGAATAAAAATGGTCTTAACGGACATATAGTACTTACAGATACCTATAAAAAATTACCTTCCCGTAAGATTGAGTTTACATCTGCCGTTCTGGATGCTTTGAATGATCAGTTTACAAATGATTACAGTTCTGCGTATATGAGTATCCGGTGCGGGACATTAATTATAGATGGTCTGGATATTAAACCTTAAGTTTTAGCGAATAAGAAAACAGTTTAACATGGAGTTTTTGCCGATTATAGAGAAAGAACAGTTCGAAGGTCACTTAGATAAGGATTGGGATTTTATATACAAGATTCTCGATCCCTATGAGAATGCAATTAATGAAGTCGAGGATGAAAATGTAATCCTTGATCAATTGTGTGATGACCAGCATACACTACTGATATATGATGCGCTGTACGGACAGGTGACAAATGGAGGTTTCCTACAACTGATACATAATGGTTATGGAGCATTTGTTTTTGATCCGGTGTTTATTGAAGATCTGGAAAGATGGACTTTGATTGCAACTGCCGGATTATTGAAGGAGGCAAATGTGATCTATCTGAATCATAAAGATTATCTGGAAGAGGAGAGGGATCTTCGGGAATTCTCTGCCCTTTGTAAGAGTTTTAAAGAATTTGAACCTTTTGATGATTTATTCTATGAAATGATGGAGGATGAAGTCAGAAGATTTCGTGCATACATAGAAAATCATATAACAGACTTTGTCAAAATAGTATAGATAGTCTGGTTTATAACACACATTCTACAGAACTCAACAGCACTATGAAACTTGTAAAATTTAGGGATATCAAGCATAAAATGCCAAAGGATAGCTGGATGTATGATCGCAATGAAAAAAATAACGGTGAATTTGATGAGTACGGGGTGTTATTTTTGGAAGGGGATTATGAAGTTGAAAATCTGGACCTTGATGATCCGTTGGTTTCTCTAAACTTTTCTGTCGGATCCGGGGAAAGCAGTCCTGAGGAGGTAATATGCAGTGCTATTCTGGTGGATGGCAATCTGCGGGCAGCCAATATTTATAATTATGAGACGGATGGATCTACAGGATTGTACGTGTTGGGCAATATCCATGCAGAAAATATGCTTATCGGCGGGCAGGAGTTGTATGTGTCAGGTAACCTGAATATTAAAGACTGTTTCTGGGGACATTATAATCACGGGGACCTGATTGTAAAGGGCTATACCTCTGCACGGGTATTTGTAGCTACCGAAGAATATCATTATGATTATAATAAGGTCAGGATTAGGGCGGACTTCTTTCTGTGCGATCATGACTGTGAAGATGATGTATTTGATCCTGCTATTCCTTATGCAATCTTTGAGAAAGCGATGTTGTATACAGAAAATGATGTGGAAATAGAAGATCTGTTCACCTGGAAAGATTGGATGTCACGTTCCACAGCTATTCGTTTACTGAAAAAGAAACAACCTATTCTGTTAAGAGATATTGACATTCTTTCTGAAGAAGAAAAGCAGAACCTTATTTTAAGGGAGATTCCCAATGAATTTGGAGAAAACCATTTTAATGATGAGGAATCATTTGGATTGCAATTGCAGAACTTTGAAAAGCTGTTAGAGATTAGCAGAATGCATAGTAAGGACAATTATCAGTATTATGAATGGAAGAATTATGAGGTTCAGATACATTATGGAAAATTTGAAGAGCATGAACATGTCATGTTTACCCATGATTCAGGTCTGACCTTTTTTATCTGTATTGAAGAGGAAGAAGGGACTGCTTTATCATTGAAGACCTTATTCCGTAAAAATGAGAAGAAGAAGTCTCTAAGCGCTGTTTATCGTAAAGATTCTAATGCTTCTTTTTCTAATGTTTTTGAGCAAAATACGGAATCTTTTTATGCAGAAGAGTTGCAGTTGCTCTGGACAGAATTGTTAGAGAGAGCTAAATATGGAATATATTTTTATACTAAGTTCAGAGAAACAGTCAAAGTTGAAAATCTGCTTCAATATTTGAATCTACCTGTTGTGCAGCTTAAATATAATGATTACTGGGATTTAGACAAGAGCTATTTTTGGTATAATTATTACTGCTTTACCCTGAGACTGCATGCTGCACGAGGACTTGTAGGCAGTATAGACGTGGCGCAGGAAATAAAAGGAGATGTATTTGATCTGCGTACATTTTATTTCCGTCCGGATGCGGTTGTGAGTCCTCAATATTGTGAATTATACTACGCCTCAAGTCAGGAAGGACGGACTTCAGATCGTTATTCAGCTGTGGATAAGCGTATCAAAGTATTTCTGTATGACTGGCAGCTTTATCAGGAAGCATTGCACTGGTATGCTAAAATCGATACTGCGCTATTATATGAAAACCAGAGCTATCTGGAGGATCAGGAATTGTAAAATACTACAATTTCCATACCCTCTCAGCGGAGTCTGTTCACTATTCACCTTTTTATATTGTTTGTTTATTTTGTAAGATCCTGTTCAACTGTTAACTCCGGATTTAGGACAGCTGCTGCTATCAGTTGTTCTTTCTTTACTCTTGAAAGACTAGCTTTTTGCTCTGCTTTAATTTTGAGATAAGGATTATGATACTGATCGTAAAATCTTTTTTTATCGTCCCTGTACGAGCTTACTGCCCCAACCTGATGTAATAATTTGATGTAATACCAGGCCAGATCTACCTGATGCGGCTGAAATCCGCTTCTGGCACTTTTAGGAAACAGGTGGTGGTTATTGTGCCATTCTCCTGCAACTATTCCCGGCCAAAGTTGATTGATAGACTTATCATTCTCGCTAAAATCTGTTCCTTCACGTTGCTTATCTTCTCCCTTGGCGTGTCCTTCATAGTTAAATGTACGTACACCGACCGCCCAGAAACCGGCAGCGCCAAAAAGGCTGCACGCCAGAGCGTGTCCTCCCATCAGGTAAAAAGCAAGATACCAGAAGGACCAGTTGAGTACCCAGGATAGAACGGCATATCCGGGATTGACATACGATCCCCACTTTTGATATTGTGTATACGTATTCGCTGGCACACCAGTATGTTTCATTAATAATTTTACACGGTTATAGTCCGATTCGCTGAGATCTTTAGCAATAGGCTGATGATTCACATCCGCAAGAAAGCAGTATAGAAAGCCAGCCTGTGCATTATACGGATCGCCAGGCTGATCCGACTTGGCATGATGAACATGATGAGAGATGACATAAATTTCTTCCGGTATAACATTTATAGTAAGATTCTGCGTGAAGAATCTCCAAAAACCATTCTTGAATTTATAAGCTCCATGTGTACAATAGCGGTGATGCCATATCGTACCGTGAGTGCCCATTATGATCATGCTATATACAAATGCAGCAATTAGTGTTCCCCAGCTTAAATAGTTAGTCAGAAAAATAAAGAAAAAGGGAATAAGGCAAAATACTTTTAGCCAACTGAAAAAAGGAAGCCAGTTGTGGCGGTCTTTTACAATATTGAGTCTGCTGAAAAATTCTTTGAGAATCTCACCTTTAGTTGGTTTGATAAGATTTCCATTATCGTCTTTCCATCCATAAGAAGGACGTTGTAGTACATGATCTAAAAATGACATGGTGTTTTAGATTTAGCTTTAGTTTGATATCAATCACTATGTATTTCGGATCGAATTACAATGATAACATAAAAAAAGGACTAAATGATAACAATTTTTCATGAATAGGGAAGAAGTATCTCTTATGTATATAAATACAGGAAATTAACATATAAGTCAACTTCTTGCAGAATATATGTATAAAGTAGGTGTGTGTACCTTAGATAGGATGATAATTTATAAACTGCAGTATTCGAACTGTGAATCCTTTTGCATCAGAGAGTAAAAGGATTTACTAAAATTGCTCTATGAAAATATACAGATATTGTAACGATAACTCTATATCACAAGTTTAACTATTTCCCGTCAAACTCTTTTTCCATATCCTGAAAAGCCCAGTTGGCCATTGCGTCAATTACCGGAAACAGACCCTTTCCTGCAGCACTCAATCTGTAAGTGACAAAGGGTGGTACTACAGGTTTTGCTTCTCTGATGATGAGTTGGTCAGCTTCCAATTGCTTAAGATGTTGAATCAGCACTTTTTCTGTTATAGCGGGAATAGCTCTTTTCAGTTCACTGTACCGTTTGTCCCCGGTGTGTAAGTGGTAGATAATAATAGGTTTCCAATAACCACCTATTTTCTCCATTACATAGGTTACAGGACACTGAGACAAAGCATATCGCTTGTTTTCTTGTATAGTTGAACTTTCTTTGATCGCTGTCATATATACATACTTAAGGGTAAGTACTTGTATTTAAGTAAGTACAAATATAACTTTGTTTAATTAAAAAACGAAATATATGAAAATTACAATTACAGGTTCTTTAGGGAACATAGGAAGATTTTTAACGGAGAGACTTCTTCAGTCCGGACATCATGTAACTGTGGTAAGCCATAGTGAAGGCCGTAAACAAGAGATAGAAGAGTTAGGTGCTGTCGCTGCTATTGGATCAATAAATGATGTTTCTTTTCTTCGAAATGCTTTTAAAGATGCAGATGCAGTTTTTGCAATGACACCTCCAAATATGGGAGGAAGCCATATTATCAATAATACAGTAGAGGCTGGTAAGGCAATAGCACAAGCAATAAAAGAATCTGCAGTATCTCGTGTAGTCATGTTAAGCAGCATTGGTGCCGACTTGCCGGATGGAAACGGGCCGATCGCCGCATTACATCATATTGAAAGAGTATATAAAGAATTAGAAGATGTCGCAGTTACTTTCCTGAGGGCGGGTTACTTCTTTACAAATTTTTATAACGATATCCCTTTAATAAAAGCAGCGGGGATTATTGGGGCAAATTATCCATCCACTACCCATATCCCTTTGGTTCATCCGTTTGATATAGCAATGGCTGCTGCTGAAAAACTGGAGCAACCTTTTACAGGAAAGGCTATAGAATATATAGTCAGTGATTTCCGTACCGCAGGCGATGTGGCAAATGTGTTAGGAAATAAAATTGGTAAACCTGAATTGCCTTGGGTAGAGTTTACGGATGAAGAAGCATTGCAGGGTATGGTACAGGCTGGTGTACCTGAAGAGATTGCCGGATTATATGTAGAAATGGGAGCAGGGATACGTGCCGGGAAAATTCAGGAAGATTTCAGAAGTAAGGGGGTAGACCCAACCGGGAAAGTGAAATTAGAAGATTTTGCGAAAGAATTTGCAGGCAGATTTTAAAAGCAACTATTAGTTATGCAGAAAATTCTGTTTTGAAATCAGGAGTCAGGCAACTTGCCTGACTTTTTTTATATAATCATATGATGATCTGTTGTCTTACATCCTGTTTGCTGATTATACCTATTTTCGGTCTCTCTATTGTATAAAATTCTCTCTAAAGTTGTATTTACAATATGTATTTCCTAAATTCATTTTCCTGTTTTAATTCTGTTATTTAATTACAATAATGTATGAGCGATTTTTTAAGCATTAATGGTGTGTCTGTCGAAAGAGATGACATCAGAAATGTTATTTTGGGAGAAGGTAAGATGGCGGCTATTAAATATGTAGCGGATCGTACACAATGTAACCTGAAAGATGCTTATATGGTAGTTACAGAAATAGAACAAGGTGTATCGACTGTAAAATTTCCTGTTTCAGGGCAGATTATCCAAGAGAAAGTTGTTGCAAAATACGTACACGGCAAAATCCAGGTTACCTATCAGGATAATGAAGGTGTAGTTTATGAAAATGTAAACCCTACTCATCCCGTATGGGGAGCTGTAAAAAGGCTGATGCCCGATAATCAGGTATTAATAGATCTGGAAGAATTTTATGCTCAGGATGAGTCTGTGATCAAAGCATCTCCCTTTCATAGCTATAATGAAGAAGTATTAGGACACCGTAAACCAAACTTCCTGTTAATTGGTGTAATTGTTCTGTTGTTGGTTCTGCTACTTATTTATTTCTATTATAACATGTAAAAGGAAGAGTCCGGCAGTCTCGGCCCTCTTAAATTTCATTTTATACTTCAAGTTATCAGTTAGTTAAGATTATTATGGAAAAAAGCTTTGAAAAAGGTTTGGAAGTAATGTATTTAAAGTTCTACCTTTGCACCACTCCGCAAGGGAGGGACGGTTGTTTCGCAAGGGACGACACTTGAAAAAAGGAGGTTTAGAATAACGGGAGGGCATATTTTTTATAAAAAAAGATTTGTGTATACCGAAAAAGATTTCTACTTTTGCCATCCCTTACGGGAGCTAAGCCGAGCGATTTCGGATAGAGATCGGGAGGTGAAAAAAAGGAAAGAAAAAGCCAGAAAATATTTTCACAAATATTTTGGAAGTTTAAAAAAGATTTCTACCTTTGCAGTCCCTTCAGAAACGAAGGAAAAAACAAGATCAAAAGGGGCGCAATGCCTTATTGAAATAGAAGCTGAAACGAGAGTGGAAGCGCGAAGTTCTTTAAAGAAATAATCATGTAGCGTAACGAGTAGTTGATTAGTCAACGAAAGTTAACAAACAATCAACCAAGTCAATTCAGGTTAGAAATTAACAAAGACAATTCTAATTATTTTTATTGATAAATAGTTAGGTGTCGAACAATTCATTATTACAATGGAGAGTTTGATCCTGGCTCAGGATGAACGCTAGCGGCAGGCCTAATACATGCAAGTCGAACGAGATTATCCAGCTTGCTGGATATGAAAGTGGCGCACGGGTGCGTAACGCGTGAGCAACCTACCTCTGTCAGGGGGATAGCCCGGCGAAAGTCGGATTAACACCGCATGACATTATAGATGTGGCATCACATTATAATCAAATATTTATAGGACAGAGATGGGCTCGCGTGACATTAGCTAGTTGGAGAGGTAACGGCTCACCAAGGCAACGATGTCTAGGGGCTCTGAGAGGAGAATCCCCCACACTGGTACTGAGACACGGACCAGACTCCTACGGGAGGCAGCAGTAAGGAATATTGGTCAATGGAGGGAACTCTGAACCAGCCATGCCGCGTGCAGGATGACTGCCCTATGGGTTGTAAACTGCTTTTATCGGGGAATAAACCTACGTTTGTAAACGTAGCTGAATGTACCCGAAGAATAAGGATCGGCTAACTCCGTGCCAGCAGCCGCGGTAATACGGAGGATCCAAGCGTTATCCGGATTTATTGGGTTTAAAGGGTGCGTAGGCGGTTCTTTAAGTCAGAGGTGAAAGACGGCAGCTTAACTGTCGCAGTGCCTTTGATACTGAAGAACTTGAATGCGGTTGAGGAATGCGGAATGAGACAAGTAGCGGTGAAATGCATAGATATGTCTCAGAACCCCGATTGCGAAGGCAGCATTCCAAGCCGTTATTGACGCTGATGCACGAAAGCGTGGGGATCGAACAGGATTAGATACCCTGGTAGTCCACGCCCTAAACGATGATAACTCGATGTTGGCGATAGACAGTCAGCGTCCCAGCGAAAGCGTTAAGTTATCCACCTGGGGAGTACGCCCGCAAGGGTGAAACTCAAAGGAATTGACGGGGGCCCGCACAAGCGGAGGAGCATGTGGTTTAATTCGATGATACGCGAGGAACCTTACCCGGGCTTGAAAGTTAGTGAATGATCCAGAGACGGATCAGTCCTTCGGGACACGAAACTAGGTGCTGCATGGCTGTCGTCAGCTCGTGCCGTGAGGTGTTGGGTTAAGTCCCGCAACGAGCGCAACCCCTATGTTTAGTTGCCAGCACATAATGGTGGGGACTCTAAACAGACTGCCTGCGCAAGCAGAGAGGAAGGTGGGGACGACGTCAAGTCATCATGGCCCTTACGTCCGGGGCTACACACGTGCTACAATGGTCGGTACAGCGGGCAGCTACACAGTAATGTGATGCCAATCTCTGAAAGCCGATCACAGTTCGGATTGAGGTCTGCAACTCGACCTCATGAAGTTGGATTCGCTAGTAATCGCGTATCAGCAATGACGCGGTGAATACGTTCCCGGGCCTTGTACACACCGCCCGTCAAGCCATGAAAGTTGGGGGTGCCTAAAGCATGTAACCGCAAGGAGCGTGTTAGGGCAAAACCGATAATTGGGGCTAAGTCGTAACAAGGTAGCCGTACCGGAAGGTGCGGCTGGAATACCTCCTTTCTAGAGTACTTGAATTGGTGCTCGTTACGTATACACATGATTAAAGAAAGACATTAAGAAGAAAGTACCCATCCCAAGAAAAAGGAATGGAGTTACCGAGAGAGATTAAGAAAAAGCTAGTCCCGTAGCTCAGTTGGTTAGAGCACTACACTGATAATGTAGGGGTCAGCAGTTCAAATCTGCTCGGGACTACCACACAAGCCGGGGAATTAGCTCAGCTGGCTAGAGCATCTGCCTTGCACGCAGAGGGTCAACGGTTCGACTCCGTTATTCTCCACTAAAGAAATGTGTTATCGAGTGATAGCATGGTAAGTTTCTTAACGAGTTCTTTGACATATTGAAAGAAAAAAATTACAAGAGAAGACAACAGTAGAGACGTTTTCCATTAATTTGGAGAACACAATACAAGCATCACCATAGTAGCAAAAGGGCTATGCGTGAGAAGAAAGTAAATAAGGGCACACGGGGGATGCCTAGGCTCTCAGAGGCGAAGAAGGACGTGATAAGCTGCGATAAGCATCGGGGATTGGCAAATGCGACTTGATCCGATGATTTCCGAATGGGGCAACCTAACATACTGAAGGTATGTTGTATAATACGCGAACGCGCTGAACTGAAACATCTAAGTAGGCGTAGGAGAAGAAAATAATAATGATTTCCCAAGTAGTGGCGAGCGAACGGGAAAGAGCCCAAACCATAATTGTTACGGCATTTATGGGGTTGTAGGACCACGACGTTGTATTGACCGTATGAAGTAGAAGCAGATGGGAAGCTGCACGATAAGGGTGATAGTCCCGTATACGTAAAGAGGGTCAGCATAGTGGTATCCTGAGTACCGCGGGGTCGGAGACGCCCTGTGGGAATCCGGCGGCACCATCCGCCAAGGCTAAATACTCCTGAGAGACCGATAGTGAACCAGTACCGTGAGGGAAAGGTGAAAAGAACCCCGAACAGGGGAGTGAAAAGAACCTGAAACCGTGTGCTTACAAGCGGTTGGAGCAGAGTGATTCTGTGACAGCGTGCCTTTTGCATAATGAGCCTACGAGTTACTCTTGTCTGGCAAGGTTAAGTGGTTCAGCCACGTATCCGAAGCGAAAGCGAGTCTTAATAGGGCGCATAGTCAGATGAGGTAGACGCGAAACCTTGTGATCTACCCTTGGGCAGGTTGAAGTTGCAGTAACATGTAATGGAGGACCGAACCGATAAACGTTGAAAAGTTTCCGGATGACCTGAGGGTAGGGGTGAAAGGCTAATCAAACTGGGAAATAGCTCGTACTCCCCGAAATGTTTTTAGGAACAGCGTGAGAGTTTAGTTTGATAGAGGTAGAGCTACCGATTGGGTGCGGGGGAGTCAAATCCTACCAAATCCAGACGAACTCCGAATGCTATCAAATATATCTTGCAGTGAGGCTTTGGGTGCTAAGGTCCAAGGCCGAGAGGGAAAGAACCCAGACCATCAGCTAAGGTCCCCAAATATACACTAAGTTGAACTAACGAGGTCCGGTTGCCCAGACAGCTAGGATGTTGGCTTGGAAGCAGCCATTCATTTAAAGAGTGCGTAACAGCTCACTAGTCGAGCGGCCGGGCGTGGATAATAAACGGGCATCAAGTGTATTACCGAAGCTATGGATTATATACAAGAGTATATACTGGTAGGGGAGCATTCTATAGGGGGCGAATCGTCATGGTAATGTGGCGTGGACTTTATAGAAAAGCAAATGTAGGCATAAGTAACGATAAGGCAGGTGGGAAACCTGCCCACCGAAAGACTAAGGTTTCCTGATCAACGCTAATCGGATCAGGGTTAGTCGGGGCCTAAGGTACACCCGAAGGGGGACAACCGATGGACAACTGGTTAATATTCCAGTACTTTTTATAACTGCGATGTGGTGACGGAGTAGTGACACTGCCGCGAACTGACGGAATAGTTCGTTAAAAGGCGTAGGTATTAGAGATGTAGGCAAATCCGCATTTTTAGCTGAAACCCAATAGTACAGCAAAGCTTCGGTGGCGCTGATAGAGCAGGTAAGCAGACTTCCAAGAAAACCCGCTAAGCTTCAGGTTATAAAAACCCGTACCGTAAACCGACACAGGTAGTCGAGGAGAGAATCCTAAGGTGCTCGAGTGAATCATGGCTAAGGAACTCGGCAAAATGGCCCTGTAACTTCGGGAGAAGGGGCGCTTCCTCACGAGAGTGAGAAGCCGCAGTGAAAAGGCCCAGGCGACTGTTTAACAAAAACATATGGCTTTGCAAAATCGAAAGATGAGGTATAAGGCCTGACACCTGCCCGGTGCTGGAAGGTTAAGAGGGGATGTCATCGCAAGAGAAGCATTGAATCGAAGCCCCAGTAAACGGCGGCCGTAACTATAACGGTCCTAAGGTAGCGAAATTCCTTGTCGGGTAAGTTCCGACCTGCACGAATGGTGTAACGATCTGGGCGCTGTCTCAGCCATGAGCTCGGTGAAATTGTGGTATCGGTGAAGACGCCGGTTACCCGCAACGGGACGGAAAGACCCCATGCACCTTCACTATAGCTTAACATTGGAATTGGGTACAGGATGTGTAGGATAGGCGGGAGATGTTGAAGCGGCTTCGCCAGGAGTCGTGGAATCAACCTTGAAATACCGCCCTTTCTGTATTCGGTTTCTAACTCGATCAAGTCGAGGACATTGTTTGGTGGGTAGTTTGACTGGGGTGGTCGCCTCCAAAAAGGTAACGGAGGCTTTCAAAGGTAAGCTCAGTACGCTTGGTAACCGTACGTGGAGTGCAATGGCATAAGCTTGCTTGACTGTGAGACCGACAAGTCGAACAGGGTCGAAAGACGGACATAGTGATCCGGTGGTTCTGTATGGAAGGGCCATCGCTCAAAGGATAAAAGGTACGCTGGGGATAACAGGCTGATCTCCCCCAAGAGCTCATATCGACGGGGAGGTTTGGCACCTCGATGTCGGCTCGTCACATCCTGGGGCTGGAGAAGGTCCCAAGGGTTGGGCTGTTCGCCCATTAAAGTGGCACGCGAGCTGGGTTCAGAACGTCGCGAGACAGTTCGGTCCCTATCTGTTGTGGGCGTTGGAAGTTTGAGTGGATCTGATCTTAGTACGAGAGGACCGGATTGGACAGACCGCTGGTGAACCTGTTATGCCGCCAGGTGTACGGCAGGGTAGCTACGTCTGGAATAGATAAGCGCTGAAAGCATCTAAGTGCGAAACTAGCCACGAGATGAGACTTCCTTATAGGGTCGTAGAAGATGACTACGTTGATAGGTTGTAGGTGTAAAGGTAGAAATACCATAGCCGAGCAATACTAATAGCCCGAAGCTTTCTCAAGCAGATAACACTGTTGTCTTCCTCTTTAATTATTTCTTTCAATATAATGTCATTGATGTTATTGTGGCTAATTAGAGTTAGTTATTATATAATATCAAAAAAGTATTCAGGTGCCTATATCGGCGGTGTCTACCTCTTCCCATTCCGAACAGAGCAGTCAAGCCCGCCAGAGCCGATGGTATTGCCGTAACAGGTGGGAGAGTAGGTCGGTGCCTTTTTTTATACGAAAGCCCTTTCTGGAAACAGATAAGGGCTTTTTTGTTTTCAAACGGGAGGTAATGGCAATAGCTGCTGACAAAGCAGAGCAGCAAAATACTCTACATCAAATATCTTCCACATTCAAATACAAAAGCTGGTGTGAGCGTGCCGCTCGTACCAAGGTAATACCGAAACAAGCAGCGCTACGCTTATGCTTGCGCCAGAGTTAGGATAACGGTTTTACCGAACTATTCTCTCTCCTTGGAAAGGAGAGATCCCGGTTTACCGGGAAGAGGTTAAGAACTGATGTTCATCAGATATACTTCTATTACCTTTTATAGTTAAATGCAGATTGTTATGAATCCTCTTTTGTATCTTTGCACTTATGGGTACATTATTGGATACTGGACAGAAACCTTATAATCATTACGGCTCTTATCTCAAAGAAAAGTATGACGGGAAACGTGTGTTTAAAGTAATTGTGGATGGTAATTTTACCTGTCCTAACCGGGATGGAAGTAAAGGTTACGGTGGTTGTTCGTATTGCAATGTCGATTCTTTCACTCCGGAATCAGCACGTAAACTGCCTACCATTAAAGAGCAGGTCGAAGCGGGTATAGAAAGAGCGCGGAACGGATATAATGCAGAGAAGTTTATTATCTATTTTCAGCCTAATACAAATACTTATGCACCTACACATCTATTGAAGATGATGTATGATGAGGCTATCAATGTATGTCCGGAACATACAGTCGGTCTTTCAGTAGGTACACGTCCGGATTGTATTGATTTTGAAAAGGTAGCTTTATTGGAAAGTTATACAGATCGCCTGGATGTAGATCTGGAAATGGGAATGGAATCTATCTATGATGAAACGCTTACCCGTATCAACAGAGGATGCTCACACGGTGAATTACAAAAAGCATTGGCTCTCGTACAAAACAGTCCTTTGGAAATTTGTGTACATACTATTTTTGGTTTCCCATGGGAGACAAGAGAGATGATGTTGCGCTATGCTGATGAGATCAATAAGCATCCGCAGATTAAATTTATAAAACTACATCACCTGCATATTGTAGAAGGTTCTATTATGGGTGTGCAATATAAACGTGAACCTTTTCATGTTTTTTCTATAGAGGAGTACACCGATTTCTTGTGTGAATTTATTCCTTTATTACGTCCTGATATTATCGTTCAGCGATTATTCGGTCTGGCGGATAAGGAACTGCTAATTGCGCCTAACTGGGGTCTTGGCAAATCAGCCATTCAGACATATATTGATAAAGGTTTGGAGCAGCGAAATGCGATTCAGGGGAGCAGATATAAAATATTGGTATAAAATACAAAAGGGAGCAAATAAAATTTGCTCCCTTTTGTATTTTATACGGTATTGATCTTATTGCTCAATTATTGATTTTAAATCGGCAGGGGAATAGTAAATCGATTTCAGTGTTTTGTTATCACCTTCTCTAAATACCAGAAACAGGCCATCAACTTCCTTATAGTAGCTATCTACACCTTTCTCTTCTTTATAATACTTCATGGTCTCTTCCGCTTCTTTGACGGATTTACATGCTTTGCTCATATTAGAACGTTGCACTTCTTCAAACAGAGCATTGAATTTATCTTTTAAACCAAACTCCAGAACAGCTCCGGATAATACGTATTGGATATCACAAAGTGCATCCGCTATTTCAACCAGGTCTTTGTTTTGGATGGCTTCTTCCAGTTCTTTTAACTCCTCTGCGATGAGCGAAACCCGTAGTTCGCATCTTTTCTCAGCCGGAATAGTTGGCTGATCTAATATAGGATGTTGAAATGTTTTATGAAATTCTGCTACAGAAGTCAATGTTTTTGGATCTGTCATGGTATTTTATATTTTTGATAAAATTAAAAAATTAAGAAGAGATAACTGCACTAAAATATAAAAAGCAGCGATTAAGCTGCTTTTTATATTTTATAATAGTGTTGATTTAGATCAGATGTTTTAATTGAATCAACTCTTTTTCTTCCAGATATCTCCAGCGGCCTCTTGGCAGGTCTTTTTTTGTAAGATTGGCGTAGACTACACGATCCAGTTTTACGACATCATATCCTAAAGATTCAAAAATACGTCTTACAATACGATTTTTACCACTGTGAATCTGAATTCCTACTTCACGTTTACTACCGCCCTGTACATAACTCAGATCATCCGGTTTGACAAAACCATCTTCGAGTTCAAGGCCAAAAACAATTTTGTTAAAATCGCCTTGATTTAAACTCTTATCCAACTCTACATTATAGATCTTGCTGATACTATTACGCGGATGGGACAATTTTTCTGCAAGATTGCCGTCATTGGTTAACAGAAGCAAGCCTGTTGTATTTCTATCTAAGCGTCCTACAGGATAAATACGTTCTTTGGTAGCATTTGCTACCAATTGCATTACTGTACGGCGTTCCTGAGGATCATCAGTAGTAGTGATATAATCTTTTGGTTTGTTCAAAAGTACGTATACCATCTTCTCTCTTTTCAGACGCTCACCATTGTACTTTATTTCATCTTTAGCCGGATCTACTTTACTGCCTAATTCTGTAACCACTTCCCCGTTTACAGATATAACACCTGCAGTGATCAGCTCAT
Source organism: Sphingobacterium spiritivorum (assembly GCF_016725325.1). NCBI lineage: Bacteria > Pseudomonadati > Bacteroidota > Sphingobacteriia > Sphingobacteriales > Sphingobacteriaceae > Sphingobacterium > Sphingobacterium spiritivorum. The sequence goes on from NZ_CP068083.1 coordinate 2,937,464, forward strand.
CTGCTTTTCTACGGGAGCATATACCGGAATTAGAGATGTAACGGTTAAGACGAATCATTCCATTATCATCATAGTCAGAAGTAGCTTGTTTTACCGTTCTGCTGCTCGGTCTGCGTTTTGCAAATGTTCTTTGTTCACCATCTTCACTCTTCTCGAAAGATTTCTTGTATGGCTTATCGAATTTGCGGTTATCTCCGAAATCTCTGTTTTTATCTCTAGGTCCGCTTTTGCTGAACTTTTGGTCTCCAAATCTTTTATCAGATCCCGGTTTTCTATCTCCGTATGCTTTTTTCTCGCCGAAAGCGCTTTTATCTCCAAAAGGTTTTCTATCTCCGTACGCTTTTTTATCGCCAAATGGTTTTCTGTCACCAAAGGATTTTTTCTCGCCGAAAGCGCTTTTATCTCCAAATGGTTTCTTATCTCCGTATGCTTTTTTATCACCAAATGCCTTCTTCTCTCCAAAAGATCTTTTATCTCCGAATGATTTCTTTCCGTCAAATGACTTTTTATAGCCTCCGGTTTTATTACCTTCAGTTTTTTCGAAACGATCAGGACGATCATTAGCGTCTGATGATTTTGAGAATGATTTTCTAGGAGATTTGTTGTCGTTGTAACCAGAAGACTTTTCTGATCGGCTGTTGTTGCCTTTTGATTTGAAGTTTTCTGAGTTACTTCTAGATCGTTTGGAGTTGTCGTCACGACTGTTCCGATTTCTGCTGAATGGCATATTTTACTTTAAAAAAATGTGAACTACAAAGATAGCTATAATATTTATTCTACCACCAGAATAATGTAAATAATTTATTAAAATCGTATACAATAAAGCTGTATTTCAACGTTATAGATCTGGTCGGATTTGTAACTATTTGTTTTTTAGCATAATAGTGTGTATCTTTGCCACCTTGAATTTGTACCAAGCTATTTTTTGATCGATATTATCGTGGATAGGATAGCAGTAAGGGAGTGAATGATTAAAAAGAAAGTATTATGTTGTGGCTTGATTTTGGCAGGGATGTTACTGTCGAAATTGTATTCAAGCACGAAGGAAAATGCGGTCGCAGCCAATGTCAGATATGACGATGCCAAGACCCTGAACATCAAAAACAGAATAGTAAACAAAGCGGCTTTATCTGACCATAATGGAGATAAGGACAATGAAGGAGAACACGATTATCTGATATCGATCACCTTCGCAGAAGAAAGCCTTCCGCTGGATCTACCCCAGGTCGAAAGGAAGCTCACACAGTACTTAAGTCGTTTTTCTTTTAGAAAGCAACAGACGTACAGTTTACACAAGCAGGCAGAGAAACACCTACCACAGATTGCTGCAATCTTAAAATCACATGGTATTCCGGAAGATTTTAAATACATACCCCTAGTAGAAAGCGGGATGGATAGTCGTGTGGTGTCCAGTAAGGGTGCAGGTGGCTATTGGCAGTTTATGCCAGCAACAGCACGTCTTTATGGATTGAAGGTGAGCGGTAAAGTAGATGAAAGACTTAATCTGAATAAATCTACTCATGCAGCTGCCCGTTACCTCAAATATCTCTATCGCGAATTTGGAGATTGGACATTGGTCGCTGCTGCCTATAATGTAGGTGGTGGAAGCCTCAGAGGAGCCATCCGTCGTCAAAAACAAGACGATTATTATAAGCTGAAACTAAATAATGAAACAGCATCATATGTTTATAAATTAGTCTCTGTCAAAGAGATTATTGAAAATCCTTCCAAACACGGTTATATCAGGTATGCAAAAGCACCTGAAGCTGATGAGGACAAGGAAAAGAATATGCTGTAATCCATCATATCAAAAACATAGGAACGGACTTAAATATTTTAAGTCCGTTTTTTTTGTTTTGCAGCCTGACTCCAAAGACTCTTGTTGTTTCTGAAAAGTAATATAAATCACTTTTTAAGCCGTGATATATCATTAGAATGTCATGAATTAAGAGATAATTTTACCCACAGAAATCAACACAACAAGTAATGCAGTTAGAGCAGTTTAATTACGACAATAAGATTGTCAGAAATTTCGGGTTAGCCACCATCATATGGGGCATCGTTGGAATGTCCGTAGGATTATTGGTGGCATTGCAACTGGTATGGCCGGATATGAATTTCGGGATACAGTATACGACTTTCGGTCGTGTCCGTCCTGTTCATACCAATGCCGTCATTTTTGCATTCGTAGGGAATGCTATTTTTATGGGCGTTTATTATTCGCTGCAGCGGGTTCTCAAAGCGAGGATGTTCAGTGATGTATTAAGTAAACTCCATTTCTGGGGATGGCAGCTTGTCATTATAGCATCCGCTATTACACTTCCGATGGGTTTTACTTCCAGTCATGAATATGCGGAAATGGAATGGCCTATTGATGTGGCTATTACTTTGATCTGGGTGGTGTTCGGTATCAATATGTTCGGTACTATTATCAAACGTAGAGAAAGACATATGTATGTCGCTGTATGGTTTTATATAGCAACATTTGTTACTGTCGCTGTACTTCATATAGTTAACTCGATTCAACTGCCTGTCACGTTCTGGAAAAGTTACTATGTCTATTCCGGGGTACAGGATGCATTAGTCCAGTGGTGGTATGGCCATAATGCTGTTGCTTTCTTTCTTACCACTCCTTTCTTAGGTATGATGTACTACTTTTTGCCTAAGATGGCCAATCGTCCTGTATATTCTTACAAATTGAGTATTCTGCATTTCTGGTCGCTGATATTTATATATATCTGGGCAGGACCACACCATTTATTATATACGTCATTACCTTCATGGGTACAATCATTGGGCGTCGTATTTTCCATCATGTTGATTGCTCCTAGCTGGGGAGGGATGATCAACGGTCTGTTGACATTGCGCGGTGCATGGGATAAGGTTAGAACAGAGCCAACCTTGAAATTTATGGTCGTTGCATTGACGGCTTATGGTATGGCTACATTTGAAGGCCCTATGTTATCCTTAAAACAGGTAAATGCGATTGCCCATTTTACCGATTGGATTGTAGCTCACGTACACGTTGGTGCACTTGGATGGAACGGTTTTATGACATTTGCGATCCTATACTGGTTAGTACCGCGAATCTATAAAACGGAGCTGTATTCTAAAAAGCTGGCCAATGTGCATTTCTGGATCGGTACATTAGGTATTTTATTCTATGCTATTCCAATGTATTGGGCAGCTGTTGTACAGGGGCTAATGTGGAAAGAATTTACTCCGGAAGGTGTATTGAAGTATCCGAATTTCCTGGCGACTACATTAGAAATTCTTCCAATGCATATGATGCGTGCGGTAGGTGGTGCATTGTACCTGTCCGGAGCATTGCTGATGACATTCAACCTGGTCAAAACAATGGCTAAAGGAAAGCTGATGGCTAATGAGCCGGCGGAAGCTCCTGCTCTTGAACCTGTGACTAAGAATGAACGTGAGACTCACCGTCGTCTGGAACGCAAACCTATGTTATTCATGGTGCTCGCTCTTCTTGCGATACTGATAGGAGGAATTGTGGAGATGGTACCTACTTTCACCATTCAATCTAATATTCCTACAATAGCAAGTGTCAAACCATATACTGCACTGGAATTACAGGGAAGGGATCTTTATATTAAAGAAGGTTGTGTGAACTGTCATACGCAAACAGTACGTCCATTCCGTTCGGAGACTTCCAGATACGGAGAGTACAGTAAATCCGGAGAATATGTTTACGACAGACCATTCTTATGGGGATCCAAACGTACCGGCCCTGATTTACATCGCGTAGGAGGAAAGTATCCTAACAAATGGCATTTTGATCACTTACTTGATCCGACCATTACTTCACCAGGAAGTATCATGCCTACATATCCATGGCTGATCGATCAGAAACTGGATAATAGTCTTATAAAAGAGAAAATGAATGCAATGCGCGTGTTAGGTGTGCCATATTCAGATAAGGATATTGAAAATGCACATGCTGATATCGCTAAACAGGCAGAAGCAATAGCCAAAGATCTGGCTGCAAATCAGGTTAAGGTTGGAAGTGACAGGGAGATTATAGCCATCATAGCTTATTTGCAACGATTAGGAACGGATATTAAGGCAGCACCTGTAGCGCCTGCAACAAGTAATGTGGATAATCAAAATTAAACTGTAAAACGATGTTCAAGCAAATCACAAATTTAAATGGCGATGAAATTTATCTGATCACATCGCTGTGGATATTCCTGGTATTCTTCGTTGCTGTAGCCTTGATGTTATTCTGGATGAAGAAAGATCATATTCAGTATATGAAAGAATTGCCTCTCGATGGTCAGGACGAACAAAATGGTCAAACAACAGAATAAAAATAGATTATGAAATTATTTTTAGTAGCAGATTCTACTGCCGTAAGTTCAGGTTGGAACATGAGTACGGGCAATATATATAATGATATCCTTATCATTCTGTTGGTGGTGGTATTAATCGTCCTGCTCTTTACTGCACTTTCCGTTAGTAAAGCAATAAAATCCATTTTGAAGATTACTATGCCTGAAGTGCTTTTACAGGAACAGGCTGCAAAAGTTGCTGCAAAACAGGAACGTAAAATCAAATGGTCTAATAACTGGAAAAAGATAATGGGTCTGAGACCGATCTCAGAAGAAAAGGATATCGTGATTGATCACAGTTATGATGGTATCAAGGAGCTGGATAATCCGATCCCGATCTGGTTTAATGCCTTATTCTACTCCACTATTACATTTGGTGTTATCTACCTGTTGGTGTATCATGTATTTGGATGGGGATTGAATCAGGATCAGGAATATGTGAGGGAGGTCGCGCAGGCTGAAAAGGCTAAGCAGGAATATCTCGCTCAGGTAGCTGATCTTATCGATGAAACATCTATTACGGTGGATGAAACTGGTGCTATGGCTACAGCTGGTAAGGCCATTTTTGCCGCGAACTGTTCTGCATGTCATGGTCAGGCAGGAGAAGGGGGCATAGGCCCTAATCTTACAGATCGGTTCTGGTTGCATGGAGGAGAAATAAAGGATGTCTTCAAAACAGTAAAGTATGGTGTGCCGGATAAGGGTATGGTGCCATGGGAGCAGACATTGTCTCCGGCACAAATCGCAGAAGTAAGTAATTACATCGTTTCGATACGGGATACAAAACCGGGTAATCCTAAAGAACCGCAGGGAGCAGAAGTAGAGTACGCATCTGCTGAGAAAGATGCTGACGCCGAAACAGATACTAAAGCCGTACAATAGGTATAAAATTATGCAGGTAACAACGAATATTCAGGATATTAATCCTCCAAAATCTAAAAAGAGAAATTGGATCTATGCCAAGAAACCTTCCGGCAAGCTCTATAACTATCGCCAGTGGTTTGGATATTCGTTGTTGCTGTTTTTATTTGCAGCTCCGTTTATTAAGATCAAAGGAGAACCTTTCCTGATGTTTAATATTATTGAGCGTAAATTCTCGATTTTCGGAAATTTATTTTATCCTCAGGATCTTCATATTTTTGTGTTCGGCATGCTGATCGCGATGGTATGTATTGTGTTGTTTACTGTGGTTTATGGACGGGTTTGGTGCGGTTGGGCCTGTCCGCAAACTATTTTCATGGAATTGATATTCCGCAAGATAGAATACTGGATAGAGGGTGACTGGACACAGCAGAAAAAGTTAAATGCGGCTGAAAATTCTTTTGAGAAGAATAAGAAAAAGATACTCAAGCATACGATCTTTTTGATTATATCTTTTTTTATTTCAAATATCTTTCTGTCTTATATTATTGGTACTGATGCGCTGATTAAGATTATTACGGACCCGTTGGATGCACACATTGCCGGTCTGATTTCCATTTCTGTATTTACCCTGGTCTTCTATGCTGTATTTTCATACATCCGCGAAATCGTCTGTATTGCGATCTGTCCGTACGGAAGACTGCAAAGTGTATTACTGGATGATCAGAGTACAGTAGTAGCATATGATCATTTCAGAGGGGAGCCTCGTGGTAAGCATCGAAAAGATGATCTTAAAGAAAAGGGAGACTGCGTCGATTGTAATTTATGTGTGCAGGTATGTCCCACAGGTATAGATATTCGTAAAGGATTACAGATGGAATGTGTCAGCTGTACCGCATGTATAGATGCCTGTGACGGTGTCATGAAAAAAATAGGAAAACCAAGTCGTCTTATCGGGTTTTACGCTATGGGTGAAATTGAACGTAAGGATGATTTCAAAAAGAATAACGTAAGAGCAATTGCGTATTCCATTGTATTAGCCGTATTGATGGGAGTATTTGGTTACATGATATTCAGCCGAACACAGGTTGGTGCTACCCTTCTGAGAGCGAAAGGAAGTACTTATCAGCTAAGGGAAGATCATACCATTTCCAATCTTTATTCGCTGGAACTGATCAACAAGAGTGGTAAAGAAATGCCTTTTACACTGGAAAGTGAAGATCACAAATTAACATTACAACTGGTTAATAAAATCAATAAACTGAATAAAGACGGCAGTGCCAAACTGAGCTTTTTTCTGATTATCAATAATAAGGATGTGGAGCATTACAAATCAAATGTCAGAATACATATTATGTCCGAAGGGAAAAAGATAGAAACCCTGAAAACAACATTTATTGCTCCTCCGGGAATGTAGTACAAAAACAACGAAGTATGAATTGGGGTAAAAAAATAGTAGTCAGTCTCGCCGTATTTATGTCCGCTATTGTAGGTGCAGGAATATATATGGTGAGTCATAATGCGGATACATTAGAGGAAGAAGACTATTATGAAAAGGGATTAAACTACGATGACACCTATAATAGAAAATCAAACGTGATCAGAGATCATGCGGAACCTGTTGTAAAAGCAGTGAATGATACACTTTATATTGATTTTCAGCATCCGCAGAACAAAGGTAAATTAGTATTTAAGCGTCCTTCTGACAGTCATCTGGATATTTCCTTACCATTTGCGACGATGTCAACCGGATATCGCTTGCCTATACAGTCTTTTCAGAAAGGAAACTGGAGTCTGGAAATACAATGGGAGGGTAACTCGGTTCCTTATATTTTCGAAAAACATATATTCCTGTAGCATATGACTTATCATTATCTGGCATTTTTTATGGGTTTATTAGGCAGTCTGCATTGTGCAGTGATGTGTGGTCCTTTGCTGATGGCATTTCAGGGAGGCCATCAGATATCCTGGACTTTAGTACTTAATAAAGTCCTGTATCAATCCGGCCGGATATTGACTTACGGACTTCTGGGTGTTGTCCTGGGGCTGTTTGGTAATCTGGCTTCTATACAGGGCTGGCAACAGGGTATGAGTTTACTGACAGGAGCTATCTTAATAGGGATCGGTCTTTTCCATCTTTATGGTAAACAAAACAGCAGATTTGCGAAATGGCAGACAACCTTTATTACACCCTTTGCTAAACTGATGGGCGGATGGTTGTATCGTCCGGGAGGAAGTTTTGTAGCTGGTGTATTAAACGGATTACTACCTTGCGGTATGGTTTATATGGCATTGGCTGCTGCTCTGAATGCAGCTACTGTTTCAGGCAGTTTTATGTTTATGGTTCTTTTCGGTGCCGGAACCTTACCTTTGCTTCTTGCTGTTTCATTTGCCGGTCACTTTCCGAAGAGAATATTTAGGTTCAATTTTAACAAATGGCTGCCTGCTCTTTATCTCTTGATGGGCATCTGGTTTATGCTCAGGGGTGCTAATCTGGATATCCCATATCTTAGTCCGTTGATTCATATGAATGGTGCTGCACATTGTGCTTAGCTGTATTCTCTTCTTTTATTTTTCTTAATCCTGATAAAATAGCCTAAATTTATTCCACACCCCTTTTGGGATGGTTTAATATAAATGATTTTTCTTCTGATTGTTTTAATACAGTAGCTGTTAGTATAATCAGACCAATGAAAATATTATGGAAGTGCTTGCTATCGAATCGCATCATGTCAATATGGTATGGGAGTTTTTAGTACAATGGTACTGGATACCGCTCTCCATCTTATACATTGGGGTTATTTCTACCATTCTAATCGAAAACCGAAATCCCAGCAAGACTGTTTCATGGGTAATGGTAATCGTTTTCCTGCCCGTTGTCGGGCTTATTCTGTATTATCTGTTTGGACAGAAATTTCAGAAGATCCGTAAATTTCAACGAATGAGCCAGCAACAGGCAGAGCTTTTGGAGCGGGAATGGAACAAGCTGGAGCCTGAAATGGAACGTGATCTGGAAACCATCGAAGAATGGATAGGCTCTGCTCACCGTGTATTTACTTTTCTCAAGAATGAGCGGCTATCTTCCCCCTCACTGCGTAACCGGGTCACTCTGCTGACGAACGGTGAGGAGAAATTTCCTGCGTTTCTGAAAGCAATCCGGGAAGCAAGGCATGCTATTCATGTGGAATATTACATTTTTGAACTGGATAATATTGGATTGGAAGTCTTAAATGCATTGGAAGAGAAAGCTTCAGAAGGAGTCAAAGTCCGCCTGATTGTAGATAGTTTCGGATCTCCTGACCTGGTCAAATATATGATCGCCAGTAAAAAGAGTAAGATAGAATTTCAACCCTTTCTACCTGTAACTTTTACTTCTTTGGCCAATTCAAACTATCGTAATCACCGTAAAATAGCGGTAATAGACGGGCATATTGGTTTTGTTGGTGGAATTAATATTTCGGATCGTTATATCAACTACCCGGGACAATCTGATGCCGTTTTCTGGAGAGATACCTCTGTCATGATCGAAGGCGAAGCTGTAAATATGTTGCAGGTGAATTTTTGGATGTCCTGGAATCAGACCGACGGCGCGCCTTTTATGATTACCCGTGAATACCTATGCAGCAAACCTTTTCAGTTTCCGGAACAGGCTGCAGTAGCTTTCACATCCAGTGATCCGGGATCAATAGGCCCATTCAATATGGAAGCCATCTTACTTGCTATCAGTGAAGCCAAGAGCAGAGTGCAGCTTTGTACTCCCTATTATATTCCCAGTGATGAGCTGTCTACTGCTTTGCAGGTGGCAGCCGCTTCCGGTGTAGAAGTTGAATTAATGATGCCGGCCACATCAGATTCGTATTTTGTACAGCATGCCAGCTTTTCATTTCTCAAGTCTCTCTTAAACAGAGGAGTCAAAGTGTATCTGTACAATAAAGGATTTATCCATGCCAAAACCCTTTGTATCGATGGGAAAGTAGCCTTTATCGGAACTACTAATCTGGACATACGCAGTTTCTATATCAATTTTGAGATTTCTGCTATTATCAGCGACCTGCAGTTATGTGTTAATCTTGAAAATCAATTTGAAAGAGATAAAGCTGATTCGGATCTATTAACATTGAAGATCTGGAAAAACCGTTCCAAATGGAAAAAAGGAGTGGATTCTCTTTGCCGGCTACTGGCTCCATTGCTTTAAGGAATGTTAAATTTCGGGGCTTTCTATGCTTGTTTCGCTAAAAATGGATATATTTAGCATTCTGAAAAATACGACGCTATACATGAAGTCATTAAAGTTTCTTATTGCATTACTAATTGCCACATTTACCTTTCAGGCTAAATCTCTGGCACAAGATAAACCAACTATTCCGATTAATACTGTTGTAGAAAAAGCACAAAAGCTTTTTCAGGTCTATCCGATCGAAAAAGTTCACGTACACTTTGATAAACCTTATTATGCTGTAGGAGATACGCTCTGGTTTAAAACTTATCTAAACAGGAATCTGTTTGAATACGACCCTTCGAAGATCACTTATGTAGAGGTGTTAAATAGCCGGGATTCCCTTATTCAGACTTTTAAGATTCCGTTGAAAGAAGGTGTAGGTAACGGATATTTTGTATTGGACCCTCAATTTATGGTCAAAGACAATTACCGCTTCAGAGCTTATACCAAATGGATGGCCAATTTTGACCCTGTGTATTTCTTTAATAAAATTATACCCATAGGAGATGCCATTAATAATAAGGTGATTACTAATATTGAATTTAAACCCAATGATAACGGTACTAAAACTCAGGCAATTGTTCAGTTTAAAGATAAGACAGGTAAGATCTTAAGTCGTTCCAAGGTTAATTGGGAAGCAATATCCGGATGGGAAACCATCAGCAAAGGAAAGGGTGAAACCGATGACATGGGACGCATCACACTGAATATATCTGCTAAGGATCGCGAAATGCTCCAAAGTGGAGAGCTGACGGTTAAAGTGGATGGCGAAAAGGGACAACCACCATTAGTGGGTAATTTTTTGCTTAAAAATGCTGTTTGGGATGTAGATGTTCAATTTTTTCCGGAAGGCGGAGATTTGATTGCAGGACTAGCAAAGAATGTAGGATTTAAAGCTGTTGGTTCGGATGGAAAAGGACAGAAAGTAACAGGCCGGATTGTAGATTCAAAGAATGCTACTATAGCAGAATTTAAAGATCTGGGGCTAGGAATGGGTATATTCTCTATGCTTCCTATTGCAGGCGAGAAGTATAAAGCCAGTGTCAAGTTTGAAAACGGACAGGAACGCACCTATACGCTTCCGGATGTAAAAGCCGAATCCATCAATCTGGTATTCCATAAGGAAGCAGATACTACTATTCAAATGGGAATCGTGACCAGCGACACATACTTTCAAAAGGTTCAGAATCAACCCTACTATATTCTGGCCGTTTCTAATGGACAGTTGTGTTATGCTGCACAGGCTACACTGAAAAATCCGTCATTTTTGCTTACTATACCGAAAAACCGTTTTCCAAATGGGATTGCACAGATTACACTCATGAAGCCGGATGGTACACCTATCAGCGAACGATTGATTTATATTCAATCCGATAAATTGCTGGATATAAAAGCAACAGCTGATAAGCAAGCCTACAAGCCAAAAGATCTGGTTAAACTGAAACTAGCAATAGATAATAATGGACAAAAATTTCCGGGTAGTTATTCTGTTGCTGTCGTAGATGAAACGAAAGTATCCTATGATGATCAGCAAGACCTTTCTATTGTAAGTAATTTTCTGCTTACCTCGGATCTCAAAGGTTATGTAGAGAAACCAAACTATTATTTTGATGAGAAGGTTGAAAACAGATTACAGGCTCTGGATGCATTGCTAATGACACAAGGATTTAGGAGATTCTCTTATACGGACATTATGGCTGATAAATTGCCAGCTATTAATTTCCTTCCTGAACAAGGAATCACTATTTCCGGAGTACTGCGTATGAATACAGGCAGGACTGTTCAGAATGCAGGATTACTGTTGAAAATCCCTGCGGCAGGAGTGAGCAAGGATGCATATACAGACGTAAACGGTAAATTCAAATTTGAGAATGTTGTATTCCCGGATTCTTCAAAAGTAACGGTCAATGCCAGAAGTAATGATAATTACAGAAGTCTGGTCATCAATATGGATCAATCTTATTTTCCGGGTATTGATAAGAACAACCCCTACGAAAGTAACAGAGTCGATAATATAGATCGTACAATTGCACCTTATCTGGATAATAGCCGTAAGGAATATCGTACTTCCATCCTTTTGGATGAAGTCGCTGTGACCGGAGTGGTGAAAAAAGTAGTGTCAAGTAAAGATTTTCCATCTTTGTCCGGATTATCAATGCCTGAACACAGAATAGAGCCATCCAGACTATCCGGATGTAATATTCTTACTCAATGTCTGACAACAGTTTTGACAGGTATCACCTTTGATACCCAAACATTAAAATATTATGTAAGCAGGGACTACAATGCAGGAGGACGTATTCCGGTACAATTTTTCTTAAATGGTATGCCTATAGATGAAGCCAGTCTTAATTCTATCAATGTGCCGGATATCGAAGGGATCGAGATCTTCCTTCGGGATGAGTTAGGTACTGTGAGCAGAATGTATCAAAATAATGGTGTCGTTTCTATTTATACGAAAAAGGAGAAGAAACAACCCCGTATGTCCCTTGCACAGATTGAGAGCATGTTGCCAAAAACAAATGTTATTGATATGTATCCGCTGGGGTATATTAAAGAAAGACAGTTTTATCTGCCTAAGTATGATACGCCACAACGTAAAGCTACGAATGATCTGCGTACGACGATTTACTGGAATCCAAATGTTAATGTAACCGAAACGGGTGAAATCGAACTGGAATACTACAATGCAGATGGTAATGGTAATTATAAAGTCGTTGTAGAAGGAATGGATAAAACAGGTAATATAGGACGGAAAGTATTCATATATCAGGTTAAATAATCCGAACTTAAATCTAAAAAAAACAAGGGCTTCCGATAGAGGAAGCCCTTGTTTTTTTTAGATCTTTAAGAGGGTAAATGAATAACTTTCAGAAAGGGCCTGATTTAATCCTTTTGAATTTCAGAAACATTCATTGGTACTTCAGGAGTGCTTTTAGAAATTTTGCGTTGCCCGGTTTCTACGTCAATTTCCAATTCTGTCTGTTTAACGAGAACTGCAAATGAAGTCGGCCGAATTCCTTTACCGTAGCGTATAGCAATTTCTTTAGTAAACTCTGCTCCGAAGTAAAGAATAGCTGAAGAGTAATATACCCAACCTAACAAGACAATAATAGATCCTGCAGCCCCATATGCACTTGCTGTAGCTGACTGGGTGATGTACAAAGAGATAGCATACCTTCCGAACATAAATAATAAGGCGGTAAATATAGCTCCTCCTAGTATATCCCTGAATCTTACTTTGGCATCCGGCAGAAAGGAAAATATAAAGCCGAATAAAGCCGTAATAACCGTAAATGTAATTCCGGTATTAATCCAGTCAAGCATGGGCAGACTTATATTTTCAAAATACTGGCCAAAGTAATTAGTGAGTGCCACGATAATTCCGTTGATCATTAAGGAGGCAATCAGTAGAAATCCCAGACCTAATACCATAGAAAATGATATCAGCCTGTTGATAATGAGTTTGAGCCATCCTTTCTTCGCTTTGGCCTTCACTTTCCAAATTGTATTAATCGAATCCTGTATATCAACAAATATGGTCGTTGATGTAATGATAAGCGTGACGATTCCGACAATGATACCGATGTTGGATCTGTTTTCAAAGCTGATCTTTTGGATCGTTGACTGAACTTGTACCGCTACATCTTTTCCGAACAGTTCTGAAAATTCCTTAAACACTTCATCACGGGCTCCCGTGGGACCATCCAGCTGAGTACCATAGAAAAAACCAATACACCAGATAATGATGATAATAAGCGGACCTATGGAGAACACCGTGTAATAGGCCAGAGAGGCACTCATCTTCATACATTTGTCATCCAGAAAACCATTGATGACATTCATCATCAGTCCTCCAAAGTCTTTTACTCTGGCTTTAAAAGGAATTTTTGACATAAACTGTTAACTTTTACTTCCTGCTTCTTCATAAATGCCATTAATGGTATCTTCGAATTTCTGAAGGATAATTTTGCGTTTTAAACTTAGTTTCGGTGTGAGTTCGCCGCTGTCAATACTCCATTCCTTATTCAGCAATTTGAATTTTTTGACCTGTTCCCAATGTCCGAATCCCGCATTTAACCGATCTATCTCACTCTGATATTTTTCGATTACTTTAGGATCTTTGATGATTTCATCTTTAGAGGTGTAGGGTATGCCTTTATGTTTACACCATTTTTCCAGCTCTTCAAATGCCGGAACAATCAGTGCTGACGGGAATTTACGGTTTTCTCCAAGCACCATTACCTGTCCAATTAACGTAGATTCCATGAATTTGTTTTCCAATACTTGCGGAGCAACATATTTACCTCCTGCAGTTTTGAACATTTCTTTCTTACGATCGGTGATCTTCAGGAAGCCATCATTTGATAATTCTCCAATGTCGCCGGTGTGAAAATATCCTTCTTCATCAATAGCTTCTTTGGTTGCCTCTTCATTCTTATAATATCCGGCCGTGATACTGGGGCCTTTGACTAATATCTCTCCGTCTTGTCCGATTTTCACATTCAGGTTACTTAATACTTTTCCGACTGTACCGAAACGAACTCCATTGGGTTGCCATGTGTTTACTGCAATAACAGGAGAAGTCTCTGTCAGTCCGTAACCCTCCAGCACCTGTATGCCAGCAGCCCAGAACACACGTGCCAGTCGCTCCTGCAAAGCAGCTCCTCCAGATACAATTAATTTGATCTCACCGCCCAGTGCTTCTTTCCATTTGGAGAAGATCAGCTTGCGGGCAATACCCAGTTTAAAATTGTAAAAGGCTCCGTTTTTTTCAGGTTCCTGATATTTATGCCCGAGCTCCAATGCCCAGAAGAATAAGGCTTTTTTGATTCCTGTAAGCGCTTTACCTTTTTCTACGATCTTGTCATACACTTTTTCCAGTACACGTGGTACAGTGGTAAATGCCATTGGCTTAACTTCATTGATGTCTGCGACTATATTATCCAGGTTTTCTGCATAATATATCTGAACTCCACGAGAGAAATACAGATAGACAACCATACGTTCAAAGATATGGCAGAGCGGAAGGAAACTCAATGCCTTATTATACTCCGTCTTCAGCAGGTGATTCGAAGCATTGACATTACTCATTACATTTTTATGCGTCAGCAGTACACCCTTCGGCTTGCCTGTTGTTCCTGAGGTATAGATAAGGGTCAGCAGATCATCTTCAGATACGGCATCTTTATAAGGTTTGAGATCAATATCCTGTTCTTTTCCAAATGCGATGACATCATCCAATGTCGGCAGGTCATCTATTTTTTCGAATGTAAACAGGTTAATTTCCAGATTATTCTCTTTTAGCGCAGTTTTCACTTTACCAGTCAGCTCCGCATTGCTCACAAAAATAGAACGCACTTCAGCATCTGCAATTATATAGGTTAAATCTTGACTGGAAAGTGTAGGGTATAAGGGTACAATAGCTGCTCCGATCTGGTTGGCTGCAAAATCTACGAAATTCCATTCCGGGCGATTACCAGACATCAGCGCTATGCGATCTCCCTTTTTCACGCCTCTGGCCAACATAGCTTTGCTTATATTGTCAATAATCTCAATAAACTCGTCCGTTGAATATGTTTTCCATTTGCCGTCTCTTTTTCCGGCAACCATTATGGGCTTGCTAAATTCTTCTTTATAACGTGTGATAAAATCGAATACTCGTGTTAATGTGTTCATAGTTACAATTTAACGGGTTTATAATAGGACAGCATGTTATACTGATACCAATATAATCATTTTCAGGGTTTATTTGTATCAAAAGCTTGTCAAATATATACCAAATATCTTTTTAAACCGTTAAAATCATGTTACATTTGACATTAATATTTATAAATTTTTTTAAATGAAAAAAGCATACTTATCCGCTCTTATTATCGGCATACTAACGTTGTTTGCTATAGATGCCAAAGCTCAATTGACCAGTGATCATGCCATAGGCGGACGATTCGGTTCTGCTCAGGGTATTACCTACAGATACACTATGCATGAAGATCGGGCTATCGAAGGAATTGTCAGTATTCAGAGTAATTCTACTTCGAGAAGATTCAGAGTGGTAGGTTTATATGAGTTTCACAAACCTTTGACAGGAGATTTTACCTGGTATTACGGATTTGGGGGAAGTGTGGGAGGATACACACGTAAGCCGTATACCGATGGAAACGGAAATCGTTTCAGCAGATCTTCGGAAGCCATTATCAGTGTGGATGGTATTGTTGGTATTGAATACAGTATTCCAAACGCTCCGGTTTCTATCTCTCTGGATGTAAAGCCCTATCTTGATTTTATTCAGAGCAGCAGCCTCAAGTTGATTGATCCGATCGGTTTTTCAATCCGGTATAAATTTTAATCTGACAAAAAAAGACCTTGATGATTCAAGGTCTTTTTTTGTTATCTGCTATTCAGCCAGTACTGAGCCAGCTGTTTCTGTTGTGCGGTCGCTGCTGGAAGAGGGGATATTTTAAGTGATTTTTTATTACTTATCCCAATCATAATCTTTAATTCCCGCATCAAACCATCTCGTGCTACCAAAATATTTAATGTATCTCCTGCATTGCCAGAGTTGAGTGCGTATTCAAGTTCACGTCCTGCAGGATCAAGTCGTACGTCATTGATTGCGATAAGTTCATCCTTTACGCTTAATCCTCCGGCCCAACCCGTGCTTCCGCGTTCCACATGAGTGATCATAACACGCTGATCGTTTTTGCTGAGCACTATCCCAAGACTGTGTGTCTTTGCATCTGCCAGCGTATCCACCATTTCGTAACCTGCAAGATTGAAATAACGGTTATAGTCCAGCTCTTCATGGGCATACACGGCTTCAAATATTTCCTGAAAATCCTGACCGGTTACTTCTTTGGTCAGCTTTCTGAATTCCTCTTCTTCAAAACCTCTTCCTTTTTCTACATAAAATCGCTGATATGCTGCTCTGATAACATCATCCAGGCTTTGTTTTCCATTGCTGTGTGCTATAATACTCAGGTCAAGAGCACAGGCAAGCATCGCACCTTTGTTATAATAAGAGATAGAGGTATTAATGCTGTTCTCATCAGGACGGTATTGTTTGATCCATGTGTCAAAACTGGACATTCCTACAGATTGCAATTCATAGCCCGGACGGTTATAGACCGTATTGAATTCGGCTGCAAGAAGCTGCAGATACTCGTCTTCTGACGTAAATCCACACCTGCGAATAATATGATTATCATAGTAAGCCGTAAAACCTTCCATGATCCAGAGTCCGGTAGTGTAATTCTCTGCTTCATAATCAAATGGTCCAAGCGCTTTGGGACGTAACCTTTTGACATTCCACAGGTGAAAGTATTCGTGTGCAGCAAGACTTAAAAAATTCTTATAGATCGTTTCCTGATTATAACCATTGCGTGTCGCACCTAAAACGGTAGAATTAAGATGTTCCAGACCTCCGCCACCAGAGTAATAATTATGGGTAATGAAAACATAACGATCATTCGGATTGGTTCCCCAAATGCTGGTCTCTTCTTCGATGATCAGCTTAAGATCCTGTGACAAACGGTCTTTATCATAATTGCCTCCGCCAACCATTGCAAATTCGTGAGGAATACCAGCTGCTTCGAAGTGCCAGATATCCTGATTACCTACTTCTATAGGACTGTCAAACAGAATATCAAAATCAGGTGCATAATAAGTGTTTGTCTTATCCTGCACGGCAGCCAATCCGGTAGAGATTTTGTCCCAATTCTGATAAGGAATCAGGGTGACTTCAGAGTCATGGCTCAGGTGACCATCAATATAGAAAAATGTAGCTGCAGGTACAATAAATGCATGTGTATCATCTACAAAGTTTGTTCTTACTGATACTTCAAAACAATACACCCTATAGTCTATATGTATATCCTGTTTGCCGGCAAATACCCGCCATGTATTTTTAGAAAGTTTCTCAAATGCTAAAGGCTTGTCATCTGCATCTTTAGCGCGAAAAGACTCCAGATTTTTGGCATATTCACGTATCAGATAAGATCCGGGTGTCCATACAGGCATCTTTACATCAATGTAATCCTGATTAAAGTTGGAGACAGACATTTTGATATCGGCATAATGTGCCTGAGGTTCAGAAAAGGATACTTGAAATGCTATGGATGAGTTTGCCATGTGTTACGATTAAGTTGGAACTGATAGTTATCGTGAATTTGTTACAAATGTAAGGGTATGTATTTGTTAAGCCAAATAAATCGGGATGTTATTGACAGTCTGTTTGCTGATTTCGGTCTTAAGTTCTTTTTTTGATTCTGCTTTTTGCGTATATTTGAAGGTAGGGGATCCCCCACTTTTTGAATAAACACATATGATATTAGTTGCAGACAGTGGTTCGTCAAAATCAGATTGGATTTTGGATTTGCCGGATAGTAAACCGTTAACCTTCTCTACAAAAGGACTAAATCCCTTTTTTGTGAGTGAAAAAGAGATTGAAAGGGTTTTGAAGGAAGTTCCGGAGATTATTCCGTATGCTGATGAGATCAAAGAAGTATACTTTTACGGTGCCGGTTGTGTGACTCCGGACCGTAGGGAATTGGTTTCCAATGCGTTGACCCAGCTGTTTCCTTCTGCTTTTATATCTGTTGAATCTGATCTGCTGGGTTCTGCTTTGGCGACGTGTGGAATGAATAAGGGTTTTATTGCGACTATGGGTACAGGCTCAGATGTTAGTTTTTTCGATGGAGAACTTTTGCTAGCCAGTCACAATGGAAACGGATATGTATTAGGAGATGAAGGTTCAGGAGCATGGTTTGGAAAACAGTTGATTACCAGTTTTCTATATGGTAAAATGCCTGTTGAATTAGCGGGTAAATTTGAAGAGAAGTATCGTATATCAAAAGATATTGTTATCAAGAATGTCTATCAAAAAGAAAGACCTAATACTTATCTGGCTAACTTTGCAGAATTTATGGATGCAAACAGATTACATCCTTTTATAGATAATCTGTTGCGCAATGGGATGGATGAGTTTGTCAAAACGAATATTCTTACTTATCCCAAATATTGGGAATACGAGTGTCATTTTGTGGGTTCTATTGCCTTTCATTTCGATTTGATATTAAGAGATGTCTGCAGAATCCATGGAGTACGGGTAGGATCCATCCTTAAATCTCCGATTCAGGAAATTTTCAGTTTTGTAATAGAACGGGAAAAAAACTCTATCTTAGATATTTAAATGTTATAACTATGATTCTAATGACTTTAATGGTGTGTATGTCGATGATTACGAATACCCCTACCGTGTATGATTACAGTTTTAAAGATATGGAAGGCAAGACGATCAATCTTTCGGATTATAAAGGAAAAAAGATTCTGATTGTCAATACAGCTTCCAAGTGTGGGTTTACCAAACAATATAAAGATCTTCAGGCACTCTCAGAGCAATATGGTGATAAAGTAGTGGTTATAGGTTTTCCTGCAAATAACTTTGGTGGTCAGGAGCCCGGTTCCAATGAAGAAATTCAGGACTTTTGCGAAAAGAATTTTGGCGTGACTTTTACACTTTCAGAAAAGGTAGATGTCAAAGGAGATCAGATCGATCCCTTGTTTAAATTTCTGACTAATCAGGAGAATCCGGATTTCAAAGGAGAGATCAAATGGAATTTTGAAAAATTCCTTATCGATGAAAACGGAAAATTGGTTCATCGTTACCGTTCAGCAGTAAATCCCTTAGATAAGTCCATTACAGCACAATTGTAAGGATATATAAGAAATAAGAGAACCGGAATTATTGTTCCGGTTTTTTTTGTCCTGTACAAAAAAAAGAAGCGACTCCTGTGGGGCAGAAGTCGCTAACTAACCAATTATAAACCTAAATTATGAAAAGTATTTTGTCGCTTATTACTAAGCTATCTTATTTGCTATATAAGGTATATTACAAATAGTTTGCCAAAATCATTTTTCAATATTAATTCAATGTTAATGTTTTGTTAATTTTAACACTTACCCCAGATTGTAATAGCAGGAACGACATCTGGGCTCATAACTCTCTTTTTCTCCTAATAAAACCTGTTTATCATTATCCGTCAAACGGTAAGAATAATTTGCAGGAGCACCACACCGGACACATACAGCATGAACTTTTGTCACGTGTTCTGCTATAGCCATGAGAGCAGGGATAGGGCCGAAGGGTTTTCCTTTAAAATCCATATCCAATCCTGCCACAATGACACGTAATCCTTTGTTTGCTAATTGTACACATACATTAGGCAGTTCATCATCAAAAAACTGAGCTTCATCTATTCCAACAACACGGGTGTCTGCACTGAGTAATAAGATCGCTGAAGAATTAGAAACAGGAGTAGAGGAGATGCTATTCTGGTCATGTGACACTACCCGCTGTTCATCATAACGGATGTCTACAGACGGTTTAAAAATCTCTACATTCAGTTTTGCAAACTGCGCTCTTTTAAGTCTTCTGATCAGTTCTTCTGTTTTACCGGAAAACATTGATCCGCATATCACCTCAATACTTCCGTAGGTCGCTCTCCGCGCTCCAAAATTATGTTCAGAAAATAACATCTCTTAAAAAAATATGTGTCGAAATTATAAAATATAAGGGCTTGAAAAACGTTAGAATATTGACGTTTAACCGATATTACAGGACGCTAATATCGAAATAAAATGTTAGATTTGACATAGACAATTAGAGAGTCTTTCCGAAATTGGTAATTATCAATTACTTGAATTTCTAATTGTTCATTCCTTCGTTTGTATAAAAACATAACAGAAAAAATATCAGGATGGCAGCAACAAAACAAGACATCTTCGCTAAAATCGGCGATCTACTTTTAGAACTAAATGATCAATATGCTACATGCAGTGAGCATGAAAACTGTGACTTGATTGAAATTTCACTGTTAGAAGCTAAAGCCAGATTTCTGGCGGATCATATTAATATTTTAAAAACATTAAACCTGCAGGAGACTGCGGTGAACAACCAGCAACCAGTGGAAGAGGATGCTGATACCTATAAAGTCAATCAGGAGGTAGAGAAAGTTCCTTTTGAAACCTATTTTACACCTTCCTCTCAGGTCGAAAATGAAGAGGTAGATGAACAGCCTGTACAGGAAGAGATTGTGGAGGATATACCGGAGGTAACCAATGTGGTGCAGGAGGAAACCCGTATACAGGAAGAAGCAATAGAAGAAGATACAATCGAAGGGGATACAATAGAAGAAGATACAAAAGCAGATGAGACAGAACAATATCATCACTATAATACTGAAAAAGAAGAGGTCCCTGTAAAGCAGAGTGAGCCGGAAGAATTAGTAACCGATAAAACCGAAGAGCAGCCTGTACAGGAAAGCATTCGATTTGAAACGCCGGTTTCCTTTTCCGCGCCGGCAGCAGCTCCCGTTCAGCCGGAACCGGTTTCAACAACACCTGTGCAACAGCCAGAGCCTGTTAACGAGCAGCCTGTTGCTGAGCCTGTCGTGAATACGGTTGTTATTGAAGAGAAAGCAATTGTAGTAGAAGAGTCCATAGAAGAAAAACCTTCCAGACCATTGACTCTGAACGAGCTGATTTCTCAACAGAAGAAAGCAGGATTAGGACAAGGTAATATTTTTCAAACTTCGCAAAATGGTACAGAAAGAATTAGTGACCTGAAATCTGCAGTCAGTCTCAATGATAAACTGTTATTTATCAAAGACTTGTTTAACGGATATAGCCTGGCTTACAGTGAAGCTATAGAACTATTAAACAGGTTTGATAATCTGGCAGAAGCGGATGCATTTTTGCAAACAAACTATGCCTTGAAAAATGGCTGGAGTGATAAACCGCAGACAGTAGAAAAATTGTACGCTATACTCCGTAAGAAATTTATCTAAATAACATAACGGATCATATAAAAACACAACAGGCATTCCATCCGGAATGCCTGTTGTGTTTTTATCCTAAATCAAAGTTGACCCAGTCAATGCCCTGATGACCAAAAATAAAATATTTGGGCTGGATGATCTCTGCCAGTATTTCCAGTTCCAGTAAATAGTCTTTGCCCGGTACATTTGCGAAATCATCTTTTTTGATAATGTAGATTTTATTATTCTTAATAGCAGGAATACTGTTCCATTCTTCCTGTTGAATAAACTGAGGTAATTGTCCGTACAGTAAAAATTCGTCCTGCTTAATCAGGAGCATATCAGCGTCTTTATATTGCTGAATATCTAATGGTACTCCACCTGCGATACGAATGCTTTCTGATATCAGTGCAGACTGAAGAGGGGAGGCAGGGTCTATATTTTCAAGTAAGAGCACTTTTGGGCGAGTCTCTGTCGGTATAAATTTTAGCTTGTGAACCAATATATCTACCTCTTCTTCCAGTTCTTCTGCAAGATTACTGCTGGGCGTATGCATATGTGTGAACCGTTCAATAAACAATTTGAGGTCTTCAAAGGAAGCTATATTCTGGGCGGATTGTACGAGTGCAGGTTCCATGCTGATCTGTTGGAGATTTAATTTTTCTACCAGTTCATCAATCAGTGCGTTTTTATATTCAAGCATGCTGCAAAGGTAATAAGGATCAGGATAACTACCTAATTCCATTGGTTTGACAGAAGTAAATTTGTTATTTCAGCGCTGTATTTTGTAAATTGCATCTTCAAAACAGCTAAATAAATATATAAAGATATGTTTGATAAACTTTTCGAAGCCCAACAAAAGGCACAAGAGATTAAAAAGAGACTGGATAATATTTCTGTTTTCGGCGAAGCAGAAGGGGGCGTGATCAAAGTGGTGGCCACAGCAAATAAGGAAATCAGAGAGATCACTATTGATCCTGTTTTTCTGGATAATGCAGACAAGGAAGAGTTGGAGGAACTTTTGATCGTCGCACTGAATAAAGCCCTTGTACAGGCCGAAAATGTCAGTCAATCCGAAATGCAGGCTTCTGCTCAGGATATGTTGGGTGGTTTTGGCGGATTGGGTAATTTGTTCAATAAATAAAACAACAGGCTATATGAAAGTTACTTATTACGGACAATCCTGTGTGTTATTTGATTTTGACGGGCATCAGGTATTATTAGATCCTTTTATTACATATAATCCGATTGCGGAACATGTGGATGTAAATGCGCTTCATCCTGAATATATATTTGTCAGTCACGCACATCAGGATCATGTGGCTGACCTGCTGACGGTGCAAAAGAATAGCAATGCTACAGTTGCTACAGTTGTGGAAACAGCTGCGTGGGTAAGAAAACAGGGTGTTTCGGACGATAAAGTTGTGGAGTTCAATCTCGGAGGTACCATTGAGACTACTTTTGGAAAAGCCAAGATGGTGATTGCTATTCATACCAACAGTACACCGGACGGAGCATATGGCGGCTGGCCTGTCGGTTATGTGTTTTTTGCAGGAGGCAAAAAAATCTATTTTGCCGGAGATACAGCGTTAACATATGATATGAAACTATTGGAAGATCTGCAGCTGGACTGGGCATTTTTACCGATAGGAGGTCATTATACTATGGATGTAGAGGATGCTGTAAAGGCAGCTCAGTTTATCAACTGTAAACATATTGTCGGTATTCATTATAACACGTTTCCACCGATTACAATTGATGTAGAGGAAGCGAAGCGGAAGTTTAGTGAAGCCGGACTGCAATTGTCATTGCCGGGAATCGGAGAGTCATTAACACTTTAGTACAGCATGTACAAAAGCGTACAACATAAAAAAAACCGGAAAATTGATTTTCCGGTTTTTTTATGTTTAATTCTAATGTTTATTTCTTAGCTGCACGGTTCATGTGGAACTGTACCAGATCATCGATTGGCGAACGAAGGATTTTTCCTACTTTCATTCCGTAGTGACCAGCTTTTTCTTCCAGTACATTGCGGAAGTTGTAGCCTACAGAACCAATACAATTGAATGTATAGCTTTGGTAGTCAGGGTATTTGCTTACCAGATTGCTGAAGAAAGCCTCGAAAGAATCTTCTACAATTTTGCGGGTATATTGAATATTGACATTGTTGTCATATACGAATTTGCTGAAACTTGCACAGAAACGGTTCGCTAACGGCTTAGTATATACGCTGTCCATAATTTCATCAGGTAACAGCTTGTAGGTTTCATAAAATACTTTCTTTACATCTGCAGGCATAAGATCACGGATATAATCTATCAGTAGTTTTTTACCGATATAGCTTCCGCTTCCCTCATCTCCTAATATATAGGCACCGGAATCAATGTTTTTTGTAATCTCTTCACCATCATATATACAGCTGTTGGTACCTGTACCTAAAATAGCTGCAAAACCGGATTCTGTACCTAACAGTGCTCTTGCTGCTGCAAGCAGATCGTGTCCAACTTCAACTTTAGAATTAGGGAAAACCTGTTTTATCGCATTGACTACGATTTGTGCTTTCTCCTGGTTGTGAACTCCTGCTCCGTAATAGTTTACTTCAGAGATTTTGTCAAATGGTAAGTCAAGAGGAAGTCCTTTTTTTAATGAATTAACGATGTATTCACTATCCACAAAGTATGGATTGTATCCTTCAGTATTAAAGTAAATTTTCTTGTTGGAATCATCTAACAAACACCAGTTTGTCTTGGTAGATCCTCCGTCAGCAATTATAATCATTATGTATGAAGTTAATTTGTGTTTATATTGTTTGTTTGTTGTTTCTCTTAATAAAATGATATGTTTATCTCTCCGAAAATACGTTTTTTATGCATAAAACAATAATATTTAGATTGTTTATTTTGAATAATAATGAGTTGATCATTACTTTTTAATAAAAAACGCCGTTTACAATGCTGTAAACGGCGTTTGTGAATTTCGTCACAATTTTATTCAATAGTGTACTAAATACAATTAGTCTGTCGGTTTTTACTGAATTAGTGACCTCCTTCAGCTTCTATTTCATCAATATTGATTCCTTGTTTCTTTAAGAATCCTCTCACCATAATGGCAAATATGACAATATATACAAAACCGAATAGTGGTAAAATATAAGAATTATGGATGCCGATAATGTCAGCTAATTTTCCCTGAATAGGAGGGATTACACCACCGCCCAGGATCATCATTACCAGGAATGCAGAACCCTGAGCCGTATACTTGCCTAATCCAACGATCGATAAACTGAAAATAGACGACCACATAATAGAACATGCAAGTCCGCCTGCAAGGAAAGCATAAATAGCTACAACTCCTGATGTCAACAGGCCTGTCAGCATCGCACCGATTCCGAATAATCCAAAGATAATCAATGTACGAACAGGCTTTTCTTTACTCAGGAAGAATGCTATGATCTGAATCGCAATACATACTGCGTAGAAGTAAAGATGTGACATCTCAAATCCTGCTAATGTGTTGACACCTATAATAACGGAGAAAGCTATAAACGGAACTATAATCAATAATAATTGTTTCGTCGATTTTGCCAGTTTAAATGCACTGATCGCTCCGGCCCATCGTCCGATCATCATACTCCCCCAGTACATAGATACATAAGGTGTGATCTGTGAGGATTGAAGACTTCCGAATTCTTTCAGTGTCAATAACTCTCCCAGATTACTTCCAATTGCAACTTCTACACCTACATATAAGAATAAAGCCAGCATTCCTAATACCAATTGAGGATATTTCATTGCTCCCCATCCCTCTGCATTTTTCTTAGCACTCAGATTAGAGTATAACAAACCGCCTACAACAACTATAAATGCACCTGCCAGCCACATCATTCTTGTTTTTTCCAGAGGATGTGATATTTCAGCAATTTGTGCCTTTAGCTGATCAATAGCAGAGGAATCTGTCAATGTTTTGAGTTGTTCACGCAATGCTTCAAGCTGGATTGCTTCATCGCTTTTGTAGCTTAAGAATACAGGTGCAAACATAGCAAACAACAAGATGGTCATAATGATCAGTGTTGTCAATGCCTTGCTTGCTTTTTCCATTGGCTCATCACTGATACCCGCAGGTACTTTTTTAGAGAAATGGAATAACGCTGCTGCCAAAACAAATAATAAGCCAACTCCTATATACAGAATGATGACTTTATCTAAAGGCAGATTTGCAATCTCACTGTCAGAGATTGTTTCGAATGTTCCGAAAAGTGCGAATCCAATAACCAAAGGACCGATTGTCGTCCCGAATGAATTGATTCCTCCCCCAAGGTTTACGCGTGAAGA
The DNA here is from genome assembly GCF_016725325.1 of Sphingobacterium spiritivorum. Lineage (NCBI taxonomy): Bacteria > Pseudomonadati > Bacteroidota > Sphingobacteriia > Sphingobacteriales > Sphingobacteriaceae > Sphingobacterium > Sphingobacterium spiritivorum. The sequence continues at coordinate 2,963,040 of NZ_CP068083.1, forward strand.
ACCTGTTTTAGGGTCGCCTAAAAGTACAGCAAACGGGTTGGCTGCGGTCTGTTGCAAGGAAAAACCCAAAGCAACCGTAAATAACCCAAGTAACATTCCCACATACAAGTTTACTTCTACAGCAACGATCATAGCCCCTGCACCAAGTGCAGAAAAAAGTAATCCATAGACAATACTTTTCTTGTATCCCCAATGTCCAACGAGATCTTTACCTTTTACTGTGCTGAAAATGAATAACAGCAAAGCGCCAATGTAATAAGCCGTGTAAAATGCAAAGTCAATTAGCTGAGATTGAAATTGATCTAAATGGAAATAGTTTTTACAAAAAGGAATGAAAACACTGTTTCCAGCAGCAATGAAACCCCAGAAAAAGAATACCACTACCAACGTATACAGGGCAGGGTAATTAGTTTTAATTTCGTTTTCTTTCATGAAAGGTGATTTTAAATAAGACAGCTAACATACAAAGAATTCAAAACAAATCTCCATAATTTAACCAAAAAAGTTACGTTAAAGTATTTAGTAAAACGATTTACTTAACAGAAGATTCTTGTAATTTGGTTTTTTTTTCAATTTTTCTTTGAAATTAGAATACTTATGTTTTTCTTTGTGGCTGTTCTCAAAAATTATTCGTTTCTGGCCTGAAAGAATTCACTTAGTTCTGGAAGCCAAGCATTTTAACAGATACGGCATAAGTTGAAATTGTTAAAACTAAATGAATAGTTTTCATGTTAAGTAAAAAATCCTATATCTTATAATACATATAAAAATTAATGGATGTTAATGAATTGAATGCAAAGCTCGTTTCCGAATTGCGCGAGATTGCCAAAGCTATTGGTATAGAAGATGCCGATAAATTAAGAAAGCAGGAACTCATTGATAGAATTATCCAGACCGGAGATGAAAACAATGCTGAAGCTGCCTCTTCAGAGCCTTCTTCTATCCAAGATGATGCATCTGAAAGACCAAGACGCCGTACCCGCACTGTAAAAACAGAGCCTGTAACGATCAGAAGAAGATCTGATGACGATGTTGAGACTCAAGAACATCCTGAGAAAACGACAGAAGCTACTGAAGAAACAAAGGTTACAGCTGTACCTAAAGCTGCTCCTGCAAAAACTGAAGCCGCTGTTGTACCTACGGATTTCGATAATGTGATTGTAAATGAAGGTGTCCTTGAAATTATGCCTGACGGATACGGTTTCCTGCGCTCCTCTGATTATAACTACCTAACTTCTCCAGACGATATATATGTTTCACAATCTCAGATCAAACTTTTTGGTTTGAAAACAGGTGATACTGTCCGCGGCAGCATACGTCCTCCGAAAGAAGGTGAAAAATATTTCCCGTTAGTACGGGTAGAGGCTATCAACGGACAGAACCCGGCTGAAGTGCGGGATCGTGTACCTTTTGATTACCTGACTCCATTGTTTCCAACAGAACGTTTGAACCTGAATATGGGTGCGAATAATTATTCAACCCGTATTATGGATCTGTTTACGCCAATTGGTAAAGGTCAGCGCGGTCTTATCGTCGCTCAACCTAAAACAGGTAAAACAAACCTCCTGAAAGAGGTCGCAAATGCAATTGCCAAAAATCACCCTGAAGTATACCTTATTATTCTATTGATTGATGAGCGTCCGGAAGAGGTGACAGATATGGCCAGAAGTGTTCGCGCAGAAGTCGTTGCTTCTACATTTGATGAACCTGCTGACCGTCACGTTAAGATTGCAAATATCGTATTGGAAAAAGCAAAACGTATGGTAGAGTGCGGACATGATGTGGTGATCCTGTTGGATTCAATCACTCGTCTGGCACGTGCTTATAATACTGTAGCACCTGCATCCGGTAAGATTCTATCAGGTGGTGTGGATGCAAATGCTTTACACAAACCAAAACGTTTCTTTGGTGCTGCCCGTAACATTGAAAACGGTGGTTCATTGACGATTCTGGCAACAGCGCTTACAGAGACAGGATCTAAAATGGATGAGGTTATCTTTGAAGAATTTAAAGGTACAGGTAACATGGAATTACAGTTGGATCGCAAATTGGCGAACAAACGTGTCTTCCCTGCTATTGACCTTACAGCTTCAAGTACTCGTCGTGACGATCTGTTGTCTGATAAAGATACTTTACAGCGTGTCTGGGTGTTACGTAATCACCTTGCGGATATGAACTCCAATGAAGCAATGGAATTCTTGCTTGCTCAGATGAGAGGTACGATGTCTAATGAAGAGTTTTTGATCAGTATGAATGGGTAAAACCATTTAAAATGTATAATTTTAAGCCATCTTTGAAGATTGTGATCTTTCAGAGATGGCTTTTTTAGTTATATACTACATGAAAAAATACATTCCGAATACGTTGACCTGCCTGAATCTTTTTAGTGGATGTGTGGGGGTACTTTTTGCTCTTAAGGGAGAATTTCAATATACCTTTTACTGTGTTTTATTTTCTGGAGTATGTGATTTCTTTGATGGTATGGCTGCAAGAGCTTTACATGTCAAGTCAACTATCGGTAAGGAGTTAGATTCTCTGGCAGACATGATTAGTTTTGGCTTTTTACCCGGAGCCGTGATCTACTTTTTATTAAAGGAAATCAATACAGAAATGTCTTTGCTACCTTATCTGGCATTTGTGATGACAGTATTCTCAGGTCTAAGATTGGCAAAATTTAATGTGGATGAACGTCAGTCTACAGATTTTATTGGCCTGAATACACCAATGAATACCTTTTATATTATTTCTTTGCCGTTTATTGCGCAGATCTATCCAGAGATCATTATGAATAATGTATTCCTTTTAATTACAGTGGCGCTATCCAGTGCGCTGTTAGTTTCCGAACTTCGACTTTTTTCGATGAAATTATCTTCTCTAAGTTGGAAAGCTAACCAGTTTAAATATCTGTTTCTGATTCTGAGTGTCGTGTTGCTGGCCATATTGAAGTTTCTGGCTATTCCGTTTATTCTTCTATTCTATATTATATTCTCTATTATTCACTTCCGTACGCCGCAACAGGACAAAGGCTAACTTAAGGAGTTCAGATAGTGTTGCAATTCACCGTACAAATCCTGTAGTTGCTTTTCCAGCAATGTAAATTCATCTTTTATCAGATCGATATCGGCATTTTGTTTTGCTAAGGATTCTATCTTAACAATTCTGTCTTTTAAGGCAAATGCACCTATGTATTCCATTGTTGGCTTGATATGATGAGCCTTGCTTGCTATTTCATTCAGATTATTATTCTTTATCGCAGTCCTTAATGCTTCTTCATCCAGAGGAGTCTGAGCCACATACAGTGTTATAAACTCACGTATAATATCACTGTTGTCCATCATCGTAGACGAGATTAGGCTTGGATCAATTAGGTTATACATAATCTATTTATTTAAGGATGTTAACAAATAAAGAGTCTTTGCAGTTTTGAAATAATACTAAATTAGTTTTATGCAATACAGGATGTTCAAAATCTGCTGCAATCTCCGTTAAAGGTGCCAATACAAAATTTCTTTCCTGAATGTAAGGGTGCGGGATTATCAGGTTTTCCTGATGTATGCAACTGTTGTTATAGTATAGAATATCAATATCTATAATACGTGCACCCCATTTTTCATGACGTATCCTGCCCAGCTTGGTTTCGATCTTTTGAGTTTGTTTTAAGAGATCATCCGGTGAAAGCATAGTCTCCACCTTTATTACCTGATTGATAAAATTTGGCTGATCCTCAAGACCCCATGCTTCACTTTCATACAAACCCGATAGACTGGTCAGCCTGCCGATATGATGTTCAATCTGTATGCGCGCTTCTGCCAGCATCACAAGAGGTTCTCCCAGGTTAGCTCCCAATAGCAGATATGTCTGATTCATTTATAAAAACTATATTTTGATTTACTTGTATAATATATTGTATTAAATAATTTATTGATTTACATTTATGACTGCTTACGAAAGTTAATTCAAATTATATACGCACAAACATGAAATCATTTTTAAAATATGTACTGGCGACTATTACCGGTATTGTCATTGCAACGGTTATTCTTTTTATTGTCATTGCCGGGATAATAGGATCTTTGATCAGCAGTGCTTCTACTGATGCTGCTCCGGTTGTTGCCGATAACTCTGTTCTTTATATTACATTGAATCATGAAATAAAAGAGCGGAGTGAAACGAATCCGCTTGAAGGTGTCGACATTCCGGGACTTGGTACAACGAAAACCCTGGGACTGGACGATATTCTGGAACGTATTCAATCCGCAAAGACTGATAGCAAAATTAAGGGAATTTATTTGAATATATCCGGTGTAAATACAGGTTTTGCAACTTTACAGGAAATCCGGGATGCACTGATAGACTTTAAGGCGTCCAAAAAATTTATTGTGTCCTACAGTGAAGGATACACACAAAAAGCGTATTACCTGGCTTCTGTGGCGGATAAAATTTATTTAAATCCGGAAGGAAGTCTTGATTTCAGGGGATTGAGTACTTCGATCATGTTTATGAAGGATGCTTTGGATAAGTTGGGAGTTGATATGCAGGTTGTCAAAGTTGGTACATACAAAAGTGCTGTAGAACCTTTTATGTTAAATGGAATGAGTCAGCCCAACCGTCTTCAGGTTGAATCTTATTTAGGTAGTTTGTATACCACATTTCTGGATAACGTGTCTGCGAGTCGTAAGATTCCGGTAGACTCTTTGCGTTCTATCGCGGATCGATATGCGGTACGTGATGCAGAGGATGCTGTCAGCTTGAAGTTGGTTGATGCAGTGCTGTATAAAGATGAATTGATAGAAGAAGTAAAGAAAAGATTGAATATTAAAGATAAAAAGAAAGATTTCTCAACTGTTTCCATTCTTGATTATCGTGCTAATTCCAGTACTTCTGAAGGAGAAGGACGTGTCGCTGTATTGTATGCGGAAGGGGATATCGTATCAGGTGAAGGAGAAAGCGGTCAGATTGCTTCAGATAAGGTTTCACGTGAATTACGTAAATTAAGAGAAGATGATCGTGTGAAGGCGGTGGTTTTCCGTGTGAATTCGCCCGGAGGAAGTGCTCTAGCGTCAGATGTGATCTGGAGAGAGGTTGTTTTGACTAAAAAGGTAAAACCTATCGTCGTTTCTATGGGTGACTATGCTGCTTCGGGAGGCTATTATATCTCGGCTGCAGCTGATTCAATCTTTGCAGAAAAGAATACAATTACCGGTTCTATAGGTGTATTCGGGCTTATTCCTAACTTCAAAGGTTTGCTGAATGATAAACTGGGAATTCATTTTGATGGTGTCAAAACCGGTACATATGCTGATCTGATGTCTGCTCCTGATCGTCCATTGACAGCGGAAGAGCGAAATATTATTCAGCTGGAAGTGAATAAAACCTATGGTTCATTTACCAAAAAAGTAGCTGAAGGACGTAAATTGTCAGTAGCGAATGTAGATAGTATCGGACAAGGAAGGGTGTGGACAGGTGAGCAGGCTGTCGGAATCGGACTGGTAGATCGTATTGGAAGCATTAGAGATGCTGTCCGTTCTGCTGCCAAGATGGCCAAGTTAAAGGATTATAAAGTGGTAAAATACCCTTCACTTAAAGATCCATTCTCCTCTATTCTGTCGACATCCAAAGAGAAGATCAGTGTCTGGTATATGAAAGATCAGTTGGGTGATCAGTATCGATACATTCAGGAACTAAAATCAGTAACCCAACAATCGGGTATTATGGCCAAATTGCCGTATTCGATTGAGGTTCACTAATATTTTGATAAAAAGGGAGTATATTTTTTTAAGAAACACTCCCTTTTTTATATATTTATTCCCTCAACTTGAATCAAACAGATTCGACGCTCAAAATTTAAGTTTTAAAAATATCATGAAAACGATTGACGATTTGAATTTCTCAGGCAAGAAAGCCTTAATCCGTGTAGATTTTAACGTTCCTTTGGACGATCAATTTAATATTACAGATGATAACCGTATCCAGGGGGCAGCTCCAACGATCAAAAAGATATTAAAAGATGGTGGATCTGTGATCTTAATGTCTCATTTGGGAAGACCAAAAGAAGGACCTACAGATAAATATTCATTAAAACATATTGTTTCCCATCTTTCTAAAGTATTAGGTGTGGATGTACAGTTTGCTGCGGATTGTATTGGTCAGGAAGCTGTAGATAAAGCTGCCTCTTTGAAGTCAGGTGAAGTTTTATTGCTGGAAAATCTTCGCTTTTATAAAGAGGAAGAAAAAGGTGATGTCGCTTTTGCAGAAAAGTTATCCAAATTGGGTGATGTATATGTAAATGATGCTTTCGGAACAGCACACCGTGCACATGCCTCAACAGCTGTTATTGCTCAATTCTTCCCGGGTAATAAATATTTCGGATATCTGATGGCTGCTGAAGTGCAGAATGCAGAGAAAGTATTAAATCATCCTGAACGTCCTTTTACGGCGATCATGGGGGGAGCAAAAGTATCTGATAAGCTGGAATTGATTGAAGCTTTATTAGAAAAGGTTGATAACCTGATTATTGGCGGTGGTATGGCCTATACTTTTGTGAAAGCAAGAGGCGGAGAAATTGGTCAGTCACTGGTGGAGCTGGATAAACTGGATCTGGCTAATCATCTGGTCAAAAAAGCCGAAGAAAAAGGCGTCAATCTGGTACTTCCTACAGATAGTCAGATTGCTGACAGATTCGCTAATGATGCAGAAGTATACGATGGGTCAAATGATCAAATCCCTGCTGATAAAATGGGATTGGATATCGGTAAAGAATCAGGAGAGCATTTTGCTGAGATTATCTCTGCTTCTAAAACTATTTTATGGAACGGACCTATGGGCGTATTTGAAATGGATACTTTCGCTAAAGGTACAAAAGCGGTTGCAGATGCAGTAGTAGCGGCAACAGAAAGAGGCGCCTTCTCTCTTATCGGAGGTGGTGATTCGGCTGCAGCGGTATCTAAATTCAAAATGACAGAGCATGTAAGCTATGTAAGTACAGGTGGTGGAGCTTTGTTAGAATATATGGAAGGAAAAGAACTTCCGGGTGTAAAAGCTATTAACGAATAATAAGGTTCTTATTACAATATATACTAAAGGCCTGTCTGATAAAGACAGGCCTTTAGTATTTTATGAAGGTCGTGGATGAACCTAATAGGTATATCCAAGACTAAAAGCTGTTACTACCTTTTGTCTCGCTGAAGGATCATTGATATAAGTAAACTTGACTCCGCAATCAAAATCAGGCAAGACATACCGCAGGAAGTTGACATCTGCGGATAAGTTTAATCCGAATGTTTTGGGAGCAACGCTGCTGTTGTGAACATTCTGATAATCTGCAAAAAATCCGCCTTTAAATCGTTTGATATAAGCTAATCCGCCAATAGTCCAGTCCGGATAAGCTATCGGGAGCCTATAGTTAAATAGCAAGGTGTTTGTGACCCGTGGTGAATTGAAGAATCCGTAACCACTTACGACAGGGATATCCATACTGTATTGATATACATTTGAAGCCTTCTGAACTCCGAATCTGATTTGAAATCCATGATTGGAGACTAATCCCGGGAAGTAGAAATTGCTTCTGAAAGAAAGCAGAGTGCCACTCACAGCATTTTCAAAAGGAGAATGGCGGTAGGTTACACTGAAGTTTTGCCCCCATTTTGGTGCAAGATCCATTCTGCTCTGCATGGCATTTCTATTGAAATAAGCCTGGTAGCTCAGCGGGAACTTTAATTCTCTTCTGAAATTAGGGATATTCTGCAGGCTGGGATTATACCTGTTCTGATAATATGTCGCTATGTTGAATCCAAAGCTGTAGACCTGATTGTGACGGTATATGGACCATGGCAGGCTCATCTGTGCAGTGATTAGGTGCTCTTGCCAGTCAAAAGATACCGAACTGTCTGGCTTATTTATAAAGGATGCCCAGCCAATCTGTCCTTTATTCTCGTATCGGACCGTGAATTTTGGGAAATACTTCTGGTACTGTATCTGGGCAGAATAAATTCCTTTATCCAGATCGGTATCATATTCGTATCCCAGACTAATCTTTGTTGTATTAAGCAAGTTATTGGAAATCCAGAAAATTCCCGGTTTGTAATTGTCAAAACTTGAAAAATCAGTGCTGCTGATGGTTAAACTATGGAAGTTAACCGCCCTTTTTATTCCGTTATAGGGTTTGATTTCGAATGCAGTGGTGTCAAATACTGTGTCAACTGCAGGAATTCTGGCAAGTGACGGTTTGTAATAATGAATAAACAGATCAGGTGTTTCGTTGATATCTTTTTCCTGTACGCTATTCAGTGGAATACTGGCCAGTTTATATCCATCTACGGCATAATCATTGAAGAATAATTGATTAGTTTGGTGGTCTACATAGGGAGAGAACGCACCAAATCGTGCATTTGTAAGAGCAAAAATTTGTTCGTCTGATCTCGCATATCGGTAGATATTATCTGTCCCATTATAGTGGGCTTTAAATATAACGTCATTTTGGACGTATACAGGACGTTCAAGCTGTTGATTGTCCCACGTGGTCAGTTTATTCCAGTTATTGTCTTTAAGGCTATATTCTACAAGGCAAGTTCCTTTTTCACTTACTCCGATCATGATAATTTTATCTCCGGAAGCGTTGAACTGTGGTTGTTGCAGGTGAATATGATCAGGAGAAGCTATAGTTTTTACCACTTTGCCAGTCTCACTATTCAGTATGACGACAGTTGCTTCATTAGTCATATTGACTTCGATACAGACAATCTGATCTCCTGAATAGCTTAACGCAGGGGTATAATAACGCGTTTTTGTAGTGAGTGTTTTTGTTTCTTTTGTGTTCAGATTATGAATGTTGATGACATTATAGCTGCGTTTAACATACCGTGCATCTCTTCTGTATTCATCCCACACAAGCAAATTTCCCTTCAGATCGAAGTATGGCATTAATTGAATTCCGAGGTTTAAAATGGTCTTTTGTGAACCGTATAATGTATCAATCTGCACGATTTGAGAAACATTTTTAGGAGACTGATAGAGACTGTACAGCTTTCCGTTTTGATCATTTTGAGGTAACATCCAATGCTGAGGATACCTTGATTTTTGAGTTTTTAAATGACTGTAACGGGTAGGTTGAATTTCATTTTCCTGATTTTTCCAGTAGTCTTCAAGCTCTTTTATTGTGCTTTTAAACAGGCGGGATCCCGTCATGTCTGTGTGTTTTTTTAGTGCCTTATTAAAGCTGTAAGGTCGTAGTAAATGATGTCTGATATTCGTCAGCATCTTTTGCTGAATGTCTTCCCCGAAATCATTTTTCATCTTGGTTGCCATGAAATATCCAATCGTATAATAGGAGGGTACGATGTCCTTAAATGATCCTAAAGTATACTTCTCATAGGTGTATTTTTTGCCTTCCAGTATGTTTGTCCGGATAGGCATTTCCCATGAGGGCAGCCTTCCGCGGCCTCCTTCTGAGAGTACAGTTTCCGTATATACGGCGTCTCCTTCAAAGTACCAGCTAGGCAGGTGAAGACCGTATAGAGCTAAACCGAGCTGTTCAAAAAGTGGTGCACGAAATGTACCTGTCAAATTGTCAAACTGAAGAACGTGCCGGGACTCGTGTAAGGCTAGATTGTCGAGCCAGGATTGATTTGATGCAATGCCTGAGGGTGTACCGTATAGCTCCGATTTTCTCGGTGCGAGTTGCACATAGCCATTTTGATCCAGCGTGTTTGTCTGAATAATAAATGAAATTTTTCGAGGCTTGCGTTTGAAATCCTGTCCTACACGATGGATGATTCTGGTCAGTTGATGGGAGAGGGTAGAGGCCTGCTTGTGGAATTCATGAGGGAAAATCAATTGAAAATCTTTAGTGTTGATTTGCTCCCATTTTATACCTGGAGGGGCCTGAGTGTCGTCAAAAATCTGCGCAGAAGATATAAGTGGATATATAATTGATATAATTAATATTAATATTCTGTTTTTCATTGTGTTATGGTTAACAATAACGGTTAATTATTGATTTGCTAATATTTTTAGTTTAAATAATGCTTTTTATATATTTTTTTAATTTATATAATTTGCTTTAATGAATTGATTTTTAATTATTTAAAATTATTAATGATATACACTATTTATTGTTTTTTTTGTGTCTATATTCTCTTTAAAAAGCTGCTCTTGTTTGATAAATTTTGGAGATGAGCAGTGAATATTTCATATTGCTAATGTACATTTTCTTTTGCTAATTTCTAACAGGAATTAAGGATTTGATATTCGCAGTTATGGGTGAAGTGAAAAATACCAGAATCATTCTTTTTCTTCTATCGGCTATGATGATTATGAGCATGTACTTTTCTTTGAAGTAAGATTGCTGACAAGAAATACGTATGAAAGTCTTTGATGGTGGGATGTATAAAAATGTCTGCATTTTACTGCGCCCTCCAGCAGATAAGTAAGTTTTCATTATGGAAAAACATGTTTTTATTTTGGTGACATTTTGGCATTTTTTTATATTTTCAAAAACACTGTTGGGCTTGTGTGGTTAGTTATATAGAGGATAGAATCTTCAAAATTCTGATGGTAATCTGCTGTTAGAGCCGCTCATTTTTTTGAGAAAAATAAATGTCGTAACAGTGATTTTTGCATATATTATTTTAGGTTATAATATTCCGTCAAAAAAAACGATTTTTGCAAAACAAAAAGAATTACCCGAATGTAAAATTCAAAAATAAAGTAAGGCCCGATATGGAGAATTTGGAAATGCAGGTGGAACGCGTAGAGCAACTTTTCGAGTCGCAAAACTTGGAGGAGCTTGCCGAATATTTGAACGAACTGAACATCTCAGATGTTGAAGAGTTAATAGATGAATTGCCCGAACACGCTGCCCTTTTTCTGGAGGTACTTAGTTTGAATCGCGCAGTAAATGTATTCCGGATTTTAGACTTCCCGACTCAGGAGAGAGTCTTCAAAAAACTTCCCCCTTCTAAGGTTCGTGAAATTATAAATGAGATGCCTCCGGATGACCGGACTTCCTTCTTCAGTGAACTGAAAGGTGATGTCGTAAAACAGCTGATCATCATGCTTACTCCGCAGGAGCGAAAAGAGGCGCTCTCTTTACTGGGGTATCCGGAAGATAGTGTGGGACGTCTGATGACACCCGATTACATCACCGTAAAGGAGTACTGGAATATGGCCCGAGTATTGGATCACATTCGCAGGTATGGTAATGCGTCGGAAACTATTGATGTACTGTATGTGATCGATGGTAATGGTAAGCTGATTGATGACCTTCGGATCAGAGATGTGCTCATTGCAAAAGAGGATGCTGTAGTTGGTGATCTGATAGATAACAGACTCATCTCATTAAAAGCAAATGATCCGCAGGAAGAGGCGGTCACTGTGTTTCGTATGAACAATCGGGTGGCGCTTCCTGTAGTCGATGATCAGGATATTATGTTGGGTATTGTGACGATAGATGATATTCTTTGGGTTGCAAATGAAGAATACACCGAAGACATGCAGCGCTTCGGGGGAACAGAGGCACTCGATGAGCCTTATCTTGACGTGGCCATCTCTCATCTGGTTAAGAAACGTGCGGGCTGGCTGGTTATTCTTTTTCTGGGACAATTACTGACGGCGACGGTAATCGAGCATTTTGAGGCGCAATTGGCGACCGTCATTGCATTATTTGCGCTGGTGCCGTTGATTATGTCCAGTGGGGGGAATAGTGGCTCACAGGCATCCACATTGATTATTCAGGCTATGGCTCTCGGAGAGGTGACATTGGGCGACTGGTGGCGGGTTATGAAAAGAGAGTTTTTGTCGGGATTATTTCTGGGGCTTATTCTCGGAACGCTTGGCTTTATCCGCATCGCTACCTGGCAGAGTTTTTCGCATGCCTATGGCGATCACTGGGCTATCATTGGAGTAGTGGTAAGTCTTTCGTTAGTCTGTGTAGTGCTTTGGGGCTCGCTTACCGGATCCATGCTTCCGTTTTTGCTGAAAAAACTTGGAGCAGACCCTGCAAGCTCTTCCGCACCTTTTGTATCGACACTGGTCGATGTAACCGGTCTTTTGATCTACTTTACTTTCGTCACCTTATTGTTGAGCGAAGTACATCTGTAAAAGATGAAAATTATTTCGCTTGAAAGCGAGGTAGTTGATGTATAAAATGAAAAAATATTTGCACGTTTCAGATAAACTTCCGATACTTGCATCACTTTAAAGGGAAGCCAATAAAGTAACGGTCATTCCTGAATAGCTCAGCTGGTTAGAGCATCTGACTGTTAATCAGAGGGTCGCTGGTTCGAGCCCAGCTTCAGGAGCAAATGGAACAAAGCCTTTCAGTGTAAAACTGGAAGGCTTTGTTATTTTCTGTTGTCCCTCCCACGATTTGGAAATTGCAGATCGTGTCGGATTCAAAAGTTGTATTCCTTGAGAGTTTCTTTGCTCATGCCGGGCAGATACATGCATTCCGAAATCTATTATTGTCTGCTTTCTGTTTGCAGATATACCCACAGATATATTCCTGAATTGAAAGAAGGATTTTTCCAGCTATAGCTTCTCCCGAAGGAGGAAAGTATTCTGATGGCTTATCTCTTTTACTTATCTCCATTTTAAGAGATGATGCATTTGTTTTCATTGTGAAGCTACCAAGTCACCAAAACCATAGCTGTTTTCCATTACAAAGTATAAATGATTATTTAAGTCTGAAATTTAATGAAATGTGCTATTTAGTGTGCTGATTAATTTACATAACATTTAAATGTTAAAAAATGTGAAAATTACGCAAACGTTTGAGTTCGTAAGATCAAACGTTTGCATAGACAAGTGTTGAAAAACGCATAATCTCGTAGGCTTCTAAAATGTATCATAATGACTACCTTGGCCGAAACATGTGGTTTACATGTGACTAACTAAATCCATATTATGATTATTAAGATTTTCGAACTTCTTAGAAGGTCAGGACCTTTAGTGTTGACTTTGCTATTTTCTGCTTATTTTAATTACAGTGTTGCGCAAACAGGCGTTTCTGGTAAGGTAACTTCCGGAAATAAGCCCTTAGCAGGAGTGACTGTAAATGTAAAGTCAAATCCAAAAACAGCTTCAGGATCGGATGTGAATGGTCAGTATAACATCAATGCCGGACCATCCGATGTGCTTGTTTTTAAGTTAATCGGACATAGACCTGTTGAAGTTTCCGTAAACGGAAGAAGTCGCATTGATGTGGTCATGGAAGAAAATTCTGATGAACTCAGCGAGGTTGTGGTAACGGGCTATACAACTATTAACCGTAAGAAGGCAACTGGGTCTATAGCTTCTATTACATCAAAAGATATTGAGAATCTGCCCGCGGCAAGTATTGATATCTTATTGCAAGGAAAGCTTCCGGGTGTCAATGTACAGAATTTTACCGGGCAGCCAGGTGTTAAGACTTCTCTTGTTATCCGTGGAAATACCAAGATTTCAAACTCTACGGAAGGTTTTAATGCCGATGATCTGTATAGTAACCCCCTCTATGTTATTGACGGAATACCGGTATCTGATGATGAAGTACGGGCATTTAATACAACCGGAACCAATTATCTGGCGAGTTTAAATCCCAATGATATTGAATCTGTGGACGTTCTGAAAGATGCATCAGCTGCAGCATTATACGGTTCAAGAGCAGCAAATGGTGTAATACTAATCAAGACTAAGAGAGGTTCATCCGGAAAACCACGACTGAGTGTCAATACCTACCACGGATATATTTCAAAGCCAAATAAAGTAGGGACATTAATTGGTGCAGCAGAAAGACGTAAAAAGTTAGACCTGATTTATCAATATGCAAGTGATACGCAACTGCAAAATGGTTTACCGCAGATGTTGACAGACAGCTTGAACCCATCCTTTAACAACAGTAATGACTATCAGAATTTATTTTACCAGTCCGGAAAGGTTCATAATGCAGATATTGCAATTTCCGGGGGAAATGAGAATTTGAATTACCGGGTCAGTGGAGGATATTACGATGAAAAAGGGGTGATACTTAATACTGGACTGAAACGCTATTCCTTTACTTCTAATATTTTATTCAAAATCACTAAGGATCTGGAATTGCTAACCAATTTAAGAGCTTCTACATCCCGCCGGTTTGATGGAAAGGGAAGCACAGACTTTAGTAAAGTAAATAATTACCGCGATATCTTTACCGTTAGTCCTGTAAATATGCCTTCTTCTTTACTTCAACTAACGCAGAAAGATCTTAACAGTATTATTAATCCTTATGAATATCAGCGTGATGATAATGTAGACGTGAGTCTCAATGGTGTTGGGGAATTGCGTTATACTTTCCTCAAAGATTTCCGGATCAGCACACGAAATATTATCAGCTACTCGACTGCTAAAAATGATTTTGCTTCACCGTCAGAAATAAACAGCGACGGTTTAGCTGTTGCGAAATCAAGTTATTCTCAATACAAAAAATACGTATTAACAAATAACCTGATGTGGAACAGAACATTTGAAGAGAAGCACGCATTTAGTGTAAACTTGATTCAGGAATTTGAAACCCGGAGAAATGAGTCTATGTTCCTTCTGGGGCGCGGAATACCAAGTGACAATATTCAGGTGATCAAAGGTGTACAGGGGACTAATCTGCAGGGAAATACTAATTTGTCTACTTATTCCAAACTTTCTTTCTTAGGGGCCTTACATTACGATTATAAGAGCAAGTATCTTTTTGATGCCGTATGGCGTGCAGATGCATCTTCCCGTTTTGGTAAAAATAATAAATGGGGATATTTTCCTTCATTAGCCGCTGGTTGGTTGCTTTCCGAGGAAGAGTTTGTTCAGGATCTGGGTTGGGTGAATGAACTGAAGCTGAGAGCCAGCTGGGGACGTACCGGAGACGAAAGTTCTATTACTGATTATGACCGTTACAATGCATACTTAGCGGGTAATGGACGCTATCCCGGATCAGAAGCACCTTCTTATGGTGGAGTAGCATCGGTTATTCCAAACTATAATGGTATTACTAACGATGATATCACGTGGCAGGAATCAAATGAGTGGAATCTCGGATTGGATGCTTATCTGTTGAATAATCGAATTAATCTGAATGTAGATGTGTACAAACGTGAAACCACAGGACAAATGCTGCGTATTTTGTTCCCGGAATATACCGGTTATGATAATACATTTACGAATGCAGCTGGTGTCAGAAATACAGGATTAGAGATTAATTTATTAGGAAAGGTCTTTAGCCAGTCCAGCGCTTTTCAATGGAATCCTTCCATCAATATTTCTATAAACAGAAATATGGTTACCCAGCTTCCTAATGGAAACAGAGATTTGTACTATGGGTCTGCTGTATATGTCGTAGGTATGCCATTAAACATGTATTATGGTTATTTGGTAAACGGTGCAATTTCTTCTCAGCAAGATATCATTACCAATCCATACACTGGCGCTGTTGGTTCTACCAAATGGGGGACTTTGAAACCAGGTTATCCGAATTGGGTAGATGTCAATGGTGATTATAAGATTTCTGACAATATTGGTGAAAATGATATGACTTTCTATGGTAACGCCAATCCAAAAGTAACAGGAGGTTTAACCAACTTTTTCAGCTATAAAGACTTTACACTTCAGGTGTTGACGACTTTTACATTTGGTCGTGATATTATGAACAGAACTTTTGCCCAAAGAATGTCCAACGGCTTTTTCTATGGCAATCCGGAGGACTTCGCCAAAGCTTCTATCGTCGACCTGAATGCGTACGACTTCTGGCAAAGAGAAGGAGATCAGGCAAAATATCCTGCTGCTAATCCTTACATGGGCTTATATGTATGGAGAACCGGACAATCTATGTTTATGGAACCCGGATGGTATATCCGTATCCGCAATATCAGCTTAGCGTATAATTTCAGACCTGCAAATCACGAGTGGATGCAAAAGCTTAAGTTGAACTCCTTCAGATTATACGGGAATATGGATAATGTCGCTTTATTCCAGAAGTTTTCTGGAATCGATGCAGAGCGTGTAGACGGGCAGGGAAATGATTATGGAGACGGTTATCCGATTCCTAAAAAATTCACTTTAGGCCTTCAGTTTGACTTTTAATAAATATCGCCATGAAAAGACTCTTTAAATTATATAGCACTAAATACACAATCCTTACTATGCTTGCAGCAGTGGTGTCACTTAGCTCTTGTGAAAAGGATTTGGAGAATAAACTTCGTAATGATACCTATGCAGATACCTATTGGAAGAATGAACGTGAGGCCAACAGCGCTTTAGCCGGAACTTATTCCTTGTTTCGTAAAGCACATGTGACCAATCAGGCATTTTTTATCTGGGGAGATGGTCCGATAGGTATTATGACTTCAAAAGAAAGTACCAACTATACGGCTATTTATACCGGAGGTAATTTTGTTACACCGTACCGCGAAGAAGGTGTGCACAACTGGAAGAACTGGTACCGGATCGTAGATGCTGCCAGTGCAGCTATTGAAAATATTCCAAACATTCCGGATGATCAGTTTGAGCCCGGCCGTAAAAGCTATCTGTTAGGGGAAGCTTATTTTCTACGTGCACTGGCTTATTTCTATATGACGAGGGTATGGGGAGACCTGCCTTTACAAACCGAGGCTACGACAACAGCCGGACAAGGAGTGTTAAAAGGACGTACTTCTACAGAGGAAATTTTGAAGTTTATAATGACTGATGCCCAAAAAGCCTCTTCATTGTTAACCTGGGAAGGCATAAATACCGAAGGCAGAAGAAGAGCCAGTAAGGCCGCTGCTTTGGCATTGCTGGCGCATACTACTGCATGGGAAAACGATTATGCAAAGACAATTCTTTATACCGATTCAATTATCAACCGTGCGGATTATTTTACGTTGCAAGGCCGCGATGCTATTCGTGACGTATTTAAAGATGCTACAGCACGTGAAAATATTTTTGTTATTACCAATAAAGATGCTGAAAATGAATCCAGCGCTTTTAGTCAGGCATTAGGAACGGATAATAATAACAATTGTTCTGTAGGTTTCCTGACAGTCAGTGCTGATATCATCCGGAATATGCCATATGTAGTGCCTACCTATTTTGGAGAAACACCAAAACTGGATTTACTTTACGAAGTATCCACTAATCCTAACGATATCCGAAGAACTCAGTTTTTCAGATCTACCAATACACCGGATGTTAACTCCCTGATGAAGTATTCAGATGTTGTTTATAAAAATCCGGCATCAAGTTCAGATCCGAGAACAGAAAGTAATATGGTTATCTTTCGTCTGGCAGACATGATCCTGTTAAAAGCGGAGGCACTGGAAGCCACTAGCAGACCGGGAGAGGCTTTGATTGAGATGAATAAAGTCCGGGCACGTGCCGGTGCAAATCCTGTTTCCTCTGCGATAAACCTGAAACGTACCATCCTGCAGGAAAGACAGCGGGAGCTGGTGGGTGAAGGGCAAAGTTACTTTGATATTGTCCGGAATATTCGCATATCAGGAAATTTTGCATTGGTGAGTCTGCTCACTCCATGGTCAATGGACAGAACAAGGTTTGAACAGAAAGGCTACCTTTTCCCGATTCACAACAGCAATATTAATACAAACAGACTGATTACACAGAATCCATATTGGATGGGTCGCTACTAAACGTTAAATAAAGAACTCATGAAAACGAATATTATTCTCATATTATGTATCCTTGGTCTATTTGCGGTGTCTTGTAAGAAAGATCCGGTAATTGACGGAGGCATACATCAGGCTAAGGTCAATATGACGACCTATGACTTTTTGAAATCGCATTCCCGGAATATGTTTGATACCACTATTCTGATTATAGATAAGGCAGGACTTAAAGACCTTGTGAATAGCCGCGGTACTTTCTTTGTGCCTAACGATTATTCTATTGCGGGCTTTCTGGCTCTCAAACAGGCTGAAGTACGCAAGAAAGATGAACGTCTGAATTATACGTTAGATACCTTATTTAAATACTTTACACCACAAATGTTAAAAGATTCTATAGGTATGTATTTCATTCCCGAAAGACAGGTTAACTGGACGGATCTGGCGCAGACCTGGAGTGAATATCAGACTTCTGTATCTAATCTGACCTTATGGGCTAACCTGGAAAGTCTGGATGGATACAACGGAAGCGGTATATTCTCTGAAAAACCTAAGGTAGTCTATCTGAATAAAGTTGTAGGTGAAAAAGACCTTCTTGTCAACGGCCGATATGAAGATCCGACTAAAGATCCTAAAAAACTGGATTTGCGTTCAGTCTGCCAGACATCCGGTATAGAAACAACAACAGGAATTGTCCACGTGCTTGCGAATACACATATCTGGACTTTTAAGACAATTAACTAATGACAATCATGAAATCAACAATAAAATTATGGTCTATAGTAGCTACTATTGCTGCTTTAGGCTTCGGAAGCTGTAAAAAGGTGGAAACTGGATATCTGAGTGACAACATTCGGTATGCTTCCAACCCGGTTACAGTAGAGCAGGGTGTGTTTGTTATTACACAGGGGATAATTCCGGATGCTTCCACACCGCCATTTAAAATTACACTGCTGGATATCCGGAATAAAGAGACAGGGAAACGTGAAGAAGCTTTTTACAAAGATTATAATGTCACTGTATGGAAGCAGCCTTATAATCCGAAAACGGATACAACATTAGCCTTAATTACGGCCAAGCAAGGAGTCGAGAAAAAAGCTGCTTTTTCTGTTCTTGAAAAAAGCGGACAATTTCTCTTTACTCAGGCTACAGATAGCGTCCCTGCAGGGGATTATCTGGTCGATATTAAGGTTGAAAATCCGAGAGGCGTGAAAACTTACGAAGGTGTTACGACTATACGTATTAAGCCCGTTCAAGAGTATACCTACGAAAATGTTCCTTACTTTCTGGCATTACCGGCAAACAGTGAGACAGCGATTCGTTTTCCATACGATGACCAGTGGTTCAATGCGGATAAAGGTCAATCGGCTTCTATGACGCTGAAGATTACTCGTGTGGCTGATGGTCCGAATCAGATTGTATTGAAAGTATTGGATAAAAATGGAAAAGTATTCCCGGGTAAAGCATTGGAACGCAGACCGAGTGGTAACAGTTTCTTAAACACATTATCGACTTTTGCCTATAAGACTACTGTAACGGATACAGCGGTGCTTTATGATTATGCGCAGGCCAGATTCCCTGATGTGTATTGGGATACGCAATCCAATGGTATAAACTGTTACTATAGGATTTACGAAAAATGGCTGGCATCCGTTGATAAAGTGGATGCGGCTTCCTGGAATCCGCCAAATTCAGTTGATTATCTCACATATACCGATCAACCGGTCAAAATCAACATCCGATTTAATACCAAAATTTATAAGCCCGGTAAATACATTTATGAAATGAAACTTCGGGCCACCCTGAAAGAAGGTGTGAAGTAATTACTGAAGGGAGTAATATAGAAAAGAAGGTGTCTAAAAAATCACGTGAAAACCTTTGAGAATTTCATATGTGAAATGATGCAGTAGGAAAGGTATATATAAAATCGCATAAAATGGGGTTATCCAATCTTTTTGGATAGCCCCATTTCTATTGTAGTGACCTTGTTATAACTTTTCTCTCCTTCTAAAGGAGAGATGCCCGAAGGGCAGAGAGGTTCATTATAAAACTGCAAAACCTCACCCTAACCCTCTCCTTAAAAATGAGAGGGAATTGGTTTATCAAATAATAAAAAAGGGTGTATAAAAAGTCAAGTCAAACCTTTGAAAATTTCATATCTGAAATGATACTGTAAGGGTGGTACGTATAAAATCGCATAAAAAGGAAGGGGCTATCGAACCTTTGCAGTGTCCCTTTTTCGTCGCAAATGTTTTCTGTATGATGGAGCCTGGAAATAGGAGGAAGGTCTTATACAGTTCGAATAAAGTGGTAATAGAGGTAGGACCAAATGAAGGAAAAGCGGATTTGTAAGCCGGTCTGTTGTCTTTAAAAACCGAGTCTTTTATGCATTAAAGCCATTGTAAACCTATTTACTTATTTTTATTTTTAAATAATAACTTTGAAAATCAGGGAAATACCGCTTTGTTTCACTAATTCCATGTGAAATATTTGTAAATTTGTAGAAAAGCCGTATTTTTGTATCGCTTTGAAAAACAAAGATAATTTGTTTGATAAGATGAAATTCCTGAATAGCTCAGCAGGTTAGAGCATCTGACTGTTAATCAGAGGGTCGCTGGTTCGAGCCCAGCTTCAGGAGCAAGAGTTGAAACCGGCTATAAGGCCGGTTTTTTTGTTTTTGAATATTAAACAGCAACTATGAGTTTAGTAATTATTGGTACTGTTGCGTACGATGCAATAGAAACTCCATTTGGAAAAACAGACAAAATTGTAGGCGGTGCAGCTACCTTTGCAGGTATAGCCGCATCTTATTTGTATGACCATGTAAAATTGATCTCTGTTATCGGAGAGGACTTTGGTGATACAAATCTGAACCTTTTAAAAGATAAAGGTATCGATACAGAAGGAATTCAAATCATAAAAGGTGGAAAGTCCTTCTTCTGGTCAGGTAAATACCATAATGATATGAACAGCAGAGATACATTGGCTACTGAGCTTAATGTATTGGCTGATTTCGATCCTATTGTACCTGAAAAATATCAGGATTGTGAGTACCTGTTACTGGGAAATCTTACTCCGCAGGTTCAGTTAACAACTCTTAAACGTTTAAATCACACTCCAAAACTGGTTGTACTTGATACAATGAACTTCTGGATGGATGTCGCTCTCGACGATCTGAAGGCTGTCCTGAAGAAAGTAGACGTGTTGACAATCAATGATGAAGAAGCTCGTCAGTTGTCAGGAGAATATGCTCTGGTGAAAGCTGCGGAAGTAATTCTGAATATGGGACCCAAATATCTTATCATTAAGAAAGGGGAGCACGGTGCATTGTTATTCGGAGAAAATCAGGTATTCTATGCTCCGGCATTACCGTTGGCAGAAGTATTTGATCCGACAGGAGCAGGAGATACATTCGCAGGTGGATTTGTGGGTTATCTGGCGAAAGTGAATACAGTAAACTTTAATAATATGAAGAATGCGATCATTTACGGGTCTGCATTAGCTTCATTCTGCGTGGAAAGATTCGGTACGGAACGTTTACAAAATCTGACTCAGGAAGATATCAGCAAACGTATTCAACAGTTTATAGCATTGTCAAAATTTGAGATAAGCGAATAACCGCTTATCTCAACTCTTTTTATAGTTCCAGTTTTCCAATAACCGGGAATCTTTTAAATACTTCTTCTGTATGCGGCGCATCAGCAAGCTCGGCTGTCAGATCCTGACCAGCCCAATGCTCATAGTGCTGTCCTTTACGCCATAGGCGGCTGGTTGATACATCATATATCAATCCATTATAAGCTACCCAAATTTCTGGTCGATCCTGCCCGTTTCTTAAGGCAAGCCGCGATTTTGTAAAAAAAGGAAGGTTACTGTCTTCAATCATTTTACAAAAGTAATAAACTTCATAGGCGTTTCTCGCAGATTGTGACTACTTGTACGCAGTCAGCGTTTTTTTCATTGCTTTACGTGCAACATGGATCCGGGTTTTGACAGTACCTATCGGTATGTTCAAGTGGTCGGAAATCTCATGATACTTATATCCTTCAAAATACATGCTGAATGGGATATAATATTCGTCAGAGAGATTGGTCAATGCTTTATTGATATCTTCCATAATGAATTTGTTTTCACCGTCATTGTGTGTTGCAGATACGAACAGATTCGCACTGGTAATTTCTTCTTCTTTGGTAATAAAAGAATTGGTCTTTACAATACGTCTGTAGTTGTTGATAAACGTATTCTTCATGATGGTGTATAACCAGCCTTTAAGATTAGTTCCTTCTTTGAAATTTCCAAAGTAAGTGACAGCTTTCAGTAAGGTGTCTTGTACTAAATCGTTGGCGTCATCTTGGTCTCTCGTAAAATTTTTAGCGTAGAGTTTGAGAGAACTCGCTTGTTGGATAACCATTGAGTTAAATTCGAATTTAGTCATACTAGATCTGTTTTTTTAGTTTATACACTGCGGTGTATAAAAGTTAACACTATGATATTCAGATACTCTATTATATATGCACTCTTCTATTTATTTTTCCGGAAATTTTAAACCAGAGCTACGGTTTCAGGTCTAATGGTGCAAATACTATGCTAAAAAGTGAAAATATGGAGATTCAATAAGCAGAAAGGTATAATTCTACTGGAGGTTAATATGAAAGAATAGAGCCTGAAAGTGGGATGAGGCTCTATTCTGTATTTTTTTATTTACTTTATGAGGATGTAATTTAACTTAAAAATAATATTAAATTTTATAAAATGTTTACTTCGCGCTCCAGTTTGATGCCGAATTTTTGATACACATCGTTCAAAATTGTGGACGATAGGTCATAGATTTCATCACCCGAAGCGTTGTCCGCATTTATCAGTACCAAAGCCTGATTATGCCATACACCCGCGCGACCCAATCTTTTGCCTTTCCATCCGCACTGTTCTATCAACCAGCCTGCAGCCAGCTTTACGTGTTCCTCATCTACATTATAATATACAATCTCTGGAAAGTCAACAATTAATCTGTCCAATATGTTTTTGTAAATGATAGGATTTTTAAAAAAACTACCCGCATTGCCCACTGTGCTGGGGTCCGGAAGCTTTTCGACACGTATATAGGACACTACTTCTGCAATATCTTTTATTGTAGGGTTAGCAATCTGTCTGTGGCTGAGCTCTTTTTCAATAGCTCCATAAGAAGTATTGATGGGGGCATCTAAGTTCAGTTTATAGGTAACCTCGACAATGATATAGCGGTTTTTATGTTTGGACTTGAATACACTGTCCCGGTAAGAGAATTCGCAGTCCTCTTTTGTAAAGGTTACAAATTGCCCCGTTCTGGTATCAAAAGCTACACAACTGTAGAAGATATTCATTAATTCGGAACCGTATGCTCCGATATTCTGTACGGGAGATGCACCTACAGTTCCGGGGATAAGTGCCATGTTTTCAAGTCCCGGAAAGTTGTTGGAGACGCAGTGCCATACCAGATCATTCCATACTTCACCGCCCTGAGCTGTTACAAATACAAAATTCTGCTGAATGGTATTATGAATGCCTTTCAATGCTATTTTGATTAAAAGTCCTTCATAGTCTTTAGTGAAAAGTATATTGCTGCCTCCTCCCAGGATCAGGAAATTATCATTGAAACACCCCTCATTGTATATTTGCAGTAGTTGTTGTCTGTTTTCTATTTGTACAAAACGTTTGGCTAAAACGTCTACTCCAAAAGTATTATATGATTTCAGTGAGATATCAGACTGTATGAGGTTATTCATTTTTTTGACTCTTGTTTTCAAATGTTCAAAAAAAACATTAATTTTATCAATGATTTAAGGGGATAAAGATAGTACATAGCATTTACTTAGAAGAATTAAAAAGAAGAAATGGCAAACGCAGATTTGAAAAGAACGAAAATTTTAGAGGCGGCAACGAGGAGATTTGCGCATTTTGGAATGGCTAAAACAACAATGGCAGAAATTGCTAAGGATTTGTCATTCTCTAAAGCATTACTATACTATTATTTCCCGGATAAAAACAGCCTCTATTCAGCAGTCTTTGAATATGTGATGGATGAGATGATGACCGAAATAAGTGATTATATCAGTAAATCGGATAATTATGAAGATGCCATGATGTTTACGCTGGATAAGCGGATTGAACTGATCAATAAATACTATAGCTTGTTTGAGCAATCCACAGCTTTGGTGAAAGAGATGCCTGCTGAAATTGAAAAAGTGATTAAAGAATGTTTTGAGAAAGAGGCCACTCTTTTGGGTAAAGTATTACAGATAGGTATAAACAAAGGTGAGCTTGAAGTGGATGATCTGGAAGATACAGCCAAATTATTGCTTTACTCGTTGTTTGGTATGCGGATAGGTATTATGAAGGATATGAAATGCCTGATCTTTCCTACCAAAGAAGAGTTTGATTTTATATTGACACTGCAAAAGAAAATGGTGAAGATATTCCTCAACGGATTGAGAAAATAAGCTTACCTGCCGGATACAATATGATTGATAATTTGAGTTGCATGTACTCTTGAATTTTCAATAAACCACAGGTGTGTATTTAATCCTCCACACACTACACCTGCCAGATATATTCCTTTTCTGTTCGTTTCCATGGTTTCTTCGTTATGCTCCGGAATCATGGGAGATACATCAGGCACATTGATTCCGATTTTCTTCAGAAAATCAAAATCAGGTCTGTATCCTGTCAGCGCAAGTACAAAGTCATTTTTTATTGTAATCAGTCCTTGTGGAGTTGAGATTTCAGCCGCTGTTTCTGAGATACTATGGATATGACTATTGTATAACACATCAATTTCCTTAAATGCTATACGGTTTTCTATGTCCGGGCGTACCCAATATTTCACTCTGGGACTGACTTCATTTCCACGGATCACCAATGTTACCTTAGCTCCTTTTCTGTACGTCTCTAATGCGGCATCTATAGAAGAATTGCTGGCACCCACAACAATGACATGCTGACCTGCATAATAATGGGGATCATTATAATAATGTCTGACTTTCGGCAGGTCTTCACCAGGAACATTCAATAACATGGGAATGTCATAAAAACCTGTTGCAACAATAATGTGCTTTGCGCGGTAAGTAGCCTTATCAGTCGATACGATATAGGTATTACTTTCTGCGGGATCAACCGCTATGACCTCTTCAAAAAGATGGGTGCTTAGTTCAAATTTCTGACAGATACGTCTGTAGTATTCCAAGGCTTCTGCTCGTTTAGGCTTTGGATTTGTCGTTACAAATGGTGTTTCTCCTATTTCAAGGCGTTCTGCTGAGGAAAAGAACGTCATATTCACAGGGTAATTGTACAGGGAATTGACCAGACACCCTTTTTCTACAATGATATACGATAGATTTGCTGCTTTTGCTTCGATTCCACAGGCCAATCCGATGGGGCCTGCTCCGATAATTAATATATCTAAATCAACCATTTTATACTGCTTCCTCCTGAAGATCGAGTTTTGCCTTCTCTTCAACGTCTATTATTTGAATTACTGATTTTTGTAAATCTGAGCAAATCTTATTCAAAAACTGTAATTGTTCTGTAATTAATTTAGATTCCTCAGATATCGCTCCCTCTTCTTCCTCTTTTGGAATATTGTATTTGACGGGATAGAATGGATCTGTATCCGTTTCATCTGTCAGCAGTACAATTACATTTTCCAGAGAATTAAGTGCTTTTTTAACAAGCTTGAGGTGTTCATTATTCAGTTCTGATGCATCTGCTTCCCATACTCTACGGGTTAAGGTCGCAGAATAAGAGGAAAGAATATGATTAAAGATTACAAACCTGTTCACTTCTTTGGTGTTCTTCTGTTTCCTTTTGGGTTCAGTCAGCATACGTTGAAAAGTTGATCCCATATTGGCTGTTGCGATATACACTTGCTTTCGGGCTAGTTTGTATTCCGTAATAGTTGGTTTTTGTCCGGAAATAATGGAGATAATCTGCGAGATGTAATTGTAATTTGCAATAATCAGTTTCCGCATGTTTCCCCGTACCTGTGCGCTTTCCCAATTCGGAAAAATAACATAACTGGAAACGAAGGCCAGCATTCCACCCAGAAAAGTATCAATTATTCTGTTTTGCGCCATTTCCATTGTATTCATGCCGTTGAAACTAAGCATGATCAGTACATAAGGCGTCATAAACATAACGGCAATAATATAATTAACACGGAATAAGCTGTATGCGGTAAGGAAGAAAAAGACAAGCAATACAAAGCGTGTGGTATCATCCTTAATTGTAATCAGTATAATCGTTCCAATAATCCCCCCGACGACAGTCCCGATGAGACGTTGTACGTTTCTTTCTTTTGTAAGTCCGAATCCGGGTTTGAGAATAACCATAATTGTCAGCATGACCCAATAACTATTGAACTGCCCGAAACCGAGCATCTGGGTCAGCACATATCCGAATGTCATGACAATAGACATACGTAGTGCATGTCTGAAAATCGTGGATTTAAGGGTGAGATTTTCTTCAAACTGACGGAAATCCAGATTAACTTTATTTACAAATTTGTCTGCGTCTTCAATATCTGAATTTGTAATTTCTTTGGGAATAGCATATCCGAAGCTGTATATCCGTTCCAGTTGTAATACAATATTCTTTATATTGATGACGACCTTTTTGAGCGCAATCGTGTTGTACTGATATTCTTTTTCTATCTTATCAATAGATTCCATAAGGTGATCCACATCCGTTCTGAAATTATACAGTGGTTTGGGAACCTTGTTTGCATTGAGTTGATAGGCAAGATGGTCCAGTTCGTTTGTTACTTTCAGAATAGTGAATTTGAATTCATTCAGTATTCCTGTATGGCCGAATTTTTCACTGACAGCATTGTAGTCGTAGTGCGTCGCCATACTTTGCTCAAACAGATCGACGATGTCCGAAAACACTAAAGTAAGATATCTGCCTGTTTTGGTTGTGTCTTTTATAGATCGTTTGCTCTGAAATAAGTGATCCCGTACATTTTCCTGGTGTTCATGTACGAGGATCTGTTGTTCGATTAGCTTAAGATAATTGCTGTCATTGTCGATTTTTACATCGTAAAAATTAGCTTTAATACGGATGTAGTCCGCTACTTTGCGAATCGTTTCTGAAAGTTCCTGCTGAGCCAGTCTGTATGGTCTTACCTGTGTCAGGGAGAGGCTGATGATGATATACCATACCGCACCTGTTATAAAATAAAGAAGGTGAAAGGCGAAGTCTGTAAACGATTCGGAAACGTCAATATGGATAAGCAACATCAAAATACCCATAGAACCAATGTTGGCTGCTCTTGAATTGAATACAGCAAGCATGGCATAGAGAAAGCACAATGAAGCAATCACGATAGTGGTGAGGATGACCGATCCGGCAGAAAGGTAAGTGACAATATACGTAAAGACAGTAATGCCCAGACATGCGAACATCCCGAATCGGCGGTGAGCCGGAGCGCCGGGAGTATCAGACAATCCGACAAGCAAAGCTCCTAAAGAAATAAGTGTCCCGGTGCGGAAATCACCTAATGCCGCGCACACAAAGATAGGCACTATACAGCCAATGGTAATCCGTACGCCATCCGCAAAGTATTGACCGTTAAAGAAGTTTGTAATTTCCTGAATTATTTTCTTCATAATCTATGCCAGGCAAAGATACAGATAGATTTAGGATAAGTGTTGAAAAAGATAGTAAAAAAGACTGCTGAACAGTCTTTTTTGTAAAGAGTTAGACAGCTTTTATGCTGACTTCTATATTACCTTTTGTGGCTTTTGAATAGGGGCAGACTTTATGGGCTTTATTTGCCAGTTTCTGAGCCTCGTCAATGGATAGCGAAGGCACATGTATTTCTAATTCAGCTGACAGAAAAAATGAATTATCTTCTTCATTAAAGGAAGCCTTTACTGTCACAGTCGCATCTTTCAGATCCACATGATCTTTTTCTCCCACAGCTCCCATTGCTCCTAAGAAACAGGAACTCCATGCTGCGGCAAATAGTTGCTCCGGATTTGTTGCTCCTCCTTTTCCTCCCATAGCTTCGGGTTTGTGAACTTCAAAATCAATTATTCCGTCCGATGAACGGACAGCACCATCTCTTCCACCTGTGGCGGTTACTTCCGCTGTATATAGTTTTTTGCTCATGATAATACATTATTAGTTTTTCAATAATATAATAACAGTAAAGTCAGAATAATGTTGTTAGTAATTTTTTAAAATTTTGAAGTTTTGTGTTTAAAATTTACATTATAAAGGATATTTGAGTATTAATTTTATATATTTGATTTTCGGAGGTTGAAATCAACTAAATCAAACAAACAAAACACACAACCTCGTGTTATTTCAAAACCATGAAATTAAGTCAAAAAGAAGCTACCTTTCAAAACGAGGTGTTGACCCGTTTTGAACTTTTCAAGAGTTTATTCCTTACTTTACCGTTTCAACGCGTAAAGCATACGGGTACATTGTTGCCTTTTTTTACTACACATTGTGAGAAAGGAGTGGAAGAGCATCTTGCTCCGGAGGAGATTATAGATAGTTTTTTTGGTCAATATGAACAATATGTACAGGAAGAGGACCGTGTAGATCTTCTGTTCAGAATAGTACAATATGTAGAGCGGCAGGTGGTTTTATTCGATGCGGTAGAGGATTCTTCTTTTCAATCTATAGGACGTGCAGATGAAGCCGGTCTTTTGGAACCTCTTTTCCGGCAGACAGAAACAAACAGTAAGCTTAGAAAGCAAATTGTCAACAAGCTGAAGGACTTTTCTGTGCGTTTAGTTCTTACGGCTCATCCTACCCAATTCTATCCGGGAGCTGTACTTTCTATTATTAATGACCTTATCGAAGCTATTAAGGACAATGATATCAGTAACATTCATTTGCTGCTTCAGCAACTGGGTAAAACTCCTTTTATCAATAAGCTCAAACCTACTCCGGTAGATGAGGCTGCAAGTCTGGCCTGGTATCTGGAAAACGTATTCTATAAAGTAGCTTCCGAAATTCAGGCTACTATAGATGATGAACTTGAGATGCCTACTGAAGATGTCAAACAACTTATCGAGCTAGGGTTTTGGCCGGGTGGAGACCGTGACGGAAATCCAAATGTAACTGTCGAAAGTACACGTAAAGTAGCGACTATGCTCCGGACCATTTTGTTCAGATGCTATTATCGGGATTTCAGAGTCATCAAGAGACGCATTACCTTCAGAGGTGTAGAGCAATATATGGATACGTTGCAGGAACTATTCTATGAGAACAGTTTTAATCCTGTGGAGAACCCTAAGGATGAAACGGATCTTATCCTTACAAATCTGAAAGCTATTAAAAAAGTCCTCATCGAGAAACATAATAGTTTATTTATAGAGGTAGTGGAAGACCTTATTCGTAAGGTCATGACCTTCGGGTGTTATTTTACAACACTTGATATCCGTCAGGATAGTCGCATATTAAGAGATACGATTACCTACCTGATTACTAAGAATCAGAAAAAAACAGGATTGGGGGAAGATTTTGAAGGTCTGACTGAAACAGCTAAGCAAAAAGGTTTTCCATTCTCCGAGCTTGATCTTGAAGTAGGAGAAGATGCTGCTTTGCTGGTAAAAGACACTTTGGAAGTTATTCCTTTATTAAAAAGTATTCAGAATGCCGGAAGTGAAAGAGCGGCTCAGCGCTTTATTATCAGCAACTGTCAACAGGCTTCTGATATTCTCGGGCTTATGCAGCTTTTTCTGTGGTCCGGATGGAAGAAGAAAGAGCTGACTATAGATTTTGTACCGCTTTTCGAGACTGTAGACGATCTGGTAAGAGCCGGAGATGTCATGAAAGCTTTATATACACATCCTGCATATGTCGCACACCTTAAATCCAGAGGAAACAAGCAGACGATTATGCTTGGGTTTTCAGACAGTACAAAGGACGGCGGATATCTGATGGCCAACTGGTCTATATATAAGGCCAAAATGGATCTGACGGCCATTGCCAGAGATTTTGATGTCGATCTGGTCTTCTTTGATGGTCGCGGTGGACCTCCTGCCCGTGGCGGTGGTAAGACACAACGTTTCTATGCTTCTATGGGACGTGAAATTGAGAACAAACATATTCAACTGACCATTCAGGGACAGACGATCAGCAGTCAATACGGTTCACTTGATACCGCTAAATATAATATCGAACAATTGCTTCATGCTGGTATTATCTCTGAAATAAGACAAAATGAAGGGGATACATTGACCGTCAAACAAAAGAACGTAATCGATCAGATGGCCGAGGTGAGTTATGAGAAATTTATGTCTTTACGTAAAGATCCATTATTCCTGAATTATCTGGAAAATCTGAGTCCGCTTAAAGTGCTTTCAACCATCAATATCAGTAGCCGTCCTGTTAAACGGAATTCGGATAAAGAATTGAAGCTGGAAGATCTGCGTGCAATTAGTTTTGTAACTTCATGGAGTCAGCTGAAACAAAATATTCCGGGATTCTTCGGGGTAGGATCTGCTTTGCAATTTGCGGAAGAAAACAACCTTTGGTCTTATGTTCGCAATCTTTATGAACATTCAGGTATGTTTAATACCATCATTGATAACTGTATGATGTCCATGACGAAGTCCAATTTTGATATCACATCGTACATGCAGTTTGATGAGCAATATGGAGATTTCTGGAAAATGCTTCATGCTGAATATGAGCTTACGAAGAAATATGTACTTAAATTGAGTAATACAAAATTTCTGATGGAAAATTATCCGGTGGAAAGGGAATCCATTCTGGCCAGAGAAAAGATTATTCTGCCGCTGTTAATTATTCAGCACTATGCGATCAGAAAGCAGAAACAGCTCGAAACGGAAGATCCAAAATATGATGTATATTCAAAACTGATTGCGAGGACAATATACGGGGTTGTAAACGCCGGAAGAAATTTAGCATAATCACAGAAGAATAGGGAATTTAGCATATTATTTATATTTTTGTGGTCGTAATCAAAAGAGAATATGAAACTTAATACTTTATTTGTAGTAGCAGTTATCGGAGGTAGTACATTATTTGCTTCCTGTAGTAATAAGACAGCTGAGCAGAATCAGTTGAAATATACACACACTTCGTTAGTGGATGGTGATGCATATCGCTTTTTCCAGACAGTAGGTGAGAAGATTCCTTATGAATTAGCTTATGCTGATTATGCAGCGAGTGTTTCATCTGATGCAAAAGTGAAATCCTTAGCCGCTAAAATCAAAGAAGTTTATGGATCATTAGTTCCTCATTTGGATAGCGTAGCTACAGAATTGCATGTTGACTTCCCGATCAGAGGAGCACAGGCATTTCAGGCACCTGCTCAACAAACTGCCGGAACAGACAGTACTGCAGTGACTTCAAAAGTTGCCAGCTACTCGGATGCTGCTTTCCTTGCACATGCGGAGCATGAGCAAACCCTTATTAAAGAGCAATTCGACCGTGTTTCCAGAAACACAAACGTGAAATTGCAAAAATTTGCTGCTGATCATGCAAAAGCTTTGGAAGAGGTGTATCACGCTGCCGGAGTAAAACATGATGAGCATGCTCACCATTAATAATTAAAGAATACTGTATGGCTGTAAAGCAAGTAGTTACAGGAATATTGTCGTATGGAATGTCCGGAAGGGTGTTCCATGCGCCGTTTATAGCAGGTAGTGACAGCTTCCAGCTGAAAGCTATTGTAGAGCGTAAAACCAAACAGGCACATCTGGATTATCCGGGAATCATAAGCTATTCCAGTGTGAAAGAATTGCTGGAAGACGCAGAGATTGAACTTGTCATTGTGAATACGCCCAACGATACACATTTTGAGTTTGCCAAAATGGCTTTATTGGCAGGTAAACATGTATTGGTAGAAAAACCTTTTTCTCCGACTGTCAGGGAAGCAAAGGAACTGTACGCTTTGGGACGTAAAATGAACCGCCATGTACTTCCTTATCATAACAGGCGATTTGATTCAGACTTTCAATCCCTGAAAGCGACACTTGAATCAGGGAAACTGGGTAAGCCCGTGGAGCTGCATCTTCGGTTTGACCGCTATAAGACTGAGATTGGAGTCAAAAAATTTAAAGAAACCAAACGTCCGGGAAGTGGTATATTGTATGATCTGGGGTCACATTTATTAGATCAGACAATTTCGCTGTTTGGCAAGCCTAAATCAGTAACGAAAATTCTGTCTACCAACCGCCCCAAATCTAAGGTTGATGATTATGCCTGTCTCCTCCTGAATTATGGTAAAGGATTAAGCGTATTTATTACGGTCAGCCTTTTGGTCGCCAATCCGCAAAAAAGCTTTGTTCTCCATGCTCTCAAGGGATCTTTTGTAAAAGACAGAAGCGACGTACAGGAGCAGCAGCTTCTGGCAGGGATGTCTCCAAATAATGAAGCATATGGAATTGAACCGCAAGGAAAAGAGGCTTTACTTACATTGGTAGATGAAAAAGGGGGTATGCTGAACGAATCCGTAGCCGCTGATCGTGGAGATTATCGTAAATTATTCGAGGCTGTCTACCAGACATTACGGCATGGAGATCCATATTTTGTAACCGAAGATCAGATTTTATTGCAATTGGAGATATTGGCACCATCACATTAATATAGATTTAAATTAAGAAAGTGTTAATTATTTCTTAATGAATAATTAACATCAAGTCTTTATTATTGGTCTGAAAAATATTAAATTTAAGGATCTAAAAATCTTATTATTTTGAGCGACCAATTTCCTGTCCTTAATCGCGAGCTTAGCTGGCTGCAATTTAACGAACGTGTGCTTCAGGAGGCCGCAGACGATACCGTACCTTTGTTGGAAAGATTGCGTTTTCTGGCTATCTACTCCTCCAACTTATCTGAGTTTTACAGTGTTCGTGTAGCTATTCTTCACCGTATGGTAGAAAATGAGCTGAAGAACAAAAAAATAGGATTTAAACCTAAAAAAGTGCTGAAACAAATTCAGCATAGTGTTTTGAAACTGGACAAGAAGTTTGATTATCTTTTTGATCAGGTGTTGATGAAACGTCTGGAAGAAGAGAATATCAATATTCTGGAGGCAGACGATCTGCGGGATGATCAGCGCGAATACCTGCATACCTATTTTCAGGAAGAAATTCTGAAGTATCTGATCCCGATCTGGGTCAATGATCAGTTCTTCCCCAATATCAATGGCAGAAGTCTGCATTTTATAGTAAAACTATCCCATAAGGATCAGGAACGTATTTCTATTATAGAAATGCCTAAAAATGTGATCAGCCGTTTTCATCATGTCCCTAATAGTACAGGACAACATGAGATTATCCTGCTGGATGAGATCATCATGATGTTTTTGGACGATATCTATACCGCAGTAGAATTTGATGAAATATCTGGTTACCGTTTTCAGATCACCCGTGATTCAGAGCTTGATCTGGACGTAGATCGCAGTGATAAATTTCTGGAAGTATTAAAAAAGAGTCTGATTGACAGACAGACCGGCAAAGTTATCCGTCTGGAGTATGATGCGAATATGCCCCCTTCATTACTGAGTTATCTGGATGATCAACTGGAAGTAGACGATGATGGATTTATTCCGATGAATCGTTATATGATCTTCAGCGATTTTATAAATTTTCCAATTGGAAACCGTTCAGATCTTGCATATGAACCTGTGGCAGCATTACCTATACCAGGACTGGATATTAACAAAAGTCTTTTTAAACCGATAAAGAAGAGAGATTATCTTATCCATCTGCCTTATCAATCTTATGATTATGTTTTGCATTTCATACGTGAGTCGGCTATTGATCCAACGGTAGAAGAGATTAATATCACGCTGTACCGGGTGGCTAACAATTCTAATATTATGAATGCGCTTATCATAGCCGCCAAAAACGGAAAGCGGGTCAATGCATTTTTAGAAGTAAAGGCGAGATTTGATGAGAAGGCAAATATCTACTGGCTGACGAAACTGGAAGAGGCCGGAGTGAATGTGTTTTTGGGCAATGTCAATATTAAGCTTCATGCCAAATCATGTCTGGTCTTCAGACGCGAAGGTAAAAGAAGAGTAGCTTATACCTATCTGTCTACAGGTAATTTTAACGAAAAGACAGCCAGAATCTATTGTGATATCGGATTATTTACAGCCAACAAACTTATTACGCGCGATCTTAAACGCTTGTTCACCGGACTGAAGAAAAGTGTATATCACGACAATTACAACTCACTTATCACTGCCCCTCTGGCCATGCGTAATATTTTCTATACGAAAGTAGATCGTCTCATTAAATTAAGCCAGCAAGGTGTAAAAGTCTCCCTGATTCTGAAGATGAACAGTCTTACGGATGAAGATATTATTCAGCGCCTTTATCAGGCAAACAATGCGGGTGTGAAGATCAATCTTATTATACGCGGAATGTGTTGTCTGATTCCGGGTAAAGAAGGGTTCAGTGAGCATATTCATGTAACCAGTATCGTTGACCGCTATCTGGAACATGCACGGGTATGGATTTTTGATTACGGAGACAGCAGGGAGATTTACATGTCATCAGCCGATCTCATGACACGAAATCTGAACAGGAGAGTGGAGATCGCTTTCCCGATTGAAAATGAACACCTGATAGCCGAAGTATATGATTTGATCAAAATCCAGCTGGCAGATAATACCAAAGCAAGGATTATTGATGCACAGCAGAAGAACAGATACAAACGGAGTCCGGTAAATACCACGAACCGTTCTCAGGTCGATACTTATAATTATTTAAAAAATAAAATAGAAATTTTGTGAGATACGCAGCCATAGATATTGGTTCCAATGCCGTCAGGTTACTGATTGCCGACATTGACCAAACCAAAGAAGAAATATCGTTTATCAAAAATACCTTATTGCGTGTACCATTGCGCTTAGGCGATGATGCTTTTATCCAACATCATATCTCTGATGTAAAGTTTAAGGATATGGTCAGTACAATGACAGCATTTAAAAATCTGATGGATGTATACAGAGTGACTGATTATATGGCCTGTGCTACTTCAGCAATGCGGGATGCCGGAAATGGAAAGGAAGTCGTGAAAGCATGTAAAAAGGCCGGTGTCGATATTCAGATCATAGATGGTAGTCTGGAAGCTGAGATTATTTATAACAGTCATCTGGAGCAGGATATGGATAAGGATAAAGTGTATCTGTACATTGATGTAGGTGGTGGCAGCACGGAACTTTCTTTATTTGCTAATTCCAGACTCGTAGCGTCCCGATCATTCAATCTGGGAACTATCCGTATTCTGGATAACCAGGATCAGCCAGAGACATGGGATGAACTGAAGGATTGGGTGAAAACACATACACAGATGTATAAGCAGGTGTATGGTATTGGAACAGGCGGAAACATTAATAAACTTTCCAGACTGGCAAATGCTAAAGAAGACAAACCGATGTCTTATTCTAAGTTAAAAGCTATCTATAATCATCTTACCTCTTATTCGCTCAAAGACAGAATCAATGTATTGGGATTGAAGCAAGACCGGGCGGATGTTATTATCCCGGCAGCAGATATTTTTCTCACGATTATGAAGATCGGACATTTAAAAACTATTGTAGCTCCTCGGGTAGGTTTGGTAGATGGAATCATACAGACACTGATCCGCAGAAATCTGAAAAAAAACAATTAGCATCCTACTAAAAGATGATTTTTAGGTTGCAGGTTCCGAAAAAAGGATTATTTTTGCAACTCAAGATGCCCAGGTGGCGAAATTGGTAGACGCACCATCTTGAGGGGGTGGCGCCTGAATGGGCGTGGCAGTTCGAATCTGCTCCTGGGCACTTAAGGAGACAACTCGTATTAGTTGTCTCCTTTTATTTTAAATTGATTCAAGACCTAATGTCCCTATAAATACTCCGTCTCAATTTTGGCGACCAGCAATCATATTATTTTCGCTTTCAAACAGAGTGATAAAAAATTATTGATCCAGCCAGTGAACTATATTAAGCAGAAACTGTGCATTCTGTTTCGCTGAAGGATGATTCATCCCTCTTTTTTCACTTTTAATTCCTTGCAGTTGTGCAGAAAAGGGGGCTGCATCCCCAAATATAACAACTCTTCCTTTTCCGAATCGTAGATATGCCCCATTTACAAATCCCGTAGCGGATAGTCTAGGGATGTTGTCTGGTACAGACCTTTTTATCTTATTAACATCATCGGGTAGATAAATATCATATTCCTCGTTTAACATAGATATAACATGTGCTGAGGATGGTACAAGAAAACCTGTTCCACCCCAGCACATAATGCTGTCGATCTCTTCACCAGAAGTATTTGTGATTTCATTGGAGAGGAGGCTCTTCCTGTCTCTGGAAAAAATTTCTGGGCGACCGTCTTTCCTTAAGGCAAAACCATTCACTACTTGAATACCAAATGTTGCAGCAAGTGCCTGTACCGACCCGCCACAAGGCATATGATCGGTCACGAGAAACAGACTTCCCCCCGCATAAACCCATTGCCTGAGTATCTCTATCTCCTGTTCTGAAAATGCCGAATGTGGTTTTAAATTCCAGTTCTCAGGATCAAACATAGCATTGACACTTATATAAATTTTTGCATCACTTAACCTGTCAGAAGAAATTTTGTCTTTAGTGCTTAAGAGTCTGTATCCGTCAGCAATTAACAGATTTGAAAAAGCTGCATACGTTCCCTTCAGAGTAACGGAATTATGGTGTGCCTCGTCAAATAATGCGAGTGGACCGTTTCCTACCCTGTAACGAGGGGCAGTAATGGGATAACTGAATTGTTCGTCTGCAACTTGTTGTCCGTATATCTGGGAAATTGAAAACAGCATAAGGAGACCACAGGTCAAAATTCCACTTATATTATCTTTCATCTGATTAATAATTAATCCGCCTTTAACCAAAGATCATTTTCGAAACATTGCAGTTGCTTTACTTTCCCATTTGCAAAAGAAAATGTCAAGGGAAAAGTACCATCTTCATTGAGAAAGAAAAATTCCGAACGAGGAGAAAAGGATACTATACGATTATCCCATAATTGAGTAAGAAGCAGCCCTTGTGCAGAAGGTTCAATTTTAATTTTTAAATTATTGTCATTCGCCATCAGATATATTCCGGCAAATTGTTTCAATTGGGATAAGGAGAGGGTGGCAATTTTTGTGGGATTAAATAATACACGCTGACATAAAATCCTGTTCAAAATCTTTGCTCGGTTAAAATCACCCAAACTGTCCTTTAAAAACTCTATAGCATACCCTTCTATCTTTGACGAAAAGTTACTTTCACCTGAGCGAATAAGCTGATATTTTTTTTGATCCCATAGTTGAGTTGCATAAAGTGTATCATCTTGCTGTTCGAAAGAAATAAAGGCTACTTTATTGGGCAACTGATAGTAACCTTGAAATTCCTGTAAAGGGATTTGTTGCTGCGGGGATTCCCGAGTTGCTTTAGCCTGTGCGTAAGTGAAATTTGGATTTAAAAGCCATAGACCTGTAATAAGGCTCAAAGTCACCTTAGTAATCTGGTGGATCGAAATCGGTTGAATGCGTAATTTGATTCGCTGTATCATAATTTTTTATGTTGATATAATACAAGAATAGATCTTTTTGACAGATCAGATGTTCGAACGGATGCAGTTGAACAAACTCAACCTAAAAATATTTATGAGGAATTGTTACTGTTATGGATTTTAATATACTCTGTAGGTGTAACTCCGGTTATTTTCTTGAAATTACTGTAAAAAGTAGTTCTTGAATTGAAGCCGGCTTGTATTGCAATTCCAAACATATCGAGTTGTTTGGCTTTTTCTGATACGAGCAACTTCTTTGCTTCTTCCGTACGGAGTTCATTGATAAACTGATAGAAATTTTTTTCTAATCCATTATTTATGATGTAAGAAAGATCGTGAGGGTTGATGCCGATTTGATTGGCTAGAGTTGATAGTGTCAGGCTGGGATCAAGATACAGTCTTTCATTTGTTGTTTTTTGTACCAATTTATTTTTTAATACTTCGACCTGTTGCGGGGTAAGTCTTTCTTCGGTTTTATCTTTTTTGTTTCTGGTTTCGAACATTAGATTCTCTTCTGATTCTACAGTATAAATTGACCGCTGTGTTAAGGTTGCATATGCCAAGGCCAGTGTGCCAATGAAATATAGGATTGGAGAAGTAAAGGTAAAGGCTAAATGAATAAAAGCTAATAATCGCACTATTATAAGAAATAATACGGCTATTAAAAGATATTTTAGCCAGATCATATTAATCTTTTCGGAATAGGAAGAGAGTTGCTGAATATTTTTATGATGTCTATTTAGAAGTCGGAAACAGGCGATCCAATAAAAGATACATTGCGCAAAGAAGAAATATTTAATAATAAAAACCAACCCCTGTGGTAATTGTGGCGGATTTATGTCTGCATTGAAAAATGCAGGCATAAGATAGATAACTGATAGGAGAAGGAAAGCTAAAAAGGGAATAAAATGCAAGATCCAATGTTTGACTGCTGCGGAGGGTCTGACCATATAATGAATAGCCATATATAAGCAAGGAAGAATCGTCCAGCGGGGAAGCTCAAGTAGATGTAGCAATATTTTATAGTCAACACGAAAACCTTCAAGAAAAAGCTGGGTAAACATGGCTGCTGTCAGATAATAGAATGTACTCAACCAGCGATCTGCATGAACATTTGTTCGGTTAACGCCCAAAATGATCAAGGTGCCAAGGAGCAAAAGTGCACCGGCGGAGAAAGCATGAAATGTAGAGGTTATATGGATCATGATTAACAGTGACATTCCTTTTGAATGGTGAATTTAAGCATAATCTGTCAGATGAAGTTACATCATCCAGATAGGCACTCCAATCCAGCCATTTATAGTTAGTAGTGCAACGAGATAACATAAGAAGAAATTATTGAAAGCTAAAAATAGTCGCAACCACCAACGCTCAATTCCTGACCAACGCTTATAGAGAAGAAAACTGCTTAGGACAATTAAAATAGCGAAAATGAGCATGCCCGTGAAAATTGATAAGGTGGTTGCATTGAATGAGGCAAATAATTCTTTGTGACCGGCATCTGTCAAACCCATTATACGGTAAGCCAATAGAAAACAGACTGTACCGACAATGGGTAACAGAGGTATACAAAGATCTATTAATTTCATCTTTTTAAATAGAGTAAGAAATATGGCCACCATGCTATAAACCACATAGATCAAAATTGCTGCTAATCCGAGGTAGATTGGGAGTTTTTGTGCCAATATGGAAGTGTGTGATACTTTACGATAGAAACTGTTGCCATAGCCCTGAAAAAAGGGATGACCTTCGGAATCAAGGGCTAGTATAAAGGATGGCAGAATATCTCCTTTTAAACGAAACATAGCATTACCAACATGAATAAGAGAGTCTATTTGGCCGTTATCCCTTTTGACAATAAGCTTGTCGTTACTTACACTCTGTAATTCAATCCCGCTAAATATACGTCTATAGAATTCCCAACGTTCGTTTTTCGGATTCATAAACTGATAATAACCCAATAAAGGCTCTGTTTTTTGTTTATCAATAGGCATGTTAACTAATTTGGGCGCAGAGAGGTCTCCTGTCAGATAGTCTTCAATTTCCACAGAAACCGGCCACATATTGACTACACTGTTGGCCGCGATGGCATATGCCAAACCAGCTTCCCGGTTAAAGAATATCCAGGAAACGAACCCTTCGCCTTTTCCATTATGCCCCCGGAAGCTTATTTTTTTGTTATTTGGAAAAAGGTCATTTCCTAAGGCATAACCTGTCTGCAGTCCAGCATGGCTGGCTAGAGTGCTGTGGATAGTTTCCATTTCATTTAGATTGACATTATCCAGAAGTCTGTTGTCCGGATGACCATTAAGCAGATAATACATAAATCTGGCCATATCTTCCGCGTTTGAAACAAGTCCACTGCTGGCTCCATTTCCGCTGAGCTTATAAAGGGGCATAGACCTGTAATTTCCCTTTTGATAGTTATACCCTTTGGCGAATTCAGGCAGGGGAATACCTTGACGGTCAAATAGGCTGTTTTGCATGTGCAGCGGTATAAAAAGACTTTGTGTTAAATATCTTTCCCAAGGCATGCCTGAGACTTTTTCAATAATATAACCCAGTACATTATAGCCAGGATTAGAATAAGACATCATAGTTCCCGGCTTCCAGCGAACTGTAAGTGAATTACTGACGGCCTTGATTGCGTCTATACCATGAAGGTCTTTTTTACTTACATTTATCATACTGTTAAGCTGTACATCCTCAAAACCAGCAGTATGTTCCAGTAAGTGCACCAATCTGACAGGGTCTGTGGCTTCCCAACGATTGGAAAAAGGAATTTCCGGAGCTATATCTCGAATCCGGTCGTTGAGTTTGAGCTTTCCGCTAGCGACCATTTGCTGTATGCCCATAGCTACAAAAAATTTTGTAATTGATGCTAAATGAAACTGAGTGTGTTGATCTACAGGAAGTTGTTGTTCAAGGTCTGCGTATCCAAATCCGCCTGAAAATAAAATACTATCTTTTTTTACAATAGCGACCATAAGGCCAGGGATATGTTTTTTTTGTATTATGGTATCCAATCGTCTGCAGAGTTGGTCTATGCCGAGATTATAATTTGAAGTACTCCCAAGCTGCGCATTTACATTGGAACAGATCAGCATCGTGAGTATAGCGATAATGAAGATATTCAGTTTGATCATATGCTTTTTCTTTTTTGTAAATTTGCAATGATATTGGTCAAGAGTGTCCGTTTCCATCCAAACGGATATATACGTAAACTTCTAAGTGCTTTACGAGTTTATATTTGTCTGTTATTAGTTGGAATACATGTTAATAACAATTTTATGAAAGGCTTAAAAATACTTCTGCTTTTTAGTCTAATAGCATCGTCATGAAGTGATGAAGAAGAAGAAGACGCAATTGGAGATTGTTTTGGTCAATCTATTTTAGTTGATGTTCGCCATGAAACTACTGCGAATCTTTTTCAGATCAACTTTAATGTTACCAATGCTGTGATCATACTATTGACAAGTCAATCAGA
Source organism: Sphingobacterium spiritivorum (assembly GCF_016725325.1). Lineage (NCBI taxonomy): Bacteria > Pseudomonadati > Bacteroidota > Sphingobacteriia > Sphingobacteriales > Sphingobacteriaceae > Sphingobacterium > Sphingobacterium spiritivorum. The sequence continues at coordinate 3,003,668 of NZ_CP068083.1, forward strand.
TGAGATTTTGGAGATGTGATTTATTTAAACGACAGATGGCAATACGACGAGTCAACCTATGCAGAATCGGGAACTTATACCATAATAGCAAAAGTGGGATTAAATAAGGGCGTATGTTATTTTGATATTAAATAAACCGTAACAATTAAATGAGAAAATAGTACGTAATAGTTTATTTCGGCAATATGTAACAAAATCTTATTTAAGAATATTGCCAGAAACCGGCTATTACTTCTTCGGATATATTGTTTTTATACAGATACAGTCCTCCATACATAAAAACATAGTCAGATTCTTCAGCATATCCTTCTTCTTCTATCTGTAAAAAGAAGGAATAATTATCCTTTTCCAACTGTTCATAATAATAACTTTTGGGTTGAATAAGACGAGGCTCTCCTCCAGCTTTTAGAAATAAAAAATCACTTTCGTTTACTGTGGAGTACTTACTTATGGAATGAATTCCAAGTGAGGAAATAGCCTTATCTGTTCTGTCTCCCATTTCCGAGTACTCATGTTCTATTACCTGTATAGCTATATTGGGATAAATATTGTTTTCTAAAAGCACATCAAAATTACTATGTATAAGTATAGAAAGCATTTTATCTGGTTTTTCCGGGTGATGGATAACAGCATAGAATTTATAATCATCAGGAATATTGTTTTCGATTATTTCAGGAGGTTTGCCTCCTATTCTTGCATTTAGATTGTTGGTATATGTTAAGCAAGATGCATAAAGTTCCTTCATAATAGTTATAATATCTTTTAATCTGATTTAGAGCTTTGTTGAGTATTGTAGCGGAAATAAAAATATTATCTCTTTATTTTTCATTTTCTGCACCTAATTTACTCCAAATTCATATTCTAATTTAATGAATTTAAGCAGTTTTTTAGAAAGATTAATCTGCAATATTTTGTTATTTAGACATGTCAAAAAACAAAAGGATATTATGAAACAGAATATTTATGATGATAACGGATTCTTTGATGAGTATGGAAAAATGCCTCGTTCTAAAGAGGGGTTGCAAGCCGCCGGAGAATGGCATGTTTTAAAAACAATGTTTCCTGATTTTACGAATAAAGATGTGCTTGATCTGGGCTGTGGATATGGCTGGCATTGTATATATGCCAGTCAAAAGGGAGCAAGAAATGTAATTGGAGTGGATCTCTCTTCAAAGATGATCCTTAAGGCAAAGGAGAATTCTGCGGGACTCGATATTGATTACCGGCAGATGGCCATTGAAGATATTGATTTTGCACCGGAAGAATTTGATATAGTAATAAGTTCATTAGCTCTTCATTATATAAAAGACCTGGAGACTGTTATGCAGAAAGTGAATCATTTTTTGAAAAAAGGCGGGAGTTTTATCTTTTCTATGGAACATCCGATATTTACAGCCCGAGCGGAGCAGGATTGGTATACGAATGAGCTAGGTATACGCTTGCACTGGCCTGTTGATCATTACCAGCAGGAAGGTAGAAGAAATGCAATGTTTCTTGGGCATGAGGTTATCAAGTATCACCGAACAATGGAGACCTTGTTAAATGGAGTCATAGCAGCTGGATTTACGATTAACCGAATAGCAGAACCCAAGCCTTCAGAAGTCCTACTAGAAGAATTTCCTGAGATGAAGGATGAATCCAGAAGACCTATTTTTATTCTTATTTCCGCCACAAAGAATTAAAGGAATTGAGGATCCGTGTAAGTAAGTAATTGTTTGAGAAAATAGCCTGTATAAAAGAGGCAGCTCTTTCGAACTGCCTTTGTTTTATAGTTTATTTGCTTTTACCGTGATTTCTGCGATATCCAGAACCTGGATTTCCGCTTCTTTGTCTTTTATTTTGACACCATCGCGAAGCATGGTCATACAGAATGGGCAGGCAGCCGCTACTATCTGTGCTTCTGAAGCTATAACATCTTCTATTCTTTCAATATTAATGTCTTTATTTCCCGGTTCGGGTTCTTTAAACATCTGAGCTCCACCTGCACCACAGCAAAGACCATTGCTGCGGCATCTTTTAAGCTCTACAAGCTGGCTGTCCAGTACTTCAAGAACCTTGCGTGGAGCTTCGTATACTTCATTCGCTCTACCCAGATAACACGGATCGTGATAAGTGATTTTCTTTCCCTTAAACTCATGTCCGTCGCTTGGCTTTAATTTTCCTTCGTCTATCAGAGACTGAATCAGCTGGGTATGGTGTATAACTTCGTAGTTACCTCCCAATTGCGGATATTCATTTTTAAGGGTATTGAAACAGTGTGGACAGGCTGTTACGATTTTTTTTATTTCATAAGCGTCGAGTACCTGAATATTAGTCATTGCCTGCATCTGAAACAGGAATTCATTTCCGGCACGCTTTGCAGGATCTCCTGTGCAACTTTCTTCAGTCCCCAGAATGGCATATTTGAGTCCCACATGATGCAGAATCTTACATATATCTCTGGTGATACGTTGCGCACGTTCATCAAAACTTCCTGCACAGCCTACCCAAAATAATATTTCGGGAGCTTCGCCTTTTCCGGCCAATTCGGCTACAGTAGGTATGTGTAATTGCTCTTCCATAGTTGTTGAATGATTTATTGATTCGCCCAGTTTGCTCTGTCAGCCTGTGCATATTTCCAGGGAGCACCATTGTTTTCCAGATTACCGAACATGACATTGATGCTGGAAGGAGCCTGGGATTCTTCCATGACAGCATACTGTCTTAGGCCCATAATGATTTCTAATGGATTAATGTTTACCGGGCATTGTTCTACACAAGCATTACAGCTTGTGCAAGCCCATATTTCTTCTCTGCTTATATAGGTGTCCAAAAGAGACTTGTTGTCCTCTGCAACGCTACCATTCTTGTCTATATTCTTACCCACTTCTTCCAAACGGTCTCTTGTATCCATCATAATTTTGCGTGGAGAAAGGAGTTTACCCGTCATGTTTGCCGGACATGCTGATGTACAGCGTCCGCACTCCGTACAGGTGTATGCGTCCAGGAGATTCTTCCATGTGAGATCCTGTACATCTTTGACTCCGAATCTGGAAATTCCATCAGTAACCGGAGGAGTAAAGGAGGGATCAAGCATAGCTTTGACTTCGTTGGTTACCGAAACCATATTTTCGAACTTGCCTTTAGGCTCCAGCTTGCTGAAATACGTATTGGGGAAAGCCAGTATGATATGCAGATGCTTTGATACAGGCAAATAATTCAGAAATAGTAATACACCTATGATATGAAACCACCAGCAGCTTCTTTCAATGGCTATCAAAGCAGAGGGACTATCCGGTAGAATACCCATTAACCAGGAACTAACCGGAAACAAACCCGCCTGATGATAGTGACTCACACCTGCCAGCTGAAGCTTGTGGTCTGCTGCATTCATAAAAAGAAAGGCTGCCATCAGCAGTATCTCTGTAATAAGAATCAGATTAGCATCTGTCTTTGGCCAGTTATTCAGTTCCTTTTGTTGCAGGCGCTTTATCTTTAATACATTTCTGCGGATAAAAAAGATAACACAGGCTGCTAATACACTAAATGCTAATAATTCGAAAGCATAGATCAGGAAATTATAAAAACCGCCCATAAAAGAAAGTACACGATGTGTACCGAAGATACCATCGATTATAATTTCTATCATCTCAATATTGATAATACAGAAACCTGCATATACAAAGAGATGGAGCAGGGCAGGAAGAGGTTTTTTGAACATTTTCTGTTGTCCAAAAGCAACCAGTAACATGGTTTTCAACCGTTCACCCGGGCGGTCGAAGCGATCTACATTTTTTCCCAAACGTATATTGCGCCATATCTTACGGGCATTGCCCGTGAAAAAAACTATGGCCGCAATAAAAAGAATACTAAAAATGATTTGACTGATCATAACTGTTCAAAATCAGGTGTAACACAAATATAAAATAAATTAAATACTATGCTTGCATAATATTTAATTTATAATGGTTAAAAATAAAAGCCAACTGCATGTATGATTTGTAAACATTGAAAAATAAAAACAAGAATATATGAGAAATAGTTTTGAGATATGGATTTGAATCTTTAGTTTTGAATATTATTTTTAATGAGTCTAAATAAATATAACAAAGTATCATAAAGATTCCTATCGTTAGGAGATACTGTTTAGGAAGACTTAATATAGTAGAGACAAAAGATATTTAAGCATATGTGTCAATCCATTTTATTGAGTGAAAAAGGAACTACGCATGTAAGTCTGTGCAATAAGTGTCAAACCTTTTACATTTGGCAATCTTCATTTGTATTGACTTTTACAAGACGTCAGTTTGAGACTTTTGTAGAAACGACATTAAGTCAGGGTAACGATCATTGTTTTGTGAGTTTTCCTGATGGTGAATTCAGACTATTATTGAATACACCATGTCCGGAGATTGTTTTCAATTTCAGAAAAGAGGAATGGGATGACTTTGTAGAGGCTCTGACAGAATCATTTTATATGCAGGAAGTATATAGTATGATCGAAAAGTCTTAAAAAATTAAGTCCTGGGCTGCTTTTTTTATCATCGTGAGTGAGTTTTACAGTCTCCAGGCACAAATGTTCAGCACAGCTTCCTTACTTATACTGATCTGATTAAATTGTTGTTTTCTCTCTCTCTTTGCAACAATTAAATAAGCACTAGGATGAGTATTTAAGTAGGGGGGATGGCGCTGAGAAGGGTAGGTTGGTAATTGACAATAGTTCTAAACAAAAAAGACAGCTCATATTTATGAGCTGTCTTTTTATTATAAGGTTTTCCGTCTTATTTTTTTGCCGGTGTTGTTGCTGCTGCAGGAGCTGCAGTAGTAGAGATTCCTAACTTAGATTTTACCTCAGTAGTCAAATCATCACCACCTGCAAAGTAAGGAATATTAGTGCTTGAGATATCAAATACATAAGCATAACCTTTTGCTTTAGCGATATCGTTAACTGCAGTCATTACTTTTCTTTCGATCGGCTGGTACAATTCTTCTTGTTTTTTACCAACTTCTTCCTGTGCTAAACGTTGTACTTCATTGATACGTGTTTCGATATCACGAAGTTGTGTACCTAACGTATTCAATTCCGCATCAACAGTTTCTTTGTTAGCTTCGCTGCGGTTGCGCATTTTTTCGTTTGCATCAGTTTGTTTCTTTTGGTATTCCGCATACATACCTTGCAATTCTTTAGTTTTGCTGTCATTCAATGTTTTAAGTTGATCCTGAGCAGCTTTGAATTCTGTAGTACCGGAGATAATATCTCCAAAGTTGATATGTCCGATTTTTTGTTGAGCATTTACCAATTGAGTTGAGAAAAGCAATCCCGCTGCCAATGCTGCACTTTTTACTAAATTTTTCATTCTTTTGATTTTAATCTTTGGTCTTATCCAATTGTGGGAATAAGATAATTGTTTATTTTTTTAAAACTATGATACCTTTTAATTGCACGTCGCAATGATAATAAAAAAAACTTATTTTACAAGCGCTGCGTCTGGTTTAAATCCTAATTTAGTAATGACTTCATTACTTTTATCCAGTTTTGGATTTGCATACAGGAATGTCACTTCATTTCCTTTATCCAATACGATGTCTAAGCCTTGATTACTGGCAAGATCCTGAATAGCTTTTGCTACCCGATCCTGAATAGGTTTGATCAGACGGATACGTTGCTGATAAAGCTCACCTTCATATCCGAATTTCTGACGCTGAAATTCTTTAGCTTCTTTTTCTTTCTTAACGATTTCATCTTCTCTACGGCGACGCATGTCCTCGTTAAGTAATACCTGATCGTTTTGATAAGCTTTATACAATTTTTCGATTTCACCGTATTTGGCGTCTACCTGTTCCTGCCATTGTACAGAAAGGTCATCCAATTGTTTTTGTGCGGAAACATATTCAGGAATATGTTTTAGAATATATTCCGAATCCACATATGCGAAACGTTGAGCAAATGTAGCAGTCGTAGCCAACGTTAAAAAGGCGATAATAGCTATTATTTTTTTCATTTTTATCTAGATAAATCGTTAAACATTTCTCTTTGTTGTTATGGACAATATTTATTCCAAAAAGTTTAATGGAATTAAAATCCTCCCATATTTTGCATGATACTAAACGTGAAGTTTTGTTTCCATGAACTTTCAGGTAATCCCGGGATCGGATCAAATGCATGACCGTAGTCAATACCCAGCATACCAAAGATAGGTAAGAAGATACGTGCACCCACACCGGCAGTACGTCTTACTTTGAATGGATTGAATTCACTGAATTTGTTCCATGTGTTACCTGCCTCTGCAAATGCCATTACGAATACTGTAGCCTGATCATTTAACATTACAGGATGTCTCAGCTCGATCTGGTATTTTGTATAGATAGGGCTACCGGAGTTGATGGCAATCTGCTGGAAGTTGTTAGGTGTACTCTCCGGAATGATTACACCATTGGCATATCCTCTGAGTGCAATAATCTCAGAACCCTGAAGAAAGTCAAATCCTTGCATACCGTCACCCCCAAGCTTGAAACGTTCGAAAGTAGAAGTCTCTGTTTTGTTGGTGTAATTTCCTAAGAATCCGAATTGAGCCTGAGTTTTCAGGACCAGTTTACCCGCAATTTTGATATACCACTGTGAATCAAATTTCCATTTGTGATATTCTGTCCATTTGTATTTCTCTTCCTGAGGAGCTGTTTTGTAATTGATGTTGTTCCATGCAGAGTATGGAGGCGTCAACTGAACAGAGAATTTGATGTTTGAACCTGAAGTCGGATAAATAGGGGCATCCACTGAATTACGACTGATTTCCTGCGTGATGTTCATATTGTACGCTGTACCGTTTGAGAACAGGAAGTAATTACCGTAATTCTGTAATTTGTAACGTTGGAAAGACAATGAAGTGTTGATCTGGAAGTAGTTATCAGGCCATTCCAGACGCTTACCTAATGTTGCCGTTACCCCTGTCATCCAGATACGTTGTAATTCGGAATCTCTTACCATTTGCTCTCCTGTATAGTAGTTGAATCCACCATATGAAGAGTTAGATGTATAGGCACTTAATCCAAAATAAATAGGCTTTTTACCACCTAACCATGGATCTGAGAATGAGAAACTATAGGACTGGTAGCGTTTACCTGACGTTTGTCCACGGAGGCTTAGCTTTTGTCCGTCCCCACGAGGCAATGGTTTCCATGAACTTTTGTCAAAGAAATTGCTGGTAGAAAAGTTATTAAAGGTCAAACCTAAGGTACCAATGATCTGTCCAGCTCCGTAACCACCTGATAGCTCTACCTGATCGGAAGGTTTTTCTGCTACATTGTAAAGCACATCTACTGTACCTTCAGCATGGTTAAGATTAGTTGGTACAGGGTTTGTTTTCTGTTCATCAAAGTTACCAAGCTGTGCAATTTCACGTACACTTCGCATAATCAGATCTTTCGAGAATTTCTGACCCGGCTTAGTATATATTGAACGTAATACAACTTTGTCATTTGTTACATCATTTCCTTTAACGATTACATTATTGATCGTGTACTGAGCTCCTTCGTACATACGGATCTCCAAATCAATGGTATCGTTATATACTCTGGTCTGAACTGGATCTACTGAGAATGTCAGGTATCCGTCATTCATATATAAGGAAGAAATGTCATCACTGTTACGGGTGGGACCTGAAAGTTTAGTGACCAATTTTTCTTCACTGAATACATCTCCCTTTTCAATACCAAGGATTATATTCAATACAGAGTCTGAATATTTAGAATTACCTGACCAGCTGATATTACCTACATAGTATTTCGGACCTTCGTAGATTTCCATGTCAATGGTTACTTCATTGGCATCGAATTTTTTTACCGAATCACTGATGATTTCTGCGTCACGATATCCCTTGTCATGTAATTTGGCTACTAATTTTTCTTTAGCTTCCTTGTATTTTTCATCTTTGAATTTACCTGGTCCGAAGATCCGGTACCATTCTCTTTGTTTTACCCCTTTCAGCGCCTTTCTCAATGCACGTTGTGAAAACTCTTTATTACCCGTAAAAGTAATCTTACGGACTTTCACCTTTTTGTTGCGCTGTACGTCTACCACAAGGATCTCATTGTTTACCTGTGCAGTATCTTTAAGCGTTTTTGTCGTGATATCAGGATATAAATAGGCTTTTTCTCTCAGGAAGCGTTGTATGGTAAAACGAGTTGTATTGATCAGGTTCTCATTTACGATTTTACCTGTGTTGCTATTGAGACGTTTCCGAACTTCTTCTGTCTGGCTTTTGCTCAGACCATTGATGTCAATGCGGGTCAGACGCGGACGTTCCTGCACTCTGATGTTAAAGAAGATGTTGTCTCCGTCTACGCGATCTGCATATAGCTGTACATCATCAAACAGACCCTGAGCCATTAAATTTTTAATTACATTGGCTGTAGCATCACTTGGTACTTCGATATGCTGACCAACAACCAGTTTGGAAATGGTGATTAATACATCATTGTCCAGGTATTGTGTACCTGTGATTGTAACACCGCCAATTACATAATCTCTGGGAGTCAAATAACTAATTTCATCAGGGTTACTTAAATTAATTGGTTTATTGCCGGTGATTTGCGCTTGGGCAGAATAGGAATAAACCGAAGAAATAAAAGTTATTAAAAATACTATACGCTTCATCTATGAATTTTTATCGATGCTAAAGTACACCAATCTGTTGTTAAATTTTGTTAAAAGAAAATATTGCTAAATTATTATCTAACAATGGTATTTTGCGTGCAAAGTTAAGAATTAAGATTATAATTGTTCACTTGTTTTTCCGAATCGTCTTTCCCGTTGCTGATAGTTATAAACACATTCATAAAGATCTTCTCTGGTAAATTCTGGCCACATTTTTGGAAGAAAACTCAATTCAGAATAAGCAATTTGCCAAAGCAGGTAGTTGCTGATACGTTGCTCACCGCTTGTTCTGATCAACAGATCCGGGTCAGGCATATTTTTGGTATATAAATGATTCGCAAAAATCTTTTCATCAATAGCATCAATATCAAGGTTACCTTGCATCACCTGTTTGCAGATTTCCTTTGTAGCATCGACGATCTCTTTTTGTGAACTGTAGCTCAAAGCGAGTGTAAGCACACAAGTGTTATTCTGTGCTGTTAATTCCATGGATTCTATGAGCTTCGCACGACAGTTTTTAGGTAGTTTGTCAATATCGCCTATCGTATTGAGACGTATTCCGTTATCCTGAAATGTTTTGATTTCTTTACTTAGGGTAGTGACCAGTAATTCCATCAGAGCAAGTACTTCTAATTTTGGCCGGTTCCAGTTTTCAGTAGAAAAAGCATACAATGTGAGGTAGGGGATACCTAATTCTACAGCTCCCTCCATAGCTTCCCGAACTGCGGACACTCCGTTCTGGTGTCCGAATATTCTTAATTTACCTAATCCTTTAGCCCATCTTCCATTGCCATCCATAATGATGGCAACATGCTTAGGCAAATTATTACGGTCAATTTTATCTTTGATATTCATGTTTTTATTGAATTGTGCTGGCTTACCACCAGTAACATTTTTGGCTGATAAAGGTATAGGTTACCGTCAAACCAAAAGTCATATATGCGTCATGCGGACGACCATCTCCGCGAAGTTTCCCTTTATTTGCTTCCCAGTTACCGGATCTGTCTGCGAGACTTTCCCAGACAAGCGGATCTATCTGTTGTTCGATCCCTTCTTTCATACTGGTCGCATAGTTTCTGTTTACGTTATCAATATTATCTGACAATACTACCCGATAATTTAATTCTGCTCCTACACTCCACGGGCCTTTGATATTGTATTTAAATCCTGCTCCAAATGGTATTGCAATTGCAAATTTACTGTATTTTCCGGGATTATTAGCCGCATCATATTCCAATTGCAGATCGCGGAGATCATATTTTTCTCCTGTGCTGAATTTGACATACGGGTTGTGATAGATGGCTGCTACTCCTGCAAATATATAGGGGGTGTATGCCAGTTTATTTTTGCCGGGAACAAATCTGAAGAAATTGAACTCGCCAATTGCCGAAATTTCTACTACTTTATTTTGAAAAGCGAGATTCCGCTGAATTTGACGTTCGTTACTGCTATTGGCATCTGATCCGAACAGATGCAGATAGTTGATGCCTCCTTTTACTCCCCAGGTGGGATTAAAGTTGTATTTGCCGGTCAGACCGCCTCCGAGACTTCTGAAATACAGCGGATTGCCGGGGTTGATATCCCCCATATATCCTGTTGTTCCCAGATTGGCACCTAATTCCCATTGCTGGGCAGAAAGGTTACAAATTGGGAAAAAACAAATTAGGACTAATAAGCTATAGAAAAGTCTTTGCAAAATAGTTTTTTTGCGGTAAAGATAATGTATTTCAATCAATAGCATTGTATAAAAAGTTGTTAAAATACATTAAAACAAAAGGCAATACCTGTTAAACTCCTAATAATTCCGCACATCTATTCCCCACAGCAACTTTTCTCTTAAGGTGCTGAAATAGCCTTCTTTATCTAACCGGATAAGGTTAATAAAGAATGGAGCCTTTTTTATTTTCAGTTTTGTAGTAGTAGAAAGGGTGACACTCTGTGAGTCACAGCTTAAGATGTATTTTCCGGTACGGCTTTCAATTTCCAGATCCAGCTCAAAATCTGAAGAAATAACGATCGGTCTTACATTCAGGTTATGGGGTGATATAGGAGTAACGACAAAATTGCCACTTCCGGGCATAATAATCGGACCACCACAGCTTAGCGAATATGCTGTAGAACCCGTAGGGGTAGCAATAATTAGTCCGTCTGCCCAGTAGGAATTCAGTAGTTCACCGTTGATATGGGCATTGACCGTGATCATGGCTGAACTATCATATCGAAAAACGGTAATATCATTTAATGCGAAGTTTTTTCCTTCAAAAAGTTTTTCTTCATCTGACTCTACGGTCAGCAATGCACGTTTTTGCAACGTGTAGGCATTATTGAGAATCTGAACAAGTGCTTTTTCGATATCGGTTTTGTTGATGGTGGCTAAAAAACCAAGACGTCCAAAATTAATACCTGCAACAGGAAGACCTGAATCCTTTATAATAGAAACCGCTGAAAGCATAGTCCCGTCTCCTCCAAGACTCAGCATGAACGCTACATCTTTGGGAATATCTTCATGACTGGTAAATGTGCTTAGATTATCCGGACAGGAAAATTTACTTTTTAAAAAATCGTAGAAATCTGCATAAATGCATATTTCCAGTTCCTTTTTCTTTAAAAAGTCAAACAATTGTTGTACATACGACAGAACCGAAAGGTTAAATTCTCTTCCGTAAATCGCTATTTTCATACTTACTATATCTGTAGCAATTCCGTATTGCTATTTGTAATTTTTTTCAAAGATGAGAAAAAAGTACGCTAATACTAAATATTGAGGTAATTCATAAGCAGATCGTACCGCTGTTGCATGTCATTTTCATCATTACCATCATTAAATGTCGCTTTTACAACATAGTCAAATCTCCAGAGTGTGGCCACTAATGATGAAATATTCGTTTTGTTGACTTTTATTGTCAATTCAAGTTTGGATGAATCCGGTAATGTTTTTACTGCGGTACTCAGAATGCTGGCATTATCCGACTCTATAATATGAGCGATATGCGACAAAGCATTATCTTTAGCTCCTATTTCCAGTACGATTATCGCGCCGGTTTCATTATTGGATTGTAAACTGTTAAGGGCCTGCAGTACGTCTTGTGCTGTAATTACGCCTACATAACGATTGTCTTTATTCAGAATAGGTAGCAGCTCTGTTTTATAATTTGTCAGATACAGCATTGCATCATACACATGCTGATATTCATATAGATACAGAGGGGCAAGATTCAGTTTGAGGTTTTTGATAATATCCGTTTCATCTTCATGATTCAGAAGTTCATCTTCACTAATCATTCCGATGTATTCTTTATTTGAAACAACGGGAAGATGAGACAGGTGAAATTCACCTACCTTGTCTAAACCCTTCTGAACAGTGTCTGAAGGACTGACTTCACAGAATTTTTGAGATAGTATTTCACCGATGTACATATGCCGTGTTGCTTTTCAATATTAAACACTCAAAAAAGGAAAACGTTTAATCTTACCGTGGTATTTGTACGAAGTTAAGCAATATGTGAATATATGCAAATAGTAAGAAGAGTATTTATATGGTATTTAAAATTTATGTGACGATACAAAAGAGCGTTGGATTTTCACTATTTTTACATTTCATTAGCGTATCGACTATAGCAACTATATGCAGCAGGAAGAACAAAAGAAGTTTATTGAAGTAAGAGAAGTAATTCGTAAAAAGAGTCCTAAACTGGCAAAATGGATTCCATCTCCGTTTATCAGTTATCTGGAAAGGGTGATTCATGAAGATGAGATCAATTATATCATGAATAAATTTGAGGATCGGTACGGATTGGATTTTGTAGATGATTTGCTGAAAGAACTTGGTGTAGAAGTCGTATTGGAAGGGGAGGAGCATATTCCGTTAGAGGATAGTGTGATCTTTGCTTCTAATCACCCTTTGGGCGGACTGGACGGTGTAGCTTTCATGCATGCCGTAGGAAGATATCGTAGAGATGTCAAATTTTTGGTTAATGACATCCTTTTGAATATTAAAAATTTACAGCCACTTTTTATTCCGGTTAATAAATTGGGTACGCAGGGTAAAAACGGGATAGAGATGATCGAAAGGGCCTATGGAGGCGAAGATGCTTTGCTTGTGTTTCCTGCCGGGCTGGTTTCCAGAAAGCAAAATGGAAAAATCATGGACCTGGAATGGAAAAAGAGTTTTATAAACAAAGCAAAAAAATATAAAAAGGATATTATTCCTGTGTATATTGAGGGGAAGAATTCCAACTTTTTTTATAATTTTGCTCAACTCAGACAGAAATTGGGTTTGAAAGTAAATCTGGAGATGTTGTATCTTCCGGATGAAATGTTTGCCCAACGTAATCACCGTGTAACTATCAAGATCGGAAAAAGAATTCCCTACACGCATTTTGATACATCAAAAAGTGAGAAAGTGTGGGCAGAAGAAGTGAAACAGTTGGTCTATAACATGGCTGAGGTAAAAAAATAATCTATGCAAGAAATTATTGCTCCTGTTGACAAAGAATTGATAAAGGCTGAACTTACAAAGGAGGCTTTTGTACGCTTTACCAACAATGGAAATAATGAAGTCTATGTAATCAATCATCATAATGCGCCGAATGTAATGCGTGAAATTGGACGATTACGTGAAGTAACGTTCAGAGCAGCGGGCGGAGGTACGGGCTTATCTATTGATATTGACGAAAATGATACAAGCGAAGATTGTTATGATCAATTGATCGCCTGGAATCCGGAGGAAGAAGAAATCATCGCCGGATATCGTCTTATTAAATGTTCAGAGGCAAGTTGGAAGGATGGCGTGATCAATCTTTCAACGGCTCATTATTTTAATTTTTCGGAAAAATTTATTTCGGAGTATCTTCCGTATACAATAGAACTAGGGCGGTCTTTTGTGCAACCGCGTTTTCAACCTGCAATTGATAATCGGAAAGGTATCTTTTCATTGGATAATCTATGGGACGGACTTGGCGCTTTGGTAATGCTGAACCCGGAAATCAAGTATTTATTTGGGAAGGTCACTATGTATCCGCATTATAATGTGGAAGCAAGAGATTTGTTGCTCTATTTTATGGAGCATTATTTTCCGGATCCGGATAAGTTGGTGACACCTATTCGTGCTGTCGGTTATAAAACAGATATGAGTCAGTATGAGGGTATGTTCGACGGACTGGATTACAAGGAAGGATATAAATTGCTAAACTCTAAAGTGAGAGGCATGGGCGAAAATATTCCTCCTCTCATCAACACATACATGAATTTATCGCCAACGATGAAATCATTTGGCACAGCCCGTAATGATGAATTCGGTGAGGTGGAAGAGACAGGAATTCTGGTCACACTTGATGATATCTATCCGGTTAAGAAAGAGAGGCACATGTCCACTTTTGAAAGAGATAGTGAATATGGAAATCCTAAGAAAAAGAAATAAAAAAGAAAAGCGCTTGTTTAAAGCGCTTTTCTTTTTTATTGGGGTTTCCGTAACATATCGATGTGGGGAATACCATCTTCCAGGTACTCTTCTGATGCTTGCTTAAAACCGAAGCTCTCATAGAATGCTTTAAGATAAAGCTGCGCACCTATACGTATATCTACTGCTCCGTATTGATCCATGATCGTATCTACTGCTCTTCGCATCAGCTCTCTGCCAATTTTCTGTTTCCTGTATGCCGGATTAGACAATACTCTGCCGATGGATACTTCTTTAAAAGACACGCCTGCAGGTACTATTCTGGCGTAGGCTGCGATATCATTGTTGATCATAGCCCACAGGTGATCACATTTTTGATCTTTGTTATCACAATCCAGATACGGGCAGTTTTGCTCAACGACAAAAACTTCATTGCGAAGCTTTAGTATCTGATAGAGCTGATTAACGGACAGCGCATCAAATGTTTTATAAAACCAGACTGGTGTCATATCTGAACTATTTTAGCATATTAGGAAAGTAAACTTTTTACAACTTCGGAAATGGTTCTTCCGTCTGCCTGACCTGCAAGCTTCTGATTGGCTGCACCCATTACTTTGCCCATATCTTTGACAGATGAAGCTCCGGTTTCCTGAATGATTTGTTTGATGATGGATTCTACTTCAGTGCGATCCAGTTGTTTCGGCAGATATTCTTCGATGACGTTTTGTTCTTCTACTTCTATCTGATAAAGATCTTCACGATTTTGTGTTTTATATATTTCTGCTGACTCTTTGCGCTGTTTTACGAGTTTCTGAAGCACTTTGATTTCTGTGTCTTCAGATAATTCCTCACTACCGCCTTTTTCAGTTTTGGCGAGTAGAATAGCAGCTTTTATTGCTCTAAGTCCACGAAGTTTTGCATTGTCTTTCGCAATCATAGCAGCTTTGATATCCTGATTTATTTTTTCTTCTAATGCCATATTATTTATATTTAATGTTTGTATTTATTCTTCTCCTCTGTGTACGATAGTACCTGTTGCCTGTGCGGCAGGCATGATCAGCAGATCATTGATATTGACATGTGCCGGGCGTGAAAGTACAAAAGCGATGGTTTCTGCTATATCTTTTCCGGAAAGCGGGGTGATATCTTTGTAGACAGCAGCAGCCCGATCTGTATCTCCGTGAAATCTTACTTCGGAGAATTCTGTCTCTACCATTCCAGGATTTATTCCGGTCACTTTAATGCCTTTAGCTAACAAATCTATTCGCATAGCTTTATTTAGGGCATCTACTGCATGCTTGGTTGCACAATATACATTTCCATTTGGATAGACCTCTTTGCCTGCAATAGAACCTAGATTGACAATATGGCCTTTTTTACGGGATTCCATGAAAGGTACGACTGTACGTGTCACATAGAGCAATCCTTTTATATTTGTATCGATCATCCGGTCCCAATCACCTATATCTCCATTCTGGATCGGATCCAACCCCTGACTGAGTCCTGCATTGTTGATCAGGACATCAATATTTTTCCATTCTTCCGGCAGATTATGAATAGATAACTGCACTTCTTCAGCATTTCGGACATCTAATTTGAAAATATAGATGCTGCAGTCTGGATATTGAGCGGAAATATTCTGTTTTAATTCCTCCAATCTGTCTATTCTTCTAGCGCATAGCAGCAGGTTATAGCCTTCTTTTGCTAATACTTCAGCACAGGCAGCACCGATTCCGGAACTGGCCCCTGTAATAAAAGCGATTTTTTCCATTTTTAATATTATTGAAAGATCAAACTAAAGTATACGTTGCGGATCAATGTTTTGTCCAGCGGTCGCATAAATTTGTTGTTAACTGACAGAGGATGGTTCAGGTCAAGTACATTACCAAAACTTTGAGAAAATTTAATTTCAGGAGACACTTTAAAGTGGGTAAAGAAAATATCTGCTCCTATGCCTGCTTCCCACGAAAGATAATCCGGTTTGATGATAATGGGATCAGGAGATTGTTGGTTACTGGCCATCAGCGCATCATAATCATCATTTAGCTGACTCCATTTTGTCCATTTTACTCCCGCAATCATATATCCTCTGTATCGGTTGAACTTGTTTTTCAGAATTTTCTCATCTGAACGGAATTTGAGACTTAACGGGAATTCAAATGAATTGAAATTTGTTCCTCCTTCTGATCGCGTAGTGTGTCTGGTTCTTCGGGTCAGTGTTTTTTGTGTACTCCCATCGTCATTTGTTCCGGTATAAATGATACTGGAATTGTTTATGAATACAAATGTCGGACTTAAGGTAGTATAAAGATTATCTGTGATTCGCAGATGCATCGGAATGCCTACACCCATTCCATGACCTACACCTGATTTGATAGATCTCAGATCTTTTATTTCGTTGATATTTCCCTCAGGATAATCTAACGGGTAGCCGGACCAATCTTTCTTTAATCCCATGACATACCGGGAATTGACATAGGAATACTGTATACCAAAGAGGAGTGTAGCATTCTCGTCATATCGGGATGAAAAAGGCAATGAGATAGATTGCGCACTTACTAAAAAGGGCAAAGTAACCAGACCAATTAGAAAACTGAGTTTTTTTATCATTTTGTAGAAACATAAATGGTACATACACCAAATGTCTGAGGACGTATGATTGTTTCGGAAAATCCGACTTCTTTCATAATAGCGGCAAATCGGTTTCCATCGGGAAACTTAGCCACTGATTCCGGAAGATAAGAATATGCACTGCTATCTTTCGAAAACAATTTGCCTATAAATGGTGTGACATTATGGAAGTAAAAATTGTACAGCTGTTTGATCGGGAAGGATTTAGGATTTGAAAATTCAAGAATAACCGCCTTTCCTCCCGGTTTGAGTACCCGACAAATATCTGCAAGCCCTTGTTCCAGATTTTCAAAGTTGCGTACACCGAAAGCTACAGTTACTGCATCAAAAGTATGGTCTTCAAACATCAGTTTTTCTGAATCTCCAAGTTGAACTTCAAATTGCTGCTGCAGACCTTTGTTTGTAATCTTTTCCTGTGCTACCTGTAGCATTCCTTCCGAAATATCTACACCTATGATTTTTTTAGGATTTAGAATCTTAATGGATTCCAATGCAAAATCTCCTGTTCCGGTTGCTACATCCAGCATAAGTTGGGGGTGAATCGATCTGAGAGAGCGGATTGCTTTTTTACGCCAGATAATATCAATACCTAAGGACATAAAATGGTTCAGAAAATCGTAAGTCTTGGATATATTGTTGAACATATCTGCAACTTGTGTTTTTTTGTCGCCTTCTGCGTTTTTATATGGCTTTAAAGTGGATGATTCATTTGTCATAGTTTACAAAGATACAATATTATCTTGCAGCTAGTGACGTCCTGTTTTAGAAATATTTTTTCATTATTATTCTATAAGTCATTGACTGTTAATCGCTACAGAGATTAGCTGTATATAGTGCTTTAATAAGGTGAAATCAGTTTGTATAATTTTATGTTGTTAACAAACGCTAAAGTTATCCACATTTACATAACAATTTGATAATTTAGCAGTTATAATAGTAATTCACATTTTGTCAACACTTGCTGTTGATAACTAGGTCGCGGTAAACGGTCTGTATCAACAGTTTTTAGTATGATTGTTGAGGCAACTTTTAAGGCTGTGTACAACTCTTTGTTTGGACCCAAAGTATTTTTTATACTTTTGTTATCCCCAATGCGAGAGTAGCTAAAATTCTCAACAAAGGATTTCAAAATATTTAATCATCGACAAACAAACGCAGGTCCTCAACATGAGCAACGAAAACGAATTTTCAGGCAATAAATTTGACAGCAATAAGCGGGCAAATTACGGAGAGCGCCGGACACGTCTCAATAATCTGGTCAGTGGGTTGGGCAAATTGCCTCCACAGGCAATTGATTTGGAAGAGGCTGTTTTGGGTGCTTTGATGCTGGAGAAGAATGCGTTGAGTGAGATTATTGACATCCTGAAAGCCGAATCGTTCTACAAGGAGGCCCATCAGAAGATTTTTGAAGCTATTTTCAACCTGTTTCAGAAAACTTCGCCCATTGATATTTTAACAGTGATCACCGAATTACGTAAGATGGGAGCATTGGAAATGGTCGGAGGAGCATATTACATTACTTCTCTTACTGACCGTGTAGTATCTGCCGCCAATATTGAGTATCACGCCCGAATTATATCTCAAAAGTATATTCAAAGAGAGCTTATTAAAGTTTCGACAGAAATTATCAATAGTTCTTATGATGAGACGGCTGATATTTTTGATCTTCTGGATCATGCGGAGAAAAGTTTGTTTGATATTGCCCAAAACAATTTAAGAAGAGATTCCCGTAAAATGGATGACATTATGCGTGAGGCTATTTCTTCTTTAGAATTGTTGAGGGATAAAACTGATGGTCTGACAGGGGTTCCTTCCGGTCTGACCGCTTTAGATCGCATGACTTCTGGCTGGCAGCCTTCGGATCTGGTTATTATTGCGGCACGTCCTGCGATGGGTAAGACGGCTTTCGTACTGTCTGTAGCGCGTAATGCTGCTGTGGATCATAATAAGCCGGTAGCGGTATTCTCGCTGGAGATGTCTTCGGTTCAGTTAGTGAATCGTCTTATTGCCGGTGAAACTGAAATTGAACAGGAAAAACTTAAAAAGGGTAACCTTGCGGATCATGAGTGGCAACAGTTACATTCCCGAATCGGGCGCCTGACGGAGGCTCCACTTATTATCGATGATACACCTGCTCTTAACGTATTTGAGTTCCGTGCCAAATGCCGTCGTCTGAAAGCGCAACACGATATTCAGATGGTTATTGTCGATTATCTGCAGCTGATGCACGGTAAATCTGAAGGCAAGGGTGGAGGTAACCGTGAGCAGGAAATTGGTAGTATCTCACGGGCATTGAAGTCTGTTGCTAAGGAATTGAATATACCGGTATTGGCTCTTTCACAGTTGAGCCGTGCTGTAGAATCCCGTCCGGGAAACAGTAAACGTCCAATGCTTTCCGATTTGCGTGAATCGGGATCTATTGAGCAGGATGCGGATATGGTACTCTTCCTGTATCGTCCGGAATACTATGGTCTTACCGAAGATGAGGAAGGACGTCCTACAGCTGGTGTCGGGGAGGTTATCATTGCAAAACACCGTAATGGTGAAACGGGTATTGTTCCTTTACGTTTCGTTGGTAAATTCGTGAAGTTTGTCGATCTGGAAGACGAATTTTCAGGTATGGGAGATGCCGGTGGTTTCGGTGCGGAGCCGACAACATTTTCTTCATCAGCGATGAATCCTTCCACTTCATTTGAAGGATTTGGGGGAGGAGGTATCACGATGCCTTCGCGTATGAATGATATGCCGGACGATGCTCCTTTTTAATCCTTCAGGTAGATTTAATTAATATTAATTTTAGTTGTAAGGGTATTCCTTCCTCTTCATGCTCAAGGCTGTTCAGCTATTTCTTTAGCTTTCTGCAACGCCAGAGGGAATGTCTTGTTCATACTTTCTTTATATTCTGTCAGTGTATCAACTTTCACTACGAGTATAGTCTTTTTTCCTTCCGGATGAAGTTCGTATATTTCATATAACTCTCCCCATTCCGGATCGTGATTGGGAACTTCCTCAAAATTGACTATCTCACCAAGATGCTGAAACGATATATAATCCGGATAGTCAAGTTTGTTGATCAGGCTGTACATGCCATCTCCCCGCGGAGTCAGAAAGTGAATCGTATTTCCTTCTTTAAAATCTGAAATCTTATAATAACTTCCCTGGCTGAATACATGTGTCCAGACTTTGTAGCTTTCTTCATCCCAAAGCGTTTGCCAGATTTTTTCGGGTGTTGCATTGATTTCAATGCTGTAGGTTAGTGTCGTCATAGCGAAATACGTTTTTCTGTTTGCTCTATTCTACCGGAAAGTTGAAGTATTCATTCGGATAAGGCTCGTCTTTAAGGGTATAATGCCACCATTCTTTCTGGTAAGATTTAAAACCGTATTTTTCCATTATTGTTTTTAGAATTTTGCGATTTTCTTTCTGTCTGCCTGTAAGATCAGAATAGTCATGATGGGAAGCTGTTCCAAAATAGTCAAAAGGACTTCCCATATCCAGTTCTATTTTACTCTTGCTGTAGATGATTGTCAGGTCTACTGTACTGCCTCTGCTGTGACCTGATTTTTCGGCGATATATCCAGATTGGAAGAGGTCTTTTTTGTCAATATCCGGATAGAATTCTTTCTTAGCCAGCGTATCTTCTATAATCAGTGCCCATTCTTTAAAATTATCTACTGCTGTCTGAGGACGGTAAGCATCGAATATCTTGAGGCCTAGACCTTGTCTGTTCAGTTCCAGCTGAACATTCTTCAGCGCCCGCGCTGCGGGCTTAGAAAGAATCGCTACTTCTTTATTATAACTTTTGATCTTTTTTCCTGTAAAGTTGTGGTCACCTGCATAACGAATGTCGTATTGAATATTGGGAATCAGTTTGTGGATATAAACAAAACCATCCGGAAGTTTTTGTACAGTATGTATGGAGGCGCAGGAAAGGGTTCCCAGAATAAACAGACTAAGTATAATGATCTTTTTCATTTTTATAAGAGGTGAACCTAAATTTAAGAACTTAATGCTTAAATACCATGTTTATAAACGAAAAGAGGCTTCGTTCACATGTGACGAAGCCTCTGTATTATACTGTATAAAGATTATTAGCCTAGATTAGCGAGACTTTCTTCCAGGATTTTGATTTTCGTTTGTGCATCATCCTTCTTATTTTGTTCATTCTGAACAACTTCAGGTTTTGCATTTTGGACAAAACGTTCATTAGAGAGTTTTTTGTCTACTGAGATCAGGAAACCTTTAAGGTATTCAATTTCTTTGCCGATACGTTCACGCTCTGCATCCACATCGATATTGTTTTCCATTGCAATATAACACTCATCACGTCCTGCCAGAAAACTGACAGCACCAGCGATCTTTTCTTTTACAAATGTCAGTTCGGATATATTTGCCAGCTTGATAATGCTGTCCTCGTATTTCCTGAAATCGATATCATTTGCATTTATTGCCAGTGGCAAAGCTACTTTCGGTGAGATCTGCTTGGTATTACGTACATTTCTTACCTCAGATATAACTTGTTTTACGGTGTTGAATTCTTTGATAAGTGTTTCATCAAAAGCTTCCGTTTTTGGGTATTCTGCGACGATACAGCAGTCGTTAGCTTCACGTGTGCCGAATAGTTCGTCATGCCATAGTTCTTCTGTCAGGAATGGCATAAACGGATGCGCCAGTGTTAATACACGCTGGAAGAAAGCTTTTACAGTTTCAAATGTTTCAGCAGGAATCGGCGATCCGTAAGCGGGTTTGATCAGCTCCAGGTACCATGCGCAGAAATCATCCCAGATGAGTTTGTATGTCGCCATCAAAGCGTCTGACAATCTGTAGCTGGCAAAGTGTTCTTCGATTTCTACCAGTGCCTGATTGAATCTGGCATCAAACCATGCCGCAGAAGTTCTGTCAGCTTCCGGTGCGGGTTCATTTGAGATTTCCCATCCTTTTACCAGACGGAATGCATTCCAGATCTTATTTGCAAAATTACGTCCTTGTTCACAGTAGGACACGTCAAACATCAGATCATTTCCGGCAGGAGAGGACAGGAGCATCCCTACACGTACTCCGTCAGTGCCATATTGTTCCATCAGTTCGATAGGATCCGGAGAATTGCCCAGTGATTTAGACATTTTACGACCCAGTTTATCGCGTACAATTCCGGTCAGATATACGTTTTTGAAAGGTGCTTTTCCCGTATAATGATGCCCCATGATCATCATACGTGCTACCCAGAAAAATAAAATCTCGGGTGCCGTTACCAGATCATTGGTCGGATAGTAATAGTTGAAATCTTCGTTTTCAGGATTACGTACACCGTCAAATACAGACATAGGCCACAGACCGGAAGAGAACCAGGTGTCCAGTACATCATCTTCCTGGCGTATACCAGCTGCTGATTTACCTTGATTTGTAAATTCCTGAATGGCTTCTTCCTCTGTTTTTGCAACTACCCATTCATTTTTGTCGTTATACCAGGCCGGAATACGTTGTCCCCACCACAACTGACGGGAGATACACCAGTCTTTGACATTCTCCATCCAGTGTTTGTAGCTGGCTGTAAACTTGTCCGGTATAAGATTCACTTCTCCACTGATAACATAGTCTAATGCCGGTTTAGCTAATTCATCCATTTTGCAGAACCATTGCATAGATAGCTTAGGTTCTATGGCAGCATCAGTACGTTCTGAAAATCCGACCTGTGATTTATAATCATCTATTTTTTCGATCTGATCCACCTCTTCCAGTAGTTTTGCTACTTTTTTACGGGCAATGAAGCGATCTTCACCAATTAGGATAATTGCTTTTTCGTTGAGCGTACCATCATCATTCAGGATATCTATTACCTCAAGATTGTGCTTTTGTCCAAGTTCATAGTCATTAAGATCGTGTGCAGGTGTTACTTTTAAACAGCCTGTACCGAATTCCATATCTACATATTCATCTTCGATGATGGGTATCTCACGGTTTACCAGTGGGACGAGTATTGTTTTTCCTTTTAAATGCTGGTAACGTTCATCATGGGGATTGATACATATTGCTGAATCGGCCATGATCGTTTCAGGACGTGTGGTCGCAATGACTACGTACTCGTCTGAATCTTTTACCTTATAGCGTATATAGTATAGTTTTTGGTTAACCTCTTTGCGGATTACTTCTTCGTCAGACAACGCCGTTTTTCCCTGAGGATCCCAGTTGACCATACGTACCCCACGATAGATATATCCTTCTTTATAGAATTTGATGAAGGTGTCTAATACAGCTTCAGAAAGCTCAGGGTCCATTGTGAATTTAGTACGTTCCCAATCGCATGATGCTCCCAGCTTTTCCAGTTGCTTCAGGATGATGCCACCATATTTTTCTTTCCATTCCCAGGCATATTTCAAAAAATCTTCTCTGCTGATTGATTTTTTATCAATACCCTGTTCTTTAAGCATAGCGACGACTTTAGTTTCCGTAGCAATAGATGCATGATCTGTTCCCGGTACCCAGCATGCATTTTTACCTTGCATACGTGCGCGACGGATCAACACATCCTGAATCGTATTATTCAACATATGACCCATGTGTAAAACTCCGGTAACATTGGGAGGAGGCATTACGATTGTATACGGTTCACGTTCATCTGGAGTCGAACGGAAGAATCCGTTATTCATCCAATAGCTGTACCATTTTTCTTCAGCTTCTTTAGGATTGTAAGTTTTCGCTATACTCATTTTTGTAAGTAAAAAATAAAAGAATACAAAAATAAGCATTTGTCCTTACTTATTTTAAGAATCAGTTTGTAAAAGAGTCATCATACTTTGATAATATTTTGTTAATACAGAATTAACTCACTGAATTTAGTGTACTTTTGCACCATTATTTTTATTTGACGTTAACAATGAATGATATAACTAATGAGGTAAGGGCTTTGGTTCAATATTTTTTGTTTTGGCTCCTTATCACTTTTGTAGATCGCCTGTTATTTATCTGCTCTTTTTTTGAGAAGATAGGCTTTAATCATTTCGCTGATATTTTCAGAATTTACTATAACGGACTTTCATTAGATCTTTCTGCAGTATCTTATATTGTAGCGCTTCCGTTTTTGTTCTATAGCATACTTTCGTTTTTTCCTAAAGTGCGCTTTTCGAGAAGGTGGATAGATATTTACACGGTAAGTGTATTGACGGTTTACGCGGTAGTAACCTTTATCAATATTAATATTTACAGAGAGTGGGGAGATAAGATTTCACGGAGAGCTATTGATGCCTTCTGGGCATCTCCGTCAGGAGCAGTTGCTTCTGCTGAATCTACTCCTATTTTTGTCCCTATTCTGGGGATGATTGTTTTCATTTTTGTAGGATGGAAATTGTATCGCTGGATGCTGGGTAAGGTGCATTACTTTAACCTGAAGAAAGTACTGCCTAATTTGTTGAAATTTGCCGTTTGTATTTTTATCCTGTTTACGTTTATCCGTGGTGGATACGGACGAGCTACTTTAAATCCGAGTAAGGCTTATTTTTCGGAAACAACATTTTATAATCATGCTGCAGTCAATACGCAATGGGCGCTTTTGCGGGATTATTTCAAAAGGAGTACTAAACTGCAGAATCCGTATAACTTCTATCCGGATAAGACTTCTTTGGCTGAAACCTTGAAACCTGCTTTTACTGCAAATCCGGATTCTACTGTGGAAATACTGACCAATAAGAGACCCAATGTGGTGCTTATTCTTTTGGAAGGCTATGTTGGTGATCTGGTTGCTTCTATGGGGGGCGAAAAGGGTATTTCTCCGAATTTCGAAAAACTTATCCACGAAGGTGTATTCTTTGATCACATCTATTCAGCTTCAGATCGGTCCGATAAGGGTATGGTGGGTACGCTGAGTGCTTTTCCGGCTCAGGGACCTGAAAGCATTATTAAGTATATTGATAAACATGAGAATATGCCGGCTATAGGTCAGGAGCTGGATTCTGCAGGTTATCATACTTCTTTCTATCACGGTGGTCAGAGTGAGTTTTATAATTTTAAATCTTATATGTATATGCATGGCATTGCTAAGATTGTAGATAATGCCAATTTTGATAATCATGTTGACCGTGCGTCCTGGGGAGCGTATGATCATGAGGTGTTCAAACGGATGCTGTCAGATTTTGATAAGGAAAAGAGACCTTTCTTTTCAACGATCTTTACACTGATCAATCATGAACCGTTTGAACTGAAGAATGGTTATAAGTTTGGCAATAAGACTAATGCAGATAAATTCAGAAGCACGGCATACTACACAGATTCGGTGATGTACGATTTTATTACCAAGGCTAAACAAAAAGAGTGGTACAAGAACACACTTTTTGTGGTGATCGCAGATCACGGACACCGTTTGCCGTCGGAGAAATGGGATTTGTCGCATCCTAACCGTTTTCATATCCCATTATTATTTTTTGGAGATGTTATAAAACCAGAATACAGAGGTAAAGTTTACTCCCGTATTGGTAATCAGACTGATCTTGTGGCGACTTTATTGCAGCAGATGGGGATATCTTCTCACCGCTATCACTGGAGCAGGGATTTATTTAATAAGACTACGCCGCAGATTGCGTTTTATAATTCTAAGGATGCCTTTGGGGTAATCGCTCCTGAGCAGGCCTTAAGTTTTGACAACATCGGTAAAATCATCAATTACAATCAAAACAGAGCTTATCCTGTTGCCAAAAATGATAGTTTATTAAATATAGCTAAAGCGTACTACCAAAAGGTATACGATGAATTTTTGAAGTATTAGGTATGAAAGTATTGACATTAAAGCATCCTGTGGCTCCTTTTATAGCTATAGCGTTTCGTTTTTTACTGCTTTTATTTATTTATGCATTATTGCGGATTGGTTTTTACTGGCTTAACATTGGTTTGTTCCCTAATGTAAGTGCTGGGGAACTTTTTATCATGATGAAAGGCGGTGTCAAGTTTGATGTTGCTGCTTTGCTTTATCTCAATATCCTTTATATTTTACTCTATATAATTCCTGTTCCTTTTAAATACAACAACACATATCAGCGGATAGCGAAGTGGATATTTGTCATTACAAACAGTATAGGTATAGCGCTTAACCTGATCGATTATGCCTATTATCCTTTTACATTAAAGAGGACTACAGGGACTGTAATTGATCAGTTTGCCAATGAAAGTAATCTGCTGAAACTTACCTTTGATTTTTTGCTGGGCTACTGGTATCTGGTTTTATTATTTGCCGGATTGGTTTATCTTTTGGCAAAGACATATGATCTTATCAAGGTTGTAAAGCCTAATGTGTTCAGTTGGAAAACAGCAGGTATTCATCTTATACTGATGTTGTTTTATGTCTTTCTGTTTATTGGAGGAGTACGTGGGGGCTGGGCGCATAGTACACGGCCTATTACCCTGAGTAATGCCGGCGATTATGTCAAAGTGCCGGAGGAGATGAATATTGTGCTGAATACGCCTTTTTCTATATTGAAAACACTTAAGGCCGTCAATCTGAAGCCTGTTCATTACTTTGAAGAGGAGGAACTGGAGAAGGTTTACCCAACTATTCATCAGCCCGTGGATACGGCTTCATTCCGTAAACTTAATGTGGTATTTCTGATTTTGGAGAGTTATGCAAAGGAACATATTGGTGCCTTGAATAAAGATATTCAGAATGGGCAGTACAAGGGATATACACCTTTCCTGGACTCTCTGATCGGACAGGCTTACACATTTGATCATTCTTATGCAAACGGGCGCAAATCTATAGATGCTTTACCTTCTGTGATTACAGGTATTCCTTCTGTAGGAGAGCCTTTCGTACTCTCTATCTACTCTGGTAATGAAACCACAAGTATTGCAAAATTGCTGGGTGACAAGGGGTATGAAACTGCATTTTTTCATGGTGCTCCTAATGGAAGTATGGGTTTTTCAGCCTATACCAGACTGGCAGGAATCAAAAATTATTTCGGTAAGAACGAATATAATAATGATTCTGATTTTGACGGTATATGGGGGATTTGGGATGAGCCGTTCATGCAGTTTATGGCTAATAAGATCAATACATTCAAACAGCCTTTTTTTGCCAGTTTCTTTTCTTTGTCCTCCCATCATCCTTTTAAGGTGCCGGAGAAATATAAAGGTGTTTTTCCGAAAGGACCGTTAGAAGTACAGGAGCCTGTAGGATATACAGATCATGCCTTGAAAGAGTTTTTTGCTACAGCTTCAAAGATGCCGTGGTATAAAAATACGGTATTTGTAATCTGTGCGGATCATGCTACCGTAAGCTATCTTCCGGAATACAAAACACTGCCCAATGCATATGCGATTCCGATTATATTCTATTATCCCGGAGGAGATCTCAAAGGCAGGTCTTCAAAGTTGATTCAGCAAACGGATATTATGCCAACAGTACTCAGTTACCTTCATTATGATAAACCTTATTTTTCATTTGGTTTTAACGGGTTTGATGAACAACAGCATGACAACTTTGTTGTAAATAATAACTCGGGATCTTTTAATTTCTATTACAAGGATTATTTTATGACCTATGATGGCAAAGGCCCGCTTACATTATTTAATCTGAAAGAGGACCGGTTTATGAAAACTGATTTGCTGAAGCAACATCCTGCTGTTCTGGATACGATGGAAACCAAAATGAAAGCCTTTATTCAGCAGTACAACAATCGTATGATCGGGAATAAGCTGACATATAAAAAGTAGTAGGATCGGCATTATTAATCCTTATTACAGTATTGCTCTGTTTAAAAGATAACGTAGAGTAAACATTTGCTGATTTTCTATATGCCCGGGCGTAAAATGTAAAGCCAGTTTGAGTGTTCCCTGAATATTGGTGGAATGAAAAGGAGTCCAGCCAACATCAAGCCGGTCATATGTACTGTATCTGTAATGACTGTCCGCATAAGGTGTATTTTGACTGTCTCCTTTATAGAAGGTGTTCTCTAATGAAAATCTCTTGTACGCCATGTAAATAGTGGATGTAAAGCCTTTCTGAAATCTGAATTCATATTTGGATCTTACCCGGTCTATTCCGACAAGTATTCCGGCATCTATAGTAAGGGAGTCCAGCGGGGTGTGATTACTCAGATCGCTTCCCAGTTTAAATATACCTACCCCATTATCCTGAATATGCTCTTCTATATTGCCGTTTGCAGAAAGAGCATTATGCCATAGAATGAGATCATCCGAAAAATAAAAATCACTAACTCTTACCTTTCCGTTCATTCCGACCAGAAAACGTTCCCTGTATTTATCAGATTGTTTGCTGGTCCAGTCTATAAATAGTCTTTGCTGAAAATGATCGTTTCTGTATGCGAGCATCATCCCTTCAATATTGGGTCTGAAGTAGATAAGAGTGTCATTGAGAATAGCACGTGGTGTATTCTTCATCAGATCATAACGTGGAATATGTCCTATGGAGAAATCAAAATTTTCATTTCTGTAATTGTAATAAATGATGGGTCTTACCATAGGGTTGTTATGCTCTTTCTCTCCGAATTCCTGAGCGACATGTACTCCTCCATGTACGGTATGGTTGTCTCCCAGCCTGAAGTAAAGTTCAGGAGATATACGGGTTCCGAATATGGTTTTAGGCTCGGTGTACGGGATTTTAAATTCTCTGTTGTCAGCGTAGCCGAGAAAGTCTATCTGAAAACCGAGATCCTGGCCATAAGAATTTAAATAAAACAGTAATATAGGGAGTAACGTGATGAATCTTCTAACCATTAGTACAGAGATTTGGGCAAATAAGATACGAGGAAACAGAAACAGGCTATAGTGTTAGTATAGCCTGTTTGTTGTATTGTTTTTGAAATATAACTAAAAGAACTATACTTCTAATAGTAATCTTGCTGGGTCTTCCAGTAATTGTTTTACACGTACCAGGAAGCTAACAGACTCACGTCCGTCAATAATACGGTGATCATACGATAATGCAATATACATCATCGGACGGATCACAACCTGACCGTTTTCCGCAACAGGGCGTTGGATGATATTGTGCATTCCCAGAATTGCAGACTGAGGAGCATTGATGATAGGAGTAGACATCATAGATCCGAATACACCACCATTTGTAATGGTAAATGTACCACCTGTCATTTCTTCAATAGTCAACTTGTTGTCGCGGGCTTTACCTGCTAGTTCTCCGATTTTTTTCTCGATTTCATGTAGTGAAAGAGATTCCGCATTACGGATGATCGGTACTACTAATCCTTTTGGTGCGGATACAGCTATAGAGATATCTGCAAAGTCAGAGTATACCAATTCGTTTTCTTCAATACGGGCATTGACTGCTGGCCACTCTTTTAGCGCTGTTGTAACTGCTTTTGTGAAGAATGACATGAATCCAAGTCCAACACCGTGTTTTTCTTTGAATGTATCTTTGTATTTAGCACGAAGATCCATGATCGGCTGCATGTTAACTTCATTGAATGTCGTTAACATAGCTGTCTCGTTTTTCACTGCTACCAGACGTTTAGCAATGGTTTTACGTAGAGAAGTCATTTTCTCACGACGTTCGTTGCGTGCACCGGCAACTGCAGGAGCTGGTGTAGCAGTAGGAGCTGAAGTTGCTGGTTGAGCTGCTGCAGGTTTAGCACCCGCCTGCGCTTTTTCAGCATCTTCTTTTGTGATACGTCCATCTTTTCCTGTACCTTTTACAGCGGCAGGATCGATTCCTTTTTCTCTTAATATTTTAGCAGCAGCAGGAGATGCTGTACCTGCAGCATATGAATTTTGATCTTCATCGTCTGCAGCCGCTGGCGCAGGTGTAGATGCAGCAGGTTGTGCAGCAGCCTTGGTTTCTTCTGCTTTAGGGGCAGCACCACCACCGGCAGGAGCAGATCCTTCCTCGATTGTACATACTACAGCACCAATTTCTAAAGTATCTCCTTCTTGTGCAATAATTTTCAAGATACCGGCTTTTTCTGCAGGTAATTCGAATGTTGCTTTATCAGATTCCAATTCGGCGATGTTTTCATCCATTTCTACATAATCGCCATCTTGTTTCAACCATTGTGCTAAGGTTACTTCCGTAATCGATTCACCTACGGCTGGTACTTTGATTTCTAAGCTCATATAATCTCTTTTTGTGAACAACAGCTGATGGTAAGACCAGCTGCAGTTTTATGTTTTATTTTTTTAATTCGAATGCTTTATTAATAATGGAAGCTTGTTGGGCAGCGTGTTGTTTCATATACCCTGTTGCTGTACTTCCGCTCTCTTCTCTTGCGATAACAGTCAGGTTCAGATCTGAACCATTGAATTTACGCAAATAGAATGGCCATGCTCCCATATTCTCGTTTTCTTCCTGTACCCAGATAAATTCTGCTTTTGCATATTTCTTACGCAATGCAGCGATCTGATCGAAGGCTACAGGGAAGAGTTGTTCTACTCTAACAATCGCTACGTCATTTCGTTTGTCTGCCTCTTGTTTTTCCAATAATTCGTAGTAGATTTTACCTGAACAAAGGATAACACGTTTTACAGATTTCGCTGTTACATTCGGATCGTCAATTATTTCCTGAAAAGCTTTCTCCGTAAAATCTTCTAATGTTGACACCGCTTTCGGATGACGAAGCAGACTTTTAGGGGTAGCTTCTACCAATGGTTTGCGGAAGTCTCTGTGCAACTGACGACGCAACAGATGGAAGTAGTTGGCAGGAGTTGTACAGTTAGCCACGATGATATTGTTATTGGCACACAGCTCCAGGTAACGCTCTATACGTGCTGAAGAGTGTTCAGGGCCCTGTCCTTCATAACCGTGAGGCAATAACATAATAAGACCGTTAGAGCGTCTCCATTTTGTCTCTGCACTGGAAATATACTGGTCAAAGATAATCTGAGCACCATTTGCAAAGTCACCAAACTGTGCTTCCCAGATAGTCAGTGAATGTGGGTTGACGGAAGCATACCCGTACTCAAAACCTAAGACGCCATATTCTGAAAGGTGCGAATTGTAGATGTTGAATTTATCTCCGCCTTCAATATTGGCCAAAGGCACATATTTTTCTTCTGAATCTTCCAGTGTCACTACCGCATGACGGTGTGAGAATGTACCACGTTGTACGTCCTGACCCGAAATACGAACACGGTTTCCTTCATTAAGAAGAGTTGCATAGGCCATCAGTTCGCCCATTGCCCAATCATAATTGTTGTTTTCAATCATTTTCAGACGATCTTCAAACACTTTAGTGATCTTGCGGAAGAATTTTTTATCCGATGGAAGTGTACTGATTTGTTTGGCTAGCTCCAGGAATTTCTTCTTGTCTACTTTTGTATTTGCAACTTTGAAGATGTCATTGGCTTTTGCCTGACGAAGTCCTTTCCATGCTCCTGAGAACATTGGTGTTTCGTCATTTAATTTTTGAGATCCCTTAGCTTCATCCAGACGACTCTGTAACAGGCTGCGGAATTCTTTTTCCATTTCTTTTGCCAGATTGGCGTCAACACTGCCCTGATCTAATAATTTTTGCGCATAGATTTCACGCGGATTAGCGTGTTTTTCTATTGCTTTGTAAAGCAGGGGTTGTGTAAATTTAGGCTCATCAGCTTCGTTGTGACCGAATCTTCTGTAGCACAACAGATCTATAAATACATCTGTTTTATATTTTTGGCGATACTCTACTGCCAGGTTGATAGCGTATACTAATGCTTCTACATCATCTCCGTTCACATGGAAAACAGGAGATAAGGTTACTTTAGCAATATCTGTACAGTATGTCGATGAACGTGCATCTTTAAAGTTGGTGGTAAAACCTACCTGATTGTTAATGACAATATGAATCGTTCCTCCGGTTTTGTAACCATCCAGTTTAGACATCTGGATGACTTCGTATACGATACCTTGTCCCGCTACAGCTGCATCTCCATGAATCATAATCGGAGCGATCTTAGATGAATCACCTTCATATTTCATGTCGATCTTAGAGCGTACCATACCTTCGATGATCGCATCTACTGTTTCTAAGTGAGAAGGATTAGGAGCAAGACTTAAGTGTACAGATTTACCATCATCAGTTTTTACATCTGAGGAGAATCCCAGGTGATATTTTACGTCACCTCCGAAGTGGATTTCAGGATCTTCTTCCAGCATCTTACCTTCGAATTCAGAGAAGATCGTTTTGTACGATTTACCCATGATATTGGCAAGTACATTCAGACGGCCACGGTGAGCCATACCCAATACAAATTCCTGTATTCCGATTTCAGAACCTTTTTCAATAATAGAATCCAGTGCCGGGATCAGACTTTCTGCTCCTTCAAGAGAAAAGCGTTTCTGACCCAAGAATTTGGTGCCCAGAAAGTTTTCAAAAATTACAGCTTCATTTAACTTTTTCAGGATACGTTTCTTCTTATCCAATGAGAAGTTTGGTGTGCTGCGTTCCACTTCCATTTTGTCCTGAAGAAATTTGATTTTCTCCGGGTTACGGATATAACGAAATTCCGCACCGATAGAGCGACAGTAGGTGTCTTCGATCAGTTGGCGGATATCTCTGAGTTTGGCAGGTCCTAAACCTACTTCAACACCGGCATTGAATACGGTATCCATATCAGCCTCTGAGAGACCGAATGTTTCTAATTCTTTACCTGGAAAATATTTACGACGTTCACGGACAGGGTTAGTTTCGGTAAACAGGTGGCCACGATCTCTGTATCCGTTGATCATGTTCAATACATTGATTTCTTTTAAGAAATGTTCTGGTGCAGCACCTGCTTCTCCTGAGATAGCACCTTTTTCTTCTGTCAATCCAAAATCAAATCCTTCAAAAAACTTTTGCCACCCGAAATCAACAGATTGCGGATCTTGTTTATAAGCTTGGTACAGACCGTCAATATAGCTTGAATCGGCGTTGCTCAAATATGTTAAATTGTCCATTTAGAAACGTAAAAGTATTATTTCGCCAAAGTTAGGAATTATAAAAGAGTTTTGGCTAATCATTTGTCAGAAAATAGTATGTTTTTAAAGTTCATAATGAGAGTATTGACCTTTTCAACGCATGTTTTGGAAAAACCGTATTGCTCAGGTCAAATACTTTTCAAATATGTCGGTTTTAGCTTTTAGAGCTGTTTGGTTATTTATTTAAGCCACAATATTTTGATCGAAGAATGGTATTTCCAACCCGTTCGGATAACTATTCTTCATTTGTACTTCCCAGGATGCCGGAGTATTGTTTTTAATACTTGTTCCCACGCCTGCATAATGCGCCCAATATCCGTATGTAGTAGCAGGAGCATAGTCTATCAGCATATCTTCAAAATAGGAAGCGCCTTTTCTCCAGTCTCCCTGATATTCCTGAACAAAAAACAGGCTTACTATTTTTTTAAGGTCTGAGGGCAGATTTCCAGTTTGAGACAGGAATTGCATAGCCTTATCGATAAATTCATAGCCTGTCTGTCCGGATTGCCACTTTTTCAGATCTTCCGGATTGGTATCGGCATTTGAATATTCGTTCTTGCCTGTCCCGTTTTTCTTAAAGAACACATTTGGGTATTTTTTAAGCATAAAACGGAAATAATCTCTCCATAGCAGCTGTGCAGTTAATTTTTCTGTCCTTTTTTTATTCAGAACAAGTTTGGCCTCTTTTATTTTATGATAAAGATAGATTGGTGATAATGCGCCGGCTGCAATGTATGGCGATAGCATCATATAGTCAAGCTGCTCATTGAATTGTCCCGATAATACTTCTTCAACTTTCTTAAGGGCTTCATCTTCACCACCGCGCAGATGAATAGGGTTATTATTTGCAGCTTGTATTTCCTCGTCCGTATACCCAAGCTCTTCCAGCGTCGGTATAGTTGTTTTCTCCAGATGAGGATGTGTGACCATCAATTCCGGAGTAGGGAAGGGTTGTCTTACGGTGCTTTCTCTTTCTATTTTCTTTTTGAATACCATGAAATCATTCGGGATATCACGGATAGGAAAAGGAAGGTCTTCTTTGTGGTATAAGGTATGTCCGATAAAATGTTTTAGATTGATTTTAAGTTTCCAGAGTGCAGTTTCTACGTTTTCAGAAATTATAGTTTCGCGTGATGCGACCTCTCTATGGTGAAAAACTTCATTGACTTCATATTTGGCAGCGAGTCTGGGGATGATTTCTTCAGGATAGCCGACAAAGCTCATTAAATCACAACCCATCGCAGCAAATTTTTCCTTCAACTCTCTTACAGAATCCAGAATAAAGCGTGCTCTGTGAACCCCTGTCTTCCGATGACCACTTGATTTTTTGGAAAAATAACGGGGATCAAAGCAATAAACAGGAATAATAATAGGACTTTTACTGACTGTTTCAAAAAGAATCTCATTGTCATGAAAACGAAGGTCGTTTCTAAACCAAATAAGAGTCACTTTACTTTCCATAAAACTTTTCTTAAACGCATCAACTGTTATGTTGAATCTTTCTAAATAACTACAAATATACGTTATTTATTAGGTTATATAGGTTAGTTTTAGTTCAATTATGCTATAATTGACAATATTCGGACATTTTTTGAACGGGTAGTTTTTAAAGAAGTTTTGTAACATTTAAAGTTTTCCTAAACATAAATAGCCTACGGATGTTCCTTCTTTAACAAAAACTGATTGAGGAACATTCTACTAAACAAATTCAAATCGGAATGAAAGAAGTGCTGATATGCGGATTGAACAATTATCTGGGAAAGAGAGCTGCTGCACATCTTGCTAATCAAGAGCTGCATGTGACAGCCATAACCCGTAATACGGAACTCTTTTATTCCAGAACTTCTGAACCGGTGACGGCGCAGTTGTATCCTGTAGACCTGATACGCAGAACAGGAGATTACGATCATTTTCAGATCAGGCATCTGGATGCTGCAATTTATTTCGCTCAGGTACCTACCCTTAATGATCCCGTTCATATCAAGCTGGAAATGGTAGCTTTGCGTAATTTTATCGAACTGGTAAGAAGACAGAGCTGCTGGCGTATTACCTATGTCGCACGTCTGATGGACAAAAAACATCTTCGTCCTATAATAGATCTGTTCAATGCACAACAGATACAATATACCATTGTATTGAATAACTGTGCGGTAGGATTGGGTTCTATGCTGGATAATATATTCAAAGTTCTGGAGCAGCAAAAAATAGTGGCTTATGTTGGCCGGATTGCTAAAATCCGTTTTCAGCCCATTGCAGCTTTAGATGTGATCCGTTGGTTACAAAAAATGCTGAAAATGGATGTATTTACAGATAAGGTAATCGAACTGGGAGGGCCTTCTGTTGTGAGCTTCCGTGACTTTTTTAATCTTTATGCCCGTTTTAGTCCGGATCAGGCTCCTCCCCGAACTCTTATCCTTCCCAAGCCCCTGGTCAAAGCGATATTTACAAAATTATATGACATTAACGGTGAAGATTTTGAGGAATTCAGACAGGTTATCCGTTATGAAGATATTGTTGATAATCAGCAATGGCAGCAATTGATGCCCATGGAACTCACTCCACTGGAACAGGCGATTGAACAGGATTGTTAATCTGTTACTGTTATTTTGATAATTCTGTCAAAATAAGCCTTTACTTGGTATATTCTGTTATTTTTGTAATCTTCAAGATACGACAGTTATGGGATATAAAAGTTTAGCTGAATGCGTGCTGGATCTGGAAAGACATGGCCACCTGATACGAATAAAAGAAGAAGTTGATCCTTATCTGGAGATGGCAGCTATACACATGCGTGTGTTTGACAAGGAAGGGCCGGCTTTATTTTTTGAACGTATTAAGGGTTCTGAATTTCCTGCTGTTTCCAATCTTTTCGGTACGCTGGAGCGTTCAAAATTTATGTTTCGGGATTCTTTGGATCATCTGAAAAAACTTGTGGATGTCAAAATGAATCCTGCTGCTGTACTTAAAAATCCTTTTCAATATGTAGGATCTTCCATGACCGCTCTGGGCGCTCTGCCCTGGAAACGAAAGAGCGGAGCTCCGATTCTGTATGGTAAAACGCAGATCAGCAAACTGCCGCAAATTGTAAACTGGCCAATGGATGGAGGCGCATTCGTCACGATGCCTCAGGTATATACAGAAGATGTAAGCAAACCCGGTATTATGAATGCTAATCTGGGCATGTATCGCATACA
Organism: Sphingobacterium spiritivorum; assembly: GCF_016725325.1. Taxonomy (NCBI): domain Bacteria; kingdom Pseudomonadati; phylum Bacteroidota; class Sphingobacteriia; order Sphingobacteriales; family Sphingobacteriaceae; genus Sphingobacterium; species Sphingobacterium spiritivorum. The sequence goes on from NZ_CP068083.1 coordinate 3,039,415, forward strand.
ATTATCCGGTAATGAGTATGTACCGGACCGGGAGATTGGATTGCATTATCAGTTGCACAGAGGAATAGGGGTACATCAGACTAAGGCAAATGAACTTGGGATACCTTTGAAAGTGAGTATTTTTGTTGGCGGACCTCCGTCTCACCCGTTATCTGCTGTCATGCCGCTACCCGAAGGCTTGTCTGAAATGATCTTTGCAGGTGCCCTGGGTAACAGAAGATTTAGATACTTCTATGATGAGGAAGGTTTTTGTATTTCTGCAGATGCAGACTTTGTGATCACCGGAACTGTATATCCTAATGAAAATAAACCGGAAGGTCCGTTTGGGGATCACATCGGTTATTATAGTCTTACACACCCTTTTCCGTTGATGCGGGTACACAATGTATACCACAAGAAAGATCCGATATGGTCGTTTACTGTGGTAGGGCGACCTCCTCAGGAAGATACAAGTTTCGGAGCTTTAATACATGAAATCACAGGTTCTGCAATTCCGCAGGAAATCAATGGATTACATGCGGTGAATGCGGTTGATCCGGCAGGGGTGCATCCTTTGTTGTTCGCCATTGGTTCAGAACGGTATACTCCTTACCAACAAGTGGATCGTCCCCAGGAAATCCTTACTATTGCTAATCAGATCCTGGGAAAGAATCAATTGAGTCTTGCTAAATATCTTTTTATTTCTGCTTATGAAGATAATCCTAAACTGGATATCCATAATATCCCGCAGTTTTTCAGACATATATTAGAGCGTATAGATCTGACACGTGATATTCATTTTCACACAAATACGACAATTGATACCCTGGATTATTCCGGAGAAGGACTGAATGCCGGATCTAAAGTAGTATTTGCTGCTGCAGGAACACAGAAAAGAACGCTGGCAACGGAGCTCCCGGCCGGATTTGAGCTGGCAAGACCTTTTCAACATGCACGTATGGCGATACCGGGAGTACTGATGGTCGAAGGAAGTGTATTTACGAATTATGAACAGGAACAGTCCGTTATTGAAGAATGGTGTAAGCAGGTGGCTCATCTGGACTGGACTGGAATACCAATGATCGTATTGACAGATGATGCCGGCTTTGCAGCAGAGACCGTCAATAACTTTGTATGGGTGACTTTCACAAGGAGTAATCCTGCCTATGATATTTACGGTATCCGGAGTTTTACCAGATTTAAACATTGGGGATGTGAAGGTCCGTTTATTATTGATGCACGCAGTAAACCTCATCATGCTCCTGCACTGATCAAAGATGAAGCAGTAGAACGCAGAGTTGATGCATTGGGTGAAAAGGGAGGGTCGCTGTACGGAATTATTTAGATTAGGGATATCAGGAAATTTATATTTATAGAACTGTGAAACGAGTACTGTTAATCGATGATGAGCATAAACTACGGACCCTTCTTGCCCGCATTATAGGTCTTGAAGGTGAGGGCTACGAGGTGACGGAAGCGGATAGTCTCAAGGCAGCAATCAGGCAATTGAATAAAGCAGATTATGATGTGGTGCTTTGTGATGTCAAATTGCCGGATGGGGATGGCGTAAGTTTTATTCCACAAATCAAAACCCTGCAGCCTTTGGCAGAGGTCATTCTGCTAACGGCCTATGGTAATATTCCGGATGGAGTGAAAGCTATCAAAAACGGTGCATTTGATTATATTACCAAAGGGGATGATAATCACCGGATCATTCCGTTGCTGAATAAAGCATATGATAAGGCTTCTCTGGCAAAACGTGTCCATCAACTAGAGCTTAAGATTGAGAAAAAATATTCTTTTGAAAGTATTATCGGCAAGTCAAAAGCTGTTTTACAGGCTGTGGCTTTAGGAAAGAAAGTCGCTCCTATGGACACAACGGTTTTACTGCTGGGAGAGACCGGTACGGGAAAGGAAGTCTTTGCACAGGCCATCCATTATGAAAGCAACCGGAAGAGCAAGCCTTTTGTGGCTATTAACTGTTCTGCATTCGGAAGAGAAATTCTGGAAAGTGAGCTGTTTGGTCACAGAGAAGGAGCCTTTACCGGAGCCAGTAAAGATAAAAAGGGTCTATTTGAAGAAGCAAATACCGGTACTATATTTCTGGACGAAATAGGAGAGATGTCAATAGATTTACAGGCTAAGTTATTGCGTGTGCTGGAGTCTGGTGAATTTCTTAAAGTCGGGGACACGAAAGCTACACGTGTGGATGTACGCATATTAGCTGCTACTAACCGTAATCTGGAAGAAGAGATAGCAAAAGAACATTTCCGAAGTGATCTTTACTATCGGTTATCCGTATTTACGATCACATTGCCTCCTTTGAGGGAGCGACAAGAGGATGTTGAATTACTGGCGCAATATTACATGCAGATATATGCCCTTAAAGCAAATCTTAGTTCAGTGACATGTACATCAGATTACTTAAATGCGCTTAAAAACTATTCCTGGAAAGGGAATATCAGAGAATTGAAAAATATTATCGAACGGAGTGTGATCGTATCCGATGGAAATGTACTGGATATGACATGTCTGCCAGATGAATTTAATAGAATAGACAGACAATCGCTGTATCAATCACCTTTCTCTATGGCATTGGCGGAGCAGGCACATATCCAAAAGGTATTGCTCCATACACAGGGAAATAAAGCTGAAGCTGCCCGTTTAATGGGAATTGGTATTGCCACGCTCTACCGTAAAATAGAGGAATATAAGATTAGTATATAAATGAAAACAACGGATCTGTTCCGGAATATAGTATACTATTTATGAAATATCTTTTGGGGTATCAAATACTGACAGATTTACTAAGACAATAACAGAAGATCAGCATACTTCCTGTACAGGAATAAATAAATTAACCCTTCCATTTTAATAATGAGCCTATCAAAATGATAGGCTTTTTTATGTTTAAAATTTCGAAAAAATTATATTTTTAATTGATTTTCAGGCGGTTATATTTTTTTATAATTCAAATGGTCTTTCTTTTGGCATAAGGGATTCCAAATCAGATAATATAAATTTTATACCGATGAAAATTATTCACAAATCAGATCTGCTTCCCCTTATTTCGGCCGAGATCCCGGAAGTCAGTGAGGAAGTTAACAGGCTTAGTTCAAGGGAGAATATCGCAGGTGCTATTCAGATCGTAGTCACTTTTATGAAAGATATGCTTCAGCACCATAATCTGCCTCGGGTACGCTGGAGTATGATGTTTATGGGATGGCTTTACGGAAGAAGCGATGCCGCAGTGAAAGAGATCATCGAAAATCTCTTTGTACGATCATTCAACGGAATGAAACGTATCTGTCATCCGCAAGAATGGCAATCCGTTGAGACTAAGATTCCTTATTCATTACGTTCCGTTTATATCCGTCAACTTTCATCATTATAATTATGAAATCCGCATGTACTTATCAGGATAAGAGAAAGATTGTCGGCAGATGGAGCAAGGTCAAACCGTTCCGTTTGTTGATCTACCTTTTTGTCTACGTGATCCTGATCGGTTCATCTTTCAGATTTATGTATCAATATCTACACTTATCCATGCTTACAGTCTTATTAATTATAGCAGGCATTATATGTTTTGCGCTGTTCTATAAATCCATCAATTTTTTTGATAAAATCTAATTATTCATTCGCGATATGGAAACTAAAGTTATTAAAACAATCCGTGAATGGCTTCCTCAGGTCATCCATGAGCAGATCAGCGATGATTATACCGCTTTGCAATCACTGGCAGGTTATTTTTTACAGCACATTCAGGGTGATGAAGAACAGCAAGCTATGGCCATTGAAGCCGCTCAGATTGTCAATATTCTATATCTGAACGGAAAATTGCACGATAAAAATGCTATTGAAAATGAGTTTCTAAGCATTATAGCAAATGAGGAAACTCCAAAAAGTCTAAAGAAACATCTGACATTTTTTCCAAAAGAACTGAGACAGGTGTATTTGAAAACAATAATTGAAAATTAACATGACCGCATTATTTATTATCTCTATTCTGGTGTTTGTATATATCTGTTATGTGTTACTCAAACCGGAAAAATTTTAAGTCATCTATTTACGGTGTGTATATCTTATACGCCGCAACAAATAATCTAAAACAATAATATGAACACAGAAATTTTAGGTATAGTCTTTATGTTTATCCTGACGGTCATTCTGGCTATACCTTTTGGAAAATATATCGCTAAAGTTTTCGGAAATGAAAAAACATGGCTTGATCCTGTTTTCAATCCGCTGGAGAGATTAATATTCCGTACCAGCGGTATTGATCAGTATCAGGAAATGAACTGGAAACAGCATATGGCTGCATTGCTGACCATTAATATGCTTTGGTTTTTGGTAGGCATGGTTATCCTTATGACACAGCAGTGGCTGCCTTTAAATCCGGATAACAATCCCAATATGTCAGCACATCTGGCTTTTAATACGACTATTTCTTTTGTCGTTAACTGTAATCTCCAACATTATTCGGGAGAGACCGGTGTAAGTTATCTGAGTCAATTTTGGCTGATGTTTCTGCAATTTGTAAGCTCTGGTACAGGCATGGCTGCTGGCGTTGTTCTTTTCAAGGCATTCCGCGAAAAGAGAAGTGATACACTTGGCAATTTCTACAACTTTTTCGTTAAATCCTGTACGCGTATTTTACTTCCGTTATCTATTGTTGTAGCCTTGATTCTGGTCTTTAACGGTACACCGATGACATTCAACGGAAAGGATAGTATGACCACGCTGGAGGGAAAGACAGTAGATGTATCTACGGGTCCGGCTGCGGGCTTTATTGCTATCAAACACGTAGGAACTAACGGAGGTGGTTTTTTTGGAGTCAATTCTAATCATCCGTTTGAAAATCCGAATTATCTGACCAATATCACAGAGATGTTTGCGCAGATGATCATTCCGTTAGCTATGATCTTTGCCTTTGGTTTTTTTATAAGACGGAAAAAACTTTCCTGGATGATTTTCGGAGTTATGACTGTAGGATTCTTACTGCTGGTCATTCCGAATATTATCCTGGAAGCAAAAGGTAACCCTGCAGTAAGCGGGATGGGTATTGATATTTCATCGGGCAATACAGAAGGAAAGGAAATGCGGTTTGGCGCGATTGCCTCAGGTTACTGGAGTATTGCGACCACTGTGATCTCTACCGGATCTATCAATGCTATGCATGACAGTACTATGCCCCTCAGCGGTATGAATGAGTTGTTGGCTATGATGATTAATGCGTTCTATGGCGGAAATGGAGTGGGCCTGCTGAACTTTTTTATTTTTATTATTCTGGGTGTGTTTATCAGTGGTCTGATGGTCGGAAGGACTCCGGAATTCCTGGGAAAGAAAATCGAAGCCCGCGAAATGAAGATCGCTATGATCATCGCACTTTTGCATCCCTTCCTGATTCTGGTGGGAACAGCTCTGGCAAGTGCATTCCCGGAGTATGGGATGGCCACATTGAACAATCCGGGTTTTCATGGATTCAGTGAAATGCTCTATGAATATACGTCTTCTGCTGCAAATAACGGTAGTGGATTTGAAGGGTTGGGTGACAATACGTTGTGGTGGAATGTCAGTACCGGATTTGTCCTGATTCTGAGTCGTTTCCTGCCCATTATAGGCCCTGTCGCTATTGCAGGTTTGCTAGCCGCTAAAAATTACATTCCTGAGGGATCGGGGACATTAAAAACAGATACGGCAACATTCGGGCTCATGGTTTTTGCTGTAATCGTTATTGTCGCAGCACTTGCTTTCTTTCCGGCATTGACACTTGGTCCTATCGCCGAACATTTTTCACTTAACTAAGCCGCAATACAGAACAGTCGTATAAGAGATTACTCTTTTGCTTTAAGGCTCATTTATAATATAAATAACAATATGAACTCAACTAATAAATCTTTGTTCCAAAAAGATCTGATAAAAGAAGCCTTTGCTCAATCTTTTGTCAAGTTAAATCCTAAGCTTATGTTTCGGAATCCGGTGATGTTCACTGTAGAAGTCGGTACACTGGTGATGCTGGTTGTCACCCTCTGGACGCTGAGTGGAGACCGTTCACAGGGTAGTTTTGGATATAATGCAACAGTGTTTGTGGTTTTATTTTTCACGCTTTTGTTTGCCAATTTTGCGGAAGCTATTGCTGAAGCAAGAGGAAAAGCGCAGGCTGACAGTCTTCGCAAAACCCGTGAAGAGACTCCTGCGAAACTAGAGAATGGAACTACAGTTTCTTCTTCTTCACTGAAAAAAGGTGATATTTTCATTTGCGAGGCTGGAGATGTAATTCCGACCGACGGGGAAATTATCGAAGGACTGGCGACTATTGATGAGAGTGCCATCACAGGAGAATCTGCTCCTGTGATCCGGGAAGCTGGAGGTGATAAAAGCTCTGTAACCGGAGGAACCAAAGTCCTGTCGGATCGTATTAAAGTGAAGGTGACAACACAACCCGGGGAAAGTTTTCTGGATAAAATGATCGCTCTGGTAGAAGGTGCAAGTCGCCAAAAGACACCCAATGAAATTGCGCTGACGATATTGCTTGCCGGATTTACGCTGGTATTTATTATTGTAACCGTGACATTGAAACCTTTTGCAGATTATGCAAATGTATCTATCACTATAGCTTCTTTCATTGCACTGTTTGTATGCCTTATTCCCACTACTATCGGAGGACTATTATCTGCTATCGGTATTGCGGGAATGGACAGAGCACTTCGTGCAAATGTCATCACCAAATCGGGGAAGGCCGTAGAGACAGCCGGAGATATTGATGTTCTGTTACTGGACAAAACAGGGACTATTACGATCGGTAACCGCAAAGCAACCCGATTTTATGCAGCAGATGGAATAGAGGAGAAACAACTTATCCGGGCTGCAGTTCTCAGCTCTATGGCGGATGATACGCCTGAAGGAAAATCTATTCTTGAACTGGCTAATCCGGATCCGTTGACACTGCAGATAAAAGATCCGCATTATATCAATTTTACAGCTGAAACCCGTACTTCGGGGGTAGATTTCACAGATACACGTATTCGCAAGGGATCTACCGATGCGATCCGCAATATTGTGCTGAAAGCTGGCCACACCTTTCCTCAGGAGATTGAAGAGCGGGTTACGCAAATCTCTGGTAACGGCGGAACACCACTTGTCGTTTCGCAAAATGAAAAAGTGATGGGTGTGATAGAATTGCAGGATATCATAAAGCCGGGTATACAGGAACGTTTTGAGCGGTTGAGGAAGATGGGCATAAAGACGGTAATGGTTACCGGTGATAATCCGCTTACGGCAAAGTTCATTGCAGAGAAGGCCGGCGTGGATGATTTTATAGCAGAAGCTAAACCTGAGGATAAAATGAATTACATCAAACAGGAACAAGCAGAAGGTCGGTTGGTCGCGATGATGGGAGACGGTACAAATGATGCTCCTGCTTTAGCTCAGGCAGATGTCGGTGTAGCGATGAATAGCGGGACGCAGGCCGCAAAGGAAGCCGGAAATATGGTTGATCTGGATAATGATCCAACCAAACTGATTGAGGTTGTGGAGATCGGTAAGCAGCTCCTGATGACGCGTGGTACATTGACAACGTTCTCCATCGCAAACGATGTGGCTAAATATTTTGCGATTATTCCGGCATTGTTTATCACAGCTATTCCGGCCTTGCAAGGACTGAATATAATGCATTTAGGAAGCCCTCAGAGTGCTATTCTGTCTGCCGTGATCTTTAATGCAATCATTATTCCGGTATTGATTCCATTGGCACTCAAAGGAGTGACTTACAAACCTATCGGAGCTTCTGCTTTATTGCGGCGCAATTTGTTTTTGTATGGTTTCGGAGGGGTACTTATTCCTTTTGTGGCGATCAAACTCATAGATGTAGTCGTATCTCTTTTTATATAATATCAGGTTCTATCATCACCATTGTTTCATAATACATTGATAAAGTTAATCATAATGAAAACACATATTCTACCAGCGATTAAGCTGACTTTAGGAACACTTATTCTATTTACAGTCCTTTATCCTGCACTTGTCTGGGCTTTTGCTCAGATCAGTCCAAATAGGGGTAAGGGCGAGATTGTCCAATACAATGGTCATACCTATTACAGTAATATCGGCCAGTCATTCACAGAAGACCAGTATTTCTGGTCCCGTCCTTCTGCTGTTGATTATAATGCTTCCGGATCAGGAGCCAGCAATAAAGGTCCATCTAATAAAGAATATCTGGAAGCTGTCCAGACACGTATAGAGACATTTATGCAACATAATCCTGGTATCAAAAAATCGGATATTCCGGTAGACCTGGTTACCGCCAGCGGAAGTGGTCTAGATCCGAATATTTCCGTACAGGCCGCTAAAGTGCAGATTCAGCGGATAGCTACAGTCCGAAAGCTGGCGCTATCTGAAGTTGAACAGCTGGTAAATCAACAGATCGAAAAACCTTTATGGGGCTTACTCGGTCCGGAGAAAATCAATGTTCTAAAGCTGAATATAGCCTTAGATCAACGGAGTAAAAAATAACTGTAATGACTGTTCTGACATCGATCAACTTATGAATACAACTTTAAAATTAATTGCTGCGCTGATGGGGATTAGTGCTTTGGGAATAAAGCAGATGGCTTGTGCGCAGACCAATGAACAATCTAATCCATTACGTTTCGGGGGATACGCAGAGGTTTACTATACACAGGATTTTAACAGACCTGAGAATCATACCCGACCTGGTTTTTTGTATAGTCACAACCGGTCTGATGAGGTCAATCTGAATCTGGCCTATCTGAAAGCCTCTTACTCTGCGGATCGTGTGCGGTCCAATCTGGCAGTGGCTGCCGGGACTTATATGAGTGCAAACTATGCTGCAGAAAATGATGTTATGAAAAATGTATATGAAGCTAATATCGGCGTGAGGCTTTCTGAAAAACATGATCTGTGGATAGATGCCGGTATAATGCCCTCGCATCTGGGCTTTGAAAGCGCAACAGGTAAAGATAACTGGGCATTGACAAGAAGTCTGTTTGCAGAGAATTCACCTTATTTTGAAACAGGAGCGAAGATCACATATACTACCCCGGATGCGCGATGGATCATGAGTGCTCTTGTACTGAACGGATGGCAGCGGATCAGACGGGTAGACGGAAATAACACCGTATCCTTTGGACATCAGCTGACATTCAAACCTACGGAGAGATTGACTTTAAACAGCGGGTCATTTATCGGAAGTGATCAGGCTGACAGTGTACGGCAGATGCGTTATTTTCATAATCTGTATGCGATCTATCAGGTTAGTGATCGATTCGGACTGACTGCCGGATTCGATATTGGTGCGCAGCAGGAGAAGAAAGGATCAGAGGATTATGATGTGTGGTATACGCCTGTTGTGTTGGCGCGATATGCAGCATCAGAAAGGGTCAGCCTGACAGCAAGAGGTGAATATTATCAGGATAAGAAAGGTGTAATCATTGCTTCGGATACCCCACAGACTTTTGGATATTCTGTCAATATAGATTATCATATCCTGTCTAATGTGATCTGGCGTACGGAGCTCAGAAATCTGAACAGTAAAGATGCTCTTTTTACCGATCGTAATCAACGTGTGACAGACAATAGCTTTACAGCAACTACTGCTTTAGCTATTAGTTTTTAACATATTTTGCAATAAAGTATATCCACTACCGGACATGGAAAATGAAAGAAAGAATGCAGAACATTTTCTCTCCCTGATCAGGAAATCAAAACAAGGGAAGTTTAAAATCTACATCGGTATGAGTGCCGGTGTAGGTAAGACTTACCGGATGCTGCAGGAAGCACATTCGCTGATGCGAAATGCTATTGATGTAAAGATCGGCTATGTAGAAACACACAACAGGGTGGAAACGGTAGAACAATTAAAAGGGTTGCCAGTCATTGCACGACGTACTTCTTTCTATAAGGGCAAGGAGCTGGAAGAAATGGATGTCCAGGCTGTCATTAATCTCCATCCTGAGGTCGTGATTGTAGACGAACTGGCTCATTCTAATATTGAAGGCAGCAAGAATGAAAAGCGCTGGCAGGATGTATTGGAAATACTGGAGGCCGGCATTAGTGTAATCAGTGCGGTCAATATACAACATATTGAGAGTCTGAATGAGGAAATAAAGACCATAACCGGAATAGAGGTGAGAGAGCGCGTTCCCGACCGGATTATTGCCCTGGCAGATGAAGTTGTCAATATTGATCTTACAGCGGAGGATCTGATCGCACGCCTGAAGGAAGGAAAAATCTATCCATCTGATAAGATACAGGCTGCATTGAATAATTTTTTTCAAAGTGACCATATTCTTCAGCTGCGGCAGCTTGCATTAAAAGAAGTTGCGGGACATGTGGTGAGACAGGTAGACCATGTGGTGCATAAAGGGATGATGGTCAGACATGATCGTTTTCTGGCCTGTATTGGGAGTGATGCCAGGAAAGCAAAGAATGTGATCCGAAAGACAGCACGTCTGGCAAGCTATTATGGCGGAGAATGGTATGTCTTGTATGTGCAGACTCCCCGGGAAAGCGTGGATAAAATCGCACTGGATAAACAGCGTTTGCTGATCAATAATTTTAAATTAGCAACCGAATTGGGGGGGCAGGTATTGCAGGTGAAAAGTAAACAAATCCCAAATGCAATTCTGGAGCAGGTGAGTAAAATGAACATTACAACTGTCTGTATAGGTAAGCCGAAGCTGACCTTATTTGGGATTATACTGGCAACAGGAGTGTTCAATGAGTTATTAAAAAAACTGTCATCAGCAGATATTGATTTAATTATTTTATCTTGACATCCGTTTGTCAGGGACTGAAAATATTAACGGATATGAGAACTAAACAAAAACTGACTTTTGGAGTAGGTGTTTTATTTCTTCTGATCGTCTTATTGGCAGGAGTAAGCACCTATTATGTGAATAGTCTGAAGAAAGACACTAAAAATATTCTACTCGCCAATTACAATACACTGGAGTATGGCCGCAATATGTTGCTTGCGCTGGATAAATTGGATTCGGATCCGTTGGCTTTAACTGATTTTGAGAAAAACCTCCGGTTACAGCGGGCTAACGAAACTGAAAAAGGAGAGAAAGAGGCTACGGAACAAATTGTAGTCCATCTGGGTGAATTGAAACAAAATCCACAAACAGCTAACCTGAAGGTCCTGATCCGTGAAGACATAGCAGAAGTCATGCGTTTAAATATGGAAGCTATAGGACGTAAAAGTGATATTGCAAATGAAACAGCAGCTTCAGCTATTGTCTGGATATCCGTGACAGGAGCGCTTTGTTTTTTGATTGCTTTTGTGTTATTTGTGAATTTGCCCGGCAATATTGCCGATCCTATACGCGAACTCAACGGCAGTATAAAGCAGATAGCAGCTCAGAATTACAGTGAACGGGTGCACTTCGAAGGACATAGCGAATTCGGTGAGCTGGCCAGATCTTTTAATACTATGGCACAGAAACTGGAAGAATATTCCAACAGTAATCTGGCCATTATCCTCAAAGAAAAAACAAGAATTGAAACACTTATCAATAATATGCATGATCCTGTCATAGGAATTGATGAACAGAAAAAGATATTATTTGCGAATCATGAGGCCTTAAAGGTCACAGGACTGGAATGGACGGCTATACAAGGCAGACAAATTCAGGATATTGCTGTTAATAATGATCTTGTCAGGCTGTTGATCAGAGATATGATGAGTCCGGAAAAGAGTTCGGCTGAGCCAGTGAAAATAGCTGCTGACGGAAAACAACAATACTTTGAAAAGGAAATCATTGATATAAATGTAGTTCCTACAGGAGAACAGGAGTCCGAGTTGATCGGCTATGTCATTATGCTGAAGAATATTACTCCTTTCAAAGAGCTTGATTTTGCGAAGACTAATTTTATTGCTACCGTTTCACATGAACTGAAAACACCTATATCTTCTATAAAAATGAGCCTTAATATTCTGGCACATGAACGTACAGGCCCCTTGACAGATGAACAGCAGCAATTGCTGGAAAGTATCGGAGATGATAGCGAACGGCTGCTGAAAATTACCTCTGAACTGTTAAATATGTCTCAGGTCGAAACAGGCAATATTCAATTGAATATGCAGGCTAACGACCCTTTGGAGATCTTGAAATATGCGGTGGATACTACACGTATTCCGGCAGAACAGAAAAACCTGTCAATCGTACAGCAGGTGCAGCCAGACCTTCCTTTTATCCTTGTTGATGCTGAAAAAACAGCCTGGGTATTAACCAATTTTATCACTAATGCTATTCGCTATTCTTCGGACCATAATGAAGTGATTGTTTCACTATACAAAGAGCAGGACAGATTGGTGTTTGCTGTACAGGATTTTGGTAGAGGAATTGATCCCCGATATCAGGAACGTATTTTTGAACGTTACTTTCAGATTCCGGGAAGTGCCAAATCGGGAACGGGACTCGGATTGGCTATCAGCAAGGATTTTATAGAAAATCAGGCGGGGAAAATAGGATTGGAGAGCAAGCCCGGCTTAGGTAGCACATTCTTTTTCTCGTTTCCTGTTGAAAGTTAGTTTACCCGAAAGTATCAGATATCATTAATCCGTTTTCCTGTGAGGGCAGAGAATCTTTTGTTTTTAGGGTCACCTATCATCTGTTTTCCGTAAATACTGGTGTTTCCGGAAAACAGGTACGCCAGTATGCAGGCAATAGCGATGTATACTGCTGCCTGAGCGCCGAAGAGTTCTATTCCCATGATACTGCAGGCCAGTGGCGTATTGGTGGCACCGGAAAATACGGCTACGAATCCCATTCCCGCCAGTAAACCCAGAGGTAGGGGAATAAATAAGGATAATGCACTACCCAGGGTGGCTCCGATAAAGAAGAGTGGAGTAACTTCACCTCCTTTAAATCCAGCCGCTAAGGTAAGGATCGTGAAAGCCATTTTCAATGCAAAATCATAGGGCAATGCTGTTTGCTGAAAAGATGCTTCTATGCCGGGGATACCAAGTCCTATATAAGCGGTAGTGCCGATACACCACACTGCAGTGGCTACGATTATTCCTCCGATAAAAGGCCGTAATGGAGGATAGCTGATATAAGATTTGAAAAGTTGGGATGTTTTCTTTAATGTACGACTGAATACTGTCGCACATAATCCGAAAAGAACACCAGCCAGAACCGCCAGAATAATATTTACAAATGAAAGATCCGGAACAATATCTATATGGTAATGGGTATGATGAGCATTCCACGATTTAGTAATAAGATCGGCACAGATCGCAGAAGCAAACGCAGGAAAAATGGCATTATACCGAAGCCGTCCGATAAGGAAAAATTCCATTCCGAATATTGCTCCGGCAAGAGGAGTACCGAATACGGAACCAAACCCTGCTGCGACAGCTGCAATAATTAATGTTTTCCGTTCTTCCGGATTGAGTTTTAATCGTTTGCTAAACTGATCAGCAATAGCACCTGCCATTTGCAGTGCTGTGCCTTCCCTGCCTGCTGATCCTCCGAATAAATGTGTAATAATGGTGCCTAAATAGACAAAAGGTGCCATTTTAAACGGAATAGTCTGTCCAGGTGTATGAATCGTATCAATCAGCAGATTATTACCTGCTTCTACATCTTTCCCCCAATAATAGTACAGTAACCCTACAGACAAGCCACCTAGAGGAAGTAGGGCAATGATCCATTTATGCTCCTCCCGAAAATTGGTCACCCACTCCAGTGAGATAAGAAAACCTGCAGAAGCGGACCCTATAGATAACCCTAAAATAAGACTGATAAAGACCCATTTAAGAATATAGGGCATTGTAGGATAATTCCGAAAGAATAACCTGGTGCGGATCTGAGTTTTTTGACGAATGGATTTTGGTTGTTTCGTAAGCATAATTATTCCTGATTAAATAGTTAACATTTATCAATCAGGCGTCATCAGCTTACTAAAGCGGTTTGGTTAAGGAAGAACACCATTTCCTTTTTTAATTGTCTGTGAGCAAATCTAAGAACTATCTTTCAGGAAAACAAGATATGTAATTGTTTTTATGGGTGATAAACTGGTTTTGAGTTTATCCGCTAACCTGTCTTCCGATAAATCGCGATCGCTCCTTAAAAGGGAGAGAAAAAGACTTTTCAGGATAGTTTTCTCTCCCTTTTAGGGTGCTTGGTTACTTTGGTGTAATGGGGAATAAAGGATTCTCTCCATTAAAGTTGCCAGCGTAAGTTATATTATTTGTTTTGCGTCAGTTGGCGTCCCCGCCTACTGTTTATCTATAACCGTTGTTATTAAAACAATACGTCTTTGATCTCCGGTGTCTTGTCAAATACCGATTTGGCAAACGGACATAAGGGTAATATCTTGATATGATTGGTGCGTGCAAAATCTACTATTTCCAATACAATCTTCTTCCCTATAGATTGTCCTCTGTACTCGTCATTTACATCTGTATGATCAATAATGATTTTAGTTTCGCCTGCATAGGTATACGTGATCCGTCCTGCTTCGATATTCTGATCCATCATTGAAAAGTATCCCTTTTGTCCTTCCTGTACGTGTTTGATTTCCATTTTTTTATGTTTTATAAATTACTGATCTGTATTTCAAACCAACTATTGATAACAACCATCAGTTTTTGATTTTGTTTTGTAAGACAAAGCTATGGCTTTAGGAAGAAGCAACCATTGATGCATGATAAGAAAATCATAAAGGTCTGAAATTTCGTGTCGCCAGATCTTTGCGTACACGGCTCAGACTTTCAGGTGTTATCCCAAGATAGGAAGCAATAAGTGTCTGAGGAACGCGAAGGGTCAGGCTAGGATATATCTTTATAAAATCAAGATATCTTTCCTCTGCAGTAGCACTAAGTAATAATGTGATTCTCTTTTGCAGATGACGAATATGATTGTGCAGGTTCTTATTATTGAATTCCAGAAATGAAGGATTTTCTTTTGATAGTTTTATAATAAACTCTTCCTCTATCAGCATGACTTTACTATCTTCCAGTGCCTGAATGTAATAATGGGATGGAAGACCGAAGTAAACACTTCCTCTGTCTGATACAAACCAATTTTCCGGAGCAAACTGAAGGATGTGCTCTTTGCCTTTTTCATCTATGGAATATTGTTTAAGCAGCCCCATTTCTACAAAATAGGTATATTTTCCTACCTCACCTTCACGCAGAAGATAATTTCCTTTTTTAACAGCTATAGTCCGGCAATGGGATACCAGTTGTTCGACGCTTTCGGTATCTATATCAATGTTAGAAGTCAGGTAGCTTACAAAAGAAAAATTGTTCATGTGTCTATAGATGTTTACACTTTAAACTTAGCTAATTTTTTGAATGTTCACTAACCTTCTGTGAGTTTAGTTAGAAAAATCTTTCTTAAATACATGTATATATTTATGTATCAATATAGTGTGGTTAAAAACTAAATTTTAGATATTTAAATAAGTTAAACTAAAAATTTATTTTATTTTTTTATATGAATGTTTGGTTTTTATTTATTGTTTTAGCGGGTACAGGTATGGTTTTTATTTTAAAATGTTTGTTTTCAATTGTTTGAGGTTTTAGGAGGAGGTATCTTAATAAATTGTATGAAGTGGAAAGAATTAATCTATAAAAGTATGTTTACAACCTATTATTGTTTAATTTTGAATACTATATTTAGCAAATAATGTCTATGATACCTAAGAACTTGTTAATCCAGGTCATCGACCAACTGGACGAATATTGTACGCAGTACCCTGAAAATCTGACATATGAAGGATTTGCATCTTTTGTACATGTAAACCGTCTTTCTCAGCACACAGTTACCAGACAGGTAGGAGGTGACTATGTACCTATTATGGAGCGGGATATGCCAGCTGAAGATATCGGGAAACTCTTGGTCATGTTATACAGATATGCAAAAAATTATATAAAAATAGCATTTGCGGGTACTCCGTTGCAGACTCCTGAAGAATTTACCTACCTGATGGTTCTGTTTACCTATGACAAATTACCGCAATCAGAATTGATCCGTAAGAATATTATGGAAAAAGCTTCCGGTAATGAAGTAATCAAGCGATTGATGCGGATGGGAATGATTATGGAAGCCGAACGATCCGGAGATAAAAGGTCCAAGCCTATTTCAATTTCCCCTATGGGAAGAAAAGTACTTATTGATATGTTGCCTAAGATGAGAATGGTGGGAAATGTAGTATCAGGAAATCTTAACCAGACGGAGCGGCAGCTGCTGATCTATCTGCTGGCAAAACTGGATCATTATCACCACGATCAGTACGGGCATAAAGACAAACAGGAGCTTACAGATTATCTTCACACAGAAAACTAGCTATACTTTTGTTCCAAAAAGTTCTTTAAGAGCATATATTGAAAAAAGGTAAACAGGCAGCTTGACAAAAAGTCTTAATTCCTCCATTAGGGAAGTTTCATTATGGAGGAAACGAAAAACCTGAGTAGCGTTATTCCGTTGAAACATACTGAATAAAATACGATGACCTTTTTCGGGCTGATCTTTTAGTATGCGTAATAAAATCCGGTCATAAAAATGAAACCTGTCAAACGTTGAAGAGGAAGCGTACTGATCCAGGGTTTCATTTTGGAGGTGACTGAGTATCTGGCCGATCTGCTTCTGTATAAAATAAAAAGTATACCCTGTAGATGCCTTACTGCATCCGGCTGCAGTACCCAGATATATAATATTCCCTTTTCGTCTGGGAAAACGATAGGATGTCATTGGAATCTTACCTTCTTCCGTTTTCGTTATTTCATAGCGATGATTCCCTAAATGCTGATCCAGATATTTTTTCAGATTTCTTTCAAAGTACTCAGGCGTTTGCAGAACTGAAGTGAATAGCGTGTATTCTATAAGGGCATTATTAGCATCTGAAGGCAATGTATAAAAGAACGCAACATGATTCTGTTGTTCGGTTCTGAAATCCATAATATCTGCTACATCCTTACGGAATGCTGCGAAATCTGTTTTGACAAAATAACCCTGAAACTGTTGCCAGAGCGTATTGACGTTTGAATGCGATAGAAGAGCCGGATCAAAGCGGCTGTCAAAAACGTAGTTTGCAGCAAATCTTCCGGATTTGGTTTTTACTATAAGCTCATTTGAGGCAGATTGAGTAATATCTGTTACATCATCCTTTACCAATGTAATTTGAGGATGAGATTGAATAATAGTAAAGCAATATGATCTGAAATCTTCTGAAGATATAGATTTGTATGTAAAGGGAGAAGTAGGACTTGTAATCTCTTTGTCATCTGCATATAATCTTAGTTTTTGCCAACGCGCATGACATAGAAAGTCAAAAATACCATTATTTTCCTCCCAGAATGACCAGGTTCTGTTTGTATACTCTTCAAAGCTGCGGTCTATCAGTAATAATTTTTTACCTGTAGTAAGGAGATAATCCTTTAGTGCTATGGCAAGACTCAGACCGGAAAGACCAGCTCCGGTCACAATGTAGTCAAAACTAATGCTGTTGCTTCCGGTTTCTTTCATCATCCGCTTTGATCTTATTTCTGTATTTTTTTTCTACCCATAAGAATCCAAACGATTCGCCGGGATCAGCATTTAAATGCTTATGGTGCATTTTGTGGCCCCATCTCATGGCTCTTATATAGCTGTTTTTCGAATTTCTAAACCACTTGATGCGTTGATGAATAATAATATCATGTACAAGAAAGTAAGCAATTCCATATAATAAAATTCCAGCTGCAACATAACTCAGCCATGGTGTATCGGTTGAATTGCCTCTTTCAAAAAGAATAATACAGGGTATAGCAAAAATTACGGCAAACCAGTCATTCTTTTCTAATGCTCCGGGAGTCGTCTGGTGATGATCTTTGTGCAGAAACCATAAGAAGCCGTGCATGACATAGCGATGCGTTAGCCAGGTGAGGATCTCCATAAAACAGAATGTGAAGAGTGTAAGGAAAATACCCAGAATCCAATGCATAATGTTAAGATTTAGTATTTAAATGATCCATGTAATGCTGGAAAATAATTTTGAACCAGATGGTAAACGTCTGCGGTTCCTCTTGTATGCGGGAAGAAATATCATCCAAAGTCATATATGTGTAGGAAGAAACTTCACCGGGATCTGGCATAATAGTTCCATTATACGTGCCCACAAAAATATGATCCATTTCATGTTCGATCATGTCGTTATCCAGATTTGCGAAATATTGGAATTTGTACATATAAGATAAGGGGCAGTCGAATCCCATTTCTTCCTGAAGTCGTCGGTGAGCAGCCTCCAGAGTTGTTTCGTCCGGACTCGGATGACTACAACATGCATTTGTCCACAGTCCTCCGCTATGATATTTTTTATCTGCCCTTTTCTGTAAGAGCATCTTTCCTTCTGTGTCAAAGATGAGTACTGAAAATGCACGATGTAATATTCCCAGGCGATGGGCCTGAGATTTAGATATTACTCCTGTTTCTTCATCGTTGATATTGACGGTTATGAGTTCTTGTTCCATAGGTGTTATCATAATTCTATCATTTAGCTAAGCCAGATTAGTTGCTAACCGGCTTCCCACGCTGATTCTAAGTAAAAGAAATAATTTTTGATAATCAGGTACCCTGATCCTTTTATTTAATATGCTTTCCGGAGGTAATCGTTTTATTTTTTCGAACAGACACAGGTAATACCTGTACGCTAACAATACACCATATCGGGACTTGGATGGCAGTTGCATTAACCCGTTAAATGCTTCTTCAAAATCTTTTGTGATCTGTTCTTCAATTTTGATTTTTGTATCCTTATCAAATTGGTCCATCTGAATATCATGAAAATATCTTCGCCCCAGATCGTAAGTGTCTTCACGAAGATCACGCATGAAATTTACTTTTTGAAAAGCTGCTCCCAATGCCTGAGCGGAAGGAGTAAGTTTTTTGATAAGCTCCTGATCTCCCTCACAGAAAATATGCAGACACATTAGACCTACAACCTCTGCTGATCCGTAAATATAAGCATTTAGTTCATTTTGATCTTTCCATACTTTCTTGTCGAGGTCAGCATACATACTTTCAAAAAAAGCATGGATATAATGATGATCAATATCATAAGTATTGACTACCCACTGGAAGCTATGCAGCACCGGATTTATACTTACTCCGGACGCTATAGCTCCAAAAGTATCTCTTTTGAAATCGTCCAGTAAACTCTTTTTATCATATCCGTGAAAACTATCAACAATCTCATCCGCCAATCTCACAAATCCATATATGCTATAGACAGGTCTGTGCAGATCAGAATGTAATACAGATATGGCACTACTGAAGGATGTGCTGTAAAGCTGGGTAACCTTTTTGCTGCACAAGCGGGATAGTTCATTGAAGATTTTGAGATTGTCCATGGGTAGATGTTTATAAGATTTTGAAGGATTACGTTTTACTTAAATATCGGGCAACCTGATCCGCAACTATTTTACCGGAAAGCAGGGCAGGAGGTACACCTGGTCCGGGCACAGATAGCTGACCACAGTACAACATATTGTCAACTTTGCGGTTTTTAAGACTGGGTTTTCCAAATGCGGTCTGACGCAGTGTATTTGCGAGACCATAGGCATTTCCCTTAAAGGCATGATAATCTTCCTTAAAATCTTTAATGGTATATTTCTTTTGATAGCAGATATGGGGCATTATATCAGTATGAAGTCTTGATTCCATCCTCTTTATTACATTTTCAAAATAAAAGGCTGAAACTTCATCTATACCTTTTTCCAGTCCGGACGCTAACGGAATTAACACAAAAAGATTTTCATGTCCTTCCGGTGCCACAGAAGGGTCTGTAACGGAGGGAGCGCACACATAAAACATAGGCTCTTTCGGCCACTCTTCTTTATCGTATAAGGAGCGTGCATGAGCATTGAAATCACTGTCAAAAAATAAGGTGTGGTGAGTAAGAGCCAATTTTTTGTTGATTCCCAGATAAAAGATAAGACAGGTGGGAGCCATCTGGCGTTTACTCCAGTAGGTATCATTGTAATTGCGCAGATGAGCTGGCAGCAACTTTTCCATATAATGATAATCCCCACTCGCAATAACAAAATCTGAATGAAAAGTTTTATCATTAGCTCTTAATCCTTTTACATGTCTTCCTTCGACCAGCAACTCGTTAATGTCATGATCAAAATAAAAGGACACACCCAATTCTTTAGCCAGTTTATATTGTGCTTCAATAATGTTATACATTCCCCCTTTAGGATACCAGGTACCGAGAGAAGCATCTGCATAATTCATCAAACTGTACATCGCCGGGATTTTGTCAGGCATTGCCCCAAGGAAAAGCACCGGAAATTTCATTAGCTTCTGTAAATATGGATTTTTGAAATACTTATTAACATGACTATCCATATTGGAAAGCAGGTCAAGACGCATCAATGCTTTAAAAATATCCGGTTGTACATATTCCATTACACTGAAAGAAGGAAATGTAGCATATTTCTTCAGGCCTATTTCATATTTGACAGCTGCATTATGCATAAACTGTCTTAATTTTTGTTTACTGCCTGATTCTATCGATTCAAATAGGTTTTCCAGTTCCGCCATATTTGCTGGTACAGGCAATTCCATTTCATCAAAAATGACAGTATAGGAAGGATCTAAGCGTTGTAAATCATAAAAGTCTGAAACTTCATGATCAAAATCCTGAAAGAAGGATGCGATAATATCCGGCATCCAATACCAGCTGGGGCCCATGTCGAACACAAATCCTTCTTCCCTGAATTGACGCGCACGACCACCGGGAGTGCTGTTTTTTTCAAAAACAGAAACATTGTGACCTTGTTTTGCCAGATAGCAGGCTGCGGCAAGACCCGATATTCCTGATCCTATTACTGAAACATCCATATAGTTTGATAAAATCCAAATCTTATCAAATATAGTATTTTTTAATTCTATTTTTTAGGATATTTGAATTAAAAAAGTTTTAAAACAAACATATTTTATGAAAATTTAGTTTGTTAACATATTTTTAATTTATTTATATGTATTTGTGAAATTCAATATTTTTAAAACGTTGGTTGTTTATATACAACAGTATGGAAACCATGATAAAGCAAGACAGACAGGAATAGATATTATGGAGATGGAATCCGAACTGATAAGGAAAAAAATCCATACGGCCGAATCCGGATGATTTTAATTATCGTAAATAAGAGAAAACTGAAGAAATTAAAATAGGCCTGACATTCCTTTAATGTCTTAAATGTATTAGGAAACCTTTATTTAATATAGTTTATAGTTAGTGTAGTGGAGTGGTAAACGTCAGTTTACCACCCATTCTTATTTAACAGAATGGTTCCATTCCTCTTTTAATATGGAAAATACCACGAGATCCAGATAGATACCATTCACAAACTCGGATTGTCTTGAAATACCTTCCCTTTGAAAACCCAGTCTTTCAGGTATAGCCTGGCTTTTGGTGTTTTCTACAGCGGCTTTTATCTCTATGCGGTTTAGTCCTAGCTCTGTAAAGGCAAAATCAATAATCTGCTTACATGATCGGCTGATGATTCCCTTCCCTTCCATATCTCTGTTTAGCCAATATCCGATAGCCGCACTTTTGTTCGGTTGATTTATATGATGTAGACCGATTCTTCCTATGATGGTTTGATGTAGGAAAATGACGAAACTGATCTCCTGTTTCTGATCATAAAGATCCATGCAATATTGTATATATTCATCAAAATCTGTTACTTTCTGCATATTGCTCACCCATGGTAAAAATTTAGAAAGATGAACTCTGTTCTGATCGACGGCTTTAAAGAGTCCGTCTGCATGTTCAGGAGATGTCTGTTGCAGTTTGATATGTTCATCTATTCTGATTTCCATTTTTACTATATTTAGTTGTCCTATATCCTTATATTTTAGGGAATTTATATAATTTAATTCGGTTTATTAGAAAAATATCTTACTTTTCGATTAGGAATTATTATCTGCAGCGGGATCTTATTTTGATGTTATAAACATAAAGAATGAAGAAAAGAAATTTTTGGATCTGTCATGTTGTTTTACTTCTTTTAATGTCTTGTGCTTCGAGTCGTTCAAAGACTATAAACAGCAATATTCTGACATTAAGAGACAGCTACTGCAAATCTCCTTTTATCTATGATTATAAGAACGTAGTTCCGTCTTATAATGCGGATTCTATTCTTAACGCTAATGTTTCACTGCGCAAATCCTTCTCTGATCAAAGCATTTTAATATTGAATGCCTTGGGTAATGTGGATGAGGTGGAGGCTATTATGAAACTGAAAAGTGATTCTACAATGGCATCTCAGTTGAAAATTCTTCAACTCAAAAACGTAATTAACAATAAAATCAGTATTTCACTGACAGAACTCGATGCTGTTGCTGCTGAGTATGACTGTGAAGGAGAGCGCGTGGCACAAATGGGAAATTTCGTAGATAATTTAAATGCCGGCAAATCCAATAAGCTGATATTGTATTCTATCGTAGCTGGAGCTGCAACTTCCATAGCCGGCGGAATAGTCAAAAATGATATGTGGAGCGATATTATAGGTATTGGCGGTGGGGTATTGGGAGCTGGGTTTGGATTGGCTACTTTCAATCCTAAAGGCAGAAAAGTAGAATTTATACATGGAAGAAATCTGCTGCGTGATGTATGGCATGAAAAGTTGGAATCCCCTAATTTCCCTCCATTCATCTGGTATATGTTTACGGAAAAGAAATTCTCCAACAGAGGTGAAAAATCCTTAATCCAGAATATGAAAGAGAGATGGTTAAAATATCAGTTTGCCGGGGATACTGCGTCTGCTGATCAGTCAGTTATATTCAGTGATGGAGGTCAATATCTTGCAGAAGACTTACATAACAGAGCGACGATGCTTAATCAGATGCAATCAGCAACGCGTACAATTAATCAGAATATTAGTTATCTATTGCTGGAGCTGGATAAATTGATTATCTAGAATTGTTGCATATTAACGAAAATTTTGTTTTCTTGTCATATGAAAAGCACATTAGTCCGGAATGACATTATATTTGGTTCCTGTGATACAACAGAAATTAATCTAACATAAAAAATTAACACAGATGTCCTTTCAAGCATATTTAGATAATATTGAAACCAAGACAGGAAAGAGTCCTGAAGACCTGCAAGCTTTAGCTACGGAAATGGGTTTTGTAGAAAATGGAAAACTCAAGTCTGATATCAAAGCTGCACAGGTATTAGAATGGCTGAAGACAGACTTTGATCTGGGGCATGGCCATGCAATGTCTATATATGCTTATTTTAAAGGAAAGAGATCTTAATCTAACTTAGGTTAGGGAGATACAGGTTTTCCCAAAAGACCTGTTTATTAAGGAGATATTTTACTCCTATGAAAAACAGAGAACCGACAGTGGCATCATAAAAGGATGAAGCTGTCGGTTTTCATTTTAATATTGTGCTCATTGTTTATATAAACTGTAATTTTGCTCCCATATATAAATATTATTGCAGCATGTACAGTTTTAAAAATGATTATTCAGAAGGTGCCCATCCTCAGATTATAGATCAGCTTGTCCGGACCAATCTTATTCAACAGAACGGTTATAGTGAAGACAGTTATTGTTTTGAAGCGAAAGAAATTTTAAGAAGGGAACTGAAGAATACAAATGCTGCTATATATTTTGTTTCCGGCGGGACGCAAGCAAATCTTATTAGTATAGCGGCCTTATTACGTCCACACGAGGCTGTGATCAGTGCAACTACCGGACATATCTTTGCGAATGAAACAGGGGCAATAGAATCTACAGGGCATAAGGTAATCGCTGTAGAAAAGGGAGATGGGAAATTAGAGCCTGCGGATATAGAACCTGTGCTGTCCGCACATTCGCTAGCTCCGCATATGGTAAAACCCAGATTGGTTTACATTTCTAATTCCACAGAAATAGGAACACACTACACAAGAACAGAATTACAGGAGCTATCTGCATGCTGCCGTAAAAATAGCTTACTTCTGTATCTGGACGGAGCCAGACTGGGACACGCACTTACTGCCGAAGAAAATGAGTTGACACTGGCGGATATCTCCCGATTTGCAGATGCATTCTATATCGGTGCTACCAAAAATGGCGGACTATTGGGAGAGGCGATTGTCCTGCCGGATCCGACTCTTTATCCTGATTTTGACTTTGTGATCAAGCAAAAGGGAGGACTTCTTTCCAAAGGGAGGTTATTGGGAATTCAATTTCTGGAGTTATTCAGGGACGGCCTCTACTTTAGTCTTGCACAGCATGCTAATACTATGGCAATGAAAATAGCTGAAGCAGTGAAAGAATGTCAATATACTATGCTTACGGTATCGGTGACCAATCAGATTTTTCCTGTTCTTCCTTTATCTGTTATCGAAGAACTGAGTACCAAGTATGATTTTTATATATGGAAGCAAATTGATAAATCACACTCCGCTATTCGACTGATTACATCATGGGCTACAGAAGAGTATTATGTAGATGAATTCATTAAAGATCTGAGGCGTATATCATCGCAATAACAGACAGATTCTTATCCGGAGTGTTTTTGATGTGTGCGAAACCTGTTTTTCGGACAGCAAATGCAAGTAGTCCTATCTTTTTAGATTAGCGCAAATGATACCAGAAGTGGAGTTGATTTTCGTAATCAAAAATCTCTTTTGCTTCAAACCCCAGTTTTTCCAGGACTTTTTTCGAATCCAGATTATTAATGTCCGATATCGCGTGGATTGGATAATGAGTCAGATTTGTTTTGGCATATTGCAGACAGGCTTTTCCGCTTTCAGTGGCATAACCCTGACCCCATGCTTCCTGAACAAAACGGTATCCGATATCCAGGTAGTCAATATGATTATTCGTCATGACTTTGATCAGTTTAAAACCTGACCATCCGATAAATTCATTGGATTCTTTTTGGATGACGGCCCATCTGCCGATTCCATGTTCCTGATATTGTTTTCGTATGAAAGCAATAACTTCAGAAGCCTGTTTTTCCGTTGTCAGCGGCTTTCCGCCGAGGTATCTGTGAACTTCCGGATTAGAATCTAATCTGAAAATGCCCTTACAATCAGAATCCTCCAGTTCCCTGATTATTAATCTTTCTGTTTCAATTATTACTTTTTCCATGTTAGATATGTCCTAAATTAAAAAAAGTCTCGCTTTACTGCAATACACAGGTTTCAAAAAATAAAAGATTAATGTCAGTTTTCTTAAATCTGAGTGTAATAATCTGTAAATTAAGGTAAAACGTTGTTAAGATACGTGGCTCTGAAGAAATATGTTGCGCTTAGCTGACAATTCCCTGTGTTTTACTGTGTAAGATGGTAATATATGCGGATAGAAATGAAGAAGGGTTGAAATTTGATGAAAGGAGGTGGGATTAAACAGGGTTATGCTTTGTAGTCTCCATTATTCCATAGTATATCTGTTATTTCAGTAATCCCGTATTCAAAGTAGTTTCCGTTTTTATCCTTATTACGTTGAAAAAGTTTAGGATTATAAGTTTTGAAATTTAATTTTAAGAATTTGTCAAAATATCCGTTACCAAAGGTAAGATGTATATGAAACATAGAATGAAACGAATTTGAGCTGTCTTCGGACTCTTCATAAGTTTTTAATCGGCGTACTATTTCCGAAAGCTCTTCCAAAGAAATATGATCTACTTTTTCAGGGTCGGGTAGGCTGATGTCAAAAGCCAATGTTTCAGCTCCGCTTTCTTCCCACCATTCCCAGAGGTTAAATGCTGACATTTCTTTGCCTGTAAGAAGATGTAAGTGTTGTTCAAGCCTTTTGTATTCGACCAGTTCTTCATCTCCCTGTTCATCACAATAATCAGTATAGTCGAGAATAAGCTTTAAAATCTGCGGATAAAGTTTTTCTGCAATATCAAGACGAGGCTCTATTTCTTTTCTCAATTCCATAACATTACGGTTTCATTTAGATGAGTTCACTTAATAAGAATTCTTTCACTATTGGAATATCTGCTTCTGCCCAGTCATAGTCCATCAGCTGCTGTTTAGAAACCCATAAGGCTTGTGCATGTTCTTGCGGAGTGAGTTGTCCACTTCTAACGCTGCATACAAAAGGAAATAACTGCAGGGAAAAATCAGTATAATGATGCTCTACCATTTTTAAAGGTTCATTTACCTCTATATGCAGATGTAATTCTTCTTTAATTTCCCTTATCAGGCAATCTTTTTTACTTTCTCCGGACTCTATTTTTCCTCCCGGAAACTCCCATTTTAAGGGTAATTTCATCTTCTCAGACCTTTGACAGATCAGAATTTTTTCCTGATGGATAATGATTGCACAAGTAACATATAACATATGAAGTGAAGATACACAAATCTGAATGGAGGGTCAATAAGAAAAGTAAATCGTGTAATGTAGGAGATAGGAGGTAGGGAAGGGGGACAAAAAATTACCAGACCATGTCTAACGCACTTAACATGGTCTGGTAACGAGTTTATTTTTTAGCGTGCTCGGTTTCAAATTTACCTGAAGCTTCATTCACACCGTTAGCCATTACTTCCAGCGCATTGTTGATATTATTCAGTAATTGCTGCTCTGTAGCAGGATCCTCTTTTTTGTTTTTGCGTAGATCAATTAGTTTAGGATAGTCTTCCGCAACAATTTTTTTGTATCCCTTTAATCCTGTAAGAATTGCAGTCTGCAGGTTGGCATCACCATTAAAATCACCGATTTCTTCTACTTTCTTGATATCTTTATCCAGAGCTGTGCTCCATTCCTGTTGTACTTTTCCTGCTTTGTCGAAATCTCCTGCCTGCATTGCACTGTTCATTTCTGTGATATTTTTTTCTCCACCATTAATGACAGTCATGAGTTCATTGTTGTACTCTACAGGATCTTTTTTTGCACCACAGCTCATAATCAACAGAACCGGTAGCATCAGCAAACTTTTTGAAATAATGTTTTTCATGTTTTTTGAAATTAGTTTATACATATGATTGCCTCTTTCATTCAGGCACATTACAAAAGTAGAGCTAAATGAAAAGCGATAGTATCCCCAAAATCAGTGATTTTGATTGTATGGATATTATTTCCGGATCAATCCGTATTCTAAAGCTAATCCGATAACAGAGGCGATGTTTTTTACCTTAAATTTTTCAATAAGATTTTTACGGTGACTTTCGACCGTATGGGTACTGATAAAGAGTACATCTGCAATTTCCGTTGAGGTAAGACCTTTGGCTGCCTCCTGTAGTATTTCTTTTTCCCGACGCGTTATTTTGGGAACATTGCGGAGACCTTCGGCAGTCTTCTTATCCATGATGAGTTTTGACTGCGCACAAAGAAAACGCCCTCCATTGTATACCGTCTGAATACCGGTAATGATTTCGGCTCCTGAAGCATTTTTCTGAATATAGCCTGATGCACCTTCAGTCAGCATGCTGTTGATAACGGCAAATTCGTTATGTACACTGAGCGCTATAATCTTCATTTCAGGGTGTGCTGATTTGAGTTTAGCGACGAGTTCTATGCTGTTGATATCCGGAAGGTTAATGTCTAGCAGCAGAATATCGGGTTGTTTTTTCTTTAGTCCGCTTATCAGAGACGCTCCGTCTGTAAAGCAGGCTGCAAGATTGAGGTCGTCTTCTGTAGCGAGTACATTTTTTAAACCTTCCAATACCATTGGATGGTCATCTGTGATCATAATTTCTATCATACTTCTTAAGCGTTGGGATCAAGTGGAAAATCCAGTTCTATTGTTGTACCTATATTATGTTGAGAATGAATATTTATTTTTCCTTTTAAAAATGAAAGCCGGGTTTCCACATTATGCATACCAGCAGATTTTTTACCGTTTAGTTGTTTCGGATCAAATCCTTTGCCATCATCTTCAACAGTTATGTGCAATCTGTTATCATTTTCGGATAACTGTACAATAATCTGGCTTGCTTCTGCATGTTTTATGGCATTATTTACCAACTCCTGAATGATTCTGTATACTAATATCTGCCGCTCCTGATTGAGTGGAGTTGTACAATTTACAAATTCGGCTGAAACCTCTAGTTTTTCGCCTGACATTCGTGCTGTATATTCTGTGATAGTTTCCTGCAGGCCATATTTTATCAGCAATTCCGGCATAAGATTATGAGCGACTCTTCTTAGTTCCTGTACAGCAATATCTATCTGATCCAGAGAGGAGCTGATCGCATTTTTGAGATCAGGTTTTTCAGCTTTTTCGCTGGCACGGGACAGTCCGATTTTTGTTCCGGATAGCAGTCCTCCCAATCCGTCATGCAGGTCCCTGGCCAGCCTGGATCTTTCTGCTTCCTGGCCTTCCAACATCGCTGTAAGATTGGATATTTTGCTGTTCTGTTTTTCTCTTGCCAATTCCAGCAAATGCATGTTTTCGTTTTGTTTCAATGTTTTTGAGCGCTGCCTGTACGCATATAAAAGGAGGAGGGCACTAATGAAAAATGCGCAAACTAACAGGAAATAAAAAGTATTGATACGGGTTTTATAGTCAAGTTGCTGTTTGGATGAAAAAAGCTCATTAGCCCGCTGTTGCGTCTCCAGACGGGAAAGCCGGAGTTCCTGTCCTCTTTTTTCAGCTTCCAGCTGCACGACCTCCAGCTGTTGTTTTTGGTTTTCCTCATTCAGTTTCATGTTTTCCAGCTGCTGCATTTGCTGTCCGGATAAGGCATGCATAAGGGATAGCTGCTGTTCTTTTTTGTCGGCCTGCAATTGCATCTGAATAAGCAGTTGCTTTTGTCTTTCTTTTTCAAACTGAGCTTCCAGACGACGCCCCAGTTCCATTTTTTCTGAATTGTATACGGCTTCAAATGCAGCAATGTATTGCTTGTAGTAATGTATTGCCTGTTTGTAATCTCCTTCTTCTTCGTAAAGTTCAGTTAGCTTTTGAAATAAACTCATAGCAACTCCCTGATCGATAAAATTTTCCTTCATTAATGCCGCTAATGATGCCAGAAGGTAATCTTTAGCCTCGTCACGTTTATTTTCTTGAAGGCTGAATTCAGACAGGATTCCGTAGGCGGCTGCGACATGGGTGTATTGCTGTGTTTCCTTTCCCTTTTCCAGTGCCAGCTTTGCATAGTTCAGCGATTTTTCTCTATAAGAGTCCGGATAAAACTCCATATACAGATTGGCCAGATTTATAGCAGCAAAGGACAGATCTGAAGGAATCGCCATCTTGTTTTTTTGCTGCTGATAGGTGTTAATGGCGGAGAGGTAATACTGTTCAGCAGCTTTTAGTGCTTTTTGATCAGTACGATTCTCCTTGTGCTGTTGCTCATACATATATCCCATCAGCATATATGCGTCAAAGATACTCATGGGATCTTGTCTTATTTTGGCAACCTCCAGCGTTTTTTCAGCATACTGTTTTTGAAGATCATATGCTTTCCAATTGGAATATATCGTACAAAGTTCTTTATATATAGCTGTTTTGCGGTTAAGAACCAGTTCTGTATTCGGCACTTTGTCAAGTAACGTTAAAGCATTCTGAAAACTTTTTACAGCTAAAGCTTCCTGTTCATCCCGCACTTGTAACCAACCTTCACAATATATCACATAGCCTTTTGTAATGATATCGCTGGTTTCATTGGCAAAGTGTTTTGCTTTTTTTATGTATTGATCAGAAGCCGTTTTATTGTTGAGTATGCGGCTGTTCATTGCAGCGATGCTGTTCAGATATGCCGCATACTGACCGTCTTTCTTCTTTTCAGCCACCCGGATGTTTTTTTCCAATAAGCGGAAAGCCTCTTCCTGACGATTATTGAAGAAAAGCGTCTGCGCATATTTTCCTGCCAGCATAAGTTGATCGGTACTTTCAGGGATAGCCTTTTTGTAACGGATTTCGGCCTCTTCTATAGCAGATTGAGCTCTACATATGTGGGATACAAATAGTAAGAATATACATAATATACTACTGACAAGATAAATAGAAATCGATTTGTTCATTACGTCACTGCCTTGGCTGTCTGTTGAAACGGTTAAAATATAAAAATGACGGGATTTTCGGGTAAAGAAATCTTAAAAATAATAAGATAGCCAATATTTACTTTGGAAGACAGCGTATTATTTCACCAGACAGAAATTATCTGCTATGAGGATCGTAACATGGGTGCAAAATGTGCTTTACAACTTGTAAAATGGTGTAATTCTATTTCGTATCCTTTTTAGATAATCTGATTCTCTTTGTAGATCTGATTTTCTTCGGAGTTGTATCCTGATTTTGTAACGAATCTGAATAGTTAACAATTTTAAACGGATTGAAACTGTACTTTTTCTGATTAAACGGAGATATTTCCGGGAGCAGCAAATTATTCTGCAACAAATTCAGTGAGCCGTCCTCATGCAGCGGGTAAACTCCCTGTACTACTGAAATAGTTCCACTGCTCATATTAATAATATGATTGCCATGTATTGCAGAGATTGTTCCGTTTGAATTTATAATATGGTTGCCATGTATTGCAGAAATTGTTCCGTTTGAATTTATAATATGATTTCCATGTTTTGCAGAAATACTGCCATCTGAACTAATGATATGATCGCCATGGATGGCAGAAACGGTTCCATTTGAATTTATAATATGACTTCCGCTTACAACAGAATGTGTACCGTCAGGATTGACAACTACCTGTGCAGACACTGCTGCTAAACATAAAAGGAATAATCCGGTGAAGATGAGCTTTTTCATAAGAATAGTCTTTGCTATAAATATAACATATTTTTCTGAGTTTCTGTTTTTCAGGTTCTTGTATGATTTACTTTTTTACAGAATATGTGCTGTATTTTATTTCTCTTTTGCTAAAATTGTATTTTTCATTTACCATATCAGATATAGAGTATGAGCGATACCCCAATATTACGTCAGGCCGGAATAGCAGATATAGATAGAATCTGGACCATTTTGCAGCAGGCTATTGAATTGAGAAAGCAGGACGGAAGCCGGCAATGGCAGGATGGATATCCAAATTTAGATACAATCCGTCACGATATTGAATCCGGATATGGTCACATTTTATTTCAGGAGGATGCTATTATTGGATACGTTGCTGTAATCTTTGATGGTGAACCTGCTTATGATTCATTGGAAGGGAAATGGCTAAGTGATCAGTCTTATGCCGTTGTTCACCGTCTGGCAGTTGCACAGGATATTAAGACCAAAGGCACAGCTACATTTATCATGCAACAGGTAGAAGCTGTAGCTGTTGCAAATAAAGTATATAGCATCAAGGTGGATACTAACTACGATAATCTGGCGATGCTACGCATTTTTGAAAAACTTGGCTATAGTTATTGCGGTGAAGTATATTTTAGAGGAAGTGCCCGTAAAGCATTTGAGAAATTGTTGCCGGTAAGTTAGAGCATAAAATTTGGATAGTCATTAATTTTTAATATGAAAAATATCAGGATATTGTTGTTCGCCATGATGATTTGTAGCGTACAATTGGGATTTGGACAGACTAAGTCTGCAAATGAGAAGGAAACATTTGAGAAACCTTATCATCCGGAAGCGGATGCTCAGAAAGACATAGATGCTTTGGTTGTAAAAGCACAAAAGGAGAATAAGACTATCATCATTCAGGCAGGCGGTAACTGGTGCATCTGGTGTCTGCGCTTTAATTCCTACATTCATGAAACTCCGGAAATCAAAGATCTGCTGGACAAGAACGTATTGTATTATCACCTTAACTATTCACAGGAGAATAAAAATGAAGCAGTCTTTCAGAAATATGCTCCTGAAGGCGGAAAATTAGGCTATCCTTTTTTCATTGTGCTGGACAAGAATGGTCAGGTGTTGAATGTACATGATAGTGGAAGTCTGGAAGCCGGAAAAGGTTATGATAAGGAAAAAGTTCTGGCTTTTTTCCGGAAATCAATTACCCGGTAATCCTTCATTGATTCTTACTTTTTAGTACCCGGCCTTTTCTTCATTATCGCAAGATAACTTGAACTAAAGGCTGCAGCGCTTTTGTAACCTACCAAATAAGCGATTTGCTTGAGTGTATATTTTCCGGAATCGCTCAATTCTATACTTTTGATGATACGAATCAGCTGTATATACTTCTGTACGGTAATTCCTGTTTCCTGTTTAAAAATCCTTTCCAATGTACGTACAGATAAATTTGCGATCTCACTTAATTGCTGAATCTGTAGTTGTTCGTGAAAGTGCATATTGATATAAGCACAGACAGGGAGTAATCGTGTGTCAGCAGGTATAGGAATCTGAAGACTATCCGCTTCTCTGCAAAAGTGAGGCAGACTAATGAGCAGAGCATGTAGAAAAGCATCCTCCTCCGGATCCGGATCCGTCTGCTGACTCCACTTTTGTGCATACAGAAGCATTTCCTTAAGAATAGCTGGTGCAGCAAATACATGGATGTTTTTATAAAAAGCTTCCGCCTGGTTTTCATGGAACAATACTGTCATTAAATTCACAGTCTGTGCTTCGGACGTGGTACGATGACTGACAGATGAAGGAATCCACATCACATGATTCTGTGGTAATAAGTAGATCTTCTGTTCCATATGTACATATTGATATCCCTCTTCTACATAAAGGAGTTGCGCACGACTGTGTGTATGTTCATAGTCATCATGTTTCCAGTCTTTTTCATACCATACATACGCCTGCTTGCTGATGGTGTCAGAAAATTCGCCTTGTTTTTGTTCCAATAAGCCACATTTCGTGTCGTTTTTCATAACTTTTTTGGCAAAATTAATAAAAGCGCCTGTCTTATCTTTGCATTGTACATTTATTTTACAAACAGATTAAACACCAAATTGTATTAATATGAGAATAGGAAGAATGGTTTGCTTAATGATAATGGCTATGATTATGACAAATAATATAGAAGCGCAGGAAGATAAGACCAAGGTTTTGGTATTATTCTATTCTGATAACGGAGGTACATATGAATTGGCTAAAGAAGTCGCTAAGGGTATCGAAAAGAATAGTAAAGCGATTGCAGTAATCAAGCAGACTGCTGTTTCTGCTCATCCGTTGTTAAAGAATATTCCGGTAGCATCCGTGGAGGAGCTTTCCGCATATGATGGTATTGCTTTTGGCTCACCGGTTTATTTTGGTAATATCAGCACAGGTATGAGTGCGTTTCTGTCAAAGACTGTAGAAATATGGCAGCGCCACAGTCTTGAAGGTATTCCAGCCACTGTTTTTATGTCTGCAGGAAGTGGTGCAGGACGTGAGCTTGCTATTCAGGGATTTTGGAATAGTCTGGCAGTGCATGGGATGATTATTGTACCCAGTGGTATCAGAGGTTATGAACATATAGATAAATCAACTCCTCAGGGAAATACCGTGTTAGGTACGACCAGTCTCGCCTCTTTGAAGAATGTTGCAAGACCCAGCGAAAGTGAGCGTTATCTTGCTCAGTTGCAGGGAGAGACTATTGCAAAAGTGGCATCTGCTATGAAAGGAGCATTTGTTAAAAAAGAGAAAGCGCCCGCGGCAGCAACAGCAGTAAATAATAATATGTTAAAAGACCAGGGGATTACTTTGCCTGAAGTACCGGCTCCGGCGGGTAATTATAAGCCCTTCGTAAGATCGGGTAATCTGGTATTTATCAATCAGGTCGCTTTGAAAGAAGGAAAGATTGTACATCCCGGCAAAATAGGAGTAGAGATCGATGAGGCTCAGGCTAAGCGAGCTACAGAAGTGACAATGTTAAATGTATTGGCTGTCTTGAATAATGCTGTGGACGGTGATCTCAACAAAGTAGTCCGTTGTGTGCAATTGACCGGTATTTTTAATACGAAAGACGGATACAGCAAGCACGCTGACCTGATGAATATTGCTTCTGATCTTACCGTCAAAGTTTTCGGCGAAAGAGGTAAACATGCCCGTGCTACGTTTGGTGCATCCTCTTTGCCGGTCAATTCTGCTGTAGAAATACAGGCGGTATTTGAGATCGAATAAATTCCTGTTCTCCAGTTATAAAAAGATTAGAATTCAGCGATTCTGCTCAGATCTTGTAAGGTCTGAGCAATACGGTTTATTTTATCCGCTTCTTTTGTAGCAGAACAGATTCTTTTTATAATAGATTTTCTCTCTTTTTCGGGGAGATTCATAAAGCATCTGTATAAAGCAGGTTCATCTGTAAGACATGCTTTGAGTTCTTTCGGAATTTCTATATCCGAATTATCACGGAACAGTCGGACATGTACCTGATTTCCCTCTTTTTTATTTATCTTTTTTCTGATATCGGCTTTAAGTGGTAAAAATAATATACCATTTCCCATGGCCTGCAGATTATAATGCCGGATTTCATAATGATCAATAGTTCCGCTAACTTTGACCCAGCCAAATTTAGCATTCCTGTCTTGCGCTATTTCCGGTAGACGAATAAAATGCCAGCCGCCTTTTCCCTCAAATTTTTCTATGTTATATATGTTGTCTACAAGAAGATCGGAGCCTTCTGTTCCTTTTTGAATTATAGTCATCCTGCAAAAGTAATGATACCGGTGACAACCCTATGTCAACAGGGAAATTGAAGCAAAATAAAATAGCAGGTGCCCATATTGTAATAAATTGACTGTTAAAATATTTTGAAACAGCTAATATAATTAGTAATATTGCTAATATAATTAGTTTATGTCGGATCGAATAAAACAAAAACTGGAAATACTGGCTGATGCCGCCAAGTATGACGTAAGTTGCAGTTCCAGCGGAAGTAATCGTAAAAATACAAAAAACGGATTAGGCGATACAGGAGCAGGTATCTGTCATACCTACACGGAGGACGGCAGATGTGTCTCCTTACTGAAGATTCTCCTGACCAATCATTGTATTTTTGATTGTGCGTATTGTGTTTCCCGTAGCAGCAATAATATTGAGCGCGCAGCTTTTACGGTGCAGGAAGTGGTGGATCTGACCATCAATTTCTACAGACGTAATTATATAGAAGGGCTGTTCCTGAGTTCCGGTATTTTTAAGAATGCAGATTATACGATGGAGCGGCTTACAAAAATAGCAAAGAAACTTAGACAGGAGCACAATTTCAATGGTTACATTCACCTTAAAACAATTCCCGGTGCTTCCGATGAACTGATGTTCGAAGCAGGCTTGTATGCAGATCGTCTGAGTGTAAATCTGGAAATTCCTACGGAACAGGGGCTTAAACTTCTGGCTCCTGAAAAGAACAGGGCAGATATGGATAAGCCGATGGGCTATCTCAAAAACGAAATTATCCGTACCAAAGAAGAAAAGAAAATTATCCGGTCCACCCCCAAATTTGTTCCCGCCGGGCAGAGCACGCAGATGATTATTGGGGCATCGGGAGAATCTGATCTGCATATTATGAAGACCGCAGATCATTATTACCAGCATTATAACCTTAAGCGTGTTTATTATTCGGGTTATGTACCTGTTTCCAATGATAAAAGGCTTCCCGGATTAGGCTCTGAAGTTCCGATATTACGTGAAAACAGACTGTATCAGACAGATTGGCTGTTGAGATTTTACGGATTTAAGCGAGAGGATATTCTCAATGAAACTCATCCCCATCTGGATTTGGATATAGATCCCAAACTTGGATGGGCATTACGCCATATGGATCAGTTTCCTGTCGATATTAACAGGGCATCTTATGAAATGATTATGCGTGTGCCGGGTATAGGTGTGACGTCTGCAAAAAAAATTGTAGCTGCAAGGAGGTTTGGCGCATTGCGTCTGGAAAACCTTCAGAAAATAGGCGTGTCTGTTAATAAGGTTAAATATTTTATCAGCTGTCAGGGATTTGTGCCTTTACGGTCGGATAAGCCAGCTGAAACAATCAAGCACTATATTCTGACCTCCGGCAAATCCAAATATGAAAAAATGTTCAATCAACAATTGACCTTGTTTTAGTTTGAAAAAGTATGATGATCATCGCATATGACGGGAGTTGGTATGGATTAATGACATTAATCTTTGAGGTGTATGAATACCGGATGGATGTTCATGCCATCAGTAGAAACAATGAAACAACTCAGCAACATTTATTTGGGGAGAAACATCTGGTCTATACGGACAGTAATAAAGCAGAGAGGGTGCTCAAAGGAATTGTTCTTAAAGCAGGGAAGGATGTTGTGCAGGAACTTTACTGCGCTTACCTTTCCGAACAAAATGATATAGAATTACTGATCCTCCGTCTGGTTCAGTATTATCTGGGATCAAAGGTAAAGGTATCCGCTAATTATGGACATGAAGATGTGTTGAAACTCAAGCAAATTACGAAGTCAGTATCCCGCGAACGTCACCGGTTTAAAGCTTTTGTGCGGTTCAGACAAATGGAGGATGGACTATATATGGCCAGAATAGAACCTGATTTCAATATTTTACCACTAATCAGTTCGCATTTTAAAAACAGATATGCGGATCAGTTGTGGCTTATTTATGATGTGAAACGAGATTATGGAATCTACTATGACAAGTCAGAAGTGACAGAAGTTCATTTCGATTTCATTCCTTCAGATCAAAATGTAATGGATAAGGCACATGAAAATGAACTATTGTATGACGATTTGTGGAAGAGATATTTTCAGAGTGTAAATATTAAGGAACGGAAGAATATGAAACTCCATATACAACATGTACCCAAACGATATTGGAAATATCTTAATGAAAAATCGCTAGCTTTGGGGTGACAAATTCAGGAACACCAACGCATCCTTATCAAATTTCATTATTCATCTTAAAGGCGATTGGGATCTATTAAGCAGTTACTATATTATATTTTAAAATTTGTATTTCCATGATAATATTTGACATTATACCTGCATATGTGAATGCATTTATTTTTGTTTTTCTAGCCGTTCTGCATGTATACTGGGTTTTAGGCGGAGAATGGGGAATCGCGGGCACGATACCAACAGATAGTAACGGAAGACGCATCTTTGTGCCACGGAAAGGCGGTACCTTATTCGTTGCTTTAGGACTTTTTCTGTTTGCGGGAGTTAATCTGATGTATATTGGTTTTCTTCAGTTGAACATTGAGGAATCTTTATTACGCTATGCAATTATTGTTGTTGGTGCTATCTTTTTGCTACGTGCTATTGGTGACTTCAGATATGTGGGGATTACCAAACGATTTACGCAAACTACTTTTGCTGTCAGAGATAAATGGATCTATACTCCTTTATGCTTGTTACTGGTTCTGGGACATATATTGCTGTTGCTGTGATATGTGCTCTTTGGCAAAATTCAAAGGCCCCGACAGTATTTTGCTGCCGGGGCCTTTGGATGTATAATATGTAATAAGATATTTTACTTCATTTCCAGTAATTGAGAGAACACTTTTCCATTCCAGATATAGGTTTCCTGTTTTTTTGTAATCGTGAGTTTAGAATCTTCTTTGTCCGGATCATCTGCCTGTCCCTCTTCAATTAGTTTGTACACCATATTTGGTTCTTTTTTATGTTCGGAGGGAAAGAGTATTTTTTCTTCATAATAGAAAATTCCGGCATCACTTACAGTGTAACGCTTTGGCATGTCGATAAATTCACTGCCATTCCAGCCTACATAATAATACTCACTTGGAATACCACAGGCTTCACCAGCAAATTCAAGTCTTAGGATATTTTTCAAACCGTCCAATCCCATGTTAGGTAAAAGCTTACTCTGAAAAAAGCTTTGATCAAGGTAATCATAGTGAAAATTATATTTACTGATCAATTTTCCGGTCTTATCCAGTAACTTGACATCACAGCTATAATATGCGGGTGTTTCATTGCGTTCAGGAACAAATCTGTCAAAACCAAATATATACTGATTACCTTCATTATCTACCTGTTGTCCCAAAGCCAATAATCCTAACCAGATAAACCCTTTTTTTGTTTCATTATTCTTTTGGTAGGAAACTTCATGCCAGGGTGCAGAAAATCCTTTTACTTTATTACCATTGTATCCCGGACTTAAGATTTTTACGGCTGTTCCTACAGTTACTGAATCTATGAGTTTGGCTGTAGTGTTAGGATAATCCCGTATGTATGCCTGATCCGCTATAACATATGCTGTGGCACCCTGATCAATATTCCAGAAGTTATACTCTTCATTTAAAGCGTATGCTGCAGGTTGTTGCTGTGCATGAATTTTAAATGAAAAGATTAAAGTAAATGCAAGTAGAATGTAATTTTTCATGTTGTAAAGTTAGGGTTTAGTTTTTAGAATTAATAAAATAAATAACAGGTTGCTTTTTGATCTCGAGTTTTATCTCTTTTAATTCTAGTGAAAGAGTTTGTCGATAGGAAAGGTTGTAAAGTAGTTCTCAAATCTTTATATTTTTGCAGGTAAAGAATCTTTAACAGTATGCTTATGGAAAGTCAAGCTATACGAATTGAACAGGTAGTCGCTCCGCGTACCTGGAATATTCGGCAACGTATTCTTTATCCTGATGGATCATTGAAAGATGTACAGATTGATGATGATTTTGAAGGAACTCATTTTGCGGCCTATTTAGGTGACGAAATTGTTGGAGTAATTTCTGTTTTTCGTTATGAAGACTTGTTTCAGTTCAGGAAATTTGCAGTTTTAAAAAATCATCAGCACAAAGGCATAGGGAGTCAGTTGTTGCTTGCCGTTTTTGAATTTTGTCGTCGTTATGATGCAAAAGCGATCTGGTGCAACTCCCGTCTTGATGCAATGGCCTTTTATGAAAAGTTTGGTATGCAAAAAACTGGGGATACTTTTACCAAAAACAATATTCGCTATGTCCGAATGGAATTGATACTTTGATGTAATTCATCCTGATCGGGGTTACTTACTCTATAAAACCTGATGTTCAGCAATGCTGCCGGAAGCTTTCTGTCTCTTTGTAAATGATATCCCTCAGACATAGCTATTCTTTTATATTTTTAGACATTTTAATAGTAAAAAAGATTTAACTTAGTATTTATCCTATTATTTAAATAAACTATATTAAAAAGTATGGAAAATAAAAAAATGTCAACATTACGTCGATTTCAGTTCGCTTGTATGGGTTTGGCTTGTGGTTTGTCTCTTTTGCCCTCATCGCTTGACGCATGTACACGTTTAGTCTATAAAGGACCTGCTAATACTATAATAACTGCCCGTTCAATGGACTGGAAGGATGATATTCCGGCTAACCTTTGGGTTTTTCCGAGAGGTATGAAGCGAAACGGTGAAATAGGAGCATATTCGCTGGAGTGGACATCACAATACGGTAGTTTGATAACCAGTGCTTTTGATATTGCGACTACTGACGGAATGAATGAAAAAGGATTGGTTGCTAATGTATTGTGGTTAGTAGAATCAAAGTATGAAACATTTAATCCGAAAGATGGAAAGAAAGGACTGGCTATATCTGCCTGGGCGCAGTATATGCTGGATAATTTTGCTACTGTAGAAGAAGTGGTCAATGCGATGCGCAAGCATGATTTTGTGGTTGTGTCAGATGTAATTCCAGGAACCGATAAGTTTACAACTTTACATCTTTCTGTATCTGATGCTAAAGGCGATAATGCAATTTTTGAGTATATAGATGGTAAACTGGTTATTCATCATGATCCTTCCTATACTGTGATGACTAACTCTCCGGTGTTTGATCAACAATTAGCGTTAAGCAATTACTGGTCTTCTATTCCGGGAAACATTATGCTGCCGGGTACTAACCGTGCTGCTGATCGTTTTGCGAGGGCTAAATTTTATCTCGGAGCTATACCGCAGACAGATGATACCCGAGTAGCTGTAGGAAGTGTAATGAGTGTTATTCGTAATTGTTCTGTTCCATTTGGTATTTCTTCTGAGCAAGAACCTAATATATCATCCACACGATGGAGATCATTGTCGGATCATAAAAATCTTGTTTATTATTTCGAAACAGTCCTGACTCCAAATACATTCTGGGTAGATTTGAAGAAATTAGATTTTAGTGAGAAGGGCAAAGTATTAAAGCTTTCAGTTGCTCATAATGAAACGTATTCGGGAGAATCTTCCGGCTCATTTAAAGTAACTGCTCCGTTTAAATTTGCAGGAGCAAATTTTTAAAATAAGCAATACTTTTTTATCCGGATTTGTTCTTTTAAAATAAATTCTGAGTAAAAATGGACCAAGACCATTAAGTAAAAAGTGGCTATAAAGTCTTTATTTATGGCCGCTTTTTTAGTTTATAAATATGGAGGTATATAACCAAAAAAAGGAAGACTTGAAAAAATAAAGAACCGGAATAGGGGGAGTAAGTGTTCTATTATGGAGGCTGTTTTTATGACAAAGTTTCGTATATTTATATGTGACCTGCAAGTTCACTAACACAAAAACCTAAAAAGAAAATGACCGACAAATTAGAAATTGAAATATCAAACGGCGTAAAAGATTTAGATATCCTTAAAGACAGAGGTTTATCAGAAATTAAGGATCTAATGCTGATTTTCTTCAAGCCGATTTCGCTGAAGTTCTTGAAAAATTTTACACACCTGGAAAGACTTACACTCTCAGGTAGCATAAAGGATTTTTCCCCAGTATCCGAATGTTTGACATTGAGAGAATTGCAAATTTCAGGTGGAAGTCTCGAAAATTTAGATTTCATAAAAAGTCTATCCATAAAATCTCTTACTATAGATACTTTTAAATCAAAAACTAAAGACTTTACTGTCCCAAATATAAAATCACTCGAAAAACTTGTCATTTCAGAAGTTCCATGTATTGTAGACCTGACATTTTTGAGTGAGTTTGAAAGCTTAAAAAGCTTAATGCTATTTCATCTTAAATCAAAAAATCTTTTTAATTTTTCAAAACTGACAAACTTGAAAGATGTATCCTTGGTAAGTATGAATTATTTATCCGGTCTGAGCGAATTGAAGGATGCAAAAGGTCTGGAACAATTACGTATTACCAATCAAAGATTTGGTGCCTCCAAGCCTAAAATAAATGTAAAATCAGAGCTTCTAAAAATTCTTTCTGACCTTGTAAATCTAAAAAGTGTGACATTGGATGATCAGACAAGTAGTAATTTCGTAATGACTTATAGTGGTGAGGAAATTGGTAAAGTATTAAACAATTGACAAAAGCCCTGATGGCTAAAAGGGATTTCCTCCAGGTAAGCTGATTGAAACTGTATATATATTTGTGGAGATAATATGGAAGGAATTTACAAACCACTATCCATGAATTCAGTGTCCTTTTTCTAAATTTGAGAATAATTGAAATTAAATAATTATGGCTGAAGGCAATATTATCATTTACCAAACAGAAGATGGGAAAACCAAAATAGAAACAAGACTTGAAAACGAAACTGTTTGGCTGACAATTGAGCAAATGGCAGAATTATTTCAAAAATCTCGCTCAACAATTAATGAACACATAATCAACATTTATAAAGAACAAGAACTTGAAGAGGGCAGTTCTGTTAGAAAAATCGGAATTTCCGATTTTTCTACCAAACCAACTAATTTTTACAACTTAGACATCATAATATCAGTTGGATACAGAGTTAAAAGTCATCAAGGAACTAAATTTAGACAATGGGCAACAGCCCGGCTAAAAGAATACCTTGTAAAAGGTTTTACACTTAATGACGAATTATTAAAACAAGCCGGAGGCGGGAATTATTTTGACGAACTTTTAGCTCGTATCAGAGATATTCGTTCATCAGAAAAAGTGTTTTGGAGAAAAGTTTTAGATATTTATGCTACAAGTATTGACTATGATCCAAAGCAAGAAATATCCATTCAGTTTTTTCAAACTATTCAAAATAAGATGCATTGGGCTGCTCACGGAAATACAGCTGCTGAAATAATTTTCAAAAGAATTGATTCTAATAAACCAAACTTAGGTTTAACGACATTCAAAGGTGAGAAACCTACTAAACAAGACACCGAAATTGCAAAAAACTATTTAGATGAAAATGAACTAAATATTTTAAACAGAACTGTTTCAGCTTACTTAGAACTTGCAGAATTACAAGCCTTAAACCAAAGACCGATGTATATGAAAGATTGGGTTGAACGTTTAGATGATTTTCTAAAAATGACTGGTAATGAGGTTTTACAAAATGCAGGGACAATAAGTCACAAACAAGCTCTGGAGAAAGCTAAAATGGAGTATGAAAAATATAAAGAACTGAATAAAAATATGCTTACAAAAGTGGAAGAAGATTTTGTAAAACATATTGATAGAACAAGCAAAAGTATCGAAAACAAAAATCGAAGACCATAAAGATGTAACCTGATAAGCACTTTGTAAACATCCAAACATTGGTATAATTGCTTAAGAGTATTTACTTAAACAAAAAACGCTCTCCATACATTGGATATGGAGAGCATGCAGAACTTTTTTAAGTTCTTATTTTGGGAGTATCGGTTGTTTTTTGAATGAAGCCAATTCTTCTTCAGCCTTCTTCATTAGCCATTCATAAAGCTTGGCACCATGGCTAAGTCTTTTTACTCCAAGTTCTCCCAATTCGTCATATTGTGGGAGGTTAGGCGTGAGAAAGACGTTCAATGGTAGAGCTACTTCGGTTGTAAATTGCTGAATATCTGCTTTTGTTTCAATAACAGGTACAAATATACCATCTGCTCCCGCTTCCTGATAAATCAATGCACGTTCGATAGATTGCTTCAACGCATTTTCCTGCTTGGTAACATACGTATCGGTCCGGGCATTAATGTAAATATCGGTTACAGATTTGATGGCCTTTATCTTGTCGGCCAGTAATTGTGAACTTCCAAGACTGCGTTTGCCGTTTTCAACCTGACCATCTTCCAGATTGATACCTGCGACACCTATATCGCTAAGCTTTTTCACATATTTGGCTACAGTAGCCGGATCATTAGCATATCCTGCTTCAAAATCTACAGACACAGGAATTTTAACTGCTTTAACAATGCGTTCTACGATAAAAAATAATTCTTCGAAGGCTATATTCTCTCCATCTTCATAACCAAGAAGGTTGGCTATCGCATGGCTGGAAGATCCTAATGCTGCAAATCCTGCTTTTTCAGCAAGTTGAGCAGAATGTGCATCCCATACATTTCCTAATAAAAGAGGTGTAGACTGTTGATGTAATTGTTTGAATAAGGATTGTGACATAGACTTTTTTTGTTGATTATAGTTATAAAACGCCTGTATAGTACGAATTGTTTTGGGAAAAAGTGATCCATGTTATTGAATGATTAAAATTCAGCACAAAAAATAAGTCAGAATAGCAATAGATTGTAATGTTTAGAAACGTTCATACATACCCAAAAACCCCGTTAATCCACCTGTGTGAATAAGTAAAATACGGGATTCTGCTTTAAAATAATCCTGTCGGATAAGATCATCTATCGCAAAAAACAGCTTTCCTGTATAGGTAGGTTCAATCATAATGCCGGTACGGGACACGAAATCACGTATAAAGTCCAGTAACTCCGGTTTAGTCTTGGCATAGCCTCCAAAATGATAATCTGTATGTAGTCGTATTCCGGAAGGATCGACTCCCAGGTTTTCCACTTCATCACGAATAAATGCTCCACCTTTCAATACAGGGACAGTATGCAGAACAGTAGTTAGGTTCATCTTTTGGAGTCCCAGTTGTAATCCGGCTACTGTGGTA
Source organism: Sphingobacterium spiritivorum (assembly GCF_016725325.1). Lineage (NCBI taxonomy): Bacteria > Pseudomonadati > Bacteroidota > Sphingobacteriia > Sphingobacteriales > Sphingobacteriaceae > Sphingobacterium > Sphingobacterium spiritivorum. The sequence goes on from NZ_CP068083.1 coordinate 3,082,919, forward strand.
CCTGTGCCGGAAGCGCAGCAAATGTGATCATAATCATGCTTCAGATCTCCGATAATATGGGCGCAACCTTCTGCAGCATCTCTGCCATATCCTCCTTCATCAATAAAGAATGTTTGGTCGGTCTCTTCTCCAAAATATTGCAGGTAAAGAGCTGCTTTATCCTGATATTGATCGCGGCTGACGAAATGCAGCGTCATGCCATATAGACGACAAAGTGTAAGTACAGGATTATTTACTTCTTCACCACGTACAATGCCATGTGTTTGGAATCCGAATTTAGCTCCCGCACAAGCAGTTGCCAGGAGATGGTTAGACCATGCTCCTCCAAAAGTAACCACCTTTTTTTTGTTTTGCTGAAGCGCTTTCTGGAGTGGATACTTTAATTTTCTCCACTTATTTCCTGAAATATAAGGATGGATGAGATCATCCCTTTTGACAAAGACCCTTATATTTTTTTCAATATAAAGAGGTGATATTATTTCTTCCTCAGGACTGTGAAAATTGAATGTCAATTCCATTGTAAAACATTAAACCTTGCCTGTAGTGTCAAATGACCAACATATTCGGTTACTTTTACAAAAGTAAGAGGATTTTGTTTGAATTCAGCTATTTTTGTACGATGGCAGAAGATTTAGCAATACAGGAACAGGACGAGCAGGAGTTGTTCGAGCATTTAAGAATCGAAGTAGATAAGGGGCAGGCTTTGCTGCGTATCGATAAGTTTTTAATGAACAGGGTTGAGAACGCCTCCCGGAATAAAATTCAGAATGCAATAGATGCAGGTTCTGTATTGGTCAATGACAACATTATCAAATCCAGTTATAAGGTTAAGCCATTTGATATTATCTCTGTTGTATTGCCTGATCCGCCAAGAGATACGGAGGTATATCCGGAAGATATTCCACTGGATATCATGTTTGAAGATGATGAAGTAATGGTTGTTAATAAAGTTGCAGGCATGGTCGTTCATCCCGGATTTAATAATTACACCGGTACGCTTGTCAATGCATTGACGCATCATTTCAACCAGTTGCCAACTATGCCCGGGAATGCGGGTCGTCCGGGATTAGTGCATCGCATAGATAAGGATACCAGTGGCCTGTTGGTGATCGCTAAATCAGAATGGGCTATGACTTACCTGGCCAAGCAGTTTTTCGATCATAGTATTGTTCGTAAATATGTGGCTATGGTGTGGGGAGATATCGCTGAAGATGGAACAGTAACCGGTTATATCGGTCGCAACCTCAAGGATAGAAGAGTGATGACGATGTATGACGATCCGGAGAAAGGAAAATGGTCGGTTACTCATTATCGTGTGCTGGAAAGATTAGGGTATGTAACACTGATTGAGTGTCAGCTGGAAACCGGACGTACACATCAAATCCGTGCGCATATGCAATCTATAGGACATCCGCTATTTAATGATGCTGCATATGGCGGCGATCGTATCCTTAAAGGTACTGTGTTCAATAAGTACAGACAGTTTGTTGAGAATTGTTTTGCTTTATTACCACGACAGGCGCTTCATGCGCAGGTTCTGGGATTTGAACATCCCAAATCAAAAGAATTTTTAACATTCGAAACACCATTACCGGAAGATTTCCGTTTAGCATTAGAGAAGTGGCGTGGGTACTCCACGACATCTGGTCAGGAGACCAACTAATTTATATTTAGAATTTTTATGTCTACAACATATATTAATTGCAACGGGAAGATTGTGCCGGAATCCGACGCTATCGTGTCGGCAGATAACAGAGCTTTCCGGTATGGTGACGGTCTGTTTGAGACTATGCTATGGAAAGACGGGGATATCCGGTTTTTGCCCTTTCATATTGAACGTTTGCAGGAAGGACTCCGTATGTTACATATGGAAGATGCACATAGATTTGATGCCTTTTTTATCAAATCCAAGACCGAAGAACTGATTCGTAAGAATAATATGCTGGGGCAGCAGGTACGGGTCCGTTTGATCGTATATCGTGACGGGGGAGGACTGTATGGCCCCGAAACTAATAAAACGGCTTATGTCCTTCAGATCGCACGTATACCCGAATCACTACGGGATAAGAAGGTCGGTCTGATTGTGGATTTATATACCGAATACCGTAAACCGTACAGTGATCTCTCTAAACTCAAATCAAACAATGCTTTGATATATGTCATGGCAGGCTTACATAAGCGAAAGCATCGTTTTGATGAAGTATTGTTACTTAACCAGGAAGGGTATCTGTGTGAAGCCCTTTCGTCCAATATATTTGTCTTTTATGAGAAGGTGTTATATACTCCTGCAATTTCAGAAGGCTGTATTGCTGGGATAATGAGAAGAGTAGTGATGGATATGGCAGCGGATGAAGGTATAGCAGTGGTAGAAGCGCAAATCAGTCCGGAGATTATGAGCCAGGCGGATGAGATCTTTTGTACAAATGCTGTGCATGGAGTGCAATGGGTAATGGGATATAAACAAAAAAGATATTTTAATAAGATATCCAGAATACTTCAGGAGAAATTGCTGACATGGAATTATCAAGCTGAAGATTAGAGTTTTGTAAAGTTTCTGACTCTTTCTTCTTTGTGTTATAAAAAAAGGTGTCTGTCATTTATCAGACACCTTTTTTAATTTACCTGGCTAACCAGGTTTCAATCAGGGATTTAAGTTTAGGGTCACTCGGTCTTGGACTGTCTGTCGTAATAATATTTCCTTTTTTATCAATTAACATGTAACGTGGAATTCCGTTTACCTTGTAGGCTGCTGAAAGATTATTTCCAGGGCCGGCATGCAGTTGTATACCTTTTAGATTTTTCTCAGGAACATATTTGTCCCATGCTTTTTTGTCCTGATCTACAGATATCCCTACAAAGGCAATATCTTTTCCTTTAAACTGTTCATTCAATTTCTCCCAATGTGGTTCTTCTGCTTTGCAGGGACCGCACCAGGTTGCCCATAGATCTATCAATACCAGTTTTCCTTTCAGATCAGCCAGTGAAACTTTTTTACCGGATATGTCCGGATAGCTAAAGGCAATGGCCTGCGTACCTTCTTTCGTATCAGCCAGCTTAACAGCGATGCCTTGTGTACGTTCTTGTTGATCCTTTAATATAAAATATTGCTTGTATTGGTTATACATTTCCTGATAATCAGTATAAGAGCGGGCTCCTGAAAGTCGGGCTAATACATATTGTCCTTTTATAACATCCGAAGGAATCGCTTCTACTTGTTGTTCGAAAGTCGGTTTACTCGCCAGATCAATTTTTTTATACACTAAATTGGTCATCAAACGGTCTCCATAAGGAAACTTTAACAAGTCGTCCGAAAGAAACGGATCTGATTTGAACTGGATATAATAATCTGAAAGTTCTTCTTTGCTTGGATGGGCAGAACGAGGTGTATAGAGATAACCGATAGCCAGATTGGCAAAATCAAAATCTACTATTTTGGAAAAAAAAGCATCAAATTTAGCATTCCCCGTTTTATTACGTGATTTGATTGCGTCAAGTTGAGTATACATTTCTTCTACTTCCGGGAAGAAATCCATGTAGGTACTTAGTGTGGACCAATAGACGGATTTATCCAATAGCGAATAAGATGCTTTGAACCAGTCTGTCAGTGCAATGTTTTCAGGACTATTGTTACCGGAAAGTGAATAATTTGCTTTTTCTAAGCGGATGTTGAGTTCATCATTTCCTTTAAAATAGAATTTAAATACATGACGTAAACTTAGGACATCTGATCCGCCGACTGCGTACAATCCTTCATATTCAGGTGTGAATTTGAAAGCAAAGCGTTCGGATGAATCTGGCGTAGCCGTAGCTATTTCCACCAGACGACCATTCAATACTTTGTAAAGAAATACTTTTGCGTAGGCTTTTTTGTCTGCAGTTCCATTGATAATAGTGGCATTTTGAGCCATCAGGCTACTGGTCAGGAGACTCAGTAACAGAATGAATAAGGAAGTTCTCATATGATTTATACTGTTATTTTAGTTTAAGGAGTAAGGAATTGTTGTCAATGCATTGACTGGTTCTAATGCCATTACAGTATTATTCTTAATTGCATTTTCCAGCTCCGTAATTGCATGTGCAGAAATCAGCGGATTTTTATCTGCATTCATCGGACTCTTTTTTAATTTGAGAATCTGATCCATAGCAGCCTCTTTATTTCCGAGATATGCCTGTATCAAACTGTATTTATATTGATCAGCGACATTTGTAGTCGTTTCTTTCAACGCTGTACGGTATTTTAATTCCAATGCTTTCAGAACTTCGGTTTGCTGTTTCTGATCTATAATGAGTCTGGCGTATGCATTACTTTCTGCGTCCCATGATGCGAAAGGTTTAATCTGTTCTATAAGCTGTATGTAATCTGTAGCCTGGCCACCGTTTTTGTAGTAATCTGTAATAAATATGGGTAAATATACGGACCACAGACGCTCATTGTAAGTGGGCCTGATATAATCCAGCGTGGCTAACAAGCTGTCTTTTTGATTGTTTTTACCAAATTTCACAATATTAGCCTTTGTCATAGATGTAATCTTGTTTTGCAGAATGGATGTACCATAGCGCTCCAGTAATTCGGGAAGATGATTGTATATAAGCTGATTGTAATGTGAGATATTGGAGTTCAGGATACATACAAACGGAACTTCAGAAAGTGGGTCGGATTGTTTGTCCAGATATTCCTTTACGACTGAAGATTCAAACTTCTGTCCGGTCATCATATATCGTGCAGAATAAAAATCCGGATAAGATTTGTTCAGATCCGTATCAAAAGCTTTGAAGATATTGTTAGATGCCTGCTTTTTTGTTGTCTCTAATAATGTTGCAAAACGATCAACGGCATAAAAGCCGGATTCCATAGTGATTAATTTTCCTGTTGCATCTAACAATAGAAAAGTCGGGAAACCACTCACTGCGTATTTGCGGGACAAAAGCTTTCCTTCCATCTCTTTAAATACATCTGTTTTGAAAAGCAGGAAATCCTTGTTTAACAGCGACACGATTTTAGGATCAGGAAATACTTCATTGTCCATTTGTTTGCAGGGCATACAACCTTCAAAGTATAGATCAACCAGAATAAGCTTGTTTTCTTTTTGTGCCTGGGCCTTTAACTGATCAAATGAACCTTTGAAAACATTAAGCTGCTGTGCTAATAACCCTGTGCTGAAGAGCATCAGTATAATAAGTGTATGAAGTTTTTTGAAATTTGTTTTCATATTATCGGTTGATGGTGTAAGATTGTGTAACAGTATCAGATTCTGGCTCTATAGTTATAGCTGTACCCTTTTCCAGATTTAAGATGCTTTCCAGAGCAGTCTTATCCTTTAAGAAAGTATGTGTCGGAATGCCATTGATACTTGAGATCGCTGTTCCGGGTGTTAATTTTACTTTCTCGTCTTCGGCACCCACGAGACTGAGTAAACGCAATGTGCCGTCCGAATCATATCCAAACAGATAACTGCCGATTGAAAAATCCTGAGGATACGGATACAGGTGATTAGGCTCCAGATATATCTCCCGGTTCTGGAGATTGATGGTGAAATTATATCTGCTGATCAGGCGTACACCAATCGATCCGTCAAATTCTGGTTTCCAGTTTTCGTTATTAGCTCCTCCTGCCATGAGGGTAACGGGCAAATTGGGTACTGCTGGTAAATGAGAAAAAGAAAAGCTGTGACTTCGTCCGGTAAAAGTAGGGGAGACCATACCCATGCTTGCTGTGGTGCCCTGGTACTCCGGTTTAAATCCGCTAACCAGCAGTTTGTTTGTCCGGACAAAAGGCCTGAAACATATCAATGAATAGGATGCTCCTGTATCAAAAACAAAATTTCCGGTATAGGATTTTCCAGGGCGGATTTCCAGATTACCCGGGATGATAAGTAAACCAGCAGGCATTTCAACAGGAATAGTATGTCCTTCTTGTTCGTACTGATAATTTCCAAAATCATAGAGCAGCAATTCGGATTTATCATAATCAACTTTTGTGATAAATCGCTTTACAAGACTATTGCCGATGATGCCATCTGTCTCCCTGTGCATCTCCGGAAATATCGCAATACCCTGACCGGATAATTTCAGCGTATCTAAGAAAATAGTATTATTATCAGATACCTGAATCTGCATATTGCCTCCTACCACAGAAGCATTATTCTGACGGGTTACTTTAAGTCCGATTTCATCGGCAAGTTGTTGGCTGACGGCCATGCCGTCGGCTCCTGTATCAAACAGCAGGCGTAAAGGACGTTTAAAATCATTAATCTTTACCGATAATATTATTGTTCCCTCGTGATTTTCGAAAGGTATTTTAGCCCGTAAGCGAGATGTCTGATAGCGATTCATACCGTAGAGCTGATCAAAAAGATCCAGATAGAGTATACGATCTGCAGAGTCGGTATACAAGGCTGTTTGTATCGTGCTCTTATCTGTTTTGCTGATTTCTATTGCTATTCTATGTCCTGAATCTTGCTTTTTAATGGATAGAAATCTGACATCCTGAGCCGGATAGCTCGAGAGAATATGATCCAGATAACGCAACGCTCCTTCTTGCGTATTTCCGGCAACAGAAAATGAAGGTGCTAAAGCGGCCTTTAAATTAGCAGAATTCTTATCCTTAAAGGCCTGCCTGATTTGCTGTACTAGTTTGTGATCCTGTTGTGCAAATGCAAAGTTTAAACAGAGCAAGTGCATGAAGATCAATACTGATCTAAAAAAAATACGATTCATATGCTTTCTTGGTATTAATAAAACAATACAGTCTGAAAAGAAAATTTCACTTTTCAGACTGTACCATTACCAGGTTTATTGTTGCAAAATTTTGTTTAATAATGTTTTCAATTCCGGGTTAGAAGGCCTTGGAGAATCAGTTGTTACAATTTTACCTTGTTTATCGAAAATCATAAAACGGGGAATACCTTTAATCTTGTAGTATTGTGCTAAATCACCCCATCCAGAAGCAAATAACTGAAGACCACCCAGATTTTCATCTTTTATCATTTTAGCCCATTTATCTTTGTCTTTGGCTTCATCTACAGAGATACTGACAATCTGCAGGTTTGTTCCTTTCATCTCTTCTTCCAGCTTTTTCAAAAAAGGAATTTCAGCTTTACAGGGCCCACACCATGTTGCCCATACGTCTATCAGGACAACTTTTCCTTTTAGATCTTCAAATTTTACAGTCTTTCCATTTGGATCCGGATATGCAAAATTCAAACCTGCATCTCCGGCTTTTAGCTGCGCAAGCTCTGACATAATATCCATATTACGTTTCTTCTGACTAGGTGTAACTACGAAAGAACCATATTGATCCATAATTTCTTTATAGGCTTCAAATGTTTTCAGTCTGCTTACCGCATCTAATACCGCATCCCCCTTTAATGTGTCATTTGACAAAAACACAAACTGATCTTTTACACCCTGTATTCCTTGAGCATATTTGATCTTTTCCTGTTTCATATTGAGCATTATAATACCGGAGAGGAGACGACGTCCCCAGGGATTTTCATAAACCAATTGGGTGGTTGCTGCAAAATCTTTTGCTTTTATTGTTTCATAAAACGGGCTCAGTTCATCTGTAGCCGGATGTGCAGATCTGGGTGTACTTAAAAAGTTAGTTGCATACATAGCCAGATCACTGCTCATGTAGTTCTTAAGATGCTTGTCGAATGTAGGATTGCCGGATGATTTGCCTTGTCCGAATCCTTTTGCTTTCTCCGTAATATTTTCCAGATCAGGGAAGAAATCAACGAAAGTACTCTGCACTTTCATAAAGTTGATTGCTTTTTGTTCTAATGGAAAGACAAAATCATGCCATTGGGTCAGGATCTGATTTTCTTTACTGTTTTCTGTTCCGGTCAATACGTAACTGGAATCCAGTAACCGTACGGATAACTTGTCTCCGGGTTTGAAATAGAATTTATAATTATCATTCGGACTGCCTGGGTTTCCTGTTCCTAAAGCATATAATCCTTCGTATTGGGGATAGAAAATAAAACCAAATTTGCCTTCACCCTGAGGTGTGGAAGTTGCAATTTCTACCGCATTTCCTTCCACGACTTTAAAAAGTTTGACAGGTTTAAGAAATTCTTTTTCCAGACTACCTTTTATTTCTACAGGAGATTGGGCAAATGTCACTAAACCGGAAAGGGCTGATATAAATATTAGAAGTGTTTTTTTCATGATAGATTAGATTATGAATTTGGAAAAGTGTTTTCAGCTACTCTTGGTGATATATAGATGATGTTTTTTGGAGAACCTTTTCCTTCCAGTGTCTGAAAAGGTGTAGATTCCAGGTTGCCGGAATTTTTTCTGAACATTCTGATTTTATAATTTGAGCCTGTTTTGGATCCGATGATTACAAAATTGAAGTTAAAAGCGGCATCAGCAGTAGATGTATATTTCAGGTGTCGGATGAATGTCACTTCTTCACCAGCGGGAAGTGCGTATTGTAATTGTTCAAATTTATTACTCAGATTATAGCTGTATATCTGCTGGTTGCGGTTTGCAAAGTAGAGCAAGTTTTCATCTTCCGTAAGTAAACTGTACTGAGTTGCATTAAAGATTTGTCTGGAACTGGCAATCGTGTCATTTGTGATTTTTAAAACTAACTTGTCCTGTTCCAGATAGGATATAGTTTTAAGCGAAAGATTTGTTTTATCCTGAAAAACTCCGTAGCCTTTCACCTGTGAATAATAGTTTGGAGCAGGTAAATACACGGAATTCTTGAATCCCATATACAATGCTGTTTTATTATTATTCTTAACCGGGACAGGAGCATTTGCAACTGTTGAGAAGTTTGTCATTAAAGATCCTGAACCATTTGCCAGCGTAACGAATGAGCTTGAAATATTGTCGAATAATATGGGATCAGCATTAGTACTGGTACAGAAGAACTTCGATAGTTCGTACGTAGAATTGTTTGCATCTACCATTATCCTGTTTCCGAATTGTCCTGAGTTTGGAGAGTTGGAATTAATATTATAAAGCTGTCCTTTGTTTATCACATGATTGGCCGTGGAGGCTATAAATACGGCAGATGCAGGGCCTACACTCTGAGCACCACCTAAAAAGATACTTTCTTTATTACGGATGGTTCTGAGTGTGTTGAGATTAATCGCCTGTATGTCCTGTTCCGTTGAAACCATAATAGCACGAGTATTACCTAATGTACCTGTTACCGTACTTTTGTAAGCCGAGAAGAAGCTTAAAGAAGTGGCTTTACCATCTATCTTTTTGCCATTAACAAGGCTAAATACATCTTCAACTTTTCCTTCCGCCAGGGCAGTAGCCGGTGTTAAGAAGAGATCAAGGTCAGATTGAGTTCCGTCATCCTTGAGCACATACCACCCGCGTGTAAACTGTGTATTAACTGTTAATGTTGAGTTCTTATATTGTGTGTAGCCGGTCTTTTTGTTGCGCACCATAAATACCAGTATCCAGTCTTTGGCATCCTCCTGTACATAATAATTCAGTTCTTTGGTACGGGCAATGGTATCCAGTGGTTCGGTACGTCCCTGAACATTAGTCTCGTAGATTCCCCATCGGTATTCAAATTCTCCTTCTTTATTTGATTGTATAGTAGGATTCAATTTTAATGTATCTTTCTGGGAAATAAGAGAATAGCTATCCCGGAGTCCTTCAATAGTGATCAGCTCTCCGTCTGTATAGCTGTAATTACTTTTGTCTTTTGCACAAGAGAACAAGAGTACAGCTCCTATTACATATAATAAAAAATTAGTTGTTTTCATATTTAGCTGATTAAGGAAAGAAAATAATGACACCGTTTTCATCCTTTAACGGATTATTGGGGTGCTCTTTATTATAGTTGATCAAGGCCGTCGCTAAGAACGATTTGTAATAATTAGTGACGTCTAGTGGAAGGTTAGACATAAATGTCTGATCCCATCGTTCATTAGTGACTTCAATCATAAAGGCATGTTTGACCACACTGTATGGACCAAAATAATACTGACTAAAAGAAGCTGTCCAGGTATCGGGTTTACTTAACCGGTCTGTAAAACTAAGTTTACGCCATAACTTCGTTTGTTCACCAAACTTGAAATTCTCATTTTCCTGAACGACGATTCCCAGATTCAATGTTTTAGATTTTAATTCCGGATCTCTTTTCAGAATTACAGGCACCTGAGCATGTACAGAATCTGCTTTTATAACATAGAGTTGCTGAATGGAAGGATCATCAAATGGAATATAATGTTTACCCGGTACAGCATTGTCAAGTCCGGTTAATTGTAATTGTTGGATTTTGTAAATACGGTCTGTATTCTTGATACCACCTATAGTGTATATATCAAAATATACGGTATCCAGCTTTACATTACTATCATCATAGTAGAAAGTAGCTGACTTAGTGGTGTCTGCGTATTCTGAATATATCGTTTTACCGGTATACTGAGGCGGTCCGAACTGAATTCTTGCCACATCATTAAAATAATAATACTGATCCTTTTGGCAGGAGACAATAGTTGCCATAACAAAACAAGCAACTATAATAAAATATGTATAGTTCTTCATTTTTCTATTGATTTGTGATTTCTACGGTTGGCATTGGCGGAAGGTAATTGACTGTAGCCGCTGTTGGAACAAATAAAATCTGTGATTTGGGCGCATTTGTACGTTTGAATGCAAAGAAAGCCTGTCCTTCGGCGTAGAATTCTTTTCTATATTCCCGAAGGATTTGGATATTCAGTTCCAGCTCATTCTGAGGGACAGCCAACTGTGAAATATTACGAGCAGCACGAAATTGTTTGAAGTATTCTACTCCTTGTGCAAATGGAGCTGCCTCTGCTGCTATCAGGTACATTTCACTGACCCGTAAGATCGGTATTTGTTTGTAGTCATTGTCGGTTGACGTTGCGTTGAGCTCCAGAGGCTGATATTTGGAAATAACATAATATTTCGCACCGTTGGTTAATGTTATTAAATTCCATAGTGAGGCCTCACGCATATCAGTTCCTGTATTCCCATAGAGGTCCCGGCTAATGGTTGTAGTTGTGGTTCCCTTCCGATACATACCGCTGCCAAAATAATCTGTATAGCTTTTATTCATGTTATTTTCATACAGTCCAAAGATCTGTTCGCCGGTAAGCACAAAATTCTTGGCTGTAAAATCTGCACCGGTACCAAGCTTGAATTTCGGCGTACCGTTTGAATCCTTTGCTTCGATTACTTCACTTGCTGAGGCAAACGCAAGATCCTTTTCTCCATACCATAGATGCGCTCTTGCCTCCAGTGCTTTTACAGCATAGTAATTCATACGCAGAGGTCTGTAAGCAAAATACGTGTCGTCAGGAAAGAAATCTCCACTATTCGGTCTGCGAAGCTCTGTGAGGCTATACTTTATAATTGGATCGAAGGGCTTGAGCAAGGCTTCAGCATCCTGCAGATCCTGAAAGATTCTTAGCTTAAACTGATCGTAAGAAATATGTTCGTTAAGCCCTTTCCCAAAAGTAGTGACATATGCCAGTTGATTACCTTTTGAAGGCTCAAGAGGCATAGGACCATAAAGACGTATCAGATCAAAATGCACACAAGCGCGCATAGCCAGACATTCTGCTTTGATAAGCTCGTACATGTTCTTTGTTTTCAATACAGCTCTTCTGGACTCCAGATTTTCCAGAATTTGATTGATATGAGCAATAGTTCTGTACTGCTGACTGAAAATGCCGTTAAACAATGCTAAAACTCTATCATCCTGATAATTAAATAGTCCAATTTGTTGTTCAGTTGTACCTGATGAGATATCCCAACTGGAAATAATGCTCTCAATCGCTCCGTAGCTTAAATGTCTTCCATATGCGTTTTCATTTTTAGCATTGATATATACACCGGCTAATGCATCTTTAAATCCTTGTTCTGAATCAAACAGAGCCTCCTCCGGTATTTGTGTTTTAGGTAGAACATCCAGATACTTGTTGCAGGAGCTGACCAAAAAGACTGCTGCCATACAGGTGATTATTAATTTCTTTTTCATTTTTTAGAATGTTGCATTAATACTTAAGGAAAATTGTCTGGAGAAGGGGTAAATAGTGCCTCGTTCTCTACGAATGGTTGACAGATACATCGGTTCGGCTACATCGGCTGAAATATTGATATTCTCAAAGCGCATTTTTTTCAACCAGGCTGCTCCGGCGAAATTGTATTGAATATTAAAATTTTGCATGATGAGCGTGTTTTCATCCTGAACAAAACGTGAAGATTTGTAGGTTGGAGTCGTGTTTGTAATCCCTTTAAACGGAACATTATCTCCCGGCTTTTGCCATCTTTCAAAGAATACCCGTTCATCCATATTGTATTTGTAATTGGACGCCTCTACCCGCTCTACTAGAGTACTGTTGTATTGTTGTGCGCCTATTCTGTAACGAAAAGAAGTGTTGAAAACAAAACCTTTGTAACGGATCATTGTACTGAAATTTCCAAATAAATCCGGGTCTGTGTTACCTACAGCAATTACATCCTTTCCTCTCCATGTATATGTCGGATTACCATCTGCACCAAGGTAAAGCTCCTTACCCGTACTTGGATCTATCCCTAAGGATGGGACTACCCAGATGGCATTACTGGAATAGCCTTCCACATACATTTGTCGGGCATCTGACTGCATATTTTGTATAGCTTTTTGTGCTTCCTTCAACGCTGCCGAAGTTTCTATAACTTTGTTGCGGTTTTGGAGGACTGCTCCTGTGACAGACCACATAAATCCATCAACCTGTTTTTTAAGAAAGACAGTTGCCCGAACTTCAAAGCCCTTATTGCGTAAGCGACCTATGTTAGCTGTGTAAGACGGGAAACCGTTTGAAGCAGGTGTATTCACAGAGGATACCAAATCCCGGGTCGTTTCTACATAATAATCTGTGTTCAGCAATAAATAGCGGTTGAACAGCTCTATATCTGTTCCGATATTCATTTTTAAGGCCTGCTGCCATTTAAGATCTTCATTACCATATCCTAATAAATATGCTCCGTTCCAGTTGAAATAACGGTCATCCGTAAAGTATGCATAGGTAGTCATTGCCTGATATGAATTAAAATTCGTAGAACCTGTAGTTCCGATAGATCCTCTTAATTTTAATCTGTTGACTTTAGTATTCTCCTTAAAAAAAACCTCTTCATGAATATTCCAGCCTATACCCGCTGACCAGAAAGGCGCAAATCGCTGATTGGCACCAAACTGAGATGAACCATCTCTGCGGTATACAAAATCAGCAAAATAACGATTGTCATAGATGTAGTTCAGATTCGCCACGAAGCCGATAGCCCTGTTAAATTGCTCATTACCTGTAGGTTTTCCGCCTTTGGCATACTGTAAGCCCATCGTGATAAAATCCAGATTAGCATTAGGGAAACCTTCAGCAATAAAACTATAAGTCGAGAATTCGTCTTGTCGCATGTTCAGACTGGCACCTGCATAGATAGCATGTACATCTTTAATTTTTTTGTTGAAATCCATATTCAATGATCCGTCATAAGAAAATCCGTTTGCGATGGAATATTTATAATCACCCTTTCGTATCAGATCGACTCCTGAGTAATTGGCAAATGCTGTGTGTTCGGCTGGTCTGAAGCGATCTCCCTGAATGTTTTCTTTGGTAATTCCTATTTGTGCCCGCAGATTTAATTCAGGAATAATGCGCCATTCAACAGAAGTATTATTTGTAATCTTAGTTGAATTGTTTTTATCGTATGTGTTCAGCGTCGCATTATACAATGGGTTGGTGGGTAGTGTACTCCAGTATTGATCGTAATCTCGGTTTCCAGGATTTCCAAGTAATTTATTTACGTTACCGTTTTCATCATAAGGACGCCAGTATGGATTTTGTTTGACATAGTCTGAAAACTCACCATAAGGAGATTCACTGCTTTTAGCATTGTTTATATTCAGGTAATTTCTGAAGAGTAAATTTTGATAGGTATAGGAGAGGATAATCGTTCCGTTGAATGTATTTCTATCCGATCCTTTCATTACTCCGGCAATATTGTTGCTTTGTACCGCAGCCGAATACCTGAACTGACCATCACCACCTTCAAGACGAAGATTGTTCCGTAATCCGTAAGAAGTGCGCAGAGGAAGAGCTAACCAATCGGTTTCAACACCGCTGTTTACTTCATTCAGAATAAAATTATAATAACGTTTTAATGGAACATCGGTAGAAGCATTTGGGGAATTATAATATCCCGCCAGACGCTCTAGTTCCAGTTTGTCTCTTGATTTCAGTAAATGATAACCGCCAAGATCCGCATTTTCCACATTCAGGTTAGAACCAAAACTCACTCTTAATCTGCCGGGCTTTGGCAATTTGGTAGTGATGACAACTACCCCGTTTGCTCCACGTGATCCGTACATGGCAGTCGCTGAAGCATCTTTTAAGATGGTGATGGATGAAACATCATTTTCGTTGATATCTAATAGTGTTCTTAAGTTAGACTGGAAACCATCCAGAATAATTAAAGGGGTGTTCAGTTGTGTATTAGATTCATTCTGAATTTCTCCCACATTCGGAATACTCGAATTTCCACGTATTTCTATTGTCGGGATGAGGTTAGGGTTGGATCCAAATGAGTTACTTTCAATAATATTAAAAGAAGGGTCAATATTCCGTAGTGAAGTGACCAGATTGCGATTGCCAAATTGCTTTAGCTCTTCGGCTGTTACCGTTCTGGAGGATCCGGTAAAGCTTTTATCTTCCTTTTTGAAAATACCTGTTGATACCACAACTTCTTTCATTGTCTGCTCCAATTTTTCCAAGCGAACAGTAATGGGGGAATCTTCCAGCTTAACTTTTACTTCTGTTGTCTTAAATCCGATAGATGAAATAATTACTGTCTCGTTCTGTGCAGTGATCGGCAAGTTAAATACACCATCTGGAGTAGTCATGACGCCTTTTCTTGAATCTGACTTCAATCGTACAGAAGCACCTGCTACAGGCTTTCCACTTTCATCTATTACTTTTCCTCTGATATAGACCTGCTGAGGTATCGATATGAGCACACTCTCCTTAATGACTGCCTGAGGCCGTTGTAAAGGTCTTTTCTTCAGAACCACAGTTTTATCAAAAAATTCATAACTGAATCCCGCGTCTTTGAGGATCGTATTTAAAGCCTGTCTTAAAGGTGTTTTTTCCAGATGAACGGAAAGGTTTTTTACAGGATTTACATCTGCCTTTTTATAGAAAAAGACATAACCACTTTGTTTCTCAAACTCTTTGAGTGTGCCTTCCAGCGTGATACTATTGTGCTTTAACGTGATGTTTTGTCCATACGAATTTGCATGTACCTGTAATAGCCCTATCCCCATCAGGAAAGCTATAATTTGCACTTTCATAACTATACTTGTTAGTGTCTTATTTGCATGCATTTTGCTGAGCTGATGAAAGAGACAGGAGGGTAATGTATCGTCCTTGCTTCGTTGTATAGCAGCATGCATTTCGTCTTTTTTTGAAAGACGGTTTAGATTAATTTTCATTAACTTTGTTAAGTTTAGATGTAAAATTTAATTATTCGATAATTAGAAAAAACAATTGCCACTGTTTTTTAGCAGCTAAACGTATCGGTCCGGATCGTGTTGGCGCACTTTCCGGATTTTTTGTTTTACTGCTACTGTCTGGTTTAGCTGGTTTCGTAGTTGTATTCCATTCTTTTCATTTTTAGTTAAGGTTAGTTTATGATTAATTTTCGTTTGTTTTGTGCATTGGTCACTGCCTGTACGTTTATATCTGCGAACTCCAGTAGTTTTATAAGTTTATCCAGCGATAGATTTTTTGGGATTTTTCCACTATATGTGATCGCATTTTTGTTGGCATACTCGATCTCCACATCATACCAGCGTGCAATTTGCCGAAGTACTTCTTCAGAGTTGGTTCCGTCAAAGCAGAACTGTCCCTGTGTCCAGCCTATAGCATAGCTGGCATCTACCTCTTGACTCCGTATCATATTTGCCTGTAATACAGTTTGCTCGTCAGGTTTTAAGGTTATCGGACTGATGTTTTTATTTGTTGGATTTACCCGCACAGACCCTTCAGCAAGGGTAGTTTTGACAAAGGGTTCATCTTCGTAAGCATTGATGTTAAATTTTGTACCCAGTACTTCTGTTGTTTGTTTTGTGGTTTTTACGATAAACTTGCGATGGTTCGGATCTTTAGTTACCTCAAAATAGCCTTCTCCCTGGAGGGTGACAATACGATCGGTGCTACCAAATGTTTCGGGGTATGTCAGGCTGGATTCTGCATTAAGAAATACTTTGGTGCCGTCAGAAAGAACGATACTGTATTGTCCGGCTTTAGGTGTTTTTAGTGTATTTAATTTACCCGGATTTGAAGAGGGTGTTTTATTGACATATGTAACCTGACCGGAAGAATCCATGATAAACAGTCTGCTACCATTTGTGAGCGATTGGTTTTGATCCAACTCATTCAGATCTATTATTTTACCATCCGCCAGAGTTATAGTAGCTTTATTTTCTCCGGGAACTATAGCCGCGATTTCCTGCGCATCCATAGGAGTGAAACTGTTCCAGGCATTATAATACATATAACCAAAATACCCGATCAGCAATAAAGCAGCTACTGCTCCCATTTTATACCATAGCGGTCTGATGGTATATGATGGATTAATTTCTTTCAGAAGTTTTGCTTTTGTACGTTTCTGAGAAGACTTTGGGTCGACATCTGTATGCACATGATCGAGCTCATCATACCATTTGTACAATGTTTTGCGTTCCTCAACGCTCTCTTGCCTGCGCAAATATTTAGTTAGAATACGACTGATCTTCTTGTCTGCTTTCATAATATACGGCTGCTAGCTGATAACTTTTACAGTTCGGTTGTATATATGTAGTGAGACTCGAAGGAGATAGTACCTACTTCTTTTTTTATTTTTTTGAACTATTATAGGAAAAGATGAAAAAACTGACGTGTAACGGATTTTAATCGTCTGATAGCCTTGTTAATATGGTTTTCTACAGTAGATTCGGAAATATCAAAATCTTTTGCAATTTCCTTATTTGTTTTGAATTGTTCTCTGCTCAGTCTGAAAATCTGTTTACATTTTTCAGGTAAATTCTCTATCTCCTGTTCTACAATATCCAGTATATAGCGGTAATGCAAGCGTTCTTCCAAAGGTTGCTCATCTAGAAGAAGATCATAATCAGACAAATCATCGTAATATTCTACTGCTGTTTTTTTCTTATAGTAGGCAATGACAAGATATCGACAGGAAGAGTAGAGGTAAGCCGGCAGAGATTCTATTTTTACCAAATTCTCCCTGTTTTTCCATAAACTAAGGAAGAGATCATGCAATAAATCTTCGGCTACGGCACTATCATCAATTTTTTGAAGAATATGCCGGGACAAGGATGGGTAAAATATATCGTACAGTTCAGAAAAAGCATGCTGATCATCATTAGCGATTTTAGCTAACAAAGGCAGGTAGGTATGTTCTGTACTTGTATTCATGTGCTTGGGTGCGGACAAATGTAATAAATTAGTGGCATTTAGTGCAATAGATGGTTTTAAACTGATTGAGAATCTATTACTGCACGCCATTCTCTAAGTATTTTAGATATTTCGTAACAAAAGATAAGAGCAAGAGTTGTAAAAGGTTAATTTAAAATGTACAAGCGTTTGATTGCAACAATTTCGTTTCTGCATATACATCATTATCATTTTTGCAGCAATAGTTAGTGAAATATCTTGCTGCAGTTTCCTTAAAAATAAAAGAATCTGTCTGGTTTTAAAAATCTTATAGAGATTTGTGTTGCAATATCATTCAATTGCCCAACTGAAAATCTGAGATAATTATCTTGATAATAAAAGGGAATGAATACAGAACAATGTTTTACATCGTCTTCCTCAGGCTTTTTGCCAGTTGATCCAGCTCATTCAGAAGATTCTGTATCGCCTGAATACGTACCTCCAGTTGCTGTGATTTTACAGCTGACTGATTTTGCACTGTAACATTGATAGATAATCCTACGATCAGTGAATTGATGCGATAAGCAAGAGCATGAAAGGTGTTCGCATCAGACCAGTCTTTCTTTTTATTACCGGGTTCATTCTGTAACTGCGTGATGGTATCTGAAAATGAAGCCAGTGCTGTTTGTGCTTTTTTTCTTGCCAGGCGAATCTCATATATATCAGATTGATGATCGTGCAGCTGTCCTTCAACGGCTTTAAAATATTGATCATTATGTTGTACGACCAGATCAGCAAGATTTAACATACCGCGCTTCTGCCTTATCGGAACAAAGAAATAACCTGCTACAGCCAACAGGCATCCGATCAGCGTAAATATGATACGGCTTCCCAGTATACGGTCGATATTTCCCTCATAGCTATTTAAAGTAATGACAATCCCTGCCGTAATAAACAGCACACTGACCAGGTAATTCGGTTTGTTGAACAGGAAAAAACCATAAAGACATATTGCTGCTATAATAAGGAGTATGGATATATTGGAAATCAGATTCAGAATCAATATTCCTAAGAGAATACCTGTAAGTGTACCTGTAATGCGTTGGAAATTGCGGCGTTGAGTAGTTACAAAACCCGGTCGTGCTACAATAGCAATAGTTAGCAGAATCCAATAGGTATATCTGTATTCCGGAAGGAGCATACCGAATAGTCCGCCTAACCCAAATAAAACGGCCAGTCGTAAGGCAAATGGAAATATCGTGGAGTGAAAACTGAGTTGATTTTTGACTGCAGTCCATCCGCGTGGCGGCAAGGAAAGAAAATGCTGGTATTCATTTTCCTTTACCGAATCAAATACCTTCGCATCGGATGTAGATCGTATACGTGTAATGAAATCGAGAATCAACTGGATATTACGTATAGTCGCATTTAAAATGGAATAAGCTTCGCCCTCTTGCTTATCCCGTATAGCGATAAGCCCATTCAGTAATGAGGGAATCTCCATATGATTATTGTGCTTATCCGATATCTTTCTGGAGTAGTTTGCTGCTAATAAATCTATTTCTCCGGCTATCCTGATAATCAGCTTACGGATGTGTTCAAGTGCGCCTGTAGGTTCCAGAGTTTTTCGGATAGACTCGTAATCGTGGTCAAGAGCCATTAATAGTTCATACAGATCAATCAGTTGATAGACTTGATTCAACCAGACTTTTCCCTCTTCAGAATAAATCAGTTTTTTTTCTCTTAGCAAAAGGAATCGTATAGTCTCCTGTTGATCGCTTACCTGAATATGCAATCTTCCGAGTTCTCTGTATGCTTTATCTAATGGAATAAGCTCATCATAACATTTTGCTTTGGCTTGAAGCAATACAGCCATACTGAGAAAACCATCAGCCATGGCATGGCGTAATGAACGGTAAGGTACTATATAAGCCTGCAGAATACTGACCATATAAAACCATATTGCACCTAAAGTAATTCCTATACTGAAGGTTAACGGATGCGAAGGCCATAAACCCACCACAAAACTGACCAGAATAAGGGTTAGAGTACCGGTAATTCCTACCCGCAGTCCAAATACCGATAACATTGCGCATATAAAACCTGATGCAATGAGTAAGGGAAGCAGGAGCCAGGCGGAAGAGATGGCGTAAGCAGTAGCAAATGAAGCTGTAAAAAATAAGGGTATGCACCATTTTGCAGACTTCCATTTGTCCTGCCGGTTGCCGGGTAGATCAGTAAGAGAAGATAATAATGCACCCATACCTACCGTAATGGCAGTATCCAGATGTCCGCAGTAAAAGACTATAATGCTGGGTACAAGTGTTGTGAAAATATTGCGAAAAGCATCCCCACTGTTTTCCGCTGAAATAAACTGGAAAACAAGTTTTGAAATCGAAGAAATTCTGTGCTTAAGCGCATAGAATGCCATATAATCAGACATTTAAATTTTGTGCAAAAATATAAATATTTATGGATCTATTATGCCTGCATATAAAATCAATCTTAAAAATGACAATGTAATTCAAACGCCGTCTGATAATTCCGTTTTAAAAAATATTTGGCCAAACACCGAAATAAATAATGGAAATACCTACATTTAAAATATAATTGTCGGAAAATTTACTTTTTTATGAATTTCAGTATGTTTTAGATAGAAATCCATTTTCTTTTTCTAAGTTCTGCAATGTAAATAAGTATGTAATACTATATTATAGATATTCCCCAACAATCGTTGATCGCTGTCTAAACCACCTTGAAAAAGTTTTGGATTCAAACACCTGACTTTTTTGTAATAGGGTAATTAAATATTGAATAATAAACCACAAGAGAGAATGCTTTCAGAGGAATTTGAAAATCTGTCAGTCGATGAGGTACTATTACCTATACTTAATGGAACCACTCAAGGTATGGTTGTATCAAGTCTTGATGGCAAATTGGTTTTCTGGAATGAAGAGGCAAGCCGGGTTCTGAACATACCAAAAGAATCATGTTTAATAAAGAATGTTTTTGAGCTGTTTGCTACTTTCTGTGATGAGCATTTTATTCCTTTTTCCTATGAGAAATTTCCGGTTAATATCACTGCTGAAACAGGTGTAGCACAGAAAGATGTGATTGTGGTATCTGTTCAGGGAAATAAACAGATGGTTTGGCACAATCTTAATGTTACACAGATATGTATTGGAAATACTCCTTTTATCCTGACTTCATTTTCAGATGTGAGCCGGATTATGGAAGTAAACCGCAAGGCTTTAGAAAATGAAAAACAGCTTCATCTGTTGGTTGCATCATTAGATGACATTGTATTCGAAGCTACTGCTGAAGGTATTATCCTCAATTATTGGGTCAATGATCCCCAAAGCCTGTTTTATGTTCCCGATTATTTTCTGAATAAAAACATAGAGGAATTGTTCCCTGCTGATCTGGCTATATCATTTCTTGCCCTTATACAGAATTCTTTAACAGAAAGAATTTCTAATGAAATGGAATATCAGTCTCCGTTTGATTCCCATAAGGACAACTGGTATAGAATACAGACCCGCCCCATCCGTTTCATGGAAGACCGGGTAGCAGTCATTGTTTCGGATGTTACGGAGCGTATAAGACGGGAAGAAATGACACGAATCAATGAACAAAAATTCAATCAGGCTTTCCAGTATTCGGGTATAGGTATGGCTATGGTTAATCAGGAAGGCGTGTGTCTGGAAGTAAATAAGACATTATGTAAAATACTGGGGTATACACTTGCTGAACTAACCACCCTGAGTTTCCATGAATATACTCATCCTGAAGATCTGGAAATGGATGTGCAGAATTTGGAAAAACTCGGAAAGGGTCAGTTGGATAGTTATACGATAGAGAAACGTTACCGGCACAAAAAAGGACATTATGTCTGGTGTCTGTTGACGTCTTCCAGAGTTTCAGATGCAAAGGGAATCACTATCTTTTATATTGCCCAGGTACAGGATATCAGCCTGTCCAAAAAGAATGTGGAAATATTGGAACGTCAGAAAAATCAGTTAAAAACCGCTATGTTTGATCTCGAAACAAAAATTCAGCAGTTAGAAGAGTTTAATAAGATCGTAGCACATAATCTGAGAGGACCTGTAGTCAATATAAAAATGCTTATTCAGGAAATCCTGACGGCAGAGAATGAAAATGATAAAGAGGAATATCTGCAGTTGTTGCAATCCAGCAGTGACGGACTAACAGAGATTTTACAGGAATTGATTGAGATTCTTGAAATTCGTAACCAACAGACTATTCCTTTTCATTACTGTGACTTTGATCAAATCTATAATAAGGTTGTTCAGCAATTTATCGTTGAAATACAAACTAAAGAAGCGGTCGTAACAACAGACTTTGAAGTGAAAGGAATTTACTACTACAGAATATATTTGGAAAGTATTATGCTAAACCTCATCAGTAATGCGTTAAAATATTCTGTTGAAGGGAAGCGTCCACATATCCATATCCGTGCATATCAGGACCGAAATAATGTATGCCTGAGTTTTGAAGATAACGGTGTGGGGATAGATCTTCAAAAGTATGGTAATCAGGTTTTTAAATTCAGGAAAACATTTCATCGAGGATTTGATAGTAAAGGAGTCGGCTTATTTATGACACGATGCCAGATAGAATCACTGGGAGGAAAAATCACAGTCAAAAGTGAACCCGGTAATGGAAGTATATTTACCGTACATTTTTATTTACATCAGGATGTACCTATTCTAACCATATGATAGAGACCTTACGTATAGCTATTGTTGATGACGATATTATATTCAGACTTATCTTCAGTAAGATGCTGGAAAATTTTTCGGAATTACCTGTTCAGGTTCAGGTCTTCGAAAATGGTCTGGAGGCTTTGAACTACTTTCGATTGTATCAGCATGAGGAAGATAAGCTTCCGCATATTCTTTTTGTGGATATCGATATGCCTTTTTTGTCAGGTTGGGAGATGATGGACGAAATCATGCAGGAAGGAATAAACTTTGTACTGCATATACCTGTCTATATCTTAAGTTCATCAACAAGCACTACGGATAAACAGAAAATCCATAATTATGTATTTATTAATGAATATATAGAAAAGCCTATCACAAAGGACAGGCTTTTCGGATATATTAAAGAATATCTGGCGGATAATCAATAATTATCAGCCTTAGATCAATACTAGTATCGTTTTCAGGATTCAATCTGATTCGCTTTGCGTTTCTTTACCATCAGATAACCCAGATAAAGCAGAATCAACCAGATAGGAATAAGTTCAACCGAAATCTTAAGGCCTGTTATCCACATCATCGCTAATATTCCGACCAGAAAGATAAGACAGATATAGTTACTTACAGGATATAGAAAGGAGGGGAATAATGTTTTCTTTCCTTCTTTAATTTTTTCCTTTTTGAAGTATAAATGTGTGATAGAAATCATCAGCCAATTGATGATTAACGCAGACACAACGAGAGACATCAGAATTCCCAATGCCTTTTCCGGTATCAGCTTGTTTATCACAATACAAATTGCAGCAAATGCTGCTGAAACCAATATCGCCATAATAGGGACATGATTGTTGTTCAGTTTGAGCAGGAAACGGGGAGCATTACCCTGTTTGGCTAATCCATACAACATACGGCTATTACTATACACACTGCTGTTGTATACAGATAAAGCGGCTGTCAGTACAATAACATTAAGTGCATTGGCAATGATGGAGGTAAAGTAAAATGTATTTCCGAACAGTGAAAACTGAAATCCTTTGAGATTTTCAAAGATCATGACAAACGGACTGCTACCTGCTGTGATATTTCGCCATGGCGACAGCGAAAACAGAATAATCAATGCTCCAACATAGAAAATCAATATTCGATAGATCACCTGATTGGTAGCTCTCGGGATATTTTTCTCCGGATTTTCAGCCTCTGCAGCAGTAATCCCAATCAGCTCTAACCCTCCGAAAGAGAACATAATGAGTGCCATGGCTGCCAGCAATCCCTGAAATCCACCTTTGCCGTCCTCTGATAACCAACCTTTCGGGAAGAAACCTCCGTCATTCCACAGATTTGTAACAGAAGCCTGTTCACCTCCGGAACCGCTGAATAACAGGTACGTTCCAAAAATAATCATAGCGACTATAGCCAATACCTTGATAATGGAAAACCAAAATTCGGCTTCACCGTAGACTTTGACCGAAGCTAAATTGAGTGCATTGACAACAATAAAAAAGAATAAACTGGATTGCCATAAAGGGATTTCAGGCCACCAGAATTGTACGTACACACCAATAGCGGTAAGTTCGGACATGCTGACCAGAATATACAGAAACCAGTAATTCCAGCCGGAAGAAAATCCTGCAAAAGGCCCCATATACTTATTAGCGAAATGGCTGAAACTTCCCGAAACAGGTTCATTTACTACCATTTCACCCAACTGACGCATAATAAAAAATGCAATAACCCCTGCTACTGCATACCCCAGGATAACAGCAGGGCCGGCTAATACTGCAGCTGGACCTATCCCTAAAAATAAACCGGTACCGATAGCACCACCTAAGGCGATCAGTTGAATATGACGGTTTTTTAACCCTCTGTTTAACTCTTTTTTTTCTGAAGTGTTTTCTTCCACTGCTGTATGATTATTTACGATTATTAATACTGACTTCTCCAAATCCCAGGAGCTCATCCCAGAAGGTTCCTATTTTACGGTTGTACAGAAGGATCTGATAATTATTGCCTGTCTGATAAAAACTTCCTGAAAATGCATCTGTGCTAACTTTTCCTGAAGTGTCTTGCAGGACGTATTCGTAGTCATACAATCCTTGTTTTAGCGGCAATACAACCTGCCACAATTTAAGACTTTCATTGTAGTGCAGTTTTCCGGCTGATGTACGTTGGTAATTGTTGAATCCGCCCACAATATAAATATCACCTTTTATCGCCTGATCTGTTTTTAAAGAAAAGGTTACCTGGGCATAATCTCCTTCGAGTGTAGCTTCCCGCTGATCCATATTGCGGATGTAGAATTTTCCGTTTTCATCAAATGTGGAAGCATATGTGGAAGCACTGTTATCTTCATCAGGATGAAGGTCTACTCTCACCAGCGAATCCATACGGATACCGCTGACTCGTTCGGATCCTAATTTCAGACTGCGTAAATCTACATACCTGAATTCATTGTTACCCTTGAAATCAAGAGTCTGACTGTTGTTGTAGTTGATCTCTGTTGCTCCGGCAAACATAGGGTCAGAAAGACTCATCATATTGTCTGTACGTTGATTCTGTAAAACCACTACACGCAAATCTCTTTGTGGATTGGTAACTGTGACGGCTCCTGTCTTTACAAATACATCCAGTTTTTGATTTTTATTACGCAAACTTACTATTGTTGAAGGAGTTACTTTGGCCGATAAGCTCATCAGTTTGCGGATCACATAGAACTTACGCGTCAGAATAAGCCTGCTCTTGTCTGCGTCTTCATAAACTTTCAACAGATAATTACCGGGAAGTTTAGGCCCCACGTATTCATCCGGAAAATTAACCTGATAGTTTGTGTATGGCTGAAAAGTGGCTTTTGAACTGGAGTAATTATCTATTCGTCCTTCATTGAACCCTTCCGCATATTCCAATGGAGAAAGTCTGCTGGGTATCCAGTTTGCATCGCAATGTTCGATACTAAAATAAAAATTGCGGATATCTGCCCGCAGATCATCAAAGCTCAATACCAATTGATTTCTTTGTTCCAGATCAATAACAGGTAGAGTAGATTCAGCAGTACCCGGATAGAGTTGTACAGATTGTATGCTGGGCAGGTAATTGATATTGTCGTATATAAGCTCCTGTTTAGGGGAGCGATCCGAATCGTTATCTTTTTTCTTCTTTTTCTTTTGCCCGTAGCTGATGCCGGCAATAAAGAAAAAGACCACACCTAACGCTATACATTTATTCATGCCTGCAAAAATAAGGACTTAAAGGTTTAAAACTAAAAAAACCGCTGTAAACATACAGCGGTTTTCTAAGATAATCATTTTTTAATAAATATTTAGTTGCTTGTCTTTCGGATATTTGATCGTGTATCCAAATCTGACTTTCTTGGTTGTACCCGAAGGAACGGTTACTTTCCATCTGAGAATTCCTGTCTCTCTGTTTACTTCTGCAGCACCGTCATCATCCAGTGTGATTTCCATAGATTTATCTGTTGAGATCGGGAATTGATCTTCCAGCAGGATCGTTTCACCGTTTTTCTTATTGTTTTTGATGCTTATCTCGTATACGAAGCTTTGTTTTTTACTACCTCCAAATACTTTTGTCTGTGACAGATCATTTACTTTATCCCGTTTGATGCTGATCATTTTGTCTCTGCCCATACTTAATTTCAGGGTATCCGATGTATTGTTAGGGTTGATCGTTGTTTTACCCACCATCATATTTTCAAACATGATGTTTGCGGCTCCCGGCATCAGATTCAATTTTTCATAATCTGTAAGCTCTGCCATCAGATATACTGTCGGATCCAGACGGGGAACAGCCGTATATGTATAATTAGCCGTATGGCTGTATTCTTTCAGGGAAACACTATGCGGTTTACCATTAGAAGCAATATCATATGGAATAGCAATATCGAAAGTGGTATTAAGTTGATTTTCGACTTGTTGCGTATAAGCACTGATACTGCTTTTCGCTTTTGCTTTTTTATCATTCACGACTACCACTTCCTCAAGCCTATTCTCATCCAGTGCGATGCCCGCTACTCTTCCTCTGAGTTGAGCAGAGTAACCTGGCTGCATATTGGATTGATAATAGAGAGACCAGGGTTGTAATGTAGGTACCATTCCATATTGAGTCGGACTTCCTGTTGCTAATGTAAGATGTACCTGTTTCCAATCCACACCTGTGAGCTGGGTGACATTTGCTTTGTATATGATCTGTAAAGGTGAACTTGTATTTGCAGCACGCAAATCATAGGACGCATACCATGAAGCATTCGGACTTTGGTACGTCACATCAAAGGGTTGGTTGCCTGCTTTATTATTTAATACCTGTACAATAAGCTGTCCGCCTGAACCTGTATTCTGGCCTTTTACCTCATTGAGCTGAATTTGGACTTTTTCCAATATTTGCTTCTGCTTTGTAATCTTATCTTCCAAAGCTGAAATGTTATTCTTTACTTCCAGGTATTTGGTTTTGTAGTAGTCTGCCATTTTGGAAAGTTCCAGCACAGTCGTATTGCCATTGGTTCCGGCGATTTTCTGATTACTCTCCAATAACTTCAGAACACTTTCTTCCGTAGACTTCTGATTCTGCAATGTTTTGAAGATATCTTCCTCTTTTTGATAAGCCTGTTCGGCTTTTAAGTAAGCATCTGTTTTTACATCTGTCTGTATATAATTTTGGGCCGCACGTACAGACATAACAGTGACGTCCGGCGACGTGCCGATCTGTATACTGTTTTCATCTATTCCATTGGCTACATGTGTAAATACAATTTCACTTGTACCTATGGGTAATATCAGATTCGCATGATGGTTGAGTTCAGCTGAATTTATATACAGCGTGACATCTTTTAAATCTGCTTTAACAATTTTTGATTGTTGTGCGTTTGCTCCTGTGATTGCTAACAGACAAAAAAGAGCTGTTGTTATGGTTGTTTCGATCTTCATAATAGTGAAATTTGGACAAGGATGCAGGGCATATCCATATTCCACAAAAAATAATTCATTTTTTTTCAGAAATATTTTTCGAATAAGGAAGATCTTTGAAAATGAGGGAGGAATACAAAAAAAAGGGAGCTTGTCGTAGCCCCCTTTGTAGATTGTTTATTGTTGCTTTGCAGATTCGTTTACATTACAACACGCTCCTTTGGAGCATCCGCAGCTTCCTTTGGATGAACCTTTCATTTTGCGGTAAAGAAAGATCACGGCTGCAATAAAAACAACTGCTATGATACTGTATTGTATGATTTCATTCGTCATAATCGTCTATTTTAAAAGTTGATAAGCGATGAATGCTGCTATATATGCAAGTCCTGTCATGAGTCCTGTTTGTAAAAGAGTCAGTTTCCAGGAACCTGTTTCTTTTTTAACGATAGCAATGGTACTCATACATTGCATAGCAAAGGCATAAAAAAGTAATAACGAAATTCCGGATGCAAAATTGTATGCCGGCAATCCGGTATTTCTGTTGATCTCTTTACGCATCTGTCCTTGTATGGTAGATTCGTCATCTGTATCACCAAGGGCGTAAACAGTGGCCATCGTACTGACAAATACTTCACGGGCCGCAAAGGAAGAAATCAGACCTATACCCATCTTCCAGTCATAGCCTAATGGTGCAATAGCCGGTTCTATCGTTGTACCTAATATACCTAAAAAGGAGTTTTCCAACTCAAAGGATTTGATATGATTCTCCAGTTCTTCTTCGCTAGCATCAGGGTATTGCTGATTTACTATTTCTTCTGCACGATTGAATTTTCCGGGGCCGAAGCTTCCTAATACCCAGAGAATAATGGACATGGCAAGAATGATCTTACCTGCATTGATAATAAAACCGGAAGATTTTTCCCATACATTCATGGCTACATTTCTCCAGTCAGGAAGTTTATAGGTCGGTAATTCAAAAATCAGGAAGGTCTTATGTTTGCTCTTCAGCATTTTGCTTAATAACCAGGCTGAACCTAACGCACTGACTACACCAAGGATGTATAGCGCAAATAAAGTAATACCCTGAATGTTGAATCCTAAAAATTTGGTTTCCGGAATAACAAGTCCTATGATAACTATGTAGATCGGCAGTCTGGCAGAACAGGTCATAAAAGGAGTGACCAGCATAGTGATTAACCGTTCTTTACTGTTTTCAATATTTCTTGCAGACATGATAGCGGGAACAGCACAGGCAGCTCCGGACATAAGCGGAATAACGGATTTACCGTTAAGTCCGAATGGACGCAACCATCTGTCCATAAGAAAAACAACACGGCTCATATATCCTGTCTCTTCCATCAATGAGATAAACAGAAATAAGATAGCAATCTGCGGAACGAAAATAACGATACCACCTATACCGGCAATGATACCATCTGTAAGAAGGCCTGTAACAGGTCCGGCAGGAAGCAATTCCTGAACGTATGCAGAAAGAGAAGCAAATGTCTCATCAATAAAATCCATCAGCGGAGATGCCCATGCAAATATGGCCTGAAACATTAAGAAAAGAAGGCCGAAGAAAATAACGTAACCCCACAGCGGGTGTAATAATATACGGTCGATGCCATGTGTGATACTTTTTTTCTCCTGATGATTGTAGGATATAATATCTTGTAACTTTTCATCAATCAGTTTATGCCGGATCAGAGATTCACTTTTCTGCAGCATAGCCGTATCAAGATTATATCTCAAACGTATATCATTTAATGCTGCTCTTTTGTCGTTGGATAAAAAGTCTACATTATTTTGGGCCAGAAACTGCCAGGTGGAATATTCTGTTTCCAGCGGAAATAGTTTTTTGGCTTCATCCAGTGCAGCATGAAACTGTTCATCAATGGCTAAACTTCCAAAATAATTTCCCGGTATAAATTTAAACTGTTTGATGACTTCATTTATACCTTCCCCGGTCCGGGCATTTGTTTGATAAACTTTAGTCTGTAAATATTGCTCTAACTTTGGCAGATCGATGTGTATGCCTTTTGTTTTGGCTTCGTCGATCATATTCATTACAAAAATAGCAGGTAAACCAAGTTCTCTGGCTTGTTGATAGAGTACGATGGATCGTTTCAGATGTGTAGGCTCACTCACCACTACAACCAGATCCGGAAAATTGTTTCCTTGCTTGTTATGTAAGGTGTTGAATACAATTTCCTCGTCCAGAGAATTGGGAAACAGCGTGTAGGTTCCGGGTAGATCGATAACACGATAGGTTTGGTTTGCATAACTAACCGTTCCTTCACGTTTTTCTACTGTAATACCGGGATAATTTCCGACTTTTTGATGTAACTTTGTGATTTTGTTGAATAGGGATGTTTTACCAACATTGGGATTCCCTAGCAGGGCTATTATAGGGGACTTCATGCTATTTCTCGACAATTATATGTTTAGCTTCGGATTTGCGTAATGCAATAAGGGCGTTATTCTGAAGAATGTTGACACAAATTGGACCATTAAACGGAGCAATATGTTTTATTTCAATATCGATACCCGGAAGAAAGCCGATTTCAAAGAATTTGGCAGGGATATCTGTAGAAGTGTAACTAAGTATTTTTGCTCTTTCGCCTTTTTTTAATTTATCCAAGCTATTATTGTGCTGCATTTTGTATATTTAAAGTTAATGAACAATTAAACCCCAAATATAGTAATTGTTTTGAGGAAATAGGGGGAAACCTTGTCATTTGAGTGTATTAAATTTATTTAGACTAATTATGAAGATTGAGGAAGAATTAAAAGTCAGACAGTTCAAAAGCGAGTGGCATAAAGTGACGGTTAATCTTGTTTTTACTGCGAATAAATTGACCGAAATTCTGGAAAAGCGCGCTGAAAAGCAGCAGATTACTTTGCAACAATTTAATGCACTGCGTATTCTTCGTGGTCAATATCCGAATCCGGCAACCAATAATCTGCTGAAAAGCCGGTTGTTAACAAATACTCCGGACATTTCCAGACTGATGGATCGTCTGGTGGCAAAGGATCTGATCTCCAGATGTAAAAGTTCAGGAGATAAGAGATCCGTGGATTTGCTGATCACGGACAAGGGATTACAGGTATTGGAAGAACTGGAAGAGGTTATGCTGCTTAATGACATCCTGCCAAAGAATTTTAAAGAAAAGGATTGTGAAAAACTAAGTGATCTGCTGGACAAACTGAGAGGATCACTCTGTTCGGGTGAAGAATAGAAGAAATAACAGCTTATAAAAAAAGTGTCATTTGTCTGAAAACGAATGACACTTTTTTAGATACCTGCTATTCAGGATATCTATTTATTAATGCGGATGATCATGCTGTTCAGTATGATCGTGACCTTGATGATCGCCATGATCATGACTGTCAAATAAGAAATTGAACAGTGATACGGCCACACCCAAAGCAACAGCAATCATTTTCTTCTTATTGAAATGATGATGATCTGCCGAACCTGATTCAAATAGTATTGTCGTAGAAATGTGTAAGAATATACCAATAACTACGGCCATGATTTTATCAAAATACAATTGAATATTTCCTACTTCTCCTGCACTGATACCTTTGCTTAATAAAAATCCCAGAGGAGTCATTGCTGCAAAAATAATGATGAACACACTAATCTTTGTTTTGGTCAGTTTGGTGTTTAGCAATAAACTTCCCAAAGCAAAAGCTGCAGGAATATGATGTATCGCAATGCCAAATACCAGCTCACTCTGATGGGCGGATGCTAAAGGCATTCCTTCCAGAAAAGCATGCAGACACAGACTTATCATGATTCCGATAGGGAATGCCTGATGTCCGTGATTATGGATGTGCCCGTGCTCTATACCCTGAGAAAATTGTTCCAGTACAAGCTGAAACAAAAAGCCACCAAGTACATAAAGCCCGATAATCCCGGGGTCGGTATTGGACGCCTGATATACATGTGGTATCAGGTGGAGTACAGTGATCGCAAACAGATAAGCCCCGCTAAAGGAAAGTATCAGTTTGAGGTTGCTGGTGTTGTCTCTTTTGACAAAAAAGACAGCGATTCCGCTGGATAAAGCGGAAATAAATAAAATTGCTATGATAAGGGTTGCGCTCATTCAGTTATTGGAGAAGTCGAATTAAAAAAGTCCGGCCTCAGTTTTTTAAACAGATTTCCGGTCAGTAATCCGATGCAAATTCCCAGAAGTGCCCCACAGAGGACATCAAATGGATAATGTACACCGACATATATTTGGGATACACTGATTAGCGTCGCCCAGGTAATAGCCAGCCAAAGTGTATGTTTCCATTTTCTGCGGAAAAGTACAATCCAGAAAAAGGCCATTGCAAAGTGATTGGTGGCATGCGAAGAAGTAAAGCTAAAACCGGAGCCACACCTGACCCGGATATTGACTTCTTCTTTGAATTCAATGTCATTACACGGACGTACACGTTTCACCGTTTTCTTAATAAGATGAGAAGAAACAGCGTCCGAAATACCAAAGTTTGCAAGTGTAAAAACCACGATCAGAATCCCCATTTTTCCATATGTCTTAATGAAAAAGATCACCAGGAATAAGTATAAAGGAGCCCAGGTATATGGGTTTCTGAGAATAGGAAGTAACCAGTCAAAAAAGGGATTACTAAGTCCCTGATTAATGGCTAAAAAGATAGCCTGGTCAATTTCAATAAGTTGTTGAATCATGTTTTCTATTTAATGATGAACAGTGTCTGTATGAGGTAAACCAATACCAAAAGTAAGAATAATTTATACCTACAGAAATAATTCCATCAAATGAAACTTTGTTGCAACAAATATACGGTTAGTTCAGCAAAAAAGAAACAGTTAATTATAAAATATACAGCTATTCTCTTAAATTTACCCGGTAAACATAATTTGAGATGACATTAATAAAATCAATATCAGGCATTAGAGGTACAATCGGCGGTCGGTCAGGAGAAGGTCTGACTCCGATTGACATAGTTAAATTTACAGCTGCATTTGGCAAAATCATTGTCAAAAAAAGCGGAAATAATAAAATTGTTGTCGGACGCGATGCCCGTATTTCGGGAGAGATGGTTAGCAATCTTGTGATCGGCACCTTACAAAGTATCGGTATTGATGTGATAGATCTGGGGTTGTCAACGACACCTACAGTAGAAATAGCTGTTCCGAAAGAGAATGCAGGAGGAGGAATTATTCTGACTGCGTCTCACAATCCGGGACAATGGAATGCATTGAAGTTATTGAATGATAAAGGAGAATTTATCAATGATGCTGAAGGCAAAGAAGTCCTGAGCCTGGGTGAAAGTCTTGATTTTGACTTTGCAGAAGTAGAACAATTAGGCAAGGTTGAAAAGAATGATTCGTATCTGCAAAAACATATAGATGATGTATTGGCATTGGATCTTGTGGATGTAGAAGCGGTACGTAATGCTAATTTTAAAGTTGCCGTGGATGCGGTGAACAGCACCGGAGGATTATTTATTCCCGCATTACTGGATGCATTGGGAGTAAAGACAGTATATAAAATTCATTGCGAGCCAAACGGACAATTTCCACATAATCCGGAACCTCTTAAAGAACATCTGACAGATCTTTCCAAAGCTGTTATAGAAAATGCTGCTGATCTGGGTATCGCTGTGGATCCGGATGTAGATCGTCTGGTATTTATGATGGAAGACGGAGAGCTGTTTGGAGAAGAATATACTTTAGTGGCCGTTGCAGATTATATTTTACAGCATACAAAAGGCAATACGGTATCTAATCTTTCATCTACACGTGCACTACGTGATGTGACCGTCCAACATGGTGGTGAATATTTTGCAGCTGCTGTAGGTGAAGTGAACGTGGTGACCAAAATGAAAGAAGTGAATGCAGTGATTGGTGGAGAAGGGAATGGCGGAGTCATTTATCCGGCATCTCACTACGGTCGTGATGCATTGGTCGGAGTGGCTATCTTCCTGACGCATCTGGCCAGATTAGGTAAAAAGGTGTCCGAGTATCGTGCTGAACTGCCTCAGTATTATATGTCTAAAAATAAAATCACATTGACACCAGAATTAGATATTGATAATCTGCTGGCAAAAATGGAAGAAAAATACAAACACGAAGATCATTCGACTATCGATGGACTGAAGATTGATTTTGCCAATGAATGGGTACATCTCCGTAAATCTAATACCGAACCTATTATTCGGATTTACTCCGAGGGTCCGACAGCAGCTGCTGCAGAAGCAATTGCACAGAAGATAATTCGGGAGATTGAAGAAATTATTAAATAATAAAAAACGGGCACTTTTCAGTGCCCGTTTTTTATTGCAGCAGATTAGTCTTCGCGGCTCCCGTCATCAGCCATTCGAACGATTTTTGGTGAAAAGGTAGCCAGCACATCGATCAGATCTGTCTGTGCTTCCATCACAGTATGGATATTTTTATAAGCCATTGGCGCTTCATCCATTCCGGCTCCCAGTAACGTTACACCGTGGTCTGTTAGCATTTCTTTCCATGCTTTTTTAGATAAAGTCTTGATGGCTTGTGTACGTGACATCTGACGTCCTGCTCCGTGGGAAGCAGAATTAATAGCGTTTTGTTCTCCCTTTCCTCTTACCAGAAATCCGGGTGCAGTCATTGATCCCGGGATAATCCCCAGTACCCCCTTACCTGCAGGAGTTGCTCCTTTTCGGTGTACAATGACCTCTTCTTCATGCCATTTCTCTTTCCAGGCAAAATTATGGTGATTTTCTACCTTCGCCAATACTGTTGCGCCTAGTGCTTTAGCCATTTTTGTGTGGATGATCTCGTGGCAGGCAGAAGCATAATCCCCGGCAAGATTCATCGCCATCCAGTATTCCTGTCCGGCTTCACTGTTCAGATCAAGATAAGCAAGGTTGCTCGCTGAATACGGTAATTTACATAGCTCTTTAGCAATCTTTGTGTAATGTGCGGCAATCGTTGCACCAAGACCACGTGATCCGGAGTGCGTCAGTAAAGCGACATAAGTACCAGCCTGTATTCCTAATGTGGTATCAGCTTCTTTGAATTCAATAATTCCGAATTCTACAAAATGGTTGCCTCCACCTGAAGTTCCTAATTGAGACCAGGCTTTATCCTTGAGCGTACTGATCAGAGGATGTTCGTCAAACAAAATATTGTCCAGTACAGCGTGATCGCTTCGCTGATATTTTAAAAATCCGTGTCCCGCACCAAAGCGGGAATTGTCAAGCAGCTCTTTCTGAAAAATTTCTTTATTTTCCGTTAGCTTGTCAGCAGGTATATCGTAAACAGATAAAGCCATTCGGCAACCTATATCTACTCCTACACCGTAAGGGATAACCGCATTTTTTACAGCAAGTACACCGCCAATCGGAAGACCGTATCCCTGATGCGCATCGGGCATCAGGGCACCTGCTACTGTTACAGGTAGTTTCATCGCAATATTCATTTGATGTTTGGCCCCATCCTCGATTTGTTCTGAACCATAAATCTCGTAATCTTTTGGATCTTCAATCAATGGAATCGTATCGTCGGCAGGTATATTGTTTTCATCTATCAGCACCTGAGCCAGCGGAGAAAAAATAGGGTCATTCAGAAAAGCTTCCGGATCTCCCAGAATTTCTTTATAACGGTTTAACATTTCCTCTCTGCTAAATCCTAATCTTTTCTTGTTGATTTTGAGCGCTGTACCTAATGAATAGTTCTCTTTATATCCCAGGGCAAGTAAATCATTGCCATTAATTCGTTGTGTCATATCTGTATAATGCAAATTATTAAAAATTTTATTGTTTCTAACCGGCGCTTTATGCCTTTAAGCTACACCTCTCGCAGGTGACAGGATTCCAACCTGTATCTCCGGAGCTTCTCAAGTCATCGACCTGACAATACAAAGATGCAAGAGGTATGACGCAGTGCTTTTGCGCAGATAGATGTTATATTGTTTTAAAGTTTTAAGTGTCTGATTGTTAGTTTTTTAATTTTAAAATTTAGATTTTAAAATCTTTTTTTTGCTTTATTGCGCAGTTTGATTGCGCAGATATAGTGCGGATTGATTACTTTTAAAAATCAAAATAGACGATAATATTCCCATTCATTAAAAAAACCTGATAGTATGGCAACTAATAAGCTCGCCCTGATACGCTATAAAACGATTGATGATTGCCTCCGAAACAGGCACCGAAAATGGACATTGGATGATCTTATCGAAAAAGTAGCCGATGCTCTGTACGAGTATGAAGGAATTACAAACGGGATTTCCAGACGGACTGTACAGGCGGATATTCAACTTATGCGAAGCGATAAGCTGGGATATAATGCACCGATTGTAGTTACAGACCGCAAGTTTTACAGTTATTCGGATCGGGAATACAGCATCAGCAATTCTCCTGTGACAACTGCCGATATGGACAAAATGAAAGAAGTCGTTGATGTACTGAAACACCTTAATGGCTTTTCTTATTTTGATGAAATGAGCGATTTGATTGCCCGGTTGGAAAATAGTCTTCATAAAACCGGCAAAACGGAAAGAAGTACCATACAGCTGGAAGGAAATAAATTGCTGCGGGGGCTGGACTGGATTCCTGTTATCCATCGGGCTATACGACAGAAGATCCCTTTATTGATCGGTTATCAATCCTTTAAGTCTCAATATCCTACAGAAAGCGTCTACTATCCGTATTTGCTGAAGGAATATCGTAACCGTTGGTTTATGATATGTAAACCCCGGAAAGGAAAGATGTTACTGACACTGGCACTCGATCGTATGAAAGAGATACAAGAAATGGCAAAGGATGGTTTTGTGGAATACGATGGGGTGGATTTTGAAAGATACTATTCTGATGTCATTGGTGTCACTAAGACGGAGAAAGACAGGGGACAGCGGATCATCCTGGAAGTGGACGCTTACAATGCAGATTATGTACTGACCAAACCCATACATAGTTCTCAGCAGTTGCTGGATCGTAAAGAAAACGGGAGTATATTGATTCGTCTGGATGTGGTGCTCAATTTTGAGCTGGAACGCGAAATCCTGGGTTTCGGCGAATGCATTAAAGTGCTTTCTCCCCGTAATCTGCAGACCCGGATTGCGAGGAGGATAAACAAAATGAATGAACTTTATAATCCAACAGATAAGAGTTAGCTTTTCGGTAGCGATTTGCTTTCAAATGGATATGGAAGTACCGGCAATACTATATAAAAGCCGCTGTTATAAAAACAGCGGCTTCAGTTTATCATTTTTTGTATACAATTAGGACCATCTCCAGGCCAGAATCCGGCTTATCTTATTGCCTTGTTCCATTTTGATGATTTCGATATCTTTTGCTTTCTTAAATTCGAGAACAGCAACTAAAGGCTTCAGGTTGTCTTTGTTTGCGACTAATGTTGTACACCAGCCCAGTTGTGCCTGGTAATCCATACTTTCATAGATCATCGTACGGATAAAAGCTTTTTCCCCGCCTTCATACCAAAGTTCGTTGGCATTACCTCCAAAATTCTGAACCGGAAGAGCTTCTTTATTCTTATTGACATTCTGAAATTTCCTGGTTGTACTTTTCCAGTTCTCTTCCCGTGAACCATAAAAGGGAGGGTTGCAGAGCACCAGATCATATTTTTCACCCGGTAATATCACACCTGCAAATACATGTGCCTTATCTTTCTGTTCTCTCAAAACGATTGATTTTTTCAATGCTTCGTTTTTGGAGCTGTTCATATAAGCATGATGCAGAGACTGCGCATCAATATCTGTACCTACAAATGACCATTTATATTCCTGATGTCCGATGATCGGATAGATCAGACTGCTTCCTGTTCCTATGTCCAGCACTTTTACCTGCGGGCCACGGGGAATATTTCCATTGTGGTCTTTCGCCAGTAAATCAGCGACATAATGTATATAATCCGCCCTGCCCGGAATTGGCGGACATAGACTGTTTTTACCAATTTCCCAATGTTGCAGATCGTAATGTAAAAGCAATAATGTCTTGTTAAGTTCAAATACGGCCTTTGGATCGGCGAAATCAATAGTGACCTGCCCTGCAGGGTTTGTGATTAAGAATCCGCTCAGGTTCGGATTTTTTTTCGTTAAACGCTGAAAATCGTAACCCGAAATATGTTTATTACGCGAATGAAGGGTCTTTTTTATTTCTTTTGGGGACGGTTTCATATGATGAATTTTAAAAAAACAAAGGTAAGATTTAAATCCTTACGGACATGTATAAAATTATAGGACTGTGACTAATCGTCAGGATCTGCAGATTCTTGATCTCAGGGAAACAAAAAGATTACATTTTGTTAAACTGGAATTCTTATTTTCACTGTCAGAATAATACCTGTGAAATATCCATATCGTGAAGGCTGTACAAACACAAGTGAAGGAGTTGTTTGATATGTTCTTTATATCTGGTTCGGCTATTCCTGTAATCCTTAAAAATAAACTATATACGTATGAACACCTATTGCAAACTGCTTCTGCCATTGATTCTGGTTACCTGTTATACTATTTCAAATGCTTTTGCTCAAAAACTTCACATACAGAATTATAACACGGTAGGGGATATGTACAAAGCTTTTCAGTATACACCAGGTAAAAAAATAATAAGCGGACATCGGGGGACAATAGAGCAAGGGCTTCCTGAAAATTCTATCCCGGCTTTTGAGGCCGTGTTAAGACATACTCCCGCTATCTTTGAGATTGATCCCCGCCTTACAAAAGACAGTATTGCCGTTTTACTGCACGATGCTGATCTGGAGCGCGTCACAAATGGAAAAGGAAAAGTATCGGATTACACCTGGAAGGAGCTGAAAAAGCTGAAGCTTAAAGACCATGCCGGTAATGTAACCCCTTACCACATCAATACACTGGATGAAGTCATAGACTGGGCTAAAGGAAAGACAATCCTCAATCTTGATAAAAAAGATCTGCCTATGGAAATGACTGCCGGTATTATCAAAAAACATAATGCTTACAGTTGGGTTTGGGTCACGGTGCATAATGTAGATCAGGCTAAATTTTATCTGGATAAAAACCCTGATCAGTATATGTCCATGCATATCAAAGATCAATCTGCACTGGATAAGTTTAAAGCGTCAGGACTGCCTTATAACCGGATGATAGTATATATCGGTCCTGAAGTGAAAGCAGCCAATCAGCAGATGTATGACTTTTTCCATTCCAAATCAGTGATGTGTATGATTTCTACAGCCCCGACCTATGATAAGTTAAGCAGCAAAGAAGCCAGAGCAGAGCAATACCGTGCGGTCTTTGAGGATGGAGCTTCTATACTGGAGTCTGACCTGCCTTTAGAGGTTTCACAGGCTTTGAGATAGGAAAACGTTTAATTCATTGCTTAAAATACTAAACCTGGAGCTCTTTTTTTAAGCTCCTTCTTAGCTTTTTGGTCTATTATTTAGAAATTCAATTATATTTGAATTATGACCTATAAGCCGAAATTAGTATACTATCTTTTTTTGTTGCTGTTATTTCTACCTGATGTATCGTTCGCGCAGTACCGTTTTGACCATTTATCAGTAGCAGACGGGCTATCCAACAGTACCGTACTTTCTATCGGGCAGGACCGGAGGGGCTTTATGTGGTTTGGTACACGAGACGGGCTCAATCGTTATGACGGTCGTACTGTTTCACATTATTCACATACTGCAGATGACCCGACCACGCTTATAGACAATGATTATATCTACAGTATCAAAGAAGATGAAACCGGAAATATCTGGTTTGGTTCACAGAAAGGACTCAGTTACTATTCACTGGCCGAAGACCGTTTTGAACAGATTAATTATCAGGTAGCTGGCAAAAGCAGGCCACATTCATTTGCAATACTTTGCATTTACATTACAAGAGATAAAAAAATATTCTTCGGAACTAATGAAGGCTTAAGTTATCTGGAAAGCAACAAATCCCGGAAATTTATTCATATAGGTGATAAGGAAGGGCTTGTCGGTCAGCAAGTAAATACGATCAGTGAAGATGTTGCAGGGAATATATGGGTAGGGACAGATAAAGGATTAAATAAAATTCAAATCCCAAAAAATCATAAAATTAAGATAGAGCAATCCGGGATATTGCATCCTTCCGGATCTTACTTTGTCCGAGCATTGGAATGCGTAAACGATCAGCTTTACATAGGAATAGATAATAAGGGAATTATACGATATGATCTCCGGAATGGTATTATACATAATTATACAAAGGAGAATGGTAAATTAAGTAATAATATTATCCGCAAAATCATCTATTCCAAAAGATCCGGAAAATTGTATATCGGTACAATGAGCGGATTGACTATTGAGGATCTGAAAAGCGGACGTATAGATCAGATACATAAAGATCTTTCCAACAGCAGCAATCTTTCGGACAATTCCATTAAAGATATATTTGAAGATAAGGACGGATCCATTTGGTTAGGTACCAATTTCGGAGGTGTATCCGTATTTCATCCGACCAAATCCTACTTTAAAATATATCGTGCTAATCCGTATGTCAATAGTTTAAGCGGAGATCTGATAAGTCAGTTGAAAGTCGATAAGTTTGACAATTTATGGATAGGGACAGAAGGCAACGGTCTTGATTACCTGGACCGGAAAACCCAAAGGTTTACAAGTATATCCGGGACTTACGGGCAAATTCGTTCTTCTACAGTCAAATCCATATGGATAGATAAAGACCGGATATGGGTAGGCTTGTTTGACGGAGGAATAGATGTGCTGCAACAGAATGGGAAAAGTATACAGTCGTTTTCTCCCGGCTTGCATATGCTTAATCAGGGATACATAAGCAGCATTCAGCGACATCCGGACGGGAAGTATTGGATTGGTACTGCTTCCAACGGGATCAATATTTATGACAGCACACAACAACGTTTTTCTTATATTAACGATACCTCCAAAGTCCGTTTGTCTAACAATTACATCAAGGATATCCTGATCGATCAATCTGCGAATGTTTGGGTTGGAACAGTTAAGGGGTTAAATGTGCTATGGAAGAATACCACTCAGTTTGAACTGTATGAGATAGGAGAGGAAGGGCTTACATCTTCTTATATCCATTGTATCCGGGAAAGTCCTTCCAAAGAAATATGGATCGGAACCTATAAGGGAGGTGTCTACAGATTTGATAAAGCCACACATAAATTTGATCGCTGGAGTCTACAGGAAGGTCTGCCAAGTCCCAATATAATGTCTCTGGAATTTGATGAACAGGGAATGGTATGGGTAGCTACGGATAAAGGATTGGCCAGATTAAACCCTGAAACCGGCAATATCCAGCTTTTTGATACACATGACGGACTACCGTCTTCCGAATTTAGTCTTAATGCTTCGACCCGTGCCCATGATGGTCGTTTGTATTTCGGTACCTATAAAGGGCTTGTCGAGATTAATCCGAAGCAATTTACCGGACAAACTAAGAATCCCGAAATCAGGCTTTCGGCACTCAAACTGTTCAACACGATTGTACATCCCGACGATGCTACTCATTTGCTGGATCACGATATAAGTCTGATGTCCGGGCTTACACTCAACTACGACCAGAATTATTTTACCATAGATTTTATCTCCATTGACTATATCAATCAGTTTAAAATAAAATACAGGTACAAACTTGATGGTTTTGATCAGGAATGGAACAACGTGGATCAACCCGTTGCCAGTTATACGAATCTTTCTCCCGGAAATTATACCTTGCTGCTCAATGCTACAAATGCAGACGGTAAATGGGGGGATAAACCGTATGCATTGACTATCAAAGTTCGGCCCCCTCTGTGGCAGACCTGGTGGGCTTATATGCTCTATGCACTGATTCTGCTTTCCGGAGGATATCTTTTTGACCGCTTCAGACGCCGGCAGATCCAATTGAGCAATGAACTGCTCTATCAGCAGAAGTATGCAAAGGATCTGGATGGTCTCTATCAGGCAAAACTGGATTTCTTTACTAAAATATCACATGAGATCCGTACACCACTGACACTGATTGTCGCTCCGCTGGATAAGCTGTTGGAACAGATCCGCGAAAAGGAAACCGGATCCTACTACCTTGGTATCATCAAAAAGAATGTAGATCGCCTCTTGTTGATGGTCAATGAATTGCTGGATTTCCGGAAAATCGAAGAAGGTAAAGTGGAATTAAGATTACAGCAAGTGATGTTGTTGCCTTTTATAGAGGAACAGGTTGAGCTGTTTCAGGAGGCTTTTCATACAGGTGGAATCCACTTTACCCTGAAATGTACCGTTACAGAGCCTGTTTATCTCGATCCTTATCAATTCAGTAAAGTAATGTCCAATCTGCTGGTCAATGCAATCAAATTTACACCTGCAGGCGGATCAATCAGTATAGAGGCTGAAAGACAGCAAACTAAAGTAGCTGTCTTCATCACGGATACAGGTATGGGGATCGCTGAGGAAGATCTGGAGAAAGTATTTGCGAATTTTTATCAGAGTGACCAGGTGCGTGAAAAAGGCTGGGGAATAGGACTGTCACTGTGTAAAGCTATCGTTGAACAGCATGGAGGAACAATCCATGTTCAATCTACAGCTCAAAAGGGAACCACATTTACTATTCTACTGCCGGCCTCTGTACCGGCCTCCTATCCTGTACGTCCGGAAAATACGATGTTCCGGCATAATACAGAGGTAAGCATTCCGTCTGCCGAACTTTCCCTTATACATCCTAAGTTAAAAAGAAGCCTTCTGATTGTGGAGGACAACAGAGATGTCGCAGATTTTTTGCTCAAATCACTGGAGCTGGAATATGATGTATATACCGCAGCAAACGGTGAAGAGGGTGTGCAGATGGCATTAGAGATACTTCCGCAATTGATTATTTCTGATGTATCCATGCCGAAAATGGATGGGGTGGAGCTCACACGTATACTGAAGTCTGATCCTGCAACCAGTCATATTCCTGTAATTCTGTTAACTGCAATGGACAAGGAAGTGCAGATCACAGCCGGATATGAGGCAAAAGCCAATGCATATATTATCAAACCCTTTAGTATACAGGTTTTACTACTGCAGATCAGCAACCAGTTGGATCATGTAGACCGCCTGAGGGAAAAATATACAGAATCTCTCTTAAATCCTACCTCAGAAGAAACCTATACGGATATAGATGCTGTTTTTCTCAAAGAGTTGAAATCCCATATAGAAAACAGACTGGAAGATGCAGATCTGCGTGTAACGGATCTGATCGCACATATGGGGGTTTCGCAAACTGCTTTTTATAAAAAAGTCAAGACACTAACCGGACTGACTATAGGTGATTTTATTAAAATACTCCGTCTCAATCGTGCGGCTGCGCTGCTGCAGGAGACAGATCTGCCCGTGTCTCAGATTGCCTACAAAGTTGGTTTCAACGATCCAAAATATTTTAGTAAAGAATTCAAAAAATATTTTGGAAAGAATCCTACAGATTATTCTAAAAAATAGCTGATAAAGCATAACAGAGGCATAATGTAAAATTTTCACCCTAAAAAAGTAAAATATTACCCTGTTCTGTTTCCCGGATCTTTGAATATTTGACTATCGGAATACAGGTATGCTATACCGATATGACCAAATTGTAGATAAACTTAATGACGTGATCAATGGGAACCTTGAATCAAATCGTTTTTCTGTTCACCCTATTCATGCTGACAACGGGATCTGTTAGTGCGCAGCAGCGTCCTAATATTATTCTTATTCTGTCAGACGACGGTGGATACGAAGACTTTGGCTGTTATGGAAGTCCGGATATTCCTACTCCACATATAGATGCCCTTGCTCAGGGAGGAATTCGTTTTACAAACAGTTATGTGACTGCTTCGGTATGTGCACCCTCACGTGCAGGTCTGTTAATGGGACAATATCAACAACGAAGCGGATTTGAACACAACGTCTCTGATTTACCAGCAAAAGGCTATCAGATTCAGGATGTAGGTTTGTCGGATACCATTCGTACTATTGCTGATCAGATGCAGTCAAACGGATACGAAACAGTAGCTATCGGAAAATGGCATCAGGGAAATGAGACAAAGCATCATCCGCTGCATAAAGGATTTAATCATTTTTTTGGATTTATAGGTGGTCACCGTAGCTTTTTCCCTATCCGAACGGCTATTAAGCAGGAAGAAAAGATCCTGAATGATTATACCGAAGTGGATGAAAAGGATGTCTATTACCTTACGGATATGTTTACGGATAAAGCCATATCTTACATTCGCCAAAAACAGGATAAACCATATTTCATATATCTGTCCTATAATGCAGTGCATACTCCTGTAGAGGCAACACCTCAAAAGTTAGCACAGTTTGCGCACCTTAAAGATGCTCAGCGCCGGAGTTATGCGGGACTTATGTCTGCTATGGATGACGGTATCGGTCGCATAGTCGCTGAGCTAAAGGAAAGCGGGCAACTGGAGAATACATTACTTATTTTTCTAAATGATAATGGGGCTGCTACCAATAACGGAGCCGATAATGGTCCGTTGAGAGGACTTAAAGGTTCCAAATGGGAAGGTGGAATCCGTGTTCCAATGATTATGCACTGGCCGAAAGAGCTACCGGAAGGTAAAGATTACAATGGCCTGGTCAGTTCGCTCGATCTGGTTCCTACCTGCGTTGCTGCGGCAAGAGGAACAGTAAGATCAGACATGCAGCTGGACGGAGTAAATATTTTACCGTTTGTAAGCGGTAAAAATAATCAGGAACCTCATGCGTATCTCTGCTGGAGAAGAGGGGTTGCAGCTGCTATTCGCAAAGAACGGTGGAAGCTTATACAGGTAAGAGGAGAATCACCTTTGTTATTTGATCTCAGCCGTGACATCGGAGAGACTAAAGATCTGGCAGAAGCTCAGCCTCAAAAAGTGAAAGAACTGACTGCTCTCCTGCAACATTGGGAACAAGGTCTCGACAATCCACACTGGGTAAGTCCCTATGGAGATTATAATCAGATTATGAAACATAAAATGGACGTCATCGGAAGAAAGATGGAACGCCAGTATCCTTAATATTTAATTACCTATGAAATACCTACAGATAATAATGTGCTTTCTTGTGCTGATTCTGACCAAGTCCGTTTCAGCACAGGCTACCTATCCTTTTGGAACGATCAGTAAGCGTATCGTTGATGATCACCTGCGAACGGATGCCGGTGCGGATAAGCGGGCAGAAGATATGTTGGCCAAAATGAGTAAAAACGGAAGCTGGGATGATATCGATTATGCGGATGTCGTTTTTACAAAATGGACTCCTTCTGATCATCTCACACGACTGTCACTTCTTATTCAGTCTTATATCAACAAGGACGGAAAGCATTATAATGATCCTAAGTTTTATAATGCTATCGTACAGGCCTATCAATTCTGGTATGATAAAGATCCGAAAAGCGGCAATTGGTGGCATAATGAAATCAGTGTACCACAGCAACTGGGGGTGCTGTTGATATTATCCCGTTACGGAGCTAAAAAACTACCGGCAGAACTTGATCAGAAGCTGATAGAACGTATGAAAAGAGGTGATGCAGCAGCAAAGACGGGCGCCAATAAAACAGATATCGCTATGCACTATTTTTACAGATCACTGCTTACCGAAGATAAAGAACTTCTGAGCTATTCTCTGAGCGA
The DNA here is from genome assembly GCF_016725325.1 of Sphingobacterium spiritivorum. Taxonomy (NCBI): domain Bacteria; kingdom Pseudomonadati; phylum Bacteroidota; class Sphingobacteriia; order Sphingobacteriales; family Sphingobacteriaceae; genus Sphingobacterium; species Sphingobacterium spiritivorum. Next base: position 3,127,571 of record NZ_CP068083.1, read on the forward strand.
GCTGTATCAGCCTGTACAATTAGTTGACGGAGAAGAGGGACTGCAATATGACTATTCTTATTTACAACATGGTCCTCAACTCTATATTTCAGGATATGGGAATGTGTATCTGACCGGATTATTCACAATTTTAAAATACGTTTACAATACACCTTATTTTATTGCTGAGGATAAATTGGCGCTGTTAACCGGTTTCTATCGTCATACTTTTCTCCCTATGCACCGCGGTAAATACATGGATTTTAATGTAGAAGGAAGAGGAGTGAGCAGAAAAGATATCTTGCTGAAAACGAATGAGCCTAAACGTCTGGATATCGCTATGCTGATCGATAGTAAGAATATAAAAGCTTACGAATCAGAGAAGGCTAAATTTGAAAACCCTTCTAATCTTTCAAAAGAGGTAAAACCAGTTCACCGTTATTTCTGGAAAGCAGATTTTACCCTTCATAACCGTCCTGAATATCATGTGTCTGTACGGACAGCAAGTGACCGTACCAACAGAAGTGAGGCCGGAAATGGTGAAAATTTGTATGGAAGATACTTGTCTGATGGTGCCATGAATATACAGCAGAATGGAGCAGAATACATGAATATAATGCCCGTATGGGAATGGGATAAAATTCCGGGGACGACATCTCCCGATCATAAAGAGGATAAACTGATGGATACAGAATGGGGAGTGCGCGGGAATAATCAGTTTGCCGGAGGAGTATCAGACAGTCTCTATGGAGTTACAGCTTACCAGATGAATTACGATGCTGTGCAAGCCAAAAAATCATGGTTTTTCTTTGATCAGGAAATCCTCTGTCTGGGCGCTGATATCAACAGTGATCTGGATGTTCCGATTACCACTACCGTCAATCAGGCCTGGTTACAGGGTGCCATACAATTGGATGGTAAAACAACAGTCAAAAAACAAGCTCCTATGCCCGTTTCGGCTTCCTGGTTGTGGCATAATGGATCGGGATATGTGATTGCAGAAGGACAGAAAACATTTCTTTCAGCAGAAACACAGGAAGGGTCATGGAAACGGATCAATAAATCAGGAGAGGCAGCACCTGTTAAAGGAGAGGTATTTAAGTTATGGATTGATCATGGGATACGGCCTAAGGATGCACACTATGAATACCGTGTATTGCCTGCCCTGTCCAGTGCCAAAGCATTTGCCAAGGTAAAGAATCAGGCTCAGGTAATCGAAAATACAAAGCGGGCTCAGATTGTATACCATGCCGCAAATCAGTTGCTTATGGGCGTAATGTATGAGGCTGGCAAAATTGAACATGCAGGATTGATGTTGACAACGGATAAGCCCTGTGTTTTTATGCTGAGAAAAACCGGCAATCAGGTAATTCTGGATATTGCAGATCCGCTTTATAAAGAGACACAGATCACGGTTAGTGCAGGACAGGGCACAGCTGGGCAACCCCGGACGATATCTCTTCCGCAACGGGAGTTACAGGGATCTACCATGAGACAGATTATGAATTAGACCAATTAAACCACTATAAACCACTAATATTTATGAATAGTATTCGAATAATAAGCCTGTTCCTGATGATGCTGATCTGGCATACAGGATCTGCCCAATCGGGAAGGACCGTTACCGGGACGGTCTATGACGAGGAAACCCGGCAGCCTTTACCGGGTGTATCTATTTCTCTGCAAAATGCAAAAGCAGGTACAGTTACCGATACACAGGGGAAATTTAATCTTACGATTTCCGGTACCGATGCGGTGTTAACGTTTAAATACATCGGATATGAGTCCAAAGATGTCCGTATTCCCGGTGCGGGAGCGATGTCTGTAACGCTCCGTAAAGATAACCGGTCTTTAGATGAAGTCGTTGTCATAGGCTATGGAGAAGTTCAGCGTAAAGATGTAACCGGATCTGTAGGGTCCGTTAAAATGGAAGATATCAAACGGGCTCCGGTAGGATCAGCTCTGGAAGCTCTTGCCGGACGCGTTGCGGGTGTGCAGGTTACTTCAGAAAGTGGTAAACCGGGATCAGGTGTTAACATTGTTGTAAGGGGGGCTAACTCTCTGACACAATCCAACGAACCGCTCTATGTTATTGATGGATTTCCGATGGAAGATGCAAATGCCAATGTGTTGAATCCTGCGGAGATCGAATCTATAGAAATACTTAAGGATGCTTCTGCTACAGCTATATACGGAGCCAGAGGTGCAAATGGAGTTGTCCTCATCACAACACGCAAAGGTAAGGAAGGAGCTCCGGTTATCAACTATTCCGGTTATGTAGGTGTACAGCAGATTATCAATAAAATGGAACTGATGAATCCTTATGAGTTTGTGAAATTACAAAGAGATATTGACTCTGTCGGAATCAAACTCACGTATTTCAGAGAGGGTAAAGGTCTGGAAGATTACCGTAATGCAACCGGAAATGACTGGCAGGATCTGCTTTTCAAAACAGCTACTATGCAGGATCATTCCTTATCGGTAATGGGGGGAAATAAATCGACTAAATATTCTTTTTCCGGAAATGTATTTAATCAGGATGGTATCATTATCAATTCAGGATTCAGAAGATATCAGGGAAAAATGACTTTAGATCAGACCTTCAATAAACTCAAAGTGGGTGTTAATGCCATGTATACTGCAACTAAAACTTCGGGTACTAATCCATCTGCACCGGATGCCACCTATTCGGCGATGAATTATCTGATGTACAGTGTCTGGGGATACCGTCCGGTAGGATTTGGAAATGATACCGATCTTGTTAATTCATTGATAGATCCTGATGTGGATGCCAGTAACGATTATCGTATCAATCCGATTATGTCTGCGGAAAATGAATACCGGGCTAATTTTAACAACAGATTGATTGCGAATGGGTATGCAGAATATGCTTTTACCAAAGACCTGAAACTTCGTATCAACGGCGGTATCAACAAGACCGACTGGAGACAGGAATCTTTTAATAATTCGATGACGCGTTACGGTTACTGGGCCAGTATCAATAAAGTGAACGGTTCTATTATGTATACCGATAGCTATACCTGGCTGAATGAGAACCTGCTGACCTATAATAAGAAATTTGGTAAAGATCATACATTGAATGCGGTGACTGGTATCACATTTCAGGAAAATATCTGGAAGCGGTATGGCCTTTCTGCAATACAGCTTCCCAATGAAAATCTGGGTCTGGCTGGCTTGAGTCAGGGAATTGCACAACCTGTTACCTCCCTGAATACAGAATGGTCACTGATGTCTTATCTGGCCCGGGTAAACTATAGTTATCAGAATAAGTACCTTCTTACCGCTTCCTACCGGGCAGATGGTTCTTCCAAATTCAGAAAAAATAACAGATGGGGGTATTTTCCGTCGGCAGCATTTGCATGGAGACTGATCAATGAAAGCTTTATGAAAGAACAAACCTTGTTTTCAGATGCGAAAGTGCGTTTGGGATATGGGGTGACAGGAAATAACAGAGTTAATGAATATGCGACCTATGCCCAGTTAAGTTTTGATAATACAGGACCAGGGACAAATGGTTATTACCCCTTTAATAACACGATTACACAAGGCGTATATCTGAGTTCTATTGCTAATCCCGATCTGCGTTGGGAAAGCACCAAACAATCTAACATTGGGGTGGATCTTGGATTATTCAAGCAACGTTTACTGTTGACAGTAGATTATTATAAGAAAAAGACTACAGATCTGCTGTTGAATGCCAGTCTGCCTCTGAGTACAGGTTATTCCACTGCTTTCAAGAATATCGGTGCTACTACTAATCAAGGTCTGGAAATCAGTTTATCAGGAGATGTAATAAAGAAAACCGACTTTAACTGGAATTCATCTTTCAATATCGCATTCAATAAAAACCGTGTGGTATCTCTGACCGAAAATCAGGAAAGTATTACAAGCACAGTTCCGTGGGATCAAAACTATACCTCAATTCCACTCTATATTGCAAAAATCGGACAGCCAATCGGACAAATTTATGGATTTATATGGGATGGAGTATACCAGTATGAAGACTTCAATCTGTTGCCTAACGGCACATATGAGCTCAAATCCGGAGTGACTACAAATGGCAATTCGAGATCTAATATCCGCCCCGGAGATATTAAATACCGGGATCTGAATGGGGATAATGTCGTCGATAACTACGACAGGACAGTGATCGGAAATGCTTATCCCATTCATCAGGGAGGATTCTCCAACAATTTCAGATATAAGAATTTTGATCTGAATGTGTTTATGCAGTGGTCGTATGGAAATGATGTAGTCAATGCGAACCGGCTTTGGTTTGAGGCAGGAAACAAAACCAACCTCAATCAGTTTGCAACATTTGAAAACAGATGGACACCTGAGAATCAAACCAATGAGATGTTTAGAGTCGGTGGAATGGGACCTTATGCTTATTCATCCCGTGTCGTGGAAGATGCCTCTTATCTCAGGTTGAAAACGGTGTCGTTGGGTTATAATTTTGATCCGAAAGTGTTAAGTAAGTTGAAGATCAGAAGTTTGCGTATATATGCGACCGCTCAAAACCTGTATACGTTTACAAATTATTCCGGTTTTGATCCGGAAGTAGCGGTATACTATTCGGCTTTGACACCGGGCTTTGATTATTCATCATACCCTCGCCCAAAAACCTATGTATTTGGAGTAAATGTTGGTTTGTAAGACTTTAAAAAGATAAATATGAAAATCACGATAAAAAATATCTCTTCAACAGCAGTGCTGCTGATGGTGATCGTTTTCCTGTTACCGGGATGTAGTAAATTTCTGGATAAGGACCCTACTTTCATCGTTAAAGAAAACTATTATAAAACAGAAGCCGATGTACAGGCCGGACTGACAGGAGTATACGATATCCTGGGTAAGGAAGAAGTGTACGGAAGCAACCTGTCTGTTTACCTTCCTATTTCCGATGAAGGTGTATATTACCGGAGTGCCTATGTGGCAGGATTATCGGTCTACAATTTTGATGCTTCCGAAAGTAATGTGCGTGCATTGTGGCGCTATCTGTACGAAGGTATTGAAAGAGCAAATACACTGTTATACCGGATCAATGAAGTGCAAATGGATGAAACGGTAAAAAGAGTGACGATAGGAGAGGCTAAGTTTTTGAGAGCCTATTATTATTTCCTGCTGGTAAGCCACTGGGGCAATGTTCCCTTGAAAACATTGCCGACAGCATCTGTTACAGATGTCAATATAGAAGGAACTGCAGCAAAAGACATCTATACGTTTGTAGTCTCTGAAATGGAGGCTGCGGAAGCAATGGTTAAAAACATCAATGAATATGGTTATTCAGGTCGGGTTACTAGGACAGCTATACAAGGTATACTGGCTCGTGTTTACCTTAAAATGGCAGGATTTCCGCTTAACGATGTTTCCAAATATGAGAAAGCATTAGAGTGGTCAGGAAAAGTAGTGCATTCTTCTGGCTATCAGCATGCGTTGATTGGTGACTATGCAAAACTGTTTAAAGATATGGCATCAGACAAATACAATATTCAGGAATCTATATGGGAAGTTGAGTTTGCAGGTAATCGTTCGGCAGATTTTGAAGCCGGTCGTCTGGGAAATGCCATCGGAATTCAATGTAATGATGAGGCATATGGTTATTCCTACGGGTTTATTGCAACCACTAAGCGACTGTATCAGGCATATGAAAATACCGACCTGCGCAGAGACTGGAATATCGCTACCTACAAATATTCCTATGTAAATAACAAAGTTACCGATTCAGTATATTATGCAGCTACAGATATTGAAAACCGGCATGCTGCCAAATACCGGAGACCATATGAAAGGGTTTTGCCCCGCAATAAAAACTACACGCCTATTAATTTTCCATTACTGCGTTACTCGGATGTATTGTTAATGTATGCGGAAGCTGAAAATGAAGTCAATGGAGCTACTGCAGAAGCCAAAGCTGCGGTTAAGCAGGTGCGTGACCGGGCCAAAGCATCCGATAAGAGTACAGCCATAGGTACTAAAGATGATATGAGACAACTCATTCGTGATGAGCGTTTCCGCGAATTAGCATTTGAAGGAATCCGTAAATATGATCTCATCCGCTGGGGACTCTTTCAGTCTAATATGAAGTCACTTGCAACTGAGATCGAAGCATCTGCACCGGCAGCAGTTAAATACATGTCTTTGGCTGGGAAAAATGTTGCCGATCGGGATCTCCTGCTTCCTATTCCAATTGCGGAGATCTCATTGAATAATGCTATTAAACAAAATCCGGGGTGGTAATAATCAGTTGATACTTATATGAAAAAGATAGTATATATATTATCATTATGCTACTTGCTGGTAGCATGTGAAAAAAGAGAAAATTTACCGGTATCCTTATCGGTCAGTACAGAAAAAGCCAATTATAAGGTTGGAGATACTGTTCGTTTTGTGTTAAGTGGTAATCCGGATCAACTGGTATTCTGGTCTGGTGAAGAAAGTCACCGTTACATATACCGGGATCGTACACGTGCAGAGAGCGAGGTAATCCAGCTTTCTTTTGCGTCAAACAGAAGATACGGTGCTGATACCCAGCAGCCGAATTCTTTGCGCTTACTTGCTACGCAAAATTTTAATGCCGTATATGACGCTGCAAACATTATTCCATCAGATTGGATCGATATTACAAGTGCCTTTACGCTATCACCCATCCAGTCAAACGATGCCACTTATGCACCTTCCGGCACCGTCAATTTACTGGCATTACAACAGACAGGTCTGACTGTAGATGTTCAGAAGCCAATCTATTTTGCTTTTAAATATACGGGTGTGACGGGATCTACACAACCACGCTGGTGGATCAATGCATTTAATATCAATACCATCACAAGCGATGGACAGGTACTCACGGTATCGGGTATAAAAGAAGCAGGATGGAAATTTGTAAAAGTACTCCCATCTTCTCCGGTTACATGGATATTTGGGACCGATAATATCCTTAAGTATGCCGGTGGTGCAGCCGCTGTAGGAAGTAATCAGGTATGGGCAGTGACTTCAGGTCTGAATCTAACTACCGTAAGCCCGGATACAGGAGTTGCACTCAAAAACATGGCCACCCGAATGGATAGCCATAGTCATGTGTATACAAAGCCTGGTAAATATACAGTAACCTTTGTCGCTGCCAATGCAAATATATATGGACAGGATCAGGTTACTAAAGATGTCACAGTTAATATTACAGAATAAGAACTGAATGGATGAATCTCCAATTAAAAAATAAATTATAATTATATCGATATGACACGATTATTTAAAGCCACTGCGCTCTCTATGTTAGCCCTTACAATGGCATGTTCTTCCAGCTCAGAAAATTTTGTTGCTAAAGATTTCAAAAGAGCAGAAGAGCAGTACACCGTATTACTCAACAATTCCAAAGATATTACCGTTTTTCCGCGTACTCTGGATTCTGCCGGCAATGTGAAAGGTACGGATGTATGGGACTGGACTGGAGGATTTTTTGCGGGCAGCCTTTGGAATATATACGAATATAACAAAGATCCAAAGTGGGAAGCAGCAGCTATAAAATGGACAGAAGCACTGGAAGAGGGGAAATTTCTGACCCAGCACCATGACATTGGTTTTGTAATGTATTGTTCCTATGGTAATGCAATAAAAAACCTGAAAGACAGCACAAAAATAAATGCCTATAATAAGATTCTTATTCAGTCTGCAGAGTCCGCACTGACACGATATAATCCAAAGGTTGGATTGATCAAATCGTGGAATTCAAAAATGTCATGGGACAAGAAAACACTTTGGAATTATCCGGTCATAATCGATAATATGATGAACCTTGAAATGTTGTTTTACGTGAGTAAACTGACCGGGGATGATAAATATAAAAAAGTTGCTATCAGCCATGCAGATCAGACTATGAAATACCATTTCCGTCCGGATTACAGCACCTATCATGTAGTAGACTATGATACGATTTCTGGTAAAGTATTACATCAGCAGACTAATCAGGGTTTTGCAGACAATTCTACCTGGTCCAGAGGGCAGGCCTGGGCTGTATACGGGTATACAGTGATGTACCGGGAAACAAAAGATCCGAAGTATCTGGCAACCGCACAACATGCAGCAGATTTTTTTCTTAATCATGCTAATTTACCTGAAGATAAAGTTCCGTACTGGGATTTTAATGTAAATCAGGAAGGCTATAAACCTGATTGGGCGTATGATGCCAAGCGCTATGATGTAATACACCGCGATGCTTCAGCAGCAGCCATTGTTGCTTCTGCACTTCTTGAATTAAGCGGTTATGCACAGGAAAAAGGCAAAACCTATCTGGAAGCATCTGAGCATATTCTTAAATCACTTTCTTCAGATGAATATCTGGCAAAGGCAGGCACCAATGGTGGTTTTCTGTTGTTACATTCTGTGGGCAGTATGCCACATTCCAGTGAGATTGATGTGCCGTTGACTTATGCAGATTACTATTTTCTGGAAGCCCTTAACCGCTATCGTGAACTGAAAAAATAGAGGCAGATCAAACTGTTTCAACGGTAACAGCTGACCGATAAAACAAACTTCAGCAGTAACAAATAGCCCCTGAACACTATACCTTTCGGTAGTCAAGTGTTCAGGGGCTTGTTTTTACCTGATATATGTATTGAAATTTTAATAATTGAGAGACAGACCGGCACCGAATCCCATATCACTGTCGTAATGTGTACGTATACTCATATTCTTCGTCAGGATATAATTAAGTCCCAGCATATACTCCTGATCTGTATTGTACATAAAATCTCCACGTAATCTTTTAGAAAGTGGAATATCTTCACGCATCACCGCCAGACGAACAATTCCATCATGATAGACCTCTGCCTGAAAGTTGACCAGCATCGGCAGTGTATACATAAAACCTAAACTGACTGCACCTCTTTTATCTTTCTTATTCGTCTGACCGAACATATTTTTTTCATGTTCATCTTTTCCCATCTTACGGTAACGCCAGTCAAAACCTACAAAAGGCATCAGCCATTGCATCTTCCCGATATATCTGCCGACATGCGTCTCTACTTCATAGCCATGCATATCATTATACCCCAGTCTCCATTCCGTTCCGACACTCCATCTGGCATTCTGTAACATAGCCTGACCATCATTCCCGTTGGTAGCAAAATCATTCTGCGCCATAAAGTGCCACATATTGCTTTCCTTCTGCAGCATTTTATAAGCTCCGGCTTTATCCGGTAAAATGGGATTTTTATAATCACCAACTTCAAATACCCTGTTCATTCCGGACATCATATGGTAGAGGATATGACAGTGGAAAAACCAATCTCCTTCCTCATTAGCCAGAAACTCAATCGTATCCGTTTCCATAGGCATAATGTCCAGAACATTTTTCAAGGGAGACTTTTCACCTTTACCGTTGATTACCCTAAAATCAAATCCATGTAAGTGCATAGGATGCCGCATCATTGAATTGTTATAAATCGTGATACGTAATACTTCTCCTTTTTTGACAGGTATTTTATCTGTTTCCGAAAGTACTTTATTATCCATACTCCATACATAGCGGTTCATGTTTCCGGTCAGTACAAATTTTAATTCCCTTACGGGAGCATCCTCCGGAAGTTTGGTGTTGTAAGGAGAGGACAACATAGTATAATTTAGGGTCACGATATCACCTAACGCATTTGCATTATAACGGTCAGGATCAGCATCCATATTGTGCTGGCTATGATCTTGTTTTTTTGAATTGCTTCCGGTGATTTCAGGATACATGACCACATTCATGTCCATTTTATTAAGGCTCATCTGCATACCCATATCATCCAGATCTCCATTCATCTTCATCATATCATTCATCATCTTCATTCCTTCAAAATATTTGAGGCGCGGAAGAGGAGAGAGTAACTGCTTTACACCATTTCCGATAAAGTAACTGGACGAGTTGGTACGGTCTTCTGTTGTCGCCATAAATTCATATGCTATACCATCTTCCGGGATAGTCAGGACTACATCGTATGTCTCGGATACGGCTATAATTAAACGATCTACTTCTACAGGCTCTACATCATTACCGTCATTGGCTACTACGGTTATTTTTCCCCCTGCATAACGTAGCCAGAAGTAAGAAGATGCACCTCCGTTAGAAATACGAAGCCTTACTTTATCGCCGGCTTTGAGAGGTTTACCGTCTACGCTTTTGAGATCTGTAAGGGGATTACCGTTCATTAATATCTTATCATAATATACATCACTGACATCCATAGCCAGCATCCGCTTCCATTCATTCTTAAGCTTTACTTTGAGCTTTCCCTCTTTGATCGCTTCAGTATAGGATTGTGTAGCACCTTTTTTTATGGCAGCCCAGTCGTTAGCATTGTGCAGCATTCGGTGTACATTATCCGGATTTAGATTTGTCCACTCGCTTAGTATAAGCGGTACAGCCGGCAGATCATCAATACCTTTTCGGAAAGTCTTGTCATCTGCCCGTTTCTTCATGATGAAACTTCCATACATACCAATCTGCTCCTGCAATCCCGTATGAGAATGATACCAGTGTGTTCCGGTTTGGATAATGGGAAACCGGTACGTAAATGTGGTTCCGGGTGCGATCTGTGGTTGAGTCAGATAGGGGACACCATCTTCCTTATTCGGAAGAAACAAACCGTGCCAGTGTAAGGATGTATTTTCTTTCAGTTCGTTGTGAACGATAATCTCTGCCGTATCGCCTTCTGTAAATTCAAGCGTCGGCATAGGTATCTGTCCGTTTACAGCAATCGCTCTTTTAGATTTGCCTGCATAGTTTACGATAGTATCTCTTACATACAAATCGTAACGCCTGACTTGCTGAGCTTCTGATTCCTGCAGAAGTAACAAAGCGAAGAGAGATATAAATATTAATCTTAGTTGATTTTTCATTTAAATTTTAAATTATGAGCCATTCGCTGAACAGCTCAAAATGAGATTTTTATTTGTTGTTTCCTTTTGAGACTTATAGTTTTTATTCTTTTAATATTAACCCGTCAAAATATGCAATTAAAGAGTCCCGTTCGTATTTCGATAGGGATCCATGCATTATTTTATATGAAGTCAACGGCATACTATTTTCTTGAAGTACCTGAATTATGCTTTTGAATTTTGTTAGTTTCTTACGCTTTCTATAGGTTGCTAATTCATCAAAGTTTAATCTTTCTTTTCCTTCTTTTACATGCACAGACATAAAGCTCTCTACCGGCTGGAGGTTTGTGTACCAGGGATATTCGGTATGATTACTATGGCAGTCAAAACAGAAGGTCTTTAATAAACCAGTAACATGTTCAGTTGGCAAAAACTGCATGGTAAAGCTAAAGTTATTATCTTTTTGAATATTTCTGGGACTTGCAGGAATGAACTGGAGAACAACAAATACTCCGGTTATAATGACTGCAATTATTCCTGTCGTTTTCATTCATTTAAAGTTTCTGTCAGCGTACCGCATGCTTGTTTCTCTCTTCCCAGATAGGGATTATGTACTTCCTTCGTGTCTGAAAGCCAAATCTGTGGCTTTTCTCCCTGTTTACAGTCAAATTTGTAAAGAGTATGTTTTGTATCTTGTAATTTAATATAGTCATACATATCCTCACTGATAATTTCATAATGTTCTCTTTGATGGATAAGATTGTTTTTACTATCGATAATGTGTTGGATATTCTCCTTCGTATTATCCACTATATCTTTGATATCTTCCTTTGAGTCTGCAGGCAGCTTGTCAGGTTGCTGGGAGCTGAGTATCTGAGCAAATGTATTTGCGGTCTCCATTATTTTGTCCTGATCTTGTTCATAGAGGGATTTTCCCAAGTTTAAATAGGCCTTGACCATTGGTAAGTTCGGATCAGAATCCGAACTTACCGGTAAATTTTGTACTGTTGAATCTGCTGAATTGTTATCTTTTTGTTTCGTATTAGATTGACAAGCCATCAACAGTATTGGAGCCAGTAATAACATGAGTATTCTTTTCATAATGTGAATTGCTATATGCATTAATTCTTCTGACTATTTAATGATCTCCTTTGTTGATCCGCACGTTAGCATTTGCGATCCGTAGTACGGATTTTGGATAGCTTTTTCCTTGCTTAACCAATTCGCTCCTTTACCGTCATTGTACATCGGACAGTGGTTATAGTAAACCATATAATCAGGGTCAGAAGCTTTGATCAATTTATAAACAGTTTCGGATAATGCAGTGAAAGCTACTCTTTGTTTATCCAAACCCTTTGAAGACTGAAGAGCTGCGGCCTGTTTTTCAAGATCTTTCATGACCATCATCCATATATCATGCTCTTTTGGTTGCAGCTCGCCCATTTTAATGGCTGCAATTGCTGATTTTAAGTTTGCAGCAGCTGTTGTTACAGTTTTGCTGTCACCTTTTATCAACGCATCTTTTATTGTAAAGTAATTCTTGTATAAAGATTCAAGTTTAGACTCCTTAGCAGTACGTTCGTTAGTACTCTCTGTTGTTGAATGATCCATTTTCGAATGATCCATATCCTTTGATCCGGATTCTGCCATACTCGTTTTTATTGCACCTTTATATTGACATTCGGGGCTAAGTGCCTGATATACATCTGTTGGTGCGAGATACATTTCGTTGTCAAATCCAGCCAAAGCAACACGTTTCAGCACTTCGTCTTTTGATGTTTTCTGACTATTGTAGGTGAGTGAAGCCTCCTTGGTATTTGTATTCCAGTCGAGTGCAGATTCACCCTTTTTGCTTCCTGCCTTTTCAATCAGGTTTTTACAGGCTTGTGAACTTCCTTCAATGCGGATAGTTTCGGTTTTTGCATTTTTGATTTGTGCAGCAGCCAGCACAGGTGAAGCTGCTATTCCTAATAATAAGATCAGTGAAAATATATTTTTGAGTGATTTCATGTCAGTATTGTCTTTTGATACCGGGATCTTCTATGAGATTCAGGGTATGTTGTCCATATAGATTAATTAATATTATAATGTCACAAGTGGATATAATGTTTTACATCTACGAGTAAACGGAGAAGGGACCATCTCTTAAGATAGGGCACACTTCTGGCTATACATTACAGATTAAACTAATCGGGGAGGCTGCCAGATGGATAGGGAAACGGACAGGATCGACATGTCATTTTTCCAGAATACGGATTTACTGATGTCGAAAAGTTGTGGATTGAATGTTAAAAGAGATGATGCAGAAAGGTTTAATTTTGCCGGGATATGGCAGATCTGGTCACTACATTTCTGATCACAATCTTTTGTTTCGTGATGTTTTTGCTGATCATTACAACAAGACTTTTTGGATCTGATATTACGATCGGAGTTGCAATGTGATGAGGATGCAGGACTATGTTTTTCCATGGGTTCACAGGAGAAAGCCTGCTGCGGTGATAATATCAGGCCGAGCCACAGGACAGAAAATATGATATACCATGTTTTATACATCAAATACAAAATTAGGGTATGAAGACCTAAGAATAAAATCAATCTGTTATATTATTATGGAAAAGATGTGTAGAATTATGGCGAAAGCTGATGTGAAAAGTAAGTGCTTTTAAGGCTTTATAAGCCGGTTTTTTATATGTTTTAATCTTCCTGACTCTAAAATCTATATAGGAAACTTCGCCGGAATCTTAGAAATTCTATAATCATTACCGGAAATAATATAACTTCCATACGTCCATAATTGAGCATTTTTGTGCCGTATATGAAAAAAATATTTCTGCTTTTTCTTTCTTATCTGTATCTGATGTCTGCCTTTGGTGTAGCCATTCAGACACATTTCTGTAAAAAAGAAACTGTTCAGGAAACCAACTTTTTCACTAAACCTATTCCCCCTGAGGAGCCTTGTGCGATCTGTGTAAGTAAAAATAAGGGACAGACAAAGAAAAAAGATGGCTGTTGCCAGCACGAGACAAAAGTACTTAAGTTAACAGAGGAGCAGCAGAAGGTTGTCAAAACGGAGCTGTCTTTTAAATTCTGGAACGAAGCTATTCTGCATCGTTTCTTTGGAGCTGTATTCGAATCGCCTTCCGTTTATCTGACTTTTGCTTTTGAGCATTATCCTCAACCTCTCCTCTATGTACAGGCAACTCCGCTGTATATTTATCATTGCGTATATCGTATTTAGACAATAACCCATTCACTTTAGTAGTCTCAGCCTGTCAACATATACTGTTGGAGGCAGAAGACATGCATAAAATTTATTTATTGTCTCATTTTACTATATAGGATATGTATCCAAAAATTATAGTATCAGGGATACTGTGTCTTGTATCTTCCCTTGTACAAGGGCAGATGCTGACACTCCCTGATGCAGCAGAACGATCCGTTCAAAATTATCAAAAAATCAAGGCTAAGAAGTCTTTAATAGATGCATCTTCGGAAAATGTATCTTACCGTAAAAGCATGTACCTGCCGGATGTAACGGCTATGGTGCAGCAGTCATTCGGCTCTGTAAATGCACAGAATGGTCCTATGTACGCCTATGGCGGACTGGGTGTAACATCCACATCTATGCCTTTGGCCGAACAGAATTGGAATTCAGCATTCGGATCATTGTATCTGGCCAATATCAATTGGAATATCTTTACTTTCGGCAGACTCAAAAGCGAGTTGTCTGCGGCACGTGCCGGTTATCAGGTGCAGGTATCCGGTTTGGACCAGGAAATTTTTCAGCATCAGATTAAAGTGGGGGCCGCTTACCTCAATCTCGTCGCCAGTCAACGTCTCCGATATGTGCAGGAACGAAATCTGTATCGGGCGACGGTATTTTATGAAATGACACAAAGCCGGGCAAACAGTGGTCTGCTACCAGAAGTTGATGCTTCCTTAGCCAAAGCGGAAGTATCCAATGCTCAGTCTGCCCAGATTAAAGCATATGATAAGGTACTGGCATATTCCACAGACCTGTCTGTTTTAATGGGTGAACCTTTTCAGCACTATACGACAGACAGTCTTTATTATACTTCGGAACCTCCGGCAGCAAGGACACCCGCTCTTCCGGCCGGACAGCATCCGGTTCTTTTGTTCCGGCAACATAAAATCGATGAAAGTGTCGAGCAGGAAAAAGTCGCCCTTGCTACAAAAAAGCCTTCACTGTCTGCATTTGGTGTGATTCAGGGAAGAGGTACAGGCTTTGACTGGAATTATGTTCAGGATAATACAGCTTATTCTTCTTCTTACTGGAAAGGAGCAGGTATTGACAGAGCCAATTATATAGTAGGGTTTAATCTGAACTGGAACATCAGTAATATTTTCCGTAATAATCATAAGCAGAAGCAACAACAATACCTTACACAAGCTTTCAGACATGATTATGAACGTGTACATGAAGAGCTGAAGGCACAGGAAGCACTGGCAAATGCACAATATGAAAATGCCAGAGACAACCTCAAAGAGACGAAGATTCAGTTAGAGTCTGCCACATTAGCCTATCGGCAGCACAGCGCACTTTACGAAAATGGATTAACGACACTGATTGACTTTACACAGGCACTCTATGCACTCAATCGGGCAGAGATAGAGCATGAGATTGCTAAGAATAATATCTGGCAGGCTCTGCTGCTGCAGTCTGCAGCAAACGGAGATCTCCATCTGTTACTTTATTCACGTTCAAAATAATTCCGGAAAAATGAATCTAATACGTTTCGCATTGCGAAAACCCGTTTCCATTATTGTAATGGTAGTGGGACTTTTATTCTTTGGAATCAAGGCCACCAAAGATGTTCAGGTCGATATACTTCCTGAAATGAACTTGCCTGTAGTCTATATTGCACATTCCTTTCACGGGTATACGCCACAACAGATGGAAGGATATTTCACTAAAATGTACGTGAATATGATGCTCTTTGCGAATGGGGTCAAGAGTATTGAAACCAAAAATACCCAGGGATTAACCCTGATGAAAATAAACTTTTATGAAGGGACTAACATGGGAGAAGCTATTGCGTCCATCAATGCGTTATCCAGCCGTTCGCAGGTATTCCTGCCTCCCGGTGCACCTCCTCCGTTTATCATTCGTTTTGATGCTTCTTCACAACCTGTAGGGCAGCTCGTATTCAGAAGTGATACGAAAACCAATAATGAGCTTCAGGATATAGCCAATTTCAATGCCCGGCCATTCCTGATTGCTATTCCGGGATTGACAACAGCACCGCCTTTTGGCGGTAGTCCCCGAACGATTGAAATTAATATTGATCCGGGTAAGCTTAGGACACATTCGCTATCTCCCGAACAGGTAGTGGAAGCTATCAGCAGGCAGAATATTACCTCTCCTTCAGGAAATGTATATATCAATGATATCAACTACCTGACCCCGACCAACAATACCCTGAAGACGGTAGAAGAATTTGGTGATATCCCGATTTTTAAAGGACAGGTTGATAATGTCTATATCCGGGATGTCGCGACTGTAAAAGACGGAGCAGATATTACGACAGGTTATGCGCTGATAGATGGCAAGCGCTCTGTTTACATTAATATCGCCAAGTCTGGGAATGCTTCTACATATGATGTGGTTAGCAGTCTCAAGAAAGCGATTCCGGATATCCAGCGCAATCTGCCGGAAGGAGTGTCGATCTCCTATGAATTTGATCAGTCTGTATATGTTATTAATGCTGTGAAAAGTCTGGTGGTAGAGGGAGTATTGGGCGCACTTCTGACCGGATTAATGGTCTTGCTTTTCCTGAGAGACAGACGAGCGGCTTTGATTGTAATCCTGACCATTCCTATTTCCATTATAGCAGGTGTACTGTTTCTAAAGCTGTTCGGACAAACTATTAATATCATGTCATTGTCCGGACTGGCACTGGCTATCGGGATATTGGTAGATGAAAGTACCGTTACTGTTGAGAATATTCATCAACATTTTGCTATGGGAAAAACAAAGGCTCAGGCGATTTGGGATGCGTGTAAAGAAATAGCATTTCCAAAACTGCTGATTCTCTTATGTATTCTTGCTGTGTTTGCTCCGGCTGTCGTGATGACTGGAATACCGGGCGCATTATTTATGCCGCTTGCATTAGCTATAGGATTCTCCATGATCATATCTTTTCTGATGTCTCAGACTTTTGTGCCTGTAATGGCCAACTGGCTGATGAAGAATAAAGAGAAACATGAGGAGAAAGAAAGTGGATTTGACCGGTTTAAAGTGCGGTTTTTATACTTTTTAACCAAGCTGATGCAGCGTAAGAAAATTATCTTTTCGCTCAGTATGATTGCTGCGATTATAGCTGTTTCCTTTATGTATATGCATATCGGAAAAGATGTGTTGCCATCTGTAAATTCCCGTCAGTTTCAGCTAAGGATCACAGCACCCGAAGGTACACGGATAGAAAAAACCGAACAAAAAATCAAAGCCGTGCTGGGCGAACTGGATACCTTATTAGGAAAAGATAATGTCAGTATCTCATCCACTTTTGTCGGACAACATCCTTCGACATTTGCCGTGAGTCCTATCTATCTCTATAATGCCGGGCCACATGAAGCCCTGATGCAGGTTGCCCTTCGGTCTGTAGACGGAAATACAGATGCGTTGAAAGATAAGATCCGAAAACATTTGCGTGAGCGAATGCCCGAATTGAAATTGTCTTTTGAGCCTATAGAACTGACGGAAAAAATACTGAGTCAGGGGGCAAATACTCCAGTTGAAATCCGTGTTGCGGGAATGATGAAAAAGATGAATATGATGTACGCCAATAAGCTTCTGACTAAGCTTAAAGAACTGGATTACATGCGTGATCAGCAAATTCCTCAGTCTATGAACTATCCGGCATTGGAAATCCAGATTGACCGTACCCGCGCCGCTCAACTGGGGTTAGATGCTCAGGATATTGCCAGATCACTGGTTGCGACGACTGCTTCTTCCCGTTATACAAGTAAGAATATGTGGGTAGGAGGGATGATGTATATTGCATATGATGTACAGGTACAGATGCCTCAGCATATGCTGACTTCCCGTGACGAGCTGGCGAATATTCCATTATCCAGAAATTCGGACAGACCGGTCCTTGGGGATGTTGCCACTATCACGCCTGTCAAAACAATGGGCGAAAGCTACAATGACGGCACCATGGGGTATACAACAGTCACCGCTAATTTACATCAGGCAGATCTGGAAAGAGCGAAAAAGGATGTGGAACTCGCTATTGCGTCTCTGGGTGAACTGCCCAAAGGAGTCAATATCAAACTGGCCGGAATGGCTCCTGTACTTGATGATACTTTCAACAGTTTGTTAAGCGGATTATTAATAGCAGTTCTTGTGATATTTTTGATGTTGACCGCCAATTTTCAATCCTTTAAAGTTTCATTTGTGATATTGACTACTGTACCTTTTGTAGTATTAGGTTCTTTATTGCTGCTTCGTCTTACAGGCTCTACACTCAACCTGCAGTCTTTTATGGGTATTATTATGTCCGTAGGCGTGTCTATTGCCAATGCAGTCTTGCTGATTACTAATGCAGAGACCCTTCGCCTGCAGACCGGAGATGCGACCACATCAGCACTGCAGGCTGCTAATCTGCGTATGCGTCCTATTATAATGACCACACTGGCAATGGTAGCCGGGATGCTGCCCATGGCCATCGGATTCGGAGAAGGCGGAGATCAGGTGTCTCCATTGGGCAGGGCCGTAGTAGGCGGACTCTTTGCGTCTACCTTTTCCGTATTGATTCTGCTGCCACTACTGTTCAGCTGGATACAGCAAAAAAGCAGTATTACTTCCGTATCACTTGATCCTGAAGATGAATCCAGTATCCATTATTCACCCTCCAATACTAATCGTTAATCCTATGAACAATTTAATATATATGCTGGCTTCGGTAATCCTGTTTACCTCATGTTCCGGCTTTAATAAAGAAGAGAAACAAACATCAGAAAAAATGACAATGGCTATGCCGCAAAATCTGGAAACAGTCGCTGTTCAAAAAAGCAATCCACTCGTCAGACTGAAGCTGGCAGGTGAGTTGTCACCCGATCAGCAAACGGATCTTTATGCAAAAGTCAATAGTTATGTAAAGAACATTCGCGTGGATATAGGGGATCGTGTCAGCAAAGGACAGGTGCTCATAATCCTGGAAGCTCCTGAGATCCAGTCTCAGCTGGCTACTGCAAAGGAAAAGTGGAAAGGACAAGAGGCAATTTATGCAGCTACAAAAGCGAGTTACGATCGTATGCTGAAAGCAAATGAGACAAAGGGAGCAATTTCACGTGATGCACTGGACCAGATCACGGCCAGACGAATTGCTGATGAAGCACAACTCAATGCGGCCAGAGCGAGCTATCAGGAATTGAAGAATATAGAAGACTATTTGCTGATCCGTGCGCCTTTTTCGGGAGTTATCACCGATCGTAACGTCGATCTCGGGGCATATGTGAGTCCAATGGGAAAAGGAGGGGAGAAACCCCTGTTGACTGTACAGAATACGCAGAAGCTTAGACTATCCCTCTCCGTTCCGGAAGCAAATACAGGTTTCCTCCATCTGGGGGATACTATTCATTTTACCGTACGTTCTCTGCCGCAGAAAAAGTATTTCGCAAAAATATCCCGTAAATCAGGTACGCTGGATCTGAAACTTCGTGCGGAAAAGATTGAAGCGGACTTCAACAATATACAGCAGGAATTGAAGCCCTTTATGGTTGCAGAGACATTGATTCCTTTACAGCATTCTGAAGCAACTTTCTTTGTTCCGAAAACTGCTTTGGTAGAAAGTAATCTGGGGGTATACATTCTCAAAGATGAAAATGGTAAAGTAAAAAAAGTGCCTGTTTCTAAAGGCCGAAGTATGCCGGATCAGGTAGAAATATTCGGGGATCTGGAAGAAGGAAATCAAATTATACTGAAAGCTTCTGAAGAAATTCAGGAAGGCACAACAATTTCAAATATAAAAAACAAAAGATCATGAAAATTATAAAAATATTAAGTGGATCAGCTATGCTGCTGATTCTGTTAACAGGATGTCAGAACAACAATACTCCTGCGAAAGGGACAAGTGTAGAAGAAAACAGTCCGGGGGAACCCATAGCGTTGGCAGGGACTGTAAAAAAAGGAGACCATGTGCCTTCAGAATTAGTTTGTATGGTCAATGACGCCTATATGGGTAAAGAACAGATTAAGGTAGATTTTGAAGGAAAGATCTATTACGGTTGCTGTAATATGTGTAAAGAGCGTATCCCAAAAGACGCTGCTGTCCGTACAGCTATAGATCCGCAAACGATGAAAAGTGTGGATAAAGCTTCTGCTTATATTGTCATGATCGGGGAGAATGGCGAGGTCGCATATTTTGAAAGTAAACAAACATATGATCAATTTATTCTGGAAAAACAACAGCAGAACTAAAATGCGATGTATTCAGTACAACCTGTGATTATCATATGTTATCCTATCCAAAAGCCCGTGAGGGCTTTTGGCTTTTAAAGTATAAAACGTATCTTCCTACAGGTGTTTAATAGTTATTTTCTAATTTCGAAAAAAATACTATATTTGCAACATATTTTAAACGCATACCATCATGTGGATAGCAGCATTATATAGAATTTACACCTTTCGTGACAGACTTGTCGCCTAGCTGGGTATAGGATTTCTTTTTAAATTCTATCACAATGTTTCCGTTTCCGGAACATTGGAAATCATTTTTTTATTTTTATTGACCAGAGTGTGCCTTTTAAGGTATTCTCAAAATTATTTTATATGCAAAATTCCTGGAAAAAGAAATTTTCTATTATATGGGTGGGACAGTTTATCTCCCTGTTAAGCAGTACGGCAGTCAACTTTGCTGTAATTATCTGGTTGAGTCTGGAAACAGGTTCTGCTGAAGTATTGGCTTATGCAGCTATTGCAGGGCTGCTTCCGCAGGCTATTATCGGTCCGATAGCAGGTGTATATATTGATCGTTGGGACCGAAAGAAAACAATGATGTTTGCAGATGGGTTTGTGGCATTCTGTACATTGATCATGTCCGTTAGTTTTTATATGGGCAATGAAAGTCTGTTGTTAATCTATGTTATGCTGGCTCTGCGTTCAGTAGGTTCTGCATTCCATATGCCGGCTATGCAGGCCGCGATTCCTATGCTTGCACCTCCATCTGAATTGTTACGGATAGCAGGTATAAATCAGATTATACAATCTGTTTCGAGTATTGCAGGACCTGCTCTTGGAGCGCTGGCAATTGGATTTATGTCGATCGGAAATGTGTTGCTTTTGGATATTGCCGGAGCAGTCGTGGCAATTACCTCCTTACTCTTTGTGCATATTCCCAATCCGGAAATAGCAGAGAAAGCCAAAGCAAGTGTACAGCAAGTGTGGAAGGATATTAAACTCGGATGGGAAGAAATACGTAAGAACAGAGGACTTTCTTACCTGTTCCTGTATACTGTCATTGCTACTTTTTGTATTATGCCTGTCGCAGTACTTTTTCCGTTGATGACCATCAATCATTTTGGCGGAGACAAAATAGAAATGAGTATAGTTGAAATGGCCTGGGGTGTGGGTATGCTGATCGGTGGCGGATTGTTGGGTATCTGGAAGCCAAATATCCATAAAGTCATTATTATTAATACGATGCATATGCTGCTAGGTCTTAGTCTGGCGGTATCCGGCTGGCTTCCGGTTTCCGGATTTATACTGTTCGTTGTACTTACAGGAATTGGTGGATTAGCGGCTTCAGTATACAATGCCAGTTTTATGACGGTATTGCAGGAAGAGGTAAATCCGGCCATGATGGGACGTGTATTTTCGATGTTCTTTAGTATTGTAGTCATCCCTTCTGTTGTCGGATTGTTAAGTACAGGTTTTGTAGCAGATACCATAGGCGTGAATCTTACCTTCATTATCCTCGGACTGGTTGTGGTGGGAGTAGGATTACTGTCTTTCTTTACGCCTTCGCTGATGAGATTGGGTAAGGAGAAAAATATAATAACAGAGAAACAAGAAGAAAGTTCTCCGGAACAGGTATAATAGCTGCCTGTATCAACTGAGGTATACAAGAGGCTGTTTTAAAAGATTATATAAGCGAGATCTTTTTAAGACAGCCTCTTTCATTTTATTGAATCACTTCACTGATCTGTACGACCGGCATAACATTCGTATATTTAGGGAAATCGGCTGCGAAGGTCTCTCTGTTCTTTTTTAATCCTTCTTCATAAGCTGCTACATTTTCAAAGTACAGATGCCCCATGGCCATATAGGGCGCAGCTGTTTCGGGAGATCCGCCTCCTATTCCTTTATCTATCGTTAGACCTTTTAATGCATCACCATACACCCGCTGAACTAAAGGCATATGTTTGCGGATATAATAATCCATGTCAAAGGTCGTGCCTTCCCCTTTTGGATAGAATATGGTCACTTTAATCATTCCTTTCTTATGAAAGGCTAAGGAAGGTGCAGAACTTTGCTGACAGCTGATCAGGAGAGCCAATATGGCAATCAGTAATCCGATTTTTGTTTTCATAATGTTTGATATGACAAGGGTTTATAATCTTTATTGGTTAAGATTTATGAATATAAATATAGGCGATTTTTCATTTAATAAATTACATAGAATTTGAGATGAAACAATTCCCTCTCCTTTCTAAGGAGAGGGTCAGGGAGAGGTTTTAATAAAAAAATCTCCTCTTTAAGCTAAAGAGGAGATTTTTACAATATATATCTGAAAGACTATTTTTGATTTTCAATCCATTTGCGGGCATTTACAAAGGCTTCAATCCACGGAGATACCTCATCTTTGCGATCATTCGGATAGTAAGCCCAGTTCCACTGGAACGCAGAACGTTCAATGTGTGGCATGGTAACCAGATGACGACCGGTTTTGTCACACAGCATAGCTGTATTGTAATCTGAACCGTTAGGATTAGCAGGATATTGCTCATAAGCATATTTCGCTACGATCTGGTATTGCTCTTCCGATTGAGGTAGATTAAATTTACCTTCTCCGTGTGAGATCCATACACCTAAAGTTGATCCGGCAAGTGTAGATAACATTACTGAATTGTTATCCTGAACTTTTACAGATACAAAGTTAGACTCATGTTTCTGCGAAGTATTGTGATGCATTTTTCCATGTACATCATGATCAGGGTTGATCAGTTCCAGTTCCATGAACAACTGACATCCGTTACATATCCCTACAGATAATGTATCCGGGCGGGCAAAGAAATCAGTCAATGCTTTTTTCGCTTTCTCATTGTAGAGAAATGCACCTGCCCAACCTTTAGCAGAACCTAAAACATCAGAATTAGAAAATCCGCCTACTGCTCCGATAAACTGAATGTCATCTAATGTTTCACGACCGGAGATCAGATCGGTCATATGCACGTCTTTTACATCAAACCCCGCAAGATACATGGCATTTGCCATTTCACGCTCAGAGTTTGAACCTTTTTCACGCAATATTGCTGCTTTTGGTTTCGGACGTGTATTGTCAATAGTGGGTTTTCTACCATCAAAATGAGCCGGAAATACATATTTCAACGGCTGGTTTTTGTAGTTGGTATAACGTTCCTGAGCCATGCCGTTCTTAGATTGTTTCGAATCTAACAGGAATGATGTTTTATACCAGGTATCTCTTGTCTCTGCAACATTGAACGTAAACAGATCTTCATTATTCTTGAATGTTACAGATGAACCTTCGACAACTTCACCGATCTTCACCGCTTCAATTCCGTTTTCTGAACATGCTTTTTCAAATGCAGCATTGTTCTTAGCCTGAAGGACAACAGCGATATTTTCATTAAACAAAGCTTTTACCGTATCTGTTTCCTGTAAACCGGACAGATCATAGTTTGCAGCAAGATTTACATCTGCGAAACACAATTCAAGTAAAGTCGTAACCAAACCTCCGGAACCTACATCATGTCCTGCTGCGATCTGATCCGCTTTGATAAGCTCCTGAATTGTATTGAATGCTTTTTTGAAATAATCAGCATCCGTGATTGTCGGTACTTCCTTACCTACTTTATTTAAAATCTGCGCAAAAGAAGATCCCCCTAATTTGAAGGTATCTTTTGAGAGATTGATATAGTAAACAGAACCTGCATTTTTATTCAGGACTGGTTCTATGACTTTATTGATATCTGTACAATTTCCTGCTGCAGAAATAATCACAGTTCCCGGAGCAATCACATCTCCGTTCGGATATTTTTGCTTCATGGACAGGGAATCTTTTCCGGTAGGAATATTGATACCTAAGGCAATGGCAAAGTCAGAACAGCTCTGTACTGCTTCATACAGACGGGCATCTTCTCCTTCATTGTTACATGCCCACATCCAGTTGGCGGATAACGATATACCAGAAAGTCCGTTTTTGATCGGAGCAAATACGATGTTAGAAAGTGCTTCAGCAATTGCTGTACGTGAAGCTGCTGCCGGATCTACCAATGCTGCAACCGGCGAATGACCGACAGTGGTGGCAATACCTTCAGCAGATCTGTAATCCAGCGCCATGACACCGACATTGTTCAGCGGTAATTGTAGCGGGCCGGCACATTGTTGTTTTGCAACACGTCCTCCCACACAACGGTCTACCTTATTTGTCAGCCAGTCTTTGGAAGCTACCGCTTCCAGTTGCAGTACCTGATTCAGATAAGTAGGGATATCATTTTTTGTATAGTCCAGATCAGCATATGTACGGTTAACAGTGCTGTCGTTCATAATGGTTTTCGGAGAAGACCCGAAGAAATCTTCCAGTGCAAAATCCATTGGCTTTTCTCCCGAAGTTTTGGATTCGAAAGTAAAACGGTGATCACCGGTGACATCTCCGACAGTATACATCGGTGAGCGCTCCCGGTCAGCTACCTTTTGTAAAGTAGCAATATCTTTTTCACCAATAACCAATCCCATACGTTCCTGAGATTCATTACCAATGATTTCTTTTGCAGATAGGGTAGGATCCCCGACAGGTAATTTGTCCAGGTCTATCAATCCACCGGTTTCTTCTACCAATTCAGAAAGACAGTTTAAGTGACCGCCTGCTCCGTGATCATGGATCGACACGATTGGATTGTGGTCGGATTCTACCAGTCCGCGGATTGCATTGGAAGCGCGTTTTTGCATTTCAGGATTAGAACGCTGAATGGCATTCAGTTCGATTCCTGACCCGAAAGCTCCGGTATCTGCAGAAGATACGGCAGCCCCTCCCATACCGATACGGTAGTTTTCACCACCCAGAATTACTACTTTATCTCCCGGTTGTGGCTTGTGTTTTTTTGCCTGATCCAGTTTGCCGTAACCTATACCTCCGGCTTGCATAATCACTTTGTCATATCCGATCTTACGGGCATCTTCTTCATGCTCGAAAGTCAGGACAGAACCTGTAATAAGGGGCTGGCCAAATTTATTACCGAAATCTGAAGCTCCGTTGGATGCTTTGATCAGGATATCCATTGGTGTCTGGTACAGCCAATCTCTTTCCTGCATTGCTTTTTCCCATGGACGCTCTTCATGGAGACGGGAATAAGATGTCATATAGATGGCTGTTCCTGCCAGTGGTAAAGAACCTTGTCCGCCAGCCAGACGGTCACGGATCTCGCCTCCTGATCCTGTAGCAGCACCTGAGAAGGGTTCTACAGTAGTCGGGAAGTTGTGCGTCTCTGCTTTTAATGAAATTACAGATTCAAATTCCTTTTCAGTGTAATAATCAGGCTTATCCGCTGATTGTGGTGCAAATTGTGTCACAACAGGACCTTTTATAAAAGCCACGTTGTCTTTATATGCTGAAACGATATCATTAGGATGTGTTTCAGATGTTTTTTTGATCAGTTTGAATAAAGAAGTCGGTTTAGCCTCACCATCGATTACAAATGTCCCGTTAAAGATTTTATGACGACAGTGCTCTGAGTTGGCTTGCGAAAATGCAAAAACCTCAGAATCTGTCAGCTTACGACCCAGTTTTACCGAAAGGTTGTTCAGGTATTCTACTTCTTCCGGATTGAGAGCCAGACCTTCCTGCTTGTTGTAAGCAGCAATATCATCCACATCCATAATAGGCTCAGGTGTAATGTTGATACTGTACATTTCCTGTGTAAGCGCATTATACTTTTGGGAGATCATCGGGTCGAAGTCAGTGAAATCAGCTGTCACCGGCTGAAATTCTTCAATACGAATAATTCCTTCAACGGCCATATTTTGGGTGATTTCCACCGCATTGGTACTCCACGGAGTGATCATTGCAGCACGAGGGCCTACATAGTAATCATCAAGAGTGGTTTTTTCAATTTTGGTTGCGTTGCCAAATAGCCAGTTGAGTTTAGAGATATCTTCGGTTGATAAATCTTTTTGAGTTTGAACAGCATAAACAGTGTTCGATTGGTTCACAAAGAAATGAATCATTACTATGAAATTGTTGTCTTGTAGAATTAAAGTACAAAAATACGTTAATCCTTTGACTTAAATAGCATAACAACGTAAAAAATGGAAGGAACTAAGGAGATAGTTGAATTTCGCAGCCAGAGCAGCAAAAAGGGATAAAAAAGCCCCGAAGATAGTCGAGGCACTAAATGTTTGCACAACGGAATAATCCTTATTGTGAATTGCTTTCAAGACAAAGTTAATAAATATTTTTTATTTGAAATACGGAAAACCGTAATTAGGATGTATTTTATTATTTATATATTTAAGAAACTAAAATTGCGAATAAATTATGAAATATATACTTGGGCTTGATTTAGGGACAAACTCTATTGGCTGGGCGTTGATCAAACAGGATTTTGACAATAAACAAGGAGAAATCCTTGGGATGGGAAGCCGGATTATCCCAATGTCACAGGACGTTTTAGGGGATTTTGGAAAAGGGAATTCTGTTTCACAAACTGCTGAACGCACAAAATACAGAAGTGTAAGGAGATTGCGGGAACGATTTCTGTTGCGCAGGGAAAGGCTTCACCGGGTTTTGAATGTTTTAAATTTTCTTCCTGAACATTATGCTTCACAAATTGATTTCACTAAGAAATTTGGAAAGTTTAAAGAAGAGGTCGAACCGAAATTGGTGTATAATAAGGAAGGATTTATTTTCAAAAAATCTTTTGAAGAAATGCTTTCGGATTTTAAAATTTATCAGCCACAGCTTTTAGAAGATAACAAAAAAATCCCTTATGACTGGACTATTTACTATCTCCGCAAAAAAGCACTGAGTCAAAAAATAGAAAAAGAAGAACTAGCATGGATTCTTCTGAATTTTAATCAGAAACGCGGATATTATCAGCTTAGAGGTGAGGAAGAGGAAGAAAATCCAAATAAATTAGTTGAGTTTTATTCTTTGAAAATTGTGGATGTTCTGGCAGATGAGTCGCAGAAAGGGAAATCTGATATTTGGTACTCATTGGTTCTGGAAAATGAATGGGTTTACAGACGTGCCAGCAAAATACCATTGTTTGACTGGAAGGGAAAAACGAGAGATTTTATTGTAACGACTGATTTGAATGATGATGGTTCCGTAAAAACAGATAAAGAAGGTAATGAAAAAAGAAGTTTTCGTGCTCCTGGTGAAAATGACTGGACTCTTGTTAAAAAGAAAACTGAACAGGAAATAGATAAATCCGATAAAACAGTTGGCACCTATATCTATGAAGCTCTTCTCCAAAATCCAAAACAAAAAATAAAAGGAAAACTAGTTCGTACTATTGAACGGAAATTTTATAAAGCAGAGTTAAAACAAATTCTGGAAAAACAAAAAGAATTTCATCCGGAATTAGAACAAGACGATTTATACAGCGATTGCGTCCGTGAACTCTATAAAAATAATGAAACTCATCAACTGACATTGAGTAAAAAGGATTTTGTACATCTTTTTATAGAGGATATTATTTTTTATCAAAGACCATTGAGAAGTCAGAAATCATCCATTTCAAACTGTACTCTAGAGTTTAGAAAATATAAAGATGAAAATGGAGTAGAACATACTCAATATCTGAAAGCTATTCCCAAATCCAATCCATATTATCAGGAATTCCGTGTCTGGCAGTGGATATACAATCTTAATATTTACAAAAAAGAGGATGATACAAATGTTACAAAAGAGTTTTTGAATACGACTAAAGATTTCGAAAGTTTGTTTGAATTTTTAAACAATAGAAAAGAAGTTGACCAAAAAGCTTTGCTGAAGCATTTTAAGCTAAATGATAAGACGTATCGATGGAATTATGTAGAAGATAAAAAATATCCTTGCAATGAGACGAAAACAATGATTTTGTCGAGATTGGATAAAGTAGAAAATATCTCTGCTAATTTCCTGACAAGAGAAATTGAACAAAAGATCTGGCATATTATCTATTCTGTAAATGATAAAACAGAATACGAGAAAGCACTGAAATCGTTTGCATCTAAAAATAATCTGGACGAAAGCTCTTTCTTTGAGGTGTTCAAAAAGTTTCCACCTTTTAAAAGTGAATACGGTTCTTTTTCTGAAAAAGCTATAAAGAAATTGTTGCCCTTGATGCGAATAGGGAAATTTTGGAATTACGATAGTATCAATGAACAATCAAAATCCAGAATCCAAAAAATTATTACAGGAGAGTATGATGAAAATCTTAAAGATAAAGTAAGAGAAAAGGCTGTTCATCTCACTACTGAAAACGATTTTCAAGGATTACAATTGTGGTTAGTACAATATATTGTTTATGGAAGACATTCGGAGGCTGCACTATTAGGCAAGTGGAATTCTGCTGATGATTTGGGAGAATTTTTAAATGAATTTAAACAACACTCACTTCGGAATCCAATTGTAGAGCAGGTTATAACAGAAACGCTTCGTGTAGTGAAAGACATCTGGCTGAAATATGGAAACGGTGCAAAAGATTTCTTCAGTGAAATTCATATTGAACTGGGGAGAGAAATGAAACTTCCTGCCGAAGAAAGGGAGAGGCTGACCCGACAAAACTCTGAGAACGAAAATACCAATTTCCGTATCAAAGCATTATTAGCCGAAATGATGGATGACCATTCAGTGGAGAATGTCCGTCCTTTTTCACCTATGCAACAGGAAATTCTGAAGATTTATGAAGAAGGTGTTTTAAATTCTGATATAGAAATTGAAGATGATATACTGAAAATCAGTAAAACGGCACAACCCTCTTCTTCCGATCTCAAAAGATACAAACTTTGGCTGGAGCAGAAATATAAATCACCTTATACGGGGCAAGTTATACCGCTGAATAAATTATTTACACCGGAATATGAGATTGAACACATTATTCCGCAAAGCCGTTATTTTGATGATAGCTTTACGAATAAAATTATCTGCGAATCAGCTGTGAATAAGTTGAAAGATAATTATATCGGTTTGGAATTTATTAAAAAGCTGGGTGGTAGTATTGTGGAATGTGGAAACGGAAAATCAGTTATCATTTTAAAACAGGATGCTTACGAGGATTTTGTAAAGAAACATTACGCTAACAATCGAAGTAAAAGAAATAAACTGCTTTTAGAAGATATTCCTGAAAGGATGATTGAGCGGCAAATGAATGATACCCGTTATATCAGTAAGTACATTTCGGGTGTTCTTTCTAACATTGTAAGGGTAGAAGATGGTTCGGATGAAGGTGTGAATTCTAAGAATATAGTGCCGGGAAATGGAAAAATTACCACTACCTTAAAACAGGACTGGGGATTGAATGATCTTTGGAATGATTTGATTTTGCCACGTTTTGAACGAATGAATCAATTGACAAATTCTACAGATTTTACAGTGTGGAATGAAAATTATCAGAAATTTTTACCAACCGTTCCGGTAGAATTTTCAAAAGGATTTTCAAAGAAAAGGATAGATCACAGGCATCATGCCTTAGATGCTTTGGTGATAGCTTGTGCTACAAAAGATCACGTCAATTTATTGAATAATCAATCGGCTAAATCAGATACGAAACGCTATGATTTGAAGAGAAAACTGATGAAGTTTGAGAAAGGAGTGTATAAACATCCTCAAACTGGTGAAAAAATTGAGCGGGAAGTTCCAAGACAGTTTCTGAAACCCTGGGGGACTTTTACTATTGATGCTAAGAATCGCTTGGAAACAATAATTGCGAGTTTCAAACAGAATTTGCGTGTTATCAATAAAGCTACCAACTATTATGAAAAATATGTAGAAAAAGAAGGTACAAAAGTAAAAGAAAGGGTAGAACAGACCGGAACAAATTGGGCGATAAGAAAGCCGATGCACAAGGATACAGTTTCAGGAAAAATTGATTTGCCAAGAATAAAAGTGCCGAAAGGAAAGATATTGACAGCAACCAGAAAAAACCTTGACACCTCTTTTGACCTGAAGACAATAGGAAGTATTACAGATACAGGGATCCAGAAAATACTGAAAAACTATCTTCAATACAAAGACAATAATACCGAACTGGCATTTTCTCCTGAAGGAATTGAAGATATGAATAAAAATATTGAAAAATTTAATGATGGAAAAGCGCATCAGCCAATTATTAAAGTCAGAGTTTTTGAACTAGGAAGTAAATTTCCTTTAGGGCAATCAGGAAACAAAAAGGATAAATATGTAGAGGCTGCTAAAGGTACCAATTTGTTTTTTGCCGTATATGAAGATAAAAATAGAAAAAGAAGCTACGAAACCATTCCTTTAAATGAAGTTATCGAAAGACAAAAGCAGGGATTATCGGTTGTTGATTTAAAAGGTGTTGATGATTTCTATCTGTCCCCAAATGATTTAGTGTATGTTCCGTCGGAAGATGAATTAGAAAATATTTCAATGATAGATTTTAATAAGCTTTCCAGTGAAAGAATATATAAAGTGGTAAGTTTTACGGGAAATCAGATTTTCTTTGTGAGGCAAGATGTTGCTACTTCTGTTGTTAATAAAGCTGAATTCTCTACTTTAAACAAAATGGAACGAGCTACTGATGGATCTATGATTAAAGAAACCTGTGTGAAATTGCAGATTGATCGTTTAGGTAATATCTCAAAAGTCTAAGCCATGATCAAGCGGACCTTAATGTTTTCTAATCCGGCTTATCTGAGTCATGCTAACAGGCAATTAGTTGTTGATCTTCCCGGAGAAGATAAGAAAAGGACGGTGCCTATTGAAGATATTGGTGTGGTTGTTCTCGAAAATCAACAGATTACTATCTCGCATGGTTGTATTGCTGCTTTATTACAAAATAATGTAGCGGTGATTTCATGTGACAGTACCCATATGCCTACTGGTCTGATATTACCATTAGATGGGGGACAAACACAATCTGAACGCTTTCGTTATCAGATAGAAGCATCTGTGCCCTTAAAAAAACAGTTGTGGCAACAAACAATTCAACAAAAAATCTATAATCAGGCCAGAGTGTTGGAAGATACGGGTTTGGAAGTGGATAATATGTATTACTGGGCGAAATCAGTTCGTTCAGGTGATCCGGATAATTACGAAGCACGAGCTGCCGCTTATTACTGGCAACATATTTTTCGTGAATTTTTTGATTTTAACCGACATCGTACAGGAGATCCGCCTAATAACTTACTTAACTACGGTTACGCTATATTACGTGCTGTAGTCGCCAGAGGATTGGTTTCTTCTGGCCTCCTGCCAACTTTTGGAATTTTTCACCGAAATAAATATAATGCGTATTGTTTGGCTGATGATATTATGGAGCCCTATCGGCCATATGTAGATCGAATGGTTTATAATATGCTATCAGAAGGATTGAATTGCAATGAATTGGATACTGCATTAAAAATGAGGTTGCTGCAATTACCCCAGATTGATGTGCAGTTTGAAGATATTACAAGCCCGTTATTAGTCGCTGTTTCCAGAACTACGGCTTCATTGGCACGGTGTTTTGAAGGAGTTGTGCGAAAAATCAATTATCCAGCCTTATAAATAAAATCAGTCAATTAATGTTTTGAACCGTTTAAATCAATATAGAGTTTTGTGGATACTAGTCTTTTTTGATCTTCCTACTGAAACGAAAAAAGATCGTGCGGTTCATGCCCGGTTTCGAAAAGAAATTATGCAGGATGGTTTTACTATGTTTCAATTCTCTATTTATCTAAGACATTGTAATAGTAGGGAAAATGCTGATGTACATGTTAAAAGAATCAAGAGGCTACTACCCGAAAAGGGACATATAGGGATCTTAACCATTACCGATAAGCAGTTCGGTGATATAGAACTTTTTATAGGTAAAGATAAGAGTAAGCGACCTGATACACCACAACAACTCGAACTGTTTTAAAGAACAGGATTTAAAAAACGGTATGAAATAAAAAAATACGGACCAAAATGATCCGTATTTTTTTATTCTAATATTTGATTTAACTACTTGATTTTTATTAATTTACGGTTTGGTATGTTGTTGTAAATATCATTAAATCAAAGAATGAAAGCAATTCACAACAAGTGATGAGATGAGGAAGCAATTAGAGTGTTGTTGTAAATATCATTAAATCAAAGAATGAAAGCAATTCACAACAGGTACAGAGGCCCTTGGTCAGAAAAGAGAGTTGTTGTAAATATCATTAAATCAAAGAATGAAAGCAATTCACAACGTGATAAGTTTGCTCCTAAAACTAACGCTGGTTGTTGTAAATATCATTAAATCAAAGAATGAAAGCAATTCACAACAGAAATTAACGTGCAGGTTAATATACAAAGGTTGTTGTAAATATCATTAAATCAAAGAATGAAAGCAATTCACAACACTATAGCGCAGCCGCCCGCGTAAACGGTAGTTGTTGTAAATATCATTAAATCAAAGAATGAAAGCAATTCACAACAATTCTTAGTCCTTTCATAAATTTTATATTGTTGTTGTAAATATCATTAAATCAAAGAATGAAAGCAATTCACAACTGGCAACTCAGTAGTTCCGCACGTAGTTCGTTGTTGTAAATATCATTAAATCAAAGAATGAAAGCAATTCACAACAGAAGGATTCCAATTTCCCTGGTAGTTTACGTTGTTGTAAATATCATTAAATCAAAGAATGAAAGCAATTCACAACAGTTTGATTAAATGGATCATGATTGTTATTGTTGTTGTAAATATCATTAAATCAAAGAATGAAAGCAATTCACAACCATATTATTCTGGTTGAATGCTTAAATCTCGTTGTTGTAAATATCATTAAATCAAAGAATGAAAGCAATTCACAACCATCCGGTGATAATGTTCCTATTCCAACGTGTTGTTGTAAATATCATTAAATCAAAGAATGAAAGCAATTCACAACACGCTATACGCGTGTATACGCTCTAAACGCGTTGTTGTAAATATCATTAAATCAAAGAATGAAAGCAATTCACAACTCTTCGCCCTTGGCCTTTTCGATATTAAGCGTTGTTGTAAATATCATTAAATCAAAGAATGAAAGCAATTCACAACTCTATGTGGTATATGGAAACACTAGCATACGTTGTTGTAAATATCATTAAATCAAAGAATGAAAGCAATTCACAACGCCCTTTCGGGTGCTAGTGCGCCAGCTACTGTTGTTGTAAATATCATTAAATCAAAGAATGAAAGCAATTCACAACTGTATACGTCGGCGTTTGCGCTGGCGCTAAGTTGTTGTAAATATCATTAAATCAAAGAATGAAAGCAATTCACAACATAGTCGCGTATTGCGCCCTTCTTTAAATGTTGTTGTAAATATCATTAAATCAAAGAATGAAAGCAATTCACAACGATAAGCCCCGTAATACTGTCTTCGTATGAGTTGTTGTAAATATCATTAAATCAAAGAATGAAAGCAATTCACAACACGGGGTAAACGGCGCGCCGAAACTGGACGGTTGTTGTAAATATCATTAAATCAAAGAATGAAAGCAATTCACAACGCAAACGATACGTATTTGCGCACCTTGAATGTTGTTGTAAATATCATTAAATCAAAGAATGAAAGCAATTCACAACTATTGAATATATCAACCTGCTCCCATGTAAGTTGTTGTAAATATCATTAAATCAAAGAATGAAAGCAATTCACAACAAAACCACAAAGTATACCGTGTTACTGCAGGTTGTTGTAAATATCATTAAATCAAAGAATGAAAGCAATTCACAACACGGCCTACACAAAATTGCCTATCATATAGTTGTTGTAAATATCATTAAATCAAAGAATGAAAGCAATTCACAACAGATGAGTGTCAAGACCTTAACACGGCTCAGTTGTTGTAAATATCATTAAATCAAAGAATGAAAGCAATTCACAACAGCTAACCAACGTAAGCGCTAAAGGTTATAGTTGTTGTAAATATCATTAAATCAAAGAATGAAAGCAATTCACAACCGACAGATACGGCTCAAAACATTTGTTGAAGTTGTTGTAAATATCATTAAATCAAAGAATGAAAGCAATTCACAACAGCTGCTCGGCCAAAGGTTGATGCGGCAGAGTTGTTATAAATATCATTAAATCAAAGAATGAAAGCAATTCACAACGAATAATGGCTCTTAATTGAGCCAGTCGGTGTTGTTATAAATATCATTAAATCAAAGAATGAAAGCAATTCACAACGAAGACATAGCTGAACAAAAGGCTCTTGTTGTTGTTGTAAATATCATTAAATCAAAGAACCGACCGAAGGGAGCTCAGCTATTCCAATAAAAAAAACAAATCATTAATAGCTAATGAAAGCAATTCACAACAAAATCAAATCGAAACGACAACTAAAAATAGTTGTTGTAAATATCATTAAATCAAAGAACCGACCGAAGGGAGCTCAGCTATTCCAATAAAAAAACAAATTATTAATAGCTAATGAAAGCAATTCACAACTAATTCCCTTCTGTCTAGCCATAACACTAAGTTGTTGTAAATATCATTAAATCAAAGAACCGACCGAAGGGAGCTCAGCTATTCCAATAAAAAACAAATCATTGATAGCTAATGAAAGCAATTCACAACCCATTCAGCCGTCATTGCTACATCTGCTAGTTATTGTAAAAATCATTAAATCAAAGAACCGGCCGTATGAGAGCTCAACCTTATCGATTGCGGACAGTTTATAATAAAGCAATACCTAAATCTACTCAAAAAATAATACATTCCATATGCGTAGTTATTCAAATTTTACCAGCTGCGGAATCCGTATTTCGTTACAAAGTTCTATCTTTGTGCTTCATATAGATTAGACAATGAATATTTCATATAACTGGTTAAAGAATTTTGTTGATATAAAGGATAAAACTCCTGAGCAAATCTCTCATATTTTGACAGATATTGGTCTGGAAGTAGAAGTGTTGGAAACGGTTCAGAGCATACCCGGAGGATTGGAAGGTCTTGTTGTAGGGGAAGTGAAGACTTGTGAACAACATCCCAATGCGGATCGTCTTCGTGTTACAACTGTGGATGTAGGACGTGCAGAATTATTGCACATCGTGTGCGGTGCACCGAATGTAGCTGCCGGACAAAAAGTAATAGTAGCTACTGTAGGAACTACTGTGCATCCGCTGGAAGGAGAGCCTTTTAAAATCAATAAATCTAAAATTCGTGGTGAAGTATCAGAAGGGATGATCTGTGCAGAAGATGAAATTGGTCTGGGCAAATCGCATGATGGTATCCTGGTGCTGCCTGCTGATACACAGGTAGGGCAGACAGCCCGTGATTATTTTCACATTACAGATGATTACCGTTATGAAATCGGTCTGACTCCCAATCGTGCTGATGCTGCTTCTCACTTAGGAGTAGCGCGTGATTTGGCCGGTTTTTTCAGAACTTCATTTACATTACCGGATATTTCTGCATTTCAGTCAGCTGGAAGTGCTGTGCAAACTGTAGTTTCCGTCAGAAATACAGATGCTGCACCCCGTTATTCAGGTGTAAATATTTCAGGAGTGACAGTAAAAGAATCTCCGGATTGGTTGAAAGAAAAACTGAATGTTATCGGTATTCGTCCGATTAACAATATTGTGGATGTTACCAATTATGTACTTCATGATCTGGGACAACCTCTGCATGCATTTGATGCTGATCAGATTGCCGGTCAGCAGGTCATTGTGCGTAATGCTGCAGAAGGAGAAGCTTTTACAACTTTAGACGGAGTTGCACGTACCTTGTCCGCGGAAGATCTGGTTATTGCAGATGCAGAAAAACCAATGTGTATAGCCGGTGTATTTGGTGGCTTACATTCCGGAGTAAGTGCTTCTACCGTTAATATATTTTTAGAAAGCGCATATTTCAATTCCGTATCTGTCCGTAAAACAGCGAAAAGACACGCGTTGAAAACGGACTCTTCTTTCCGTTTTGAGAGAGGAACAGATCCGAATATGACAGAGTTTGCACTCAAACGTGCTGCATTATTGATTCTTGAAGTTGCAGGAGGCACGGTGAGTTCAGCGATTACAGACCTGTATCCTGATCCGGTCTCTCCGTTCGAGTTTACGGTCAATTATGCGAATGTACAACGTCTTATCGGTAAAGCAATTCCGAAGGAAGATATTCGCTCCATCATTACCTCTCTTGGAATAACTGTTGCAAAAGAAAATGAACATGAACTACTGGTAAAGGTACCTCCATTTAAAGTGGATGTAACCCGTGAAGTGGATATTGTAGAAGAAGTTTTGCGTATATACGGTTATAATAATATAGAGATAAAACAGCAGATCAATGCCTCTTTAAATACTTCGGAAAAACCGGACAGAGAAGTGGTATTGAATCAGGTAGCGGATTTATTGATTGCTAATGGCTATAATGAAATTTTATCGAATTCATTGACCAAATCTGAATATGTGGATGATGTGGATACAGCCGTGAAATTGTTAAATCCGTTAAGCAGCGATCTGGATACAATGCGTCAGAATCTGGTGTTTTCTGCTTTGACAGCAGTGTCTTACAACCAGAAGAGAAAAAGTACAGATCTGAAATTCTTTGAATTCGGGCGTACTTACCACTTACTGGAAGAAGGTTATCAGGAAAGACAACATCTTGGACTCGCTCTTGCAGGAAGACAAACCGGCGAAAAATGGAGTGGAGAAGCGAAGCCTGTTACATTTTACAACATTAAAGCTGCTGTGGATACTATTATCCGCAGATTGAATATACAGGGGCTTGAAGTCGTAGATACAGACTCTACCTATTTCGATTACGGATTATCATATAAAAAGGGGCAGAAAACATTAGTTGCATTTGGTGCAGTAGCACAGTCTAATCTGAAAAAAGCGGATGTAGACGGACAGGTGTTTTTTGCTGATTTCGACTGGGATCAGGTGCTGAAAGTAATTCGTAAAAATAGCATTAAATACAAGGAAGTTTCCAAATTTCCGGCTGTTCGTCGTGATCTGGCATTGCTTGTTGATGAGGCTGTTACATTTGAAAAGCTCCGTCAGGTAGCAGTTAAAACGGAGCGTAAGTTGCTTACAGAAGTCAATATTTTTGATGTCTATAAAGGTGATAAGCTGCCTCAGGGTAAGAAATCATATGCCTTAAGCTTTGTTTTGCAGGATGAAGAAAAAACTTTGGCAGACAAACAAATTGACGCTATAGTTCAAAAATTAATTCTTAACTTTGAGAAAGAATTAGGCGCAGTAGTGCGCTAATAGTGGAGTATAACTTTAATTGCAGTAAATAAGTATGGCATCTTTATCAACACAAATGAATATTATCGTTGAGAAAACGAAAAATTTAATTCAATTGTGTGAAGCCTTGCAGGAAGAGAATGATTTACTTAAATTAGAAGTGCAATCGTTACAGGTGGCTTTGGATACAAGCTCTGAAAAAGTAAAGCAGACAGAAGAAAAGGTGAAAGCCCTTGCTGTAGCGCGTACTTTGGAAGATTCGAATGTGGATAAAGACGCAATAAATGAGAAAATACTTGACACGAAGCAAAAAATTAACGATTTTGTTAAAGAAATAGACAAGTGCATAGGCTTATTGAAGTAAGATAACGGAGATAAGGAAGTACAAAAACAGCATTTGTTTACTATAAGCTCAAAGGAAAAATGGGAGATATTTCCATAAAAATAAATATCGCTGATCGGGTATATCCGTTGAAAGTGGATGCAGGTGAGGAGGAGATTATCCGTCATGCAGCGAAATTGGTTAATGAGAGAATAAAAGAACTACAAGACAACTATGCAGTTCGGGATAAACAGGATTTATTATCTATGTGTGTCCTGCAATATGCAACAGGGATGTTGAAAGCCGAAAAAAATGCGCAAAACCACGAAGAAGGGGTAGAGCAGGCTGTTCATGAACTGGATCAGTTGTTGACAGGTTTCTTTAATAAATAACAAAATCGTTCTTATACAACGCTTTGTAACTACGAATTTGCCGCAATTAAATTCGGGTTGTCACTATTTTAAACTTAACGCTTCAATATCACGGGCGAAAAAAAGATGTAGACCATTTTGCGTAAGCCATCTAGGTCATGATCAATCGCTTAATCATGTGTAATGGAAGTTTAATAATACTTGGTACCCGTTTATATTTAATTGCGGTTTTTTTTTGCAAAAAATTTAAATCAAAACATATAGAAACAATTTTTATCAACTAATATAACACACATAAAAACAAATGAATATACAGATCATAATAGCAATCACAATCATAGTTTCCCTTGTCGTGGGTGTTCTGATTGGCCGTTATGTGCTGCAAATGTTGTTTAAAAGGCAAGAACAAGCTGCACATGAAAACGCCAGGAAAATCGTGAAGGAGGCAGAACAGGAAGGGGAGCATATCAAAAAGAAAAGACTTCTGGAAGCAAAAGAGAAGTTTTTACAACTAAAAGCTGAGCATGAAAAAGAAGTAAATCAGCGTAATAATACCATTGTCCAAAAAGAGAATGCTACCCGCCAGAAGGAGCAGTCTATTAACCAGAAGCTGGAAAACCTGAACCGCGAGAAACAAGAACTGGACAATACTAAAAAGCAATTGGAAAAACTTGTAGAGCTGAATGAGAAGAAAAGCGAAGAAGTGGACCATTTGAAATCTCAACAAATCAAACAACTTGAAAATATTGCCGGAGTAACGGCTGAAGAAGCCAAAAATCAGCTGGTTGATTCTTTACGTGAAGAAGCCCGTTCTCAGGCGATGATTCAGATCAAGGATGTCGTAGATGAAGCCAAGCTGACGGCAACTAAAGAAGCTAAGAAAGTCGTTATTCAGACTATTCAGCGTACAGCAACTGAGTCGGCTATCGAAAATACCGTTTCCATCTTTAACATCGAAAATGATGAGATCAAAGGACGTATTATCGGTCGTGAAGGTCGTAATATACGTGCTCTGGAAGCTGCTACCGGAGTTGAAATCATTGTAGATGATACACCGGAGGCTATCATTTTGTCCGGTTTCGATCCGGTACGCCGTGAGATTGCTCGCCTTGCTTTACACCGTCTGGTGACTGATGGTCGTATTCACCCGGCGAGAATCGAAGAGGTGGTAGCAAAAACAAGAACACAGATCGAAGATGAAATCGTAGAGATCGGTGAGCGTACAGCTATAGATCTGGGTATACATGGTCTTCATCCCGAACTGATCCGTATGGTAGGACGTATGCGTTACCGTTCGTCTTACGGACAAAACCTGTTGCAGCACTCTCGTGAAGTTGCCAATTTTGCAGCAACAATGGCAGCAGAACTAGGATTGAATGTGAAACTTGCCAAACGTGCAGGTCTGTTGCATGATATTGGAAAAGTGCCTGATGATAATCCTGAACTGCCGCACGCAATTTTAGGAATGCAGCTGGCCGAAAAATATAAAGAACATCCTGATGTTTGTAATGCGATCGGAGCTCACCATGATGAAATCGAAATGACTTCATTGATCTCTCCGGTAGTACAGGCTTGTGATGCGATCTCAGGCGCCCGTCCGGGAGCTCGTCGTGAGGTAGTGGAAAGCTATATCAAACGTCTGAAAGAACTGGAGGATCTTGCGCTGTCATACCCAGGCGTGGAGAAAACATTTGCTATCCAGGCGGGACGTGAATTGCGCGTTGTCGTTGAAAGTGAAAAAGTAACAGATGCGCAGGCTGAAATTCTGGCTGCAGATATTTCTAACCGTATTCAAACGGAAATGACTTATCCGGGACAGATTAAAGTGACCGTCATTCGGGAAACACGTTCTGTAGCTTACGCGAAATAAGAAAATAATAGATAAAAAAGGAGAGCTGTCTGAGGGAATTATTCTTTCAGACAGCTTCTTTCTGTTAAAAGAGTCTCATGAGTAATAAAAAGAAAAACAAACCGAGCCCTGTTCCTCAGGAAGTCTTAAGACCACTAGATATTTATTTCAAAGAGTTATCAACCGTGTTTGCAAATCCTCAAAACAGAGGATTGTATGCTGTTTTTTTAACTTTATTTTTCTTTGGACTAATGGGACTGATCTGGATGATTCCTTTTCCGCAGTTTGATTTTATGGTCAAAATGGGATGGCATACTTTTCTTAACTGGGGTTCAATTTTTATTGCTGTTATCGTTTATTCCTATCTTCGTCTGGCACCTACGTTGTCTTATGCTATGCTGATTGAGATCGGTATTATGAGCTTCTTTATTGTTCAGCTGGAATATCTGGAAAGAGCTGGAGGCCCCGCAGTATGGTTGATCACCGGACTCATTATGCTGGTTTCACTTGCTGTGCTGATCGCCTTGACAAAAAGAGAAGCAGGTCCTGTATCAAGTAATAGTCTGATCCGGTTAATCACTATAGGGCCGATATGGTTATGGAGTTTTGTTTTTAAGAAACTTAAACTGAAGTTTTAGTTCTTACATCCTGTTTTTGTAATGCCGGTGAGGACAGCAGCAAACGCATAATACATATTTCCTGATGTCTACTTTGCTATTGCGTGATTTGATTACAGCCCGCTGCGTCAACTGGTGTCCTAACCAATTAATAAAATAAGTTTCTAGCAACGTAGAGGAGCTTTCTCTGTAATGCCTGTAAGGGCAGCGGCAGACGTTACTACTTATTTCCTGATACCTGCTTTGCTATTGTGTAATTTGATTACAGCCCGTTGCGTCAATTGGTGTCCCCTCTAATTGATAAAATAAATTTTTATGCAAGGTGAAGTATCTTTCTCTGTAGTGCCGGTGAGGACAGCAGCATACGCATATTACATATTTCCTGATGTCTGCTTTGCTACTGAGTGATTTGATAAGCTCTCCGCGTCAATTGGTGTCCCCACCAATTGATAAAATAAATTTCTAAGCAACGTATAGGAACTTTCTTTGTAATGCCGGTGAGGACAGCAGCAAACGCATACTACATATTTCCTGATGTCTGCTTTGCTATTGCGTGATTTGATTACAGCCCGCTGCATCAACTGGTTTCCTAACCAGTTGCAGTGTACGTAGAGTATTTATTTTTAGTGCCAGCAAGCGCCCTGATAACTTTACACGTACATAATTGCTCTTCATTCCGGGGTACAACCTAAACAATTTGCTGCCTTTTATTGTCTTATATTAAATATAGCATAAGAAAGGAAGCCCGGGATTATATGAAATTACTATCTGTGACTAGCAAAGGTCTGTATTGTAAACAAGCGAATATTTATATTGATCCATGGAAGCCTGTTGATAATGCCCTGATTACCCATGCACATAGTGATCATGCACGCTGGGGGATGGGACACTACTGGTGTCATTCGGATAGTATTCCGATATTGCGTCTGCGTCTTGGGGTAGAAAATAATGTTACCGGCATGGAATACGGTGAGGTAATGTCCGTCAATGGGGTAAAGATAAGTCTTCATCCTGCAGGACATATTATCGGCTCGGCTCAGGTACGTCTGGAATACCAGGGAGAAGTCTGGGTATTTACAGGTGACTATAAATGGAGTGAGGATGGTCTTTCACAACCTTTTGAATTGCTCAAGTGTGATCATTTTATCACAGAATCTACATTTGGACTTCCGGTGTATCATTTTCCTTCTGCATTTGATGTGTATGAAGACATCAACCGCTGGTGGAAGCAGAATCAGGATAAAGGATTAAATACAGTATTGTTGGGGTATTCTCTAGGAAAGGCACAGAATATATTAAAACATCTGGATACCTCTATCGGTGAGATATACCTGCACGGAGCTGTGGCGAATGTTAATCAGGCACTACAGGAGGTGGGGTACGAGTTTCCGGGACAACGGATTCTGGCGGAGACGGATCGATCCGCAATAAAGGGTGCGCTTATTGTCGCACCGCCATCTGCAATGGATACTCCCTGGATACGGAAATTAAGACCCTACAAGATCGCCATGTGCAGCGGTTGGATGCAATTGCGCGGAGCCAGAAGAAGAAGAGGAGTGGATCAGGGATTTGTCCTGTCCGATCACTGCGACTGGTCACAGCTTAATGCAGCTGTACAGGAAACTGGTGCCGGCCACGTGTATGTAACACATGGGTACGAAGCGGTATTTTCAAAATGGGTCAATGAACATCTGGGTGTAAAAGCATCTGTTCTCAAAACACTGTTTCATGATCAGGAAGAGGAGGATATGGAATGAAAGATTTTGTAGAACTCTTCGAAGCACTGGACAGTACAACCCGGACAAATGAAAAAATTGAAGCCATTCATCATTATCTGATAAATGCCAGACAGGAGGACCAGCTGTTTGGAATAGCATTGCTAATGGGTAATAAACCAAAACGTCCTGTCAAGACCAGTTTGTTAAAAGTATGGGCTGCCGAACTGGCCGATATTCCACTGTGGCTTCTGGATGAAAGCTACTACATTGTGGGGGATCTTGCCGAAAGTCTGGCTTTGGTATTACCGGCATCAAATACAGAAACTACATTTGAATTGCATACCATTTATCAGCAATTGATAAACTTGTATGGACAGCCGGAAAATGTACAGAAAGAAGTAATTTTGGGATATTGGACACAATTATCCGGCACAGCACTTTTTCTTTTTAATAAGTTTCTGACCGGAAATTTTCGGGTTGGGGTATCCAAAAAGATTGTGGGAAAGGCGCTCGCCCGTTATCTGGAAATGGAAGAGGCTGTTGTGGAGCACCGGCTTATGGGGAAATGGAGTCCGCTTACTGAGCAGATGGATTCTTTATTTTTCAGTGATCTGAATGAAGATAAGCATTTTCTCCCTTATCCCTTTTATCTGGCCTATGCTATTGATTCTTCGGTAGAAGAGCTGGGTGATCTCGAAGACTGGATATTGGAGCCTAAGCTGGATGGTATCCGCGGACAGCTTATCATCCGAA
This sequence comes from Sphingobacterium spiritivorum, assembly GCF_016725325.1. Classification (NCBI taxonomy): domain Bacteria; kingdom Pseudomonadati; phylum Bacteroidota; class Sphingobacteriia; order Sphingobacteriales; family Sphingobacteriaceae; genus Sphingobacterium; species Sphingobacterium spiritivorum. Next base: position 3,170,613 of record NZ_CP068083.1, read on the forward strand.
AGGACGAACTGTTTGTCTGGAGCAGAGGAGAAGATCTGATGACGGAGAAATTTCCGGAATTTCACAAATTGAAGAACCTGCTTCCAAACGGTACGGTGATCGATGGCGAAGTTATTCCATGGAAGGAGGGCACACCCCTTGACTTTAATATGATGCAGACCCGTATAGGACGCAAAAATCTGTCTGCTAAAACATTGGCCGATGCTCCGTTAGTGATGGTGTGCTATGATCTTCTGGAATGGGAAGGGAAGGATCTGAGAGCTCTTCCATTAGTGGAAAGACGTAATCTTCTGCAACATGTGCTGGATACACCCGGTGTTGCTGATGTCCTGTTGCTGTCTCCGGCTTTACAGTTCAGTGCCTGGGAGGAAGCAGCATCTTACAGAGTACATGCAAGGGAACATAATGCGGAGGGACTTATGATCAAGCGCAAGTCAAGTCCCTATGAAACAGGACGGAAAAGAGGGAACTGGTGGAAGTGGAAAACGGACCCTATGACGATAGACGGGGTATTGATTTATGCACAGTCCGGACATGGGCGAAGGGCAAATTTGTTTACCGATTACACCTTTGCTGTTTGGGATGGAGAGCAATTAGTACCTTTTGCGAAAGCATATTCAGGATTGACAGACAAGGAACTTATTAGTATGGATAACTGGATCAAACGGAATACAATTGAAAAATTCGGACCAGTAAGAAGTGTCAAAGCGGAAATGGTCTTTGAGCTGGCATTTGAAGGGATTAATCTCAGCAGCCGGCATAAATCGGGTGTGGCTTTACGGTTTCCCCGGATTCTGCGATGGCGAAAGGATAAATTAGCAAAAGATGCGAATACAAAACAAGATTTGTTGGACTTAATCGATTCGTTGAAATGAATCAGTTTGCAGACGTATGGTTTCATAATCAGGGATGGAAGGCTCATGGTTTTCAACAGCAAACCTGGAAAGCTATTCGTGAAGGAAATTCCGGATTGCTAAATGCCCCTACAGGATACGGGAAAACATTTGCTGTATGGTTTGGAATTCTGGATCATTATTATGCGCATCATTCTGTCGCTAAGAATAAGAAATTACATACCCTTTGGATCACGCCTTTACGGGCCTTGTCCAAAGAAATCTATAAAGCTGCAAATGCAGTTTCGGAAGAACTGGATCTGGATTATACTATTGAATTACGTACGGGTGATACCACTGCATCGGTTCGTCAGCGACAACGTAAGACTCCTCCGCAGGCCATGATTACCACACCGGAAAGTGTGCATCTGCTGCTGGCATCCAAAGACAGTACAGCGTATTTCAAATCACTGGAATTTATTGTCATTGATGAATGGCACGAATTGTTAGGCAGCAAGCGTGGGGTGTTGGTAGAGTTGGCTTTAAGCCGGCTTAAGGCCATCAATCCGCGATTGAAGATATGGGGCATTTCCGCTACTATAGGTAATCTGGCAGAGGCAAAGGATATCTTGCTGGGTATAGAAAATACCGGTGTAATGGTCAAAGCAGATATTAAAAAGAAACTTCATATCGAGACTGTTCTGCCGGATTCACTGGAGAAATTTCCGTGGGCCGGACATTTAGGAATCCGGTTACTGGATAAGGTCATTCCAATCATTAACGCACATCAGTCGACCCTGATATTTACCAATACAAGATCTCAGGCTGAAATATGGTATCAGCAGATTATTCTGAACTACCCCGAATTTGCAGGATTACTGGCAATCCATCACGGTTCGCTGAGTGATGAGATTCGGTTTTGGGTAGAAGAAGCACTACATGAAGGCCGATTAAAAGCGGTGGTCTGTACCAGTAGTCTGGATCTGGGAGTAGATTTTCGACCGGTGGATTGTGTGGTGCAGGTAGGTTCTCCAAAAGGAGTAGCGCGTTTTTTACAGCGTGCAGGCCGTTCGGGACACCGGCCGGATGAGACTTCAAAAATCTATTATGTACCTACGAATTCGCTTGAAATTATAGAAGGAGATTCGCTGAAATATGCTGTAAAAGAGCATATAGTCGAACAGCGCATACCTTATATCCGGAGCTTTGATGTGCTGATCCAGTATTTAATGACACTGGCCGTAGGCGATGGATTTGATGCGGATCAGATCTTTGCAGAAATCGTGCAGACACACTGTTATGCATCGGTATCCCGGTCAGAATTTGATGAATGTATGGCGATGCTTATTCACGGGGGTAAATCACTTACAGCTTATGACGATTTTCACCGTCTGGAATATCTTGACGGATTGTATAAAGTTACATCACGTAAACTGGCTATGCGACACCGGCTCAGTATTGGTGCGATTGTATCCGATACCATGATGCGTGTTCGGTTTATGAATGGCAAGTATCTGGGATCCATAGAAGAATCCTTTATCTCCAGACTGAAGGAAGGCGAGGTGTTTTGGTTCTCCGGAAGGCAGCTGGAATTGCTGCATACCAGAGGAATGGATGTGACCGTTAAACCTTCTACAAAAAAGAAAGGAGTAGTACCGTCGTGGATGGGTGGACGCTTTTCCATATCTCCCGATCTGGGAGATGCGATCCGTCATAGTTTTCAGCATATTCAGAAAAGGAGTTATCAAAGTGAAGAGATCCGCTTTTTACAACCTCTTTTTAAGGAACAGAAGGTTCGCTCTGCTTTGCCGGTAGAAGACGAGCTGCTGGTCGAGTATATGGAAACCCGATATGGACACCATTTATTTGTTTATCCTTTTGAAGGCAAACTTGTGCATGAAGGTATGTCTCAGGTCATCGCTTACAGGTTGGGTAAGATTCAGCCTGCGACCTTTAGTATTGCTACAAATGAATACGGATTCGAGCTGGTCTCCGAAACGAAATTTGATATTACCCTTCCTTTATTGCAAAAAGTATTTTCACCCGAGCATCTGCATTCGGATCTGTCAAGCGGAATCAATGTGCAGGAGATGGCCAGACGGCGCTTCAGGGATATCGCAGGGATTGCAGGACTGGTTTTTCAGGGATTTCCCGGTAAGAATGTGAAAACCAAACATCTGCAGGCTAATTCAGGTTTGTTTTTTTCTGTATTTCAGGATTATGATCCTCATAATCTGCTGTTGAGAGAGGCCTATGATGAAGTATTTGATTTTCAGTTGGAGGAAGGACGTATGCAGACTGCTTTCAACCGGATCAGCGGACACCGTATTATATTGACACATCCTGAAAAGCTGACTCCCTTCGCTTTTCCTGTTTTCTCCGAATCTTTCCGCGAACGCTACAGTAATGAAGATTGGCAAAGCCGTTTGGAAAAACTGAAAATGCAGTTAACTTTGGAGTAATGGCAAAGAAGATTGTATTGAATGGATTAGATTGCTTTTTACTACCTCAGAAAGTACTGTATATTCCCTTTTATCATTTGTTGGTCGTGTCAGACTGGCATTTGGGCAAGATGAAACATTTTCGGAAGGAGGGATTATTTGTGCCTCCTGTAGAAGTAGAAGAAGAAATCAGCCGCCTGGAATTGTTATTGCAGGAGCTGACAGTAGAACGGGTAATATTACTGGGAGATTTGTTTCATTCCGACTGGAATGAAGACTGGACAGCATTTGCTATGTTTACACATCGCTATCCGAAAATCAGTTTTTTGCTTACCCGTGGTAATCATGATATTTTGGTAGATACGCACTGGGCTGAAGCGCGTTTACAGATTATTCCACAATATATTCTGGCTGAAGGACTGCTGTTTTCGCACGAACCTGTCACTGATTTGCCGGCTTACATGTTTAATATTGTAGGACACCTGCATCCCGGATGTGTCGTCAGAGGAAAGGGCCGGCAACAGTTCCGGCTTCCATGTTTCCATTTGAAAAATAATGTTCTCACCTTGCCGGCCTATGGCAAATGGACAGGGTTGCATATATTGCCGAAAGAGGATAATGCTCGTTTTTTTTCTGTTATTTATGATGAGGTCGTCGAAATAAAAGAGTTTGCTTAACTTCAGTATAGCAGATTGCAGCCCTGCAAAATAGCTTATTATACCTGTTAAATCTTTCTTTTGATATGCTGTAAAAGTGCTATCTTTAATCCATATAAACTTGAAAAAATATGGGATTGTTAGATAAAATCAGAAATGAATTTATAGATATCATCGAGTGGGTGGATGATACCAAAGACACCATTGTCTGGAAATTTCCACGCTATCAGAATGAGATAAAAATGGGTGCACAGCTTACTGTACGCGAAGGTCAGGCTGCTGTATTTATGAATGAGGGACGTATCGCCGATGTGTATTATTCCGGGCGGTATGAACTTTCAACACAGAATATGCCTATTATGACGACTTTACAGGGTTGGAAATATGGTTTCAACAGTCCTTTCAAAGCAGATATTTTTTTTGTGAGTCTGCGACAGTTTGTGAATCAGAAATGGGGAACCAACAATCCTATTATGCTCAGAGATGCCGAATTCGGCCCGGTACGGCTGCGTGCATTTGGTAACTATGCTTTCAGTGTCAAAGATCCCGGCTTGTTTATCAAAACAATTTCTGCAACCAACCCTACATTTACGGTAGATGATATAAATGAACAGCTGCGTAATATTGCGGTTACCCGTGGTATGGATGCTGTAGCTGAATCCAAAATTCCGATTCTTGATCTGGCCTCTAATTATGATGAAGTATCAGGTCTTATTCAACAAAAAATAAGCCCTGAATTTGAAGAAATTGGATTGCTGCTTAATAAATTCTTAATTGAAAATGTCTCCCTTCCGGATGAAGTGGAAAAGGTGCTGGACAAACGCAGCAGTATGGGAATTGTGGGGGATTTGGGAGCATATGCACAGTATCAGGCAGCCAATGCAATGGAAAAAGCTGCTGAGAATCCAAGTAGTGGCGGATTGATGGGAGCCGGACTGGGAGCCGGACTAGGAATGGGAATGGCCGGTAATATGGCCGGAGTATTTCAGGAACGTAAGTTTGAGGGTAATCAGCCTGCTGCTCAGGAAGCAGGGGCAGTTCCGCCACCATTACCTGTGCAAGTTGCTTACTATGTCGCAGTCAACAATAAGCAGGAGGGGCCATTTGATATGACACAGCTCAAAGAGATGATTGCAGGTGGCAGACTGACTTCAAATATGTTGGTTTGGAAAGCCGGATTTGACAATTGGATTGCAGCATCGCAGACGACAGACCTTGCTCAGTTGTTCCAGCAGACTCCTCCTCCGATACCAGGCGCCTAAGCAAATTCAATCGTTGTTCATGGCATTTGAAGAAAAAACTGCTGAAATAAATAAAACATTTAAATGTACCGGTTGTAGTGCTCCTCTGGCCTATAAACCCGGTACAGATTATTTGTTATGTCCGTATTGTGGTACACGTAATACGATAGTGCAAAATGTGGAGAATGCTCCTCCGCTTACCTTTCCTATTGATTATGATCATTACATTGCTTCTATAAAAGATGTCAATGACAACCGATATGAGGAGCTGCAGGAAATTGCAAAATGTACAAACTGTGGGGCATCCACAACACTGCCTTCACATGTAGTCGCAGCAAAATGTGCTTTTTGCTCTTCGCCTCTGGTTATTGATCATCATACCGAACATATTGTGCGGCCTCAGGCGCTGGTTCCCTTTTTTATAGATAATAAGCGGGCTTATCAGCAATTTAAAACCTGGGGAGGTAAGCGCTGGTTTGCGCCGAATGATTTTAAAAGAATTTTTGATACATACTCTTTGAATGCATTGAAGGGCGTGTATATTCCTTTCTGGGTGTTCAATGCAAATACAGTTTCCGATTATACCGGCGAGCGGGGAGATCATTATTATGTGGAGCGGACGGTAAGAGATAAGGATGGGAATACCACGACAGTACAGGATCAGCGCACACGCTGGCGATATGCTTCCGGAAGAGTCTCTGTGGCCTTTAAAGATATCACTATATGTGCTTCACAGTCACTTTCTCAGGCTTCCAGTGACAAACTCGGACCCTGGCATTTGGATAAGCTTGTTCCTTTCAATGAACAGTATATCAGTGGTTTTTCAGCACAGACTTATCAGCTGGATCCTCAGGCGGCAATGGCCGAAGCTAAAGCGGTTATGCACTATCAGATCAGAGGATATATACAGGATGATATAGGTGGTGATGAACAGCGTATCGATTCGGTACAGACAGATTTCAGTAAAGAAGGGATACGGTATGTGTTGCTGCCGGTATGGCTGACATCTTATAAGTATAATGGGAAATACTATCAGATTATGATCAATGCCTTCAGTGGAAAGGTATATGGTGACCGGCCGTATAGTACTTGGAAAATTGTAGGAGCTATTCTTTTGGGAATTCTTATTCTGTATATTATTGGTCTGTTTTTAGGAGTAGGGTAGATATGAATATTCCATAGTTCAGGATTCAAATTCTGTACTATGGAATATTTGAAAGACCTTAGAAATCCCGGTATTCGTCAAACCATTGACTGGCTTTTTCAGTTGAGATTGCTAAGGAGGAGGATTGAGTAAGCTGATCTACAGCCAGACCCGCATCTTCACGCTCTGTGGTCTCTATGTCCGGTAAGGAATTAATAACCCGGATTACTTTAACAACCGAATCTTTTACCTCATCTTCTGTTTTAGCCTTGCTGATTTCCTTTAGCGCTGTTTTATAAGCTTTGGTTGCCAGTTTTGCATTTTTATCTGTCCAGCCCGCAAATGGGATTCCATATTCTGTTATAAACCAGATGCTTTTTCTTAGTTTGGATACTGAAGCATACTTAAATACTCTTTCTTTACTCAGTTGCTGTAATTCTTTTTTCAATACTTTACCTGCCTCTTCTTCTATATTCCATCCGATAAAATATGTTAGTTGAGACCATGTTGCAAGTGCAGGCATATCTGCCAAATCAGGAACATATCTTAATTCTATAGACTCCAGATGTAGCAATTCCTTCAATGCTAGCATATTTGTTAGATTTCCGCTCAGACTCAAAGATTTCAGATTTTTGAATTGCAGAAGACTTTCACAGTCGAATGGCTGACCTGCGGGAGGAACACTTACATCAATATGTGGTATGTGTTCGAAATTCTTAAATACAGGTAACTTATAGGGAAGTGTGTCCGTCTTTACTGTATCGGGAGAGAAATGAAGATAAGGAATCCCGGTAGGATGCTTTATGTGTATTTGTGTCAGATTGCCAGACAGGTAGAGTCTTCTGATCTTGCTTCCCAATGTTAATTCGACCTGTTGTCCTGCTGAATGAACATAAAAATTTCCTATATCAGCGTTTGTCAGATCTGCTGAAACAGGTTCATATGGAAACCAATGAAAATCTTCAACAGGTCTTTGATCTGACCATTGAACGAATCCGTTATCATTCCCTGCATAATAGAAAAATCTCGGCCAGTATGAGCCGGCAGGTGTTCTGAATTCATCAAAGCAATTCCATTGTATTACATCTCCTTTTTCCACCCAGGTGTCATATTTACCTTGGGAAATACCCTTAGTGCCAATAGAAAAGCTTCCCTGTCCTGCAGGGATAGTTATTTTATGACTTTGGTCTGCGGTTAGTGAAATATAGGCAGGCTGGTCTCTTTGCATAGTAGGGAGGTTTTGTTCCTATTTATCTAAAGCAGATAGTGCTGCAAAGTTTGAAGTCTGCAGCACTATTCTTATTTAATAATCCTTTTGATCTTATTCGATTTTTTAATCAGCTTATACAGCTCATCATAATCTTCTTTTTCAATCGCCTTATGCAGGAGTTGCAGCTGTTTGATATGCTCATCCAGCACTTCCAGTACATTTGTCCTGTTTTGTTTGAATATCGGAGTCCACATATCTGGTGAACTTTTTGCCAGACGTACCGTAGATTCAAATCCCGAACCGGCCAGTTCAAAAATACGACCCTGTGATTTTTCTTTCCCCAATACCGTGAGTGCCAGTGCAAAAGATGTAAGATGAGAAATGTGGGATACATATGCCGTATGTACATCATGCTCATTGGCATTCATGTAGGAAGTTTTCATTTCAAGTTGCTCGGTAATGGAATCCGCCAGTTCAAAGGCATCCTCGTCCGATCGGAAAGCTTCTACATATACCATCATTTTATCTTTAAACAGACCAGGTATAGCAGCTTCAGGACCTGAATATTCGGTTCCTGCCATAGGGTGTGCGGCTACATAACGTCCTCTTTTAGGGTGGTTCTCTATAAGTTTGAGAATATTTTCCTTTGTAGAGCCCATATCAATGACGACCTGATCTGTGACCAGATCCAGTATTTTAGGTGCAAGTTCTAAAATTGCATTTACCGGAGCTGTCAGAATAATGACCTTACAGTTTTTTACAGCTTCTTCCAGAGAGGCGATTTCATCAACCAGATGAAGCTGAAGAGCTTTTTTCTGATTAGATTCACTCTTGTCAACTCCTATTATTTTAGAAAAGTTTCCCTTTTCTTTCAATCGGATGGCTACTGATCCTCCGATCAGTCCGATTCCGACAATTGCTAAGTTCATTAGAAAATGATAATTAAAAAAGTAAAAATTAAACAACTGTTATACAGTGATTTTTGTGTCTACTGTATGCTTAAGTTGTTTTCAAGCTATCCCCTGATGCGTGCTATGGCTTCTTCAAATACAGCTTCTGTAGCACATAAGCTGACCCGTATATAAGCATTGCCGGCATCTCCGAAAATTCCTCCGGGAGTGATAAAGACACGGGCCTTATTTAAGACTTCATCGCTTAGTTCATATCCGCTGGCATACTTTTCCGGCACTCTGGCCCATATAAACAGACCTACCTGGTCTTCGCGATAACTGCAATTAAGCAGGTTCAACAATTCCAGTGCTTTATCTTTTCTTTTCTGATAGGAAGCATTCAGCTCCGTGTACCATGTGCTATCCAGACTAAGGGCTTTAGCAGCAGCAAGCTGAAGAGGTAAAAACATACCTGAATCCATATTACTTTTGAATCGCAGAATCTCATTGATACGTTCTTCTGCAGCACATAGCATACCTATTCTCCAACCGGCCATATTGGACGATTTACTTAGGGAATTAAGTTCTATTGCTACATCTTTCGCGCCTTCTGTCTCCAGAATACTTTGCGGATGATCATTCAGAATAAAACTATACGGATTGTCGTGACAGATCAGTATATTATGTTTTTTACCAAATGCGATCACAGCTTCAAAAAAAGAAGCAGTAGCTTTCGATCCGGTCGGCATATGCGGATAGTTGATCCACATAATCTTTACTTTAGAAAGATCCGTTTGCTCCAGTTCTTTCAGGTTGGGCAGCCAGTCATTTTCCTCTGTCATGGTGTAAGGAATAGCTGTTGCACCACTGAGACGTACAGCAGCAGCATAGGCCGGGTATCCCGGATTAGGTATAAGCACTTCATCGCCTTCCTGCAGGTACGTCATACAAATATGGACGATACCTTCTTTGGAACCGATCAAAGGTAAAACCTCTTTTTCAGGATTAAGAGATACGCGATAATATCGTTCATACCAGTCAGCAATAGCTTTGCGTAATACCGGGCTACCTTTATAATTTTGATAACCATGGGTATTGGGCAAGCTGGCTTGCTCATGAAGGGTTTGAATAACTTCTGGATGTGGAGGCAAATCGGGGCTTCCAATTCCCAAATTGATCACGCGGGCTCCGCTTTTGTTGAGCTCGTCAATCTCTCTCAATTTTTTAGAGAAGTAGTACTCTTCGGTCTGTTGCAACCTTTTGGCAACGTTAATTTGCATTTTAATTTGTGTTTTGAAAACCCTAAAGTAAAAATAATGAACCTATTTACACTAAAATATAATAAAAAAGCGCAACGAAAGTATCAGATAAAGCTATTTCCTTTTTGGAGCATATTTCCTTTTTTGTACATTTATCATTCATTCAACATCAACCAACTACATGAATACATCGGGCAGAAGAGAGTTTATCCGCACTGGTAGTGCAGTTCTGGGGGCAATGATGATACATCAGCTGCTATCCGCAACATCTGTAAAAGGTAAGCGAATCGGAATCATAGGTCTGGATACTTCCCATGCCGTTGCCTTTACCAAAGCGATCAATACAAATCCTGCTGCGTACAGAGATTATCATGTTGTAGCGGCATATCCGTATGGAACAAGAACTATTCCTTCTGCAACAGACCGCATACCTAAGTATATAGAAGAAGTAAAAAGTCATGGGGTAGTCATTGTAAATTCAATAGCAGAATTGTTGAAGAGGGTGGATGCTGTACTGCTGGAAACGAATGACGGACGCTTACATCTGGAGCAGGCTACTCAGGTTCTTAAAGCCGGCAAACCTGTGTTTATTGATAAACCAATCGCTGCTTCCTATGCAGATGCTTACAGGATTATGAAACTTTCCGGGCAGTATAATACACCGATGTTCTCCACATCTTCACTGCGGTATATCAGTGGAATGGAAGAAGTTATTGCTGGCCAATATGGAAAAGTATTAGCTGCTGATGTTTTTACACCTGCGACCCTCGAACGTACACATCCTGATTTTTTTTGGTATGGTATTCATGGTGTAGAGATGTTATTTGCTGCAATGGGAACAGGTTGTAAATCGGTTTCACGGGTACATACCACAGATTCGGATCTGATTGTAGGTGTATGGGATGGAGGACGCATAGGTACGGTGCGAGGCATGCGTATCGGAAAGAATGATTTTGGTGGCATAATTTATTGTGAACAGGAAAATGTGAGACTGGGAGAATTCAGAGGTTATGATCCGCTTCTGCATAAAATTGTTGACTTTTTTGACGTTCAGGTACCCCCTGTAGATCATGCACAGACATTAGAGATCTGTGCTTTTATTGAAGCTGCAGACATCAGCAAAAAGAATGACGGAAAGGCAGTGAAGCTATCACAAATAATGGCTGTATCTGAATAGTTAAATTGCCGTTATTGAATTAAAAAAACAGGCTGTATTCCTGTCTTAATTGTGTAACATTGTTTATTATAATGTTCAACTTTATGCGTAAGGTTGACATTTTTACTATTTTTGTTGGCTTATAACATTAAATGAAGACTTATTTTAGACTACTTTCATTTGCCAAACCCATTGAAAAATATGCGATCCCGTATATTATATGTACGTTGGTCACAGTCATATTCAGTACCCTTAATCTGGCTTTGTTAGCTCCTTTACTACACACGTTATTCAATACGGAAGGAGAAGTAAAGGCTGCTTTAGTTGAGCCGGATGGTATGTTTGATATTCTGGGCTATTTTAATTACTATGCCAATTGGGCTAATCAGCAATATGGTCCGTATGAAGCACTGAAGATCGTCTGTATCGTGATTGTAATCTCGGTATTGATCAGTAATGCTTTCCGTTATTTTTCTCAGCGAATCATGGAAAATTTACGAATTCATACATTGTTGAATCTTCGTAAAGCTGTATTTGGCAATGTTATGGATCTTCATCTGGGATATTTCAGCGGACAACGTAAAGGAGATGTAATTTCTAAGATAGCTTCAGATGTACAGGTGGTACAATTTTCGGTTACAGGTACGTTGCAGGTTGTATTTAAAGAACCTCTGCAATTGATCGCTTATCTGATTATGCTATTTGTGATATCGGCGAAGCTGACCTTATTTTCTATGCTGGTTATCCCTGTTTCTGCATTTTTCATTTCACGTATAGTAAAGACCTTAAAAGCACAGGCACAGGAGGGACAACAGTCCTATGCTAATATGATCACTTATCTGGATGAAGCATTGTCCGGTGTCCGTATTATCAAAGCCTTCAATGCCACAGATTTTGTAAAGAACAGGTTTAATAACGAAAACCACCGCTATGCCAATATTATGCGCCGTATGGTTCGCAGGCAGCAGATGGGATCTCCTGTATCTGAACTGTTGGGGGTAGTTATGGTCGCTGTCATTCTGTTGTATGGCGGGAGTCTGGTGCTAAGTGGAAGCGGCGATCTTCCGGCTGCAGATTTTATAGCCTACATTGCTATTTTCTCTCAGATAATGCGTCCTGCAAAAGCGATTACCGATTCATTCAGTAATATCCATAACGGAGTCGCAGCTGGTGAACGTGTATTGGAGCTGATCGATGAAAGAAGTGAAGTTGTGGATAAAGCAGATGCTGTTACCGTTGATAATTTCAATTCAGATATCCGTTTTGAGCATGTGGATTTTGCTTATGGTGAACACAAGGTGCTGTCGGATATCAATCTTACAATTGAAAAAGGGAAAACAATTGCGTTAGTCGGTCCATCCGGTGGTGGTAAATCCACATTAGTCGATCTGATACCGCGCTTTATGGACGTGACTGGTGGAAAAGTATTGTTTGATGGTCAAGATCTGCGGGATCTCAATCAGGAATCCCTGCGCAGATTAATAGGCGTGGTGAATCAGGATTCCATATTGTTTAATGATACCATTTTTAATAATATAGCTTTTGCCAACGAGTCTGCTACACAGGAACAGGTTGAGGCTGCTGCAAAAATTGCAAATGCCCACCAGTTTATCCTGAATACAGAAGGGGGTTATCAGACCAATATCGGTGACCGTGGTGCCAAATTATCCGGAGGTCAGCGTCAACGCCTTTGTATCGCAAGAGCTGTACTGAAAAATCCGCCGATTATGTTGCTGGATGAAGCGACTTCAGCATTGGATACAGAATCCGAAAAACTGGTGCAGGAAGCGTTGTATAAACTAATGGAAAACAGAACAACTGTGGTTATTGCGCACCGGTTGAGTACCATTCAGAATGCGGATAAGATTGTCGTTGTGGAAGGCGGTAAGATTGTAGAGTATGGTACACATTCTGAACTGCTGATCAAACAGGGACTATACAAACGCCTTATTGATATGCAACAGTTTGGTGAATAGTAATCTTTTTGTAAACTGAATGTTTTAACAAGAATCTGCTCGCATTTTTACTCTAATATTGGTACATTTGTCTAATAGGAGAAGAGAAATGGAAGCTAGACATAAAATAGATTTTTTAATCAACGATAGCCGTTTAGACCCCGAATTGCGCCGCATTGCAGAGAAAGTTGTAGCAGGAGAGCGCATCGAGTTTGAGGAAGGGGTATTGCTCTACGAAAAGGGAGAATTAAGTTACCTGGGGGTATTAGCAAATTATATCCGGGAGAAAAGACACGGCGATATCACCTATTTCAATCGAAATTTTCATATCGAACCGACAAACGTATGTGTATACGATTGTAAATTCTGTTCGTATTCACGAATGATCAAACAGCGGGAAGAAGGTTGGGAAATGGATGTGGACGCTATGATCGACATTGTCAAAAAATACGATGACGAGCCTGTCACTGAAGTGCATATAACCGGAGGTGTTGTACCTAAGCAAAACCTCGAATTTTATGCTGATTTCTTCCGTAAGTGCAAAGCACACCGTCCCGAATTACATATCAAAGCATTAACACCTGTTGAATATTATTATATTTTCAAAAAAGCTAAATTAAGCCACTTTGATGGTATGAAATATCTTAAAGAAGCTGGTCTGGATTCTATGCCGGGAGGAGGAGCAGAGATCTTTCACCCGGAAATCAGAGAGCAGATTGCGCATGATAAATGTACTGCCGAACAGTGGCTGGATATACATGAGCAAGCGCATTTGTTAGGTATGAATACCAATGCGACGATGCTGTATGGCCATATTGAAAAATTCTGGCATCGCGTAGATCATATGGAGCGCTTGCGTCAATTGCAGGATAAGACAGGCGGATTTCAAACATTTATACCACTGAAATTCAGAAATAAAGAAAACCAGATGTCTGACGTGGATGAGGTTTCTGTTATCGAAGATCTTCGTAACTATGCTGTTGCCCGTATTTACATGGACAATTTTCCGCATATTAAAGCATACTGGGCAATGATTTCCAGAGATACCGCACAAATGTCACTGAGCTTTGGGGTTGATGATATTGACGGTACATTAGATGATACGACCAAAATATATAGTATGGCCGGAGCGGAAGAGCAGACGCCTGCTATGAGCACGCAACAATTGGTAGAACTGATCAAGAATGTAGGACGCCATCCTATAGAACGGGATACGCTATACCATATCGTTACGGATTATAAGGATCATGTATTTGATGATGAGTCTGCAAAGAAAAAAAATTATTACGCTTTGCCGGTTCTTAACAGCTGATTTTTTGAAAAAGACATTTTATTTTATACGCCACGGACAGACAGATCTCAACCTCAAAGGGATCGTGCAGGGAAGAGGAGTTAACTCTCCGCTTAACGATAACGGACGAAAGCAAGCTGACGCTTTTTATAAAGCTTATAAAGATGTACCCTTTGATAAGGTATACACTTCTACTTTATTGCGCACTCACCAGACAGTGGCACCCTTTATCGAGCAGGGAATAGAATGGCAGCAGCTTATCGGACTGGATGAGATCAGCTGGGGTATTTACGAAGGTCAGGAACAGACTCCGGATATCATGTCCGGATTTGAAAAGGTCATACAGGCCTGGCGCAGTGGAGAACTGGATCTGAATATCGATGAAGGAGAATCTCCAAACCAACTGGTGGAGCGTCAGAAGGAAGCAATTGCCTATATGCTGGATCAAGCAGAAGAAAAGACTATTCTGGTTTGTCTGCACGGACGTGCCCTGCGTATTCTGATGTGTGTCCTTACAGATACGGATGTATGTATGATGGATGATTTTCCGCATACAAATACCGCACTTTATATTGTTGAATTTGAAAATGGCAAGTTCAATGTCATAGATTATTATAATACCAAACATTTGGAAGAAATAGCCGAGCATGAATAAAATAAGAATATCTGCCGTATCCTATACCAATACATTGCCTTTTTTAAACGGAATTAATCATTCCGACATCAAAAATAAAATAGACCTTCGTGTAGATCATCCGAGTGCCTGTGCACAGCGTGTTATTGATAATGAAGTCGATATGGGGATTATCCCTACAGCGGCTTTATTGAGTCTGCCGGAATACTATATCAATACGGATTTTTGTATTGGTACTGAAGGTGCTGTAGATTCTGTCTTTATCTTTTCACAGAAGCCTGCAGATCAGATATCTTCTATTCTGCTGGATCCACAGTCCCGTACTTCTAACGGACTCGCACGTATTCTGTTGAAGTATTACTGGAAACGGGATGTGGAGATTCTTACGGAAGGAGAAGCAGATGCTTATGTATTGATCGGTGATCGTACGTTTGGTAAGAAAGGTACAGTTCCTTATGTATACGATATGGGATTAGAGTGGAAAAACTTTACGGGGCTGCCATTTGCCTTTGCTTTGTGGGTTTCCAATAAGAAACTTCCGGAATCTTTTGTTGAAGAATTTAATGAAGCCCTGAAGTATGGAGTAGAACATGCAGAGGATGTGATAGCCGGTCTTCCTGTTTACGAAGGAATAGACTATAAGCAATATCTGACACAAAATCTGGATTTTCATTTAACAGAAGCTAAGCGGGAAGCTGTAGAACGATATCTGGAGCTTTACAGATCACTGTAAGCTGCGGTTTTATTTATAAAATAATGGAAGGCTCCGGATTTTAATCCGGAGCCTTCTTATTTGTATTAAAGGCTTAATACATGGAGATAAAAGTACAGTACAAAGAAAGTTTTCTCTCCTTTTTAAGGAGAGGTGCCCGTAGGGCAGAGAGGTTTTAGTGAAATTGTAGAGATTGAATAGGCACAGGCACCGCTACGCTAATGCTTGCGCCATAGAATAGTTAAGGGCATGACCGGATTGTTTTTCTCTCCTTTGTAAGGAGAGATGCCCGCAGGGCAGAGAGGTTTTAGTGAAATTGTGGAGATTGAATAGGCACAGGCACCGCTACGCTAATGCTTGCGCCATAGAATGATAAAAGTACAGTACAAAGAAAGTTTTCTCTCCTTTTTAAGGAGAGATGCCCGCAGGGCAGAGAGGTTCCGGTGAAATTGTAGAGATTGAATAAGAACAAGCACCGCTACGCTAATGCTTGCGCCATAGAATGATAAAAGTACAGTACAAAGAAAGTTTTCTCTCCTTTTTAAGGAGAGATGCCCGCAGGGCAGAGAGGTTCTGGTAAAGTTGTAGAGACTGAATAGGCACAAGCACCGATACGCTAATGCTTGCGCCATAGAACAGCTAAGGGTTTGAGCGAACTGTTCCTCTCTCCTTTTTAAGGAGAGATGCCCTCAGGGCAGAGAGGTTCTGGAGAAATTGTAGAGATTGAATAGGCACGAGCACCGCTACGCTAATGCTTACGACATAGAATAGCTAAGGGCTTGACCGGACTGTTTTTCTCTCCTTTTAAGGCAATAGGTTATTGTATCAAAAGTTTGACGGTGACAGCTAACTGAATTTTAGTATTTTAGAATAACCAAATAAGAAGTACTAAACCGAATATGATGAATGACACCGATTTTGATGTGATTGTAGTGGGCTCAGGTATAAGCGGAGGGTGGGCTGCAAAGGAATTCTGTGAGAAGGGATTTAAAACACTGGTTATCGAGCGTGGCAGAATGGTCAAGCACATCAAAGATTATCCTACAGCTAATATGGATCCATGGCAATTTTCGCATCACAATGCCAAAACCCGTGAAATGATCGAACAGAATCCGGTGATTAGTAAACACTATAATTACAGTGAGGCGACTCAGCATTTTTATATCAGAGATAAAGATCAGCCTTACATTCAGGAAAAGCCTTTTGACTGGATCAGAGGCTATCAGGTCGGCGGTAAGTCATTGCTATGGGCAAGACAAACCCAACGCTGGAGCGATTTTGAATTTAACAGACCTTTACGTGACGGATTTGCGGTAGACTGGCCGATCCGCTACAGTGATTTAGCTCCCTGGTACAGCCATGTCGAAAAATTTGTTGGGATTTCAGGCAACAGAGATAACATCGATAGCCTGCCGGATAGTGAGGTGGTCGGTGCATTTGAGATGAATGTGGTAGAAAAGTACATAAAGGAGAAAATCAATACGCACTTTAAAGACAGACACGTCATTATAGGCCGTTGTGCCAATCTTGCCGAGTTAACCGAATTTCACCGTCAGCAGGGTCGTATGAAATGTCAGGCACGCTCACTTTGTGAGCGAGGATGTCCGTTTGGGGGTTATTTCAGTTCCAATGCTTCTACTTTGCCTTATGCGGAAAAAACGGGTAATCTGACTTTAATGACAGATACCTTAGTGGAGTCAATTGTATATGATGAAGTCTCGAAGAAGGCCTCTGCAGTACAGGTTATTGATGCGAAGACAAAGGAGAGAAAACAGATTAAAGCTAAAGTTATTTTTCTGAATAGTTCTACTCTTAACAGTAATCTGATTCTGATGAATTCTAGATCAGCAGCTTTCCCCAAAGGGTTAGGAAATAAAAATGATATTCTGGGCCGTTATATTGCTTTTCACAATTACAGAGGACGTATCTCTGCCACCATAGACGGATTTGAGGATGCTTATCACTACGGCAGAAGACCTACTAATCTATATGTACCATCTTTCCGGAATCTGTACAGCAAAGATGCTGATTTTCAGGGAGGCTATATGATGACACTGGGTGCTTCCAGATCGGGATGGAGCAGAAGTCTCGAAGGGCAGGAGTTAGGCGCGGATTATAAAGATGCTTTGACGCAACCCGGTGGATGGTCTGTATATATGTCTTTACAGGGAGAGACCATTCCTGTTTACGAAAATCATGTTCGTATCAGTGACACGGCCAGAGATTCTTATGGTATTCCTCAGCTTATCACTTCAGTAGCCTATACGGAGAATGATGACAAGATGATGCACGATTTTTTTAAGGAAGGGGTATCCATGTTAGAAAAGGCCGGTTGTAAAAATATTCAGCCTACAGATCATAAGATCACAGGCAACCGGACTCCGGGTCTGGAAGTGCATGAGGTAGGAGGAGTACGGATGGGGCGGGATCCGGAGACGTCGATGTTGAATGCAAATAATCAATTACACCATTGTCCGAATGTGTTTGTGACGGATGGTGCCTGTATGACTTCTATGGGGGTGCAAAATCCATCATTGACCTTTATGGCGCTCACGGCGAGAGCCGCCAACTTTGCCGCAGATCAGCTTCGTGAAGGTATATTATAATAAGTTAACGTTGTTTTACTCGTTGATCAAAGCCACTGCCAGGTTAGTCATCATACGTACACTTTCGGGAAGAATATCCTCATCGATATTAAAATGAGGATTGTGTAGTTCTGCTGTCAGATTCTTTTCCGGGCATTTTGTGCCAATCAGATAGAATGCAGCAGGATACTGCTTTGCATAATAAGCAAAATCTTCTGCAGCCATCCAGAGATCAGTATCTGTGATCTGCTCTTCAGCGAAGACAGCAAGCGCTGCTTTCTTTATTTTCTGAATCAGTAATTCATTATTCAACAAGGCCGGGTATCCTCTCCGGACTTCTACTTTTACTTCTGCACCCAATGTTTGCGGAAGTTCTTTAATAATATTTTCCATCAGGCTGAGAGCTTTTTCCCGCCAGGATTCATCCATGGTCCTGAAAGTTCCCTCCAGATGTACGGTATCAGGTATGACATTCGCAGCTCCGTTAGCAATGACTTTTCCAAAAGAAAGTACGGTTGGGATCGCCGGATTTGCATACCGGGATACAATCTGCTGTAAGGTCACAATAAGTTGTGCAGAAATACTCACCGGATCTATATTCAGATGCGGTTGCGCACCATGACCTCCCTTTCCTTTGATGTCTATATACAATTCATCACTCGATGCCATAAATTTCCCGGCACGGTATCCGAACTTTCCAACTTCGATTTTCGGAGAGACATGTTGTCCAATCACACCAATCAGATTAGGCACATCCAGTACGCCCGATGCAACTACTGCCTGTGCACCTCCCGGAATCTTTTCTTCAGCAGCCTGAAAGATCAGGATAATGTTACCGTCTAACTGCTGCTCCATTTTCTTAAGTATGGTCGCAACACCCAGTAAGGTTGCTGTATGGAAATCATGTCCGCAAGCATGCATCACGCCTGTATGAAGTGATTTATAAACAACATCATTTTCTTCTGTTATCGGCAAAGCATCTATATCTGCACGCAGTGCCAGCGTTTTGTCGCTCTTTCCGTTTCCATTGATAAAACCAATAACACCTGTCTCCGAGACCGAGCGGAAAGGAATAGCTAATTGCTTGAGCTTATCCGTGATATAAAGGGTAGTTTCGTATTCCTCAAAAGAAAGTTCAGGGTGTTGGTGAAGATGTCTTCTCCAGGTTATTATATCATCTGCTAATGCAGATACATGGTTGTTAATCTGGTCCTTCATGTGGTGCGGGTTGAGGCGGATAGTATCCATCTACGGACTAAAAATAATATTATTTATGGAGATATGCTAAATAAACCTAATCATGAGTGCAACCCAGCCTATAATCATCAGCAATCCTCCCAGTGGAGTTACCGGACCTAAAAACCTTAAATTCTTCTTCCAGTAATCGGCAAAAGAAAGAAAGTAAATGCTTACGGAGAACAATAGGGTACCCGCTGTGATGGTGTAGTATGCTGTTCTTTCGGATGGCATATCAAAAGAAAGATTAAAACCGAGGATCAATAATGTCAGCGCTGCATACATCTGATAACGTACACCTGTCTCAAAGGAAGCTAATTTTTCTTCACTTAATAATTTTTTAAAAGCATGCGCCCCAAATGCACCCAGGATAATGCCGGAAGCCCCAAATATTGTTGCAGTAATAATAACCAGTTCTTTCATCTGTTTTCGATTTTTATGCTATCAAAGGTAGTAAAACCCCGCTATAAAGAATCAATAGAATTGTTCAGCTGAGGTGTTTTATTGTTTTGATCCATAAAATTATACTGCAGATCCAGCAGCTCTTTTTTAGCAGCAAAATATTCGAATGAGATCAGACTGGAATATAAAATTATACTATTCATTAGCAGATCTAAGTTTTCGTCACTGTAAGCGACTCCGTCAAAATAAGATAAGTTGTCCGCCGAACTATATTTTTCCAGTGTTTCCAGTGTTTTTCCTGAAAATTCTTCCCTGATCATAGGGTTTTCCAGAAATGTTTTCATTTCTTCTTTTAGTCTGATCTCTTTTCTGCTCAGGTCGCTCAGTCTGGCCGTTATTTCTTCGAAAGGAGTCTGTTGAAAGGTGAATTTAGTATCCTCTATAAGCTGTTTGTAAAAGTCATATTTATCGTTGAATATCTGATCCAACTGATAGAAATCATGGTATTTCTTTTTGAGGAGTTCTGCCTGTCCTGTTTCTTCAGCCTTCTTGATAAAGTATTGGTAGACATTCTTATTATATCGGATTATCTCTGCTTTTTTCTCTTCAATCTCTCTATTAATACGTTCGATAAGCTCTGGTATATCCTCAAGCGTATATTTTACATGATCGTAATCAAAAGTTTTTATTGTATGTACTTCCAGTAATAAACTTTCAAGGGTAGCTTTGTCATTTTCAAGAGCAACCAGTTCATAGGTTGTATTGGCGCGAGCAGTTGAAAACAATTCTTCAGGTGTATACCCCGATTCAGACTCTTCGTTTACTTCTGCCTCTTCAATGACGGGGTTATTGTAATCGTAAAATCCATTGTAGATCTTTTGGAAAGTATTGCGTTGATGCTTTTTGCAAAACTGTTCCATGAATTCATCATGACTGAGGGTAGAGGTGACATCCGAATAACTGACTTTATCAAACAATTGCTGAGTAATCGTCTGACTCAACTGTTCTCGTTCTTCCAATAAAAGAAATGCAGGACTGTTGACCGTATTCTCCTTATGGATGTTGAGCTTATCCAGAGCTGCTGCACGCTCCTGCATACTGGGGTGAGAAGCCCACTGGTCTTTGATGTTTAATTTGGATTTGTTGTATTTGGTTGTGTCTTCCATCGTAATATGCGGAAGATCATGTTCAAATCTGTAGTTGTTCTCTTTTCCCAGATATTCCATTACTCTGGCTTGTTCACTAAAGATATTCTGGCTCCTGATATTGTCCGGTATTTTGGCATCATAAAATGTAAATACACTGTCTAATGCAAAATTGGCAAATTCCAGACGTAAGAGGGAATGTTTAAGTGCTTCAGAGCCTGCTACATTTGCTGCGATCTCATCTGCATGAAACTCCATTTCACGGGACAGAGCCATGTAGTTGATGTTGATATAGGTATACATTTTTTTTAGGACCCACTGGATTCCGACAATAATACGTACAGCCAGACTTGTGAAAAAAGCAAAATATCCACTGGCATTGGACCAATTCTGAATCATGCTTTCAAAGCCGGTATTGTTATACAACATGTTGTAAATGATCTGATTGACATTATATACGTAACTGCCAACCTTCATGCTCTTCTGTGAAAAATGCCCGAATTCATGAGCCAATATTGCTTTAAGCTCCTGCTGAGTCACGGCATTGATCAATCCAACACCAATCTGTAAATTCTTTCTGATAGGAAAAAACATACTCCAAAAACTGGAATCATAAAATACGGAAGCATTTACCTCTGTAGACAGGTATACTTTTTTTGGAGAGGGGCTCTCTACCTCGGCTACTATTTCATCGATCATATGGAACAATTGCGGATATGCTGTTCGCTTGATTTCTCTAAGATGACTTCTGTCTGTTGTATTACGGATAAATATAAATTTGATAAGGAAAAAGAGTACCATAAAACCAATACTTCCAAGACCTATTCCTACCATAAAGGTGAATATCATCGGGCGAAGTATAATAATATAGATGCCACCTGCCACACAGGCTACTGTCAATGCCACAGCAGACAGTAAGAGAGTAAGGTAAACAAAAGAGAAGAATATAATGGAGGTAATAGATTTTTTTCCGTATTTTCTGAAATTTGGAGAAACCTGTACATTCATAATGCTGATACAATTGATTTAAAGCCCAAAATATACAATTTTTTTAAGTTATATGAAAATGATGTTTTAAATTTATTGCTATTGCCGGATTGATTGCATAAAAAAAGCGGAAGTATTGTTCTGTACTTCCGCTGTTCCATGAATAACTATTTATTTTACTGATATCCCAGTAACTTCATTACCTGTTTGGAATTCTGTTCTTCACCAAATACCTCATAGTTGAATGTTTCATCCCGGTTCCGTCTTACCAGTACATGTTTAGGTGAAGGTAGTAAACAGTGATGAATACCGCCGTAGCCACTCAACACATCCTGATATGCTCCTGTATGGAAGAAACCAAGATATTGTACTTTACGGGTTTTTGGCATGAAAACAGAGTTCATATGTGCTTCCTGATTGTAATAATCCTGTCCGTCACAAGTGATCCCTCCCAGATTGACGCGTTCGTATTCTGAATCCCAGTTATTGATCGGCAATAAGATATATTTCTGATTCAGCGCCCATACATCTGGTAGATTTGTAATAAATGATCCGTCGATCATAAACCATCTTTCACGGTCGTTCTGTTGTTTACGTCCTAATACTTTATATAAGATACCGGATGCTTCAGCTACTGTGTATTTTCCGAATTCTGTAATAATATCCGGTTCCATCACTTCGTGGTGTGCACAGATCTGTTTGATTCGGTTTACGATTTCATTGACCATGTACTCATAATCAAAATCATGTACCAGAGAATCTTTGAAAGGCATACCTCCACCAATATCCAAAGTGTCCAGTTCAGGATTTATTTTTTTGAATTTACAGTAAAGTGTAACATATTTCTCCAGCTCATTCCAGTAATAAGGGGTATCCGAAATACCTGAATTAATGAAGAAATGCAGAAGTTTAACTCTGAAATTCGGATTCTCAGCAATCTTATTATTGTAAAAATCAATAATGTCTTCGCTGCGGATACCTAATCGGGAAGTATAAAACTGAGAATCCGGCTGTTCTTCCGATGCGATACGGATACCGAGGTTACAAGGCTCGTCCAGTTCGATTTCATCGTCATATAAGTTAAATTCTTCCTTATTATCCAGTACCGGAATAATGTTCTTGTATCCGTCATGAATCATATCAATGATATACTGCTTGTACTGATACGTTTTGAATCCATTACAAATAACCGTGATATCTTTTGTCACCGTTCCTTGTCTTTCAAGTGTATCGATCATCGGCATATCAAAAGCAGATGAAGTCTCCAGGTGAATGTCATTTTTCAATGCCTCTTCGACTATATGCTTAAAATGCGATGATTTGGTACAATAGCAATATTTATATGAACCGCGGTAATTGTGTTTCAGAATTGCTGTCTGAAACAAGATTTTCGCTTGTTGGATTTTTTTGCTGACAATAGGTAAATAAGTAAAACGTAACGGTGTCCCGTACGTTTCTATCATTTCCATGAGATTCAGATCGTGAAAATACAATTCGTCGTCGATGATTTCGAATCCGTCTTGCGGAAAACCAACACTTAGGTCAAGAAATTCCTGATAGCTCTGCATTTTTTATTATTTTTGGCAAAGATATGCTTTCAATGCGAATACCTGAATAGTGAATGCTATTTATTTGTCGTTCAGTATCAGAAAGTTGTAAATATTACTTAATCATTACATGAGTCAATTCATAGAAAAAGCGCTTATAGACCATACGGTGCAAGCGGTAAACGAGCTTTATCAGGCCGAAATTCAGCCTTCCCAGATCGCATTGCAGGAAACACGTAAGGAATTTGAAGGCCAGATCACTATTGTGGTTTTTCCGATCACTAAATTTTCTAAAAAGTCTCCTGAACAAACAGGAACTGAAGTCGGAGAGTTTTTACAATCCCGAATTCCGGAATTATCAGGATTCAATGTGATCAAAGGATTTCTCAATGTAAGCCTTTCGGATAGCTACTGGATCAATCTGCTGAATTCAACATTATTAGCTCCTGATTTCGGATATTTTCCGTCAAACGGTAAGAAACTGATGGTCGAGTATTCCTCTCCGAATACAAATAAACCTCTGCATCTGGGGCATATACGTAATAATCTGTTAGGTTATTCCGTCGCTGAAATACTGAAAGCTTACGGATATGAGGTTATCAAAGCTAATCTCGTTAATGACAGAGGTATTCATATCTGTAAATCTATGCTTGCGTGGCAGAAATTCGGAAATGGAGAAACGCCTGCTTCTTCCGGATTAAAAGGAGATCATCTGGTCGGTAAATATTATGTGATCTTTGATAAGGAATATAAAAAGCAGATCGATGAGTTGAAAGCTCAGGGGCAGGCAGAAGAAGAAGCGAAAAAGAATGCTCCTCTCATCCGTGAGGCTCAGGAAATGCTCCAGCAATGGGAAGCCGGTGATCAACAGGTTATTGAGCTGTGGTCTACTATGAACGGTTGGGTGTATTCCGGATTTGAAAAAACGTATAATCAGCTTGGAGTTGATTTTGATAAATATTATTACGAATCCAATACCTATCTGTTGGGTAAAGATATTATTCAGGAAGGTCTGGACAGTGGAGTTTTCTTTAAAAAGGATGACAATTCGGTGTGGATAGATCTGACCGATGAAGGACTGGATCAAAAGCTGGTACTAAGAGGTGACGGCACTTCGGTATATATTACACAGGATCTGGGTACAGCACAACTGAAATATGACGAGTTCCAGATGAATGAATCTATTTATGTTGTGGGTAATGAGCAGGATTATCACTTTAAAGTGTTGTTCCTGATTCTGAAAAAATTAGGTAAACCATGGGCTTCAGGTCTGTTTCACCTTTCGTACGGGATGGTGGATTTGCCTTCCGGCAAGATGAAATCCAGAGAAGGAACTGTTGTCGATGCGGATGATCTGATGTCCGAAATGGTTGAAACTGCAAAAGAACGGACAGAGGAACTGGGTAAAACAGAAGGTTTCTCGGAGACCGAAAAAGCTGAGCTATACAATACGATCGGCATGGGAGCATTGAAGTATTTTCTGCTCAAGGTCGATCCTAAGAAGCGGTTGTTATTTGATCCGAATGAGTCGGTTGACTTTCAGGGGCATACAGGGCCATTTATTCAATATACACATGCGCGTATTAAATCGGTCTTAAACAAAGCCGGTTTTTCGGCAGAAACTCCAGTCACTGTACCTGCATCTATCTCATCCTACGAGCGGGATCTGATCCAGGTGCTGGGAAATTTACCTGTTGTCATCGAGGCTTCTGCCACGGAATTCAGCCCTGCACAATTGGCCAACTATATCTATGATGTAGCCAAATTGTATAATAAATTTTATCATGAGGAGAGTATTCTAAAAGCAGAGGAGGAAGAGGTGAAAAATTTCCGTCTTCACTTATCAGCAACGTCGGCCAGAGTCATTTCAAAAGGAATGAATCTGTTGGGAATACAAGTTCCGGAAAGAATGTAATCAATTTGTATATGAAGTTCCTTTACTCAAAAGAGGAGCTTCATATACATTCTGTCAAACAAGGTACTTGGTGTCATGTTGGTGGGAAAAACAATAATGTGTATCAATAATTGTAATCAATGAAAAAGATTGGTGTAGGATTAGTTGGATTTGGAATCTCCGGGCAGGTATTTCATGCACCTGTAATGCGAGGCGTATCGGAATTGGAATTACTCAAAGTAACGGCCCGTAAACCTGAACAGCAGGCAATTTTGCAAGCTAAATATCCGCAGGTAGAAATCGTGCAGACGATAGACGATATTTTAACGGATGATCGTATCGGGCTGGTGGTCATTGCGACTTCCAATGATATGCATTATCCGTTTGTAAAGCAGGTGTTGGAGGCCGGAAAACACGTTGTTGTTGAAAAACCATTTACGAATACAAGTACTCAGGCAGACGAGTTAATTGCCCTGGCGAAAGCAAAGGGATTACAATTAGCTGTATATCATAATCTTCGTTTTAATTCCGATTATCGTACCGTTGAAAAGGTCGTTAAGAGTGGTGAACTTGGACCTATTGTCAACTTAGAGAGCCGGTTTGACCGGTTCAGAAACTATTTGCGACCGAATGCCTGGCGAGAAAATAATCTGCCCGGATCGGGAATATTCTATGATCTCGGAGCTCATCAGATTGATCAGACACTCCAATTATTTGGAAAACCAACGGCTGTTTTTGCAGATTTAGCTATTCAGCGTTCCGGTGCACAGGCTGTTGACAGTTTTGATCTGTTGCTGTATTATCCTGACATGAGAGTGTCATTAAAGGCTTCTATGCTGGCGAAGGAAGAAACGACCCGTTATCTGATTTTTGGTCTCAACGGCACATTTACAAAGAATGGTGTGGATCCGCAGGAGACGTTACTGCGTGCCGGACATTTTCCGGATGAAGATCCGCATTGGGGTGAAGAAGATCCTTCTATCTATGGTAAACTGAATATACTGAAAGACGGGGAGGATATTTCTAAGATTATTCCTTCCGAAAAGGGAAGTTATCTGGATTTCTACAGAAATGTTGTTGATGCTATCCGGGGTACTGCTCCGTTGATTGTACAGCCTGAACAGGCACGTGATGTTATCCGTATCATTGAACTGGGGTATCAAAGCCAGCAGGAAAGACGTGTGATTCCTGTAGAAGACCAGCTGATCGCTTACTAGTATGCAGTATGATGCTGTTATCATAGGAGGGGGTGCCTGCGGACTGATGTGTGCTGTGCAGGCAGGCTTATTGGGTAAGAAGACACTGATTCTGGAACGCAATAATAAACCCGGAGCCAAAATTCTGATCTCAGGCGGAGGACGTTGTAATTATACTAATCTGGGAACTACGATTGCTAACTTTGTAACCCGGAATCCGGATTTTTTGCATGGTATTTTCAAGCGCTGGACTGTAGAGGACACGATCCGTTTCTTTGAGTCGCATGGCATTTCGGGGCAGGAAAAAACATTAGGTCAACTTTTTCCGACCACGAATAAAGCTAAAGATATTGTTGCTGTATTTACCAATCTCATGTTTGAAACCGGGCAGGATATCTGGTTGGATAGTCTGGTAAAGTCTGTGGATCAGGTAGAGGGAGGGTTTCGTATTGCTGTTGATACACCTTCAGGAGAAAAAAACTTGAAAGCAGCGAAGGTTGTTCTCGCGAGCGGAGGGTTGCCGGTACAGAAGTTGGGTGCATCTGATTTTGCATTGAGACTGGCCCGGAAATTTGAATTAGCGATTGTGCCTACAGCCCCTGCTCTGGTTCCTTTGACCATTACCGGCAAAGATGCGGAATGGTATGCTTCTCTTTCCGGAAATAGTGTTTTTTCGAGAGTATATAATAAAGAGATCAGTTTTGAAGAAAATATCTTGTTTACACATTGGGGATTGAGTGGTCCTGCTATTCTGCAGATATCTTCCTACTGGCGTGCAGGACAGGAATTCACAATAGATCTATTACCGCAATTCAGTTTGGAGCAAATCATAAAAGAGGAGCGCAACAGTGGCGGGAAACGATTACTGTCTCAGGTGCTGAATGATTATTTTACCCGTAAGATGGTGGACGCTTTTGGTAAATTTTTGCCATTGACGACCAAGATTGCTTCTCTGAGTAAGGCTGATGCAAAGCTCATTGTAGAAACAATTCACAGGTTTCATGTCAAGCCTGCCGGAGATAAGGGCTATGATAAGGCTGAAGTAATGCGGGGTGGGGTAGATACAAATGAACTGAATCCTGCTACTCTGGAATCCCGAAAGATCCCAGGATTGTACTTTGGCGGAGAAGCTGTAGATGTGACGGGCTGGCTGGGCGGATATAATTTTCAATGGGCATGGGCATCAGCGTATACCATTGCTCAGGCAATCTGACAACAGGCAGCAGATTTTTGCTCAATAAAGCTAAAAACCACTTCTCTGATTTTTTCTAATACTTATTTCTTCTTAACGATTCCTCATTTAAAAGTCTTACTTTTGCTGCTGAAGCAAACTGGTTCTATCGCTGTTCCGATTATTCGGGAAAGAGGAAAGTCCGGGCAACACAGAGCAACTCACTTCCTAACGGGAAGGCTCCGTTCAGGCGGAGACAGCAAGTGCCACAGAAAATATACCGCCTTGTCTTTGATGAGGTAAGGGTGAAAACGTGAGGTAAGAGCTCACGGTATTGCATGGCGACATGGATTACGGTAAACCTTGAGTGTTGAAAGACCAAATAGGTTACGAAACTCGAAGGCTGCTCGTCTTCTTTTACTTCGGTAAGATTCGTAATGGGTAGGTTGATGGAGTCTGTCAGCAATGGCAGATCTAGATAAATGATAGAAAACCGATTTTTCGGTGTACAGAACCCGGCTTATAAGGTTTGCTTCCTTTTTTGAATATTGCCCCTAAATTCTTAATTTGTACACGACAATTAGATAGAAGAGAGTTACCTCATATGACTACAATATTAATAATAGACGACGAACGTGCAATAAGAAGTACGCTTAGAGAGATTTTGGAATACGAAGATTATAAGGTTTTTGATGCAGATAATGCTCTTGACGGTCTTGAAATTCTTAAAAAGGAAAAAATTGATCTTGTACTTTGTGATATTAAGATGGAAAAAATGGATGGTCTGGAGGCGCTTACATTTGCGCAGACTCTCAAACCTGAAGTTCCTTTTATTATGATATCCGGTCACGGGACAGTGGAAACTGCTGTGGAGGCAACTAAAAAAGGTGCTTATGATTTTCTTTCTAAACCGTTGGATCTGAACAGAATCCTTATTACAGTGCGTAATGCGCTGGAAAGAGGCTCACTGGTAGAAGAAACCAAAGTTCTGAAAAAGAAAGTATTCAGCTCTAAAACAAAAGAAATACTGGGCAGTTCGGATACGATCTCCAAGATTAAAGAAACGATAGAACGTGTTGCTCCTACAGAAGCAAGAGTGTTAATCACCGGAGAGAATGGTTCAGGTAAAGAGCTTGTTGCCAGATGGCTGCATGAAAAATCTAATCGTTCATCTTTACCGCTGATCGAAGTAAACTGTGCTGCTATTCCTTCTGAACTGATTGAGTCCGAATTGTTCGGACATGAAAAAGGATCCTTTACTTCAGCTGTAAAACAACGTATCGGTAAATTCGAGCAGGCTAGTGGCGGAACTTTATTCCTTGATGAGATCGGTGATATGAGTTTATCTGCTTAGGCAAAAGTATTAAGAGCATTACAGGAGCATAAGATTACGCGTGTAGGAGGGGAGAAAGAGATCGATGTAAATGTACGTGTGATTGCGGCGACTAATAAGGATCTGTTGAAGGAGATTGATGCCGGCAACTTCAGAATGGACTTGTACCACCGTCTGAGTGTGATCCTTATCCATGTACCATCTTTGTCACAACGTACGGATGATATCCCGACTATAGCAAACAGCTTTTGTGAGGAAATCTGCGGTGACTATAATATGCCGGTCAAGAAGATTACAATGGAAGCTATGAAAGCTCTGCAATCTTTACCGTGGACAGGTAATATCCGTGAGCTTCGCAATATGGTAGAACGTCTGATTATCTTAAGTGATAAATCGATTACAGATGCAGATGTACTGACTTATGCAAATCCTTCTATAGCGCATCATTCCAATGGTTCTTCTGAAGGGAATGAAACAGGTAAAACTGTAGATTATAAAGGCATATTCGAACGCTTTGAATCCTTTCAGGACTTTAAAGATCATGCTGAAAAGGAATTTATCAACTTCAAACTGGATAAAAACAGTTGGAATGTTTCCAAAACGGCTGATGATATCGGTATCCAGCGAAGCCATTTGTACAGTAAAATAGAAAAATTTGGTCTTAAAAGAGACTAATTCTTATACAAAAGGGGATCAAAATAAAATTTGATCCCCTTATTGCTTGCAATAATGAATGGAAATTTTAATCGTTAAATCTCCGTTTTTGCTTGTTATAAAGTGTAAAAACAACAACTGCTATAAGTATAAGACCAATAACTAAATATCCTAAGGTGGAATGATCTTGTCCATCCGTCTCATGCTGAGCAAATACGAAATTTGCTATTCCCATCATTAAAATTAATAACCACGCTCTCATAATAAAAATTTAGTTTGTGAACGTAGGAATTTACAATTTTAATGCCATACCTGCAATATTTAAATTGTAACTTTTTTAATACAATAAAAATGCGCCTTTTACTTCTGTAAGAGACGCATTTTGTAAAAATGGTTACTTCATTTCAGAAGTAACGGGTTGGTTTATAGGTGAGTTGCCTCTTATGCGATTTCAGCGATAAATACACCATCTTTTTTGATGTCGGTCAGGTGTGTTATAATCTGCTTAAGATTGATCTTTCCAATAACATATTTGAAGTTATCGGCATAGTAACGCTCACTGATTGAGCTAAAGTTTAATTTATTAATCAGTTCGTCGTCTTCATATCTCAAATATACGTTCAATTCATAATCTGTACTATAGGAAAGTTCCTGTGCTTCCAGGTGTTTCTTATACTCGTACCTGTAATCATAGCGCAATGCAGTAATGTCTGATAGTACTGCAGAGCCTGTAGGATGACCACCCGCACCTTTACCATAGAAGAATTGTTCGTCTGCAAATGCTGCTTTTACCAGTACGCCGTTATTTTCATTCTCGACATTGTAGAGCATATTGTCTTTGGTAATAAATTTGGGCAGAACATATAACACTACCTGTGCATTATTGATCTCTTTGGCCAATGGCACGAGTTTAAGTTTGTAGCCTTTTTCTTTTGCAAAACGGATATCCTGCTGATCCAGTTTATCTATACCAATATTCAGAATGTCATCCGGTTTGATGTATAGTCCGTAAGCATGTGAAGCTACAATAGCAAGTTTGTACTTCGGATCGTAGCCTCCTACATCGAGTGTAGGATCTGTTTCCGCAAAACCGAGTTCCTGTGCTTTCTTCAATGCGGTATCATAGCTTTGATTTTCATTGAATATCTTGGACAGAATATAGTTAGAAGATCCGTTGAAGATACCACTTACTGAATGTAGAAGTTCATTGTCATAGTATTCTTCCAGATTACGGATAATGGGAATACTTCCACAGACAGCTCCTTCATAGAGCAGGCTTGTACCGGTCTGTTGCTGGATCTCTGTGAGTTCTTCCAGATGTGTTGCAATCATCTTTTTATTTGCTGACACCACATTTTTTCCGGATTTAAGAGCTGTCACTGTAAATTGATAAGCGGCTTCTGCATCGTCAATTAATTCGACAACGGTATTGATTTCCGGATCATCCAGTATAGCAGCCGGATCTGTTGTAAATAATTCTGCAGGCAGAGAACGTTTTTTGTCCGCATTTTTGATCACAAACTTTTTGATCTCTAAATTTAAATTCTTTGTTTTTATTATATCATAAAGGCCTTGTCCTACTACCCCAAATCCAAACATGCCTAACGTTAACTTCTTACTCATTTGATTTTAATAAATATCTTTATTCTTATACTGTTGTTAATTCTATTGATTTATCTTCTGCAAATTCCGCTGTCAGGAACCCGGAGATGATTGAAGACAGTATTTTAGTCTCGATCAAAAATCCATCATGTCCATACAGGGAATCCAGCTGATAATATTCTGCTCCTGAAATATGCTGTGCAATGAATTGCTGCTCTACCGGTGGAAATAATACATCTGTCGTGATACCGATGACCAGTGTTTTTTGCTTCAGTTCCTGTAATGTCTGCGCTGCAGAAATACGGCCACGCCCCAGATGGTGACTGTCCATAGCTTTGGATAAGAACCAGTAGCTGTACGCATTGAAGCGGTTTACCAGTTTTTCACCCTGATAGCTTTGATAAGATGAGGCCTTATACTGATCAGTTTTTTCATTGTCAGATTCCTCCTGCGAAGCTGCATAGGTATCATATGAACGATAGGATAGCAGGGCCAGACTTCTGGCTGCTTTCAGTCCTTTGGCTCCGCCATCAGGTTTGTTGGCATAAAAGGTACGGTCGGCAGTGATGGCTAACCGCTGACTTTCATTGTAGGCTATTCCCCATGGGGAGTGTACGGCGTTGGTCGCCACAACTATAAGATGGGAAATGTCGATCTGTGCGGAAGCTGCCCATTCCAGCGCCTGTTGTCCTCCCAATGAACCGCCAATCAGGATGTTGATATTTTGTATCTCCAGATGATCGGCCAGCAACTGGTTTGCCTGTACCATATCACGTACTGTAAACTGTGGAAAGGACAAGTAATAAGGCTGATCTGTCTGTGGATTGACAGATAAAGGGCCTGAAGATCCATAGTGCGAACCCAGTGCATTGGCACAAACAATAAAATAATCCCGGGGATTGAAGAGATCGTTTTCTCCAAATAGTCCTTTCCACCAGTCAAACACATCGGAATTTGCCGTCAGGGCATGGCATACCCAGACGACATTATCTCTATCCGCATTTAACTTTCCATAGGTATGGTAGGCAATCTGCAGATCATCGATCTGCTTGCCGTTCTCAAATACAAATGGTTCAGTATATTTAAAAGTTTTGCTACTCATTTATGCTTTATTGTATTTTCCCCGATGAAGGGGATTACATATTCTTTGAAAAATATATGCTTTGCAGGCTGTAGAACAGTCTTTAAAGCCTTATTATTTAATCTTTTCAAATGCTTGCTGAAGATCAGCTTTGATATCATCAATATGTTCGATACCAACGGATATTCTCAACAGGCCCGGATATACTCCTGCACCAATCTGTGCTTCTTCGCTCAGTTGCTGGTGTGTAGTAGCTGCAGGATGGATAATAAGAGATTTGGTATCTCCGACATTGGCCAGGTGGCTGATCAGTTGCAGACTGTCAATAAATTCGTTTGCTTTTTGAGGGTCTCCTTTAATAGCAAAAGAAAGAACGCTTCCGAATCCGTTTCTGAGGTATTTCTGTGCATTGTTGTGATATGGAGAGCTTTTTAATCCCGGGTAGCTTACTTTTTCCACCTGTGGATGTGCTTCCAGCCATTGTGCTACTTCGAGTGCATTATCTACATGGCGTTGTACACGCAGTGATAATGTTTCGAGACCTTGCAACAATAAGAACGAATTGAATGGAGACAGGGCAGGGCCAAAGTCACGAAGACCTTCAACACGTGCTCTGATCGCAAACTGTATATTTCCAAAAGGACCATCAGGACCGAATACATCTGCGAAAACTAATCCGTGATATCCTTCAGAAGGTTCTGAAAACTGTTTGAATTTACCATTACCCCAATTGTAATTTCCTCCGTCAACGATAACGCCACCAATACTGGTACCGTGTCCGCCGATCCATTTAGTAGCTGATTCAACGACTACATGTGCTCCGTGTTCCAATGGTTTGAATAAGTAACCTCCTGCACCAAATGTATTGTCTACAATCAAAGGAATATCATATTTTTTAGCTACAGCTGCGATTTTTTCGAAATCAGGAATGTTGAAACTCGGATTACCGATGGTCTCGATATAGATAGCTTTGGTTTTGTCATCGATAAGTGATTCTATTTGTTCAGCTTCACTGTCTTGTGCAAAACGAACTTCTATACCTAATCTTTTAAAAGCAACTTTAAACTGGTTGTAAGTCCCGCCGTAAAGGTTGGATCCGGCTACAAAATTTTCGCCGCTTTCGAGGATATTGTTTAGTGCAATAAACTGGGCTGCCTGTCCTGATGCGACTGCCACAGCTGCTACTCCACCTTCTAATGCAGCAATACGTTTTTCAAATACATCTGTTGTCGGATTCATGATACGGGTGTAGATATTGCCAAATTGTTTCAGGGCAAATAAGTTAGCACCATGTTCCGCATTTTCAAATACATAAGATGTTGTCTGGTAAATAGGTACTGCTCTGGATCCTGTGGTCGGATCTGCTACCTGACCTGCATGTACTTGTAGTGTTTCAAATTTTAAGTTTGTATTTTCTGACATTTCTTTGGGAGTTTAAAATTGTAATGAAATTATTGATTAAAAGAATACACTTGTTGCTGCTCACTCCTGTGTCTTAGGCGTGAGATAGCCGTGCTGAGGGATAAGAGAAAATCTTAGCAACACATCGCATTGTACATTCGCATTCGGTTGGAAAACAACACAGAATGGTATGACAAAGGATTGGTATCCTGCTTTGAGGATGTTCCGAATGATGTGAAATTGTAAAATGTAATGTTCATAGCCTTTTCATTTATATGCTCCAAAGCAACATTGCTTCGGACAGGAATTGGCACCTTTTCAAACGTTTTTTGAAGGTTGCCAGTGGGTCATTGAGCCAGTCTCTCGCCACTTCTTTATAAATCAAAACCCTACGATATAGAGAGATAATGATTAGGTTGTCTTCCGCTGAAGACTCTGCAAATATATCTTTTGATTTTTAATCTTGCAAATAATTGCTCAAAAACTTTTAAAAACAAAGGGAATAAATATACGGAATCCGCAGTTGGAGGGAAATTTTAAAACAGCAAAAAACAGCCGTTAAAAGAGCAGAAAACGGATTTTTTTACTACAGGATGCTCTATATGTTTGTGCTATAAAATCAAAACAATAATAGATGAAAGAAACAGGAGAATTAAACTGGAATCACATTACATCAGAGCTTCACGATAAAGGCTATGCTGTCCTTTCGGATGTTCTTACGGATCAGGAATGTGAGGAGCTGAAAGCAAATTATTACCATCCGGATGCTTACCGGAAAACAGTAGTGATGGAGCGTTATCGATTTGGAAAAGGAGAGTATAAGTATTTTGATTATCCGCTTCCGGACCTTATTGCAAAAATCCGAAAAACGGTTTATCCGTATCTTGCAACAGTAGCTAATGCCTGGAATCGTGCATTACATATTGAGGTCGAATTTCCGGCTGAACATGAAGTGCTGATGAAGCAATGCCATGATCTGCAGCAAACTAAAGCTACTGTTCTGATTTTAAAATACGGACCTGGCGGATTCAATACGCTGCATCAGGATCTGTACGGCGAAGTTTATTTCCCTATGCAGATTCTTCTTTTTCTGAGTGAACCGGAGGTGGATTTTACGGGAGGAGAATTTGTATTGCTGCAGCAGATACCCAGAGCTCAGTCACAGGCTATTGTATTGAAACCAAAAAAGGGAGATATTCTGATTTTTACGACCAATTTCAGACCTGTGAAAGGAACAAGGGGGTATTACCGTGCTAATATGAAACATGGTGTAAGTGAGGTGCATAGTGGTGAACGCTATACATTGGGAATTATTTTTCATGATGCACTTAGCTGATGCCAATCCGCCACAGTATATATGAAGATGGAGAAGTAAGAAGTAAAATCCGGACGGCTGAAATATGCTTTGCGGGGCATGTTAAATTAAAAATATACGGTAAACTATCTTGCGGATCCGGGAAAAGGATGCTTCGTAAGAACCGGGTTTTCTTTGCTTCTGAGAAAGAGGCACTGTTATCCGGATACCGACCCTGTGGTCATTGTATGAGAAACGAGTTTGTCAAATGGAAAAATAGAGAAACCTGATAATTTTAAGATAGTTTGACTGCAAATGTGTAAGTATTCAACTGTCAGCTTATAATTTTGGGGATGGCCATTTCGATTGTATCTATGACTTCTTCTATTTCAGTTTGATTTAAGGAGGCAAAACCGAAACGGAATGCATTCCATTCTTCGTTTATGACTTTTATTTTTATACCGTTTCGGAGTAACATTTCATGAAGTTGGCGGACAGGAATCTTTTTATCCAGTTGAACCCACATGGCCATTCCACCACCGGGCAAACTAAGTGAGACATAGGGACTTGTTTTTTTTGTAATAAGATCATACAGATGGTCTCTTCTCAGGTGATATGCTTTCTTTGCTTTTGTAATATAACGCTTGAGTTCTCCTTCCTGAATAAGGGAAGCCAGCGCATCCTGCATAAACATATCGCCTCCAACATCTATGGATTTTCGGAAATTTGCGGCCTGATTGATAAAATTGCCCGGAGCAATCATAAAACCTATGCGTATGGAGGGTGCGAGTATCTTAGAAAATGATCCGATATAGATCACTCTTCCTTCATGATTGGCACTTGCAAGTGGAAGATAGGGTGCGGAATCATAATGATAATCGTAGTCGTAGTCATCTTCGATAATTACAAAATTATAGTATTTAGACAGCTCCAGTAAGCGCATTCTTCGTTCAGTACTTAAAGTGACTGTTGTCGGATAATGGTGGTGAGGAATAACATATACGAAATGAATAGTTTGCTGTGTACAAATATGTGCTATCGCATCGATATCCAGCCCATACTTATCTACTGGTACGCTGATCACAGTTGCTCCCATATCTGTAAAAACCTTATTTGCTGTGGCATATCCGGGATCACCTGCTATCACCTGTGTATTCTTAAAGGTCAGGAGGTGGGCAGCAATATAGATGCTCATCTGTGCACCGTGGGTGATGAGTATATTTTCTTTACCAATGTTTATTCCTCTCGTTTCTGAAAGTAATAATTTCAGTTGCTCCCGTAACCGGATAGAGCCTCGTGCATTGTCTTCTTTACTCTGTTCGATGTTATTTTTTTTAGTCAGAATAAACCGATATGATTTTAGTAGCGTATCAATAGGAGAGAGACGTACATCCGGATATCCGTCATCAATGATTAATTTAAGAATCGCTGTGTGATCTTCCTGTACAGTAGGTTGTACACGATGTTCGCCGGGAATTTCCAAACGGTATCCATAAGCATTATGCATGCGTTCGCTGTTCCATTTTTTTGGTTTTAACAGGGGAAGTTGTTCCGATACATAAATTCCTTTCCGGGGAATTGCTTTTATATAATCCTGAGCAATAAGTTCGTCATAAGCAGCGAGTACGGTTTTGCGGTGCAAACCTAGTTTTTGAGCCATCTCCCTACTACCAGGTAATGCAGCTCCCGGCTTCAGGATACCATTTCGTATAGCCTTACTGATTGCGATTGCTATCTGCAGGTAAACCGGATTTTTGTGTGCTCTTTCTATTGTTATGACTGACTCAAACGGAAACATACTGGACTACTTATTGGTTTTATTGTGGACTACAAAGGTAGTCCAAATAACGCATATGTTTGTTGAAAATTAATAACAAATAATAGGAATATGAATTACAACATTAAAAAAGTGGTCCTTGAAGATCTGGATCAGGCAGCAGAACTATTTGATCTTTACCGTGTTTTTTACCGTCAGGAATCGGATGTAGAAAAAGGTAAGAAATTTTTGAGAGAAAGAATACTGAATGATGAATCGCACATATTTTTGCTTTTTGAGGGAAAGATGGCTGTAGGGTTTGTGCAGTTATATAAATTGTTTCACTATACCAAACTTCAAAAGCAATGGCTTTTGAGTGATCTGTATGTTCATCCGGAGCACCGGGGGAAAGGTTTTTCAGTAGCCTTGATTGACAGATGTAAGCAGTGGTGTGAACAGACAGATGCCTGTGGACTGATGCTGGAAACAGAAAAAACTAATGCCATTGGCAACACGTTGTATCCGCGTTGTGGATTTGAATATGACG
Organism: Sphingobacterium spiritivorum; assembly: GCF_016725325.1. NCBI lineage: Bacteria > Pseudomonadati > Bacteroidota > Sphingobacteriia > Sphingobacteriales > Sphingobacteriaceae > Sphingobacterium > Sphingobacterium spiritivorum. The sequence goes on from NZ_CP068083.1 coordinate 3,207,866, forward strand.
GATTGCACAATTACTACCATTGGTGGAAATAAGGTTTCCGAATAGTATAGTATATAAAACCCCGGTAAATCCGGGGATTTATGTCTATTTTTGGATAGTTTACTATATCTACATTATATGAAATATCTGTTATTTTCTTTCACAATTTTACTTTTTATCTCTTGCAAAAGTTACAAAACCGATAGTTCAGCAAATAAGAAATACGAAATTGAGGAAATCAGTTTTAGCAGAAAACCTTGTTTCGGAACCTGTCCGGTCTTTGTACTGAAGATCAGTAAGAATGGTGCTGCGCAACTGGATGCTGATAATTTTTTGAAAAACGGACTTAAAGGGCAGTATGCTACGCAGATCAGTACAGGTGATCTGAACAAAATAATTAAACAGCTTAATGAGTTACAATTTCCGGAATTGAAGGATGATTATGGTAACAGAGGTGTTTCGGATCTGCCTGCTGTACATTTAGAAATCCGCTATCAGAATGATAAAGTAAAGAAAATCCGTGACTATGGAAACCGCGGTACGGTTGAACTGGAAAAATTGTATAAGACGATAGACGAAATTCTGTACGCCCAAAAATGGGTGCCTGCACAATAGGTTTTATAAGGATGTTCATACAGCATATTTTACTTTCTTTCTGATTACCGGTTAAAAGAAAGATGTAAGTGATAAATAATTAATACTTTAGTGTATCCAATTTTTATTAACCACTCTGCTGTATGAATACTGAAATACAAAAATTGCATCATATCTGGCAGAGTTCCCGTGCTGTCAAAACGACTTCTTTTTCTAAAAACGGGTTTCAGGAACTTGCCAATACAATCACCAGTTCGGGGCCTTTTTATTATTATATCGTGGACTTCTATGATATGTCCCTATCTCATATCAGTCCTGCTATATACGATCTGCACGGATCGGATCCGGATACTGTAACTTTCGATGATATCCTTCAGCTTGTCCACCCGGATGATCTGGATTTTGTATCCAGGGCAGAGTCTAAAATAGCAGATTTCTTTAATAATAATATCGGTTCAGATAAGTTGCTCCATTATAAAATAAGTTATTGTTTCAGGGCATTTACGAAGGATAGCGGATATGTGTTATTCAACCATCAGGCACTGATTTTGACGCTGGATGATAACGGAAAGTTTGGCAAATCTTTAAATATTCATACACGTATTGATCATCTCGCTAAAGAGAATACAAATAAAATTTCACTGATCGGACTTTATGGAGAACCTTCTTTTATTCATTTGAATGTGGATATGCAGGAGAAGAAAGATACTAAATTCTCGAAGCGTGAAATTGATATTATCAGGTTGATAGCAGAGGGCCTTAGTAATAATCAGATAGCCGATAAATTGTTTATTGCATCGGTTACTGTGAAAAAACACAGACAGAATATATTGTTTAAGGCAGGCTGCAAGAATACGGCACAACTCATCAAAAACAGTATTCTTCAGGGGCTGATCTGATCTTATGATCATTAAAAAAATACTTCTAAAGAAGTATTTTTTTAATGATCTGGTCTGAAGTAAATTTGTTGTATCAATTCAGTAATACCTACGTCTGCTATATGAATAAACCTATATCTTCCCGAATCAAAGCAGTATTATTTATAATGTTGTTTTTTCCCGTTTCCCTTGTATATGGTCAGCTCCATTTTAAAAATAAATACCTGAAACTTCAGCATGAGATTAT